>CAYSII010000004.1:0-98716 GCA_964431125.1 uncultured Methanolinea sp. | reverse complement strand
CCACTCCCAAACCCTATGGCGCAAAGTCTTACGACGATATCTTCGCCATTCCCACTCCCAAACCCTATGGCGCAAAGTCTTACGACGATATCTTCGCCATTCCCACACCAAAGCCTTCCGGATGAGAACAATTCAAAGAGATCTTTGCTATACCTGACGTGCAATCACAGGGGTAAACAGTATACAAACCAATCTTTTCCATCCTTTTTTTTCTGGACAGAATCCATCCAAAAGGCAGTTAATCCCGGAAACAATGAGGAGGTTTCTTGCAATCGAGGAATCTGGCTTGATCTCATCGTGCCGGTTCACGGCTCTCCCAGCGGAACAAAAACAGAAAAAAGAGGTGAACAATAAATAACTATCTTCCATGTTCCTTCCCTGAACCAAAAGGTGGAAAAAATTTAAATCCCGTGTTACGCATGTATTAATAAGCAATCAGTATCAAAGAGGAATACAGAGGTGGAAAGATGAGGATTATCGCGCCAGTATCACTTGCATTACTCCTGCTTATTATGGGAACTGCCACGGCAGGTTCAATTCCAGATTTTTGTAACGTCATGGAGATGGGCAGTTCCTTTTCCGGGAAGGCACTCTCCATGACCACCATAACGGGAGACCAGTATGTGGGTTCAAGCCTTTTCCGACCGCAAACAACGGCATACAGTGCAGATATCGCAGGGATCGGGACTGCCACGTCGTTCATGCGTGGCACGATGAAGGGTGTATCCTCATCCATCTCCTTCTCCCAGCAGACAACTGCATCGGGAACCATCATGAAATACTTCGCCGAGTATCACTGGAGCTCGGCGGGTTCCTTTTAAGAACCTTTTTTTCCAGTCCAGTTGCAAAAGAAAGAAGTTATAATCCGTGAAATATAAACTATTCATTACAATCCGGAAACCACAGGGGATACCATGTGTTTATCGATAAAGAGGACAGGCATATTCGTTCTGCTCCTGGCTTTTTTCCTGCTGGGATATGCATGTGCGGATGACCCGGTGAACGCAACCTACCAGACGCACTCAATCCGAACGGAAACTTCCGTCGTTGTGTATGGAACATTCACGAACGAAGCATCCATCGTCTGGCAGCAGTCGACCGGTGCCCTCGACGACAGCACATCTCTGGATCTCTATGAACGCCAGGCAACGATGTCGTATTCCGAATCCACCTATGCAAATAACGGATACGTGGAGTACAACAGGGTCGCTGACCTCGACACAGGCAACCAGGTCGTCAACCAGAACAATTTCAAATCGACAAGACAGCTCGACTTCGAAAGCTTTTCTGATGCCTACGGCAGTGTCGTGACGAGCGAGAGCCTTGCCCTTGACACTGTCAGCATGGGGTCTCTTGCGTCTGACAGGTTTACCTGTCCGTTGGCATCGTCCGGAAGCTCCGTGATTCCTCCCTACTGCAATATCGTCGAGATGGGGAGTTCCTTCTCCGGGACTGCAGTCTCCCTGACGTCAGTTGCCAGCGAGCGGCACATCGCAGCAGGCGCTGATGTCCCGGTTGCCATGGACTACAGTATCAGCCTTGCCGGGCAGGGGACAGCATCTGCCTACTACCGGATGCACCTGCAGGGTGGCCTTGGCACTGATCTCATTGACAATGATAATATCGCCGCCCAGAAATCACTCGACATCGTCGCCTCCGAGAAGACCACCGCTTCTGGCGCCATCCAGTCATTCGAAAAGACGATGAGTTACGGGTCAGGAACCCGGAGATACTGATAACCTGCGTGGAGGAATGGATCCTCCTTTCCTCTCCTCTTTACTGACCATTCTTTTTTCGGGGGTATTTCTCCCGTAACCTCACGGGTAATGGCCTGAACCAACCGTTTCCGTATTCCTTAAATGGTTACCGGCCGATAGTGTATGGATGCGTTCCTTTCCCTGGATCCTTGCTGCCCTTGTTCTCTGTGTCCCCCTTTTCTCCGGGTGCGTCTCGCACCAGGACGCAGATCTTGTGCAGGAGGCAGCCCGCCTCGCAGATCTGGGGGATTTCAACCAGTCACTTGTCCTGTATGACCGGGCAATCGCGATCAACGCTGGTAACAGTGACGCATGGGAGGGCAGGGGACGGGTCCTGCACCTGATGGGGAGGAACGAAGAGGCTCTCGGTTCACTGAACCAGTCGCTTGCGCTGGACCCTGCCCCGGCAGACCGGTGGGTGGCCCTTGGCGATCTCCTTCTCTCAATGGAGAGGAACCTTGACGCAGCCCACGCATATGACCAGGCAATCTCCCGCGACATCAATACAACCTCCGCATGGAACGGCATCGGTATCGCCTACTCCCGCCTCGGGAAATTCCCGGAATCCCGCCAGTTCTTCCTTGCAGCCCTCCGGACGAACGGATCGTATGCTCCTGCAGCAAAGAATCTTGGAGATACACTTGTCGTCCTCCAGAAGTACAGCGAGGCACTCCAGGCCTATAATCAGGCTATAGCGCTGGATCCTTCATATAAAGAAGCGCTGGTGGCACGGGGAGACCTCTTCTCCCGTCTCGGGCGGAAGGGTGATGCCATCTCGTCGTATGACCTCGCGCTCGCGCTCGACCCGGACAATCAGGATATCCTTTCCCGGAAGGTTTCTGCACTCACTGCAATGGGGAACATGCAGGATGCACTGGTAACTGTGGACAGGATACTGGAACTGGATACCTGTAATGCAACCCCCTGGGTCCAGAAGAGCTTTCTCCTCAACAACCTCGGACGGTTCAACGAGTCCCTCGAAGCTTCTCGGAAGGCCATTGACCTTGACCCTGCAAACGCTGTTGCATGGAACAACAGGGGGTATTCCTACAACTCCCTCGGGATGTTCGAGGACTCCATCGCATCATACTCGCGGGCACTGGATATGGACCCCGGGAACGTCGCCTCCCTCACCAGCAGGGGGTATGCACTCCTCAATCTCGGCAGGGCAGATCAGGCACTCTCCGACTTCGACCGTGCCATCGCCCTCGAACCGAACATGTCCTCCGCTTGGTCGTTCCGGGCCCTCGCCCACTACCGCCTCGGGCAGTACAGCGAGGCCCTTTCCGATGCCGACAGGGCCGCCAGTCTCAATCCCTCGGATGCAATCGCATGGTCAACGGGTGGGATGGTACTTCTCGAACGGGGCGAATTCCAAAACGCCGCCCGGGACTTTGACCGTGCCCTGCGCCTCAACCAGAATGCAAGCGACATCTGGCTGAACAAGGGAATTGCACTCTACAGGGCTAGGAACTACAATGAGGCGCTGGCAGCATTCGACCGCGTTCTCGATCTTGAACCCGGGAGTGTCACTGCATGGCAGTACAGGGTCTCATCTCTCATGCAGCTCGGGAGAGGCGAGGAGGCGGTCTGGATAACAGACCGGCAGCTGAAAGGCGATCCCTGGAACTCAACGCTCCTCCTCCGGAAAGCGACCGCACTCGTCATGCTGAACCGGCCGGGCGAGGCCCAGCTCGCACTCTCCCGGATACTCGAGAAAGACCCCGCGAACCCCGATGCACTCGTTACAAGGGGCAGGATCCAGATTGCATCCGGTGATTATCTGGGGGCGATCAGGACCTTCGAATCCCTGAAAAAAGCCCACCCGGATATCCCTGAATCCTTCGTGTACCTCGGTATCGCATACTACAGGTCCGGCCAGTACGAGAAAGCCCTTGCCCTCTACGACGAGATCCTCGAAAAGGAACCTGCCATTTCCCAGGCGTGGTCGAACCGGGGGTATGCCCTCGTGAAACTCGGTCGCATCCAGGAGGCCATCAGGTCCTTCGACCGTGCCCTCGAACTGGACAGAAACAACATCGATGCACAATACGGGAAATACGAGGCTATCCGGATCATGTGGCCATCTTACGTGCCCGGCTAACCGGATTTTTCATCCTTGCTTTTCATCCCACTGGTGCTGGTACCCGGCGACGTCCATTTTCTGGCCGTCAACGAGGATGAGGGGCTCCTCGAGCACATGCCCGATCAGGAACAGCTCGGGCAGGTCGGGGAGAGGGGTGCCCGGGTGCACGGTAAAGAGGAGCCCGAAGTCCCCTCCCCCCTCGAGTGCGAACCGGCGCCCGATCGCGGCAGGGACACCCTGCAGGGGAGGGAGCCTCTCCGATTCGATGGCAAATCCCCGTCCGCCTGCAGACCGCATCTCGTCGAGCGAGACAAGGAGCCCGTCGCTGATGTCCATCAGGGAAGAGACACCGGCGGCAGCAAGGGCGAGTCCCTCCCGGACGCGGGGCTCCGGCATGCAGAGGAAACTGCGGAACTGCGAGTACCCAAAGAGGGCCGCCTGTGCCCGCCCGGGCACCCCGACGATCCCGACGAGATCGCCGGGCCGGGCACCGGACCTCCGGACGGGCTGACTGCAAAACCCGATGCCGGAGCTGACGATCGTCAGTTCCCTGTGCGCATCGAGGTCCCCCCCGCCAAGCGTGGCACCGTGTTTCCTGCAGCAGTCCCGTGCGCCGACAAGGATCTCCTCGAGGCGGGAAGGAGAGTCGAGGCCGACTGCGAGGAGAACGAGGGTGGGAGATGCACCCATCGCGGCGATGTCCGAGAGCGTGACCGCCGCGCTCATCCACCCGATCTCCCTGTCTGTCATCCCTGATGGAAAGTCGGTGCTCTCGTGGAGCATGTCGGTGGTCGCGACGAGATATGAATCCCCGAGCGGGAGGACCGCACAGTCATCCAGGACAACCTCCTCCCCGACGATTCTGGCAACTATCCTCTTCAGCTCCCGTTCATCCAACCTTCCTCATCTCCCTGCCGCGCTCCGTCCTGTACTCCTCGAAGATCTTCCTGACGAGCTGCCCCTTCTTCTCCCGCTCGTACCGGACCTGCGACTCTTTCCATTCCCGCATCGCTGACCGGAACTGGGCAGGGTCGGCGGCCCCCAGTTTTCCCTTCACGACGGCCCGCACCGAGCGGGTCGAGAGGACGGGGATCCCGCAGTCCCGGAGGAAATCCCCGATCTCCTGGAACCCCGCATCGTTTTGCCCCTCCTCGACGAGGAGCGCCCCGATCCGGGCCTCGGCGAGTTCGCGGAGGGCGACCTTCCCGTACCCCTCTATCCTTCCGATGTAAAGGACATCGCCCTCCCGGATCCCCATCTCTGACGCAAGGGACCTGACCCCTTCCCGGGTGAGGGACGGGAGGATCTTTAAGGGGACCGTCTCACCCGAGAGGAGGGCCTCGTCGAACTCCCGCATCTTCTGGATCCTCTTCCGGAGCTTTTTGTTTGCCCTCTCCTCGCTCCGGAGGTTCTTTTTTAAGTTCTCGATGATGACATCCCTTTTCGTGACCTCGGCATCGGAGAGGATCCGCTGTGCCTGGCGCGACCGTACCTTCTTCAGGCGGGCCTCGAGCCTTCGTATCTGGACGTCCTTCTTCCCGACCTCTTCCTGCAATTCCGCAACGAGTGCCCGGAGCCTCTTGACCGTCCCGTCGAGCACGCGTATCCTCTCGTCCCGGACTGCATCGATCCGGACTTCCGGTACCTCCTCGGCGGCAGGGAGCCGCTTCTCCGTCATCGAGCCGATGACCTGCTCGAGGGACTGGCCCCTGACAATCTTTGCCTTCACCTCGTCGATGTCGAATCCCGGCGGAATCCTCCTGACGAGGTTCGCGAACTTGTTCCGGTATGCCCGGAATGCATCGAGGGCGGCGGCAAGGGCATCCCGCTCGTGGTCGTTGCGGGGGCTGTACTCCTGCGTGAGTGCCTGTTTTGCCTCGGTGCTCATGTCCTGCCGGGGGGTATACGCGATCCCGCTGAAGGCCCGCCGGATCTTCTCCACCGAGTAGGGCATCTCGTGAACGTCGGACGCAACGATGAGGGGTTTTCCGACACGGTAGAGCGACTCGATCACGCCTGACATGGATATCTGGCGGGAACTCTCGAGGAGGAGGAGATTCCCCTCGAGGTCGAGTGCTGCAACAGCCGTCGTTGTGCCCGGGTCTATCCCGACGATCAGGTAGGGAGGTTTCCCAAGCAGCGGGCGGAACCGGATCCGGTCGAGCCGCTTGCCGTGGATCTTCACCTGGACATCCGCACTCCGGTGTGCAGCGACCGGGATCTCGTCACGCGGCGCCCGGACGAGGAAAGAGACCCTGCTGCACCCACCGAATGCACGGGTCTCCCTTTTTTCGTACTTCACCCCGGCGGAGAGGAGGGCCATCTCCACCTCGCGGGCTTTCTGGAGGACTGCCCCGTGGATCTTCCTGCAGTACCGGTTCTGGCTCCAGCCCCCCTTCCCCGGCGAGCGGTGCCTGCTGACCACGATCTCGCTCTCGTTCTCGAACGCAATGACCTCGGCCCCGGCTCCAAGCGACGCAACCCGTGCAATCGTCCGGGCCTCGTCGAAGGGATCGAACCGGTTGAAACTGATGTTGTACCGGCTTGCGACCTTCCCGAGCGTCTCCCTCTTCTCCCCCCCCGTCACCTGGACGAGGCGGACGGACGGGGGGAGCATCTGGAGGAACGCAAAAAGGTCGTGGGTGTCGGTCGCCACCTCCTGCAGGCTGTCGACCGCGAGGATGTCGGGCTTCTCGCCTGCAAGCCTGCGGAAGAGCCGGAACGCTGTCACCTCCGTCTCCTCCGTGATCTCGCTCCCGGAGAGGACAACGAGGGCATACCGCGGGCGCCGGGACCGCGACCGCACCGACCCCGTGATCACATCGATCCCAAAGATCTTCATCGGCTCACCCGTGCTATCTCCTCGGTGCTGTCGGAGACGATGCCATACTTGCGGGAGAAGTAGCGGAGGATTGTCTCGACATCGTGGGCAAGGATCCGGTCGGCGTTGGGGTGGTCCGGTGCGACCCACTGGGGCCAGTCGATCAGGACGACTCCTCTTTCGTCGACCATCACGTTGAATTCCGAGAGGTCCCCATGGATCACCCCGAGGGAGCGGGCGATTCCGACCTGTTCGAGGATGGCCTCCATGACGCCGGCGGGGTCAGCCGGACTGACCCGGTTGAGGGTCGTCCCGTCGATGTATTCCATCGCGATGACGTTCCGGTTCCGGTCGACGGGGAGGGGGACCCTGACACGCGGGTGCAGTCTCCGGAGGGCCTCGTACTCCCTCTCCGCCGACGCCCGGGAAGCAAAGATCCATGGACAATGCGTCTTTTCTGCGATGTACTCCCTTGATACCCGGATCGATCGAAACGACCTCTGCCCGACGTGGTGGCACTTGATCGCGACCCGGCCGAGCCCGAGTCCCTCGTATACGACAGATTCCTTGCCTTCACCGATCAGGGGGCCAAGGGCAGAGACCGAGCCCCTGCGGGTGAGAGAAAGAAGTGCCAGTGTATCCGAGCCAAGGTACGTCAGGCTGTATCCCTCGTAGGGAACGACGTCGTACCTGACCATCCCCTTCTCCAGCAGGGACCCGAGGCGGTACCGTGCCTCGGAATCGGAGAGCCCTGCCCTCCTCCGGACGAGGTCGAGCGGGACCCACGCATGGTATCCCATCAGCCTCTCCAGCGTCTGCAGAATCCGTATCTCGTAGGGGTGGAGCTGCCGTATTGTCTCGGCAGAAATGGCCATATCTGCTACACAATTTATCTATGCTGATGATAAAGGTTGATCTGATATCCCCTATGCCCGTGCGCTGCGACAAGTGCAGGCGTCCTGCTGTTCTCTTCCAGCGGTATTCAGGTCTTCACCTCTGCCATGAACATTTCCTCGCGGACTTCGAGGCAAAGGCAAAGAGGGCGATCCGTGAGAACAGGTGGGTCTCCCCCGGCGACACGGTTGCCGTTGCATTCTCCGGCGGGAAGGACTCGGGGGCACTCCTCCTCTTCCTCCATTCCCTCCTCTCCCGGCGGAGGGACGTCTCGCTCCTTGCCCTCACCGTGGACGAGGGGATCGCCGGGTACAGGGACCCGGCCCATGCACGGGCACGGGCAGAGGAACTGGGTGTCCCCCACGTGACGGTCTCGTTCCGGGAGGCATACGGGGTCACGGTCGATGAGATCGTGGAGAGGAAGGGCGGTGCACTCTCCTGCTCGTACTGCGGTGTCCTCCGGAGGCACCTCCTCAACGCTGCCGCACGGAAGGAGGGGGCAACGAAGCTCGCACTCGGCTTCAACCTCGACGACGAGGCCCAGACCGTCCTGATGAACGTGCTCCGGGGAGATTCCGCCCGCCTCCTCCGGGGATTCTCTCCTGTGCCGGGGATGGTCCCGAGGATCAGGCCGTTTGGCACGATCCCCGAGCGCGAGGTCGCGCTGTACTCCTACCTCCGCACCGGGACGGTGGACACCGGGCGCTGCCCGTACTCGCATAACGCGGTGCGGGCAGAGATTCGCCAGATGCTCAATTCGTATGCGTGGAACCATCCCTCTGCGAAGTTTGCGCTCGTCAGTCTCGGCAGGGAGCTTGGAACGATCGGTATGCAGATGCCCGGCAGGCTGCAGGAATGTCCCCGCTGCGGGGAACCCTGCGGAAAAACGTGCCGGAGCTGCGAGATCCTCTCCGAGGTGCTGGATGGGAAGTAAGGGGAGGAGGTCAGCGAGGTTCTTCTTCCGATCCCGGAGGGAGAAGGCGATGGTGTATGCCCTCATCTTTACTGCGCAGATTGTCTTGTACACGATCGTCTTCCACCACCTCTACCCCATCCTGGAAGGGAGACCCATCAGCTGGCCATCTTCCCTCCTCTTCGTCCTCGAAACAATAACGACTGTTGGGTACGGAGACCTGCTCCCCTTCACAAACCAGTATACCGTCGGGTTGACAATCCTGATGATGGTCACGGGGATCATCCAGATCTTCATGGTGATCCCTCTCCTCGTCGTGCCCTACATCGAGTCCAACCTCCAGCCCGTCCCCCCCGGCCGGGTCGGGAGGGAGCTTTCCGGTCACGTCGTCCTCATCGGGTACAGCCCGGTCACCCGTTCCCTCGTCGAGAGCCTCTCCATCTCCGACCTGCGAATCGTCCTCGTCGTCGAGAAGGCGGAGACTGCGCTCTCGCTGCTTGGTCTCTTCGGGAAACGCATCCATGTCATCCGGGGAGACTACAGTGACAGTGCAACCTGGTCAGGAGCGTGGGTCAAAAACGCCCGGGACGTTGTTATCTGCGAGGAGGAGCAGACGACCGCAAGTATCATCCTCGGGATGAGGCACATGACGAAGGCCCGCATCATCGCCGTTGTGGACAAGCTCTCCTACGAGAGGTACCTCCGGTATGCCGGCGCGGATGTCGTCCTCTCCCCAAAACACGTCACCGGCCAGATCCTCGCACGGCACGTGGCACTCACCTCGCACGTCGATACCCTCCTCGAGGAGACTGTCATCGACATAAACGGCGCAGCACCCCCTGCCCCCTCAAAAGACCCGCTCCGGATCATCAACCTCCCTGTCCTCTCCGGTGCCCCCGCCGTGGGAAAGAGCCTTGCCGATCTCGACCTCTCCTCCCGGTTCGAGGCAGACTGCATCCTCCTCTCGAGGCGGGGCCATTTCACGCTCTTCCCGGGACCGGAAGAGGTACTCGACACATCGACGATGCTCTTTCTGCTGACGCGTATGAGCACCATCGGGCAGATGGTATCCGAGTTCTTCATTCCCCGGAAAGAAGGGGGTACTCTCGGGATCATTTCCGGTTTTGGCGATGTCGGCCGGTCGGCGTACCGGGAACTCTCGGCACTCGGGATGGAGTGCATGGTCATCGACAGGAGAGCCTATCCCATCAATATCGTCGTGGGGAGTGCGGATGACGAGGAGACGCTGCGGCAGGCACGCATCGGCGAGGCCGATTTCTGCATCATCGCCCTCAACGATGACTCGCGCAACATCCTTTCCACGCTGATGGCCCGGAACCAGAACCCCGGCATCCGTCTCCTCGCGAGGGCAAACGAGGCATCATCCGTCGAGAAGCTCTCGCGTGCCGGTGCCGACTACGTCGCGCTCCTCCCGAGCATCGGCGGGCAGATCATCGCCGGCGTGATCCTCGCAAGCACCGTGTACATCCTCCTCAACATGCCGGACGGAGAGATCGTGTTGCGGGGGTGCAGCCGGCGCGAGGATGCGGTGACAGTTGGCCGGGTGGAACGCGAGTGTGGCGTGCGGGTGCTCGGGCTCCAGAGGGCAGAGGAGTCCATCGTCCATCCGGGAAAAGAGGAGGCAGTCACACGGGGTGACACCCTGATCGTGATGGGATACCCCCGGGATCTCAGAAAATTTATCAGGTTCGTTCACGGAGAGGTGCGGTGAGGGAATGGACGAAGAGTCAGGATGTGCACTGGGGAGGATCGAGCAGCTCCTCCGGTACGTCTACTGGAAAAGCGGGAGCCGGGGCTTCGTCATCGGGGTCTCGGGCGGGATCGACTCTGCTGTTGCGGCGACCATGTGCTGCAGGGCTGTCGGGCCGGAGCGCGTCCTCGGGCTCATCCTGCCAAGCGGGGTGACAGACCCGGCCGATACGGCTGACGCCGAGGAGGTGTGCCGCAACCTCTCGATGGAGTCCCGGACGATCTCCATCGACCCCATCCTCTCTGCTTTCCGCGGGATGCCCGGCTTCTCGGAGGACCGCTACCTCCTCGGGAACCTGATGGCCCGGTCCCGGATGGCCGTCCTGTACTACCATGCGAACAGGGAGAAAAGGCTCGTCTGCGGGACGTCGAACAGGACGGAGTACATGATTGGCTACTGCACGAAGTGGGGGGACAATGCAGCAGACGTCCAGCCCCTCCTCCACCTGTACAAGACAGAGGTCTACGGCCTTGCCGCGACGATGGAGAATATTCCCGACCGGGTAATCAGGAAGGCACCGACGGCAGGGCTCTGGCATGGCCAGAGCGACGAATCCGAGATTGGGCTCTCCTACCCCGAGATCGATTCAGCCCTGCAGGCTCTCGAAAAAAACGGGTGGATCAGCCAGAATCCCGTGGAGGAACGGGTGCTTGCCCTCGTCAGGGCAGGCGAGCACAAGCGGCTCCCTGCCCCAAGCCTCCTATAGAGGGGAGAATACCTGCGGGTACTCCTCGGGGTGGACAAGGGCCCGAAGGATGCCGGACCGCGCTTCAACGAGCTCGTAGAGGGGGCCGGGAGGCCAGCTCTTCCCGGTGATGCCGGGAGGCTTGCGTCTCCGGACCGGCGGGACGCCGGGGTAGAGGGGGTTCTTCTCGAGCTTGCCGGTCACAAGCTCGTAGTACGCTGCACCCCGGTGCTCCTCGTAGAACCGGTAGTCGCTCTCGAAACAGGATGCAACGATGTTTGCCATCACGAGGGTCTCTCTTTCCGGGTTGATAGTGACGTGCCCGAAGCCCGGTGGGACGATGACTGTATCCCCCTTTCCCGCTGGGACGAGGCATACATGGCGGAGATCGCGACTCTGGAGGAGGAAATGGGCCGTCCCGCTCAGGACCTGGTACACCTCGGGGTAGCCGGTTCCGGCAGGGTTCTCGGGATGATAGTGCCCCTTTGTCTTGACAAACTCGCCGCAGAGGTCTGCGGGAGGGATGCAGGTCACATCGAACCGGAGCTGGTTCTCCAAGAGCCATTCCCTGTCGCCAGGTGACCGGGAGATGTCCCGGAACATCATGTAGGCAGGTCCTGTCTTCCCGCAACGGGGATCGCGAAAGACTGGTTTGAGGTCTTCCATGGTCCGGACATCCGGAACCCCCGCATGTTTCCTCCAGTCTTCCATCACCCGGTTTTTCCCTTTTTCCTGATGTAATATAGTGCGCCTGCCCCTATCAGGACAAGGAGAACGATTCCTGCGACGAGTAGGGGAGGTATCCCCTGACTGACCACATTGACGCGGACTTTCATGGTATCCGAGATCACGCTGTTATCGAGGGCGTCCCGGTACCTGATCTCCGAGTCGAGGCCGTATTCCTTGAGAACGGCCGCGGAGTCCACCTTGAGCTCGAACCTTGCCACGGCTCTCCCCCCGGGTGCGATATCGCCAAGGTACGATGAGTCATCGTTGCTCGAGAACGGGTCCACGGCGCTGATCCGGGCCTGCGCATCCCGTGCTGTTGCAGAGCCGGTGTTCTCGTAAATGACCTCGATCACGGTCTTTGCACCGGCTTTCGCCTCGGCAGGAGGCGAGACGACAGCAAAAGTGATCTTACCTCCGACCGGAACGCCCAGGGTCACCGTGTCCGATGTCACCGTGTCCCCCTCGGAATTCGTGTATTTGCAGGAGAGGTCGACTGGGAACGTCCCCCCGCTTGCCTGCCGTGACACGGAGACGCGGAACCTGACGTCACGGGTGCTCCCTGCAGGAAACGTCCCGATGTAGATGTTGCTATCAGTCGGGACGAGGGGGCTGTTTCCGTGGCGGGCAAGCTGGATCACGGCGTCTGCAGCATCCTCGGATCCTGCGTTCCGGATCGAGAGGGAGAGGTACCCTTCGGTTCCCGCGTTCAGGTTCTCACCTGTCACCGCGGTCACCTCGAGCATCGCCTTCTGTTTTACGTGGACTGTAAGGGGAATTGTCTTTTCCACCTCGCGGTACGTGTAGGAGATGGCATCCTGCCCGTACTGCTCCGCGTATTTCAGGAACGAATACCGGATGCGGAGAGGCAGCGTGTATGTCCCCGAGGGAGCATCGGAGGGAAGTTTTGCCGCAAAAGAGACCGTGGCTGTCTTTCCACCCTGTATGTCGCCCACGGCCTGGGGGTCTGCCTTGACCAGAAACGGTGATTCGCCGGCCTCGAGAGTCGCCCGGACGAGCTTTGCCGTGTTGGGAAGGTCGTCCCTCTCGATGATCCCTGACTGAACGAACTTCATCTCCACCAGTCCCCTGTTCTCGATGGTGACTTTGAGGGTGACGTCATCCCCGGGGACGAATTCGTTTTTCCCCTGGATCGTTGCGGAAAGGTCAGGCTCTCCGGTAAGGTACTTGACTCCCGCAAGGGCTGGGACGCACAAAAGACTGATTAAAACGGCCAGAAATACAATACGCCGCAGATTCATGGATTATCACTTGTTGTTATTGCTATAACAACATTTAAGATTCCGCTCTATATAATGCTATGGAATGGCAGAGACAAAGACCCCGCACCTTGCGCTCACGGAGATGCTCAAGTCTCTTGGCCTCACCAAATATGAGGCACTTGTCTACATCGGTCTCCTGAAGGAACCGGGAGCGACCGCGACGCGAATCCACGAGGTTGCCGGCGTCCCCCGCGCATCGGTGTATCCCGTGCTCGAAAGGCTGATCCAGAAGAACATGGTCGCAGTCTCCCTCGGCACACCGCGCCGTTTCGAGGCAGTCCCACCGGACACGGCCATCGACCACCTCCTCGAGGCAGTCTCTGCAGATGCCTCCCGGGCAAAAAAAATGCTCTCAAAGATATGGCGCGAACGGGACGAGAGGGGGCCGGGGGACCAGGACTTCATCTGGAGCATCTACGGGTTTGAGAACATCCGTGCACGCCTCACGGACCTGCTCCGGAACGCTTCCCTGTCGATCGACGCTGTCCTCTTTGGCGAAATGCCCAAAGAGGTCTCCATGGTGCTCTGCGAGAAGGCGGGATCGCTCCCCGTCCGGGTGACGACGAAGGATCCGGCAGCGTTCTCCTGCCCTGCAATCATGGTGCGGGCCCTCCCCTTTCCGCCGGCGGATATCAGGGAGAAAGACCTGCATTTCACCGGGGGGCTGTTCCTCATCGATAACCTGCGGGCAATGGTCGTGATTGCCACCGGGAAGGAAGAGCCGGTGGCACTCTTCTCCGAGTCGCGGGGTTTTATCAGGTTTTTCTCGTCCTACTTCGAGATCATCTCCTCGGTGGCGAGACCGCCCGGTCAGTAGTCAAGGATCTCCTCCATCTCGCGGACATCCATCAGTCCCTTGATGGCATTCGTCGTCACGGGGATGCCCCTCTCCTTGATGGCAGCCATCGGGTTCGTCCCGCCGAGCGCGACAATGCCCATGTACTGGGGGTCGACGGTGACCCCGAGCGCCGGCGTGTTCGGGAGCCCCACGTCGAGGATCGGCGAGAAACTGCTCCCGGCAAGGTCATCGATAACCTCCCCCACCTCCCCCTCAGCCTCCATGTGGCACTGCCTGATGTTGGCAAGGATGTTCCCGCTTCCCTTCCTCATCATGGCTGATACTGATGTTATCTCCTGGGAGAGGAGGGCCTGGAGGGGGTCGATTGTCGTATGCTCGTAAAGGATGAGGTGCGTGAACCGCCGGGGGATACGCGCCTCGATCTCGACGACACCGCCCCCGATGGGGTTTGTCGGGATCCCCCTGCGGAGGAGGATCCCGTCGAGCGTGGAGCTGCAGACCGTGACGATCCCGGTCTGCCCCGATGGTATCTTCGTCTCGCCGGCAGTCTCGTTCTCCCCGATGAACCGGACAAGCCCGCTCACGCAGAGCCCTGCCCTGAACGTGTCCTTCATCACGGCAATGGCCGCGTCGATCTCGCTGTCCGGCACGAAAGAGAGGTTGTACACGACGAGCCCCTCTCCTTCCCGGGGATCATATGTCACCTGCAGGGCATACTCCTCGATCCGGGTATGCACGAACTTGAGGGGGAGATGCATCTGCTTTGAATTTTTCCCCCTGAACAGAAAAATTGTTCTATAAGATGGGGGAAATGTATGGTTAATGGACGAAAAGGTTCGGGAAAAGGCGAGGAATGCCATAAAGACCATTTTTGAGGCCGCAGGATACGACGTCAGCGCTCTCGAGGATCCATTCGACCTTGCCAGCCGGAATGACGAGTTTGTCATGATCCTCTGCAGCAATGACCCGGACGAGATCGCAGAATTTGCAGGCGGGAACTTCCGGCTCATGAGTGGCGGGGAAGAGATCGAATACAAAAAGCTCCTCTTCTCTCTCGACCCCGGCGTCCGTGCCGACGGGTGCATTATCTGGGGAAGAGACGAGTTCATCCGCCTCTCCGGCGAGGCAGCTCTTGCAGGGATACTCTCCCGCAACTTCTCCCTATCCATTGGTGCCGGGAAGGGGATCAGAACAGGGGAGGACGTGCAGGTCCCTTCCGGAGAGACGAAAGCTGCGCAGGGGGCAGAGGCGGGAATCGTCATCCCCCATCTCCCCATCCGGATAAAGAGGGAATCGGCAGTCCAGATCGCAAAGATGCAGGGGACTGTCGCGCTCAAGTTCATGCCGTTCTGGTTCTATTCGTTCAAGAGTTCCGGGGAACAGGTCTACAGGGACCACCGTGTCCCGTTCGATGCCGAGGGTGAAGGGGGACTCAATGCCATCAACGGCCTGAAGTTCGAGGCAGATGCCCGGGCAGTCGTCGAGGAGAGCATCCCCGCGGGCGCCGAGGTCGTCTCTCCCCGGATCACGCAGGACGAGGCCCGCGAGAAGATCGTCTCGGAGGTTGCCGAGAACCTGACGCAGAGGATCAGGATCAAACAGGTGAGCGGCGATGCCATCTCCTACGAGGAGAAGGTATTGAAGCCGGACCGGAGAGCGATTGACGTGAGACTCCGGCAGGTATACGTTCCCATCTGGCAGGTGCGCGGCAAGAAGATCGTCGAGGTCAACGCCTTCTCCGGAGAGGTCCTCTCTTCCCCGATGGACGAGGGCGTGGAGATCTTCTAGAGAATCCCCTCCCATGATCGGTATCCTCGGTGGCGGGCCTGCCGGCCGGACTGCCGCAATGAAACTCGGGCTTGCAGGAGAGGACGTCACCCTCGTGGAGAGGGGAGGTCTTGGCGGCCAGTGCCTCCACCACGGGTGCATGGTCGTCTGCGCTCTCAATGACGTCGCAAGGGCCCTCTACCAGGCACGGAACCTCGCAAACCTTGGAATCCTCGAGAGCGTCCCCTCCTTCTCGTTCCCGGAGACTATCCGCCAGATGGCGTCTGTCCAGGCAAAGATAGAGAAGATCCTCGATGCCGAGACAAGGAGCTGCGGCGTATCGGTCATCCGCGGGGAGGGGAGGGTCGACGGGGACAGCCTCTTCATCGACGGGGAGCGGCTCGAGACATCTGCGCTCATCATCGCGACCGGTTCCCTCCCCCGGATACCGTCGATTCCGGGTGTCCAGACCCCCGGTGTCTGGACCGCCCACACCCTCACCTCCATGCCTGCCCTGCCCGACCACATCCTCATCATCGGCGGGGGCATCATGGCCGCGGAGTTCGCGTTCATCTTCCGCGAGTGGGGGGTCGCCGTCGATCTCGCTGTCCGGAGCACGTTCCTCCGCGAGGTGCCCGGAACCCTGCGGGATGCTGCAAAAAGAGACCTCGAGGGGGTCACGATCCACGAGAACTGCACGGTGACCCGGATCGACGGGGAGCGGGCCGTCGAGAGGGCTACCCTGCATGCCGGCGGGAAAGAGCAGGAGATCCCGTGCGATGCGGTCTTCCTTGCCGCTGGACTCGTCCCCAACTCGGGGATGGTCTCCGGCGTCCGGAGGGGGAGGGACGGGAGGATCGTCGTCGACAGGCGGATGGCGACCAGTGTCCCGGGGGTGTACGCCTGCGGCGACGTGACGGGATCGCCCTGCCTGACGCCGGTCGCACGGATGGAGGGGGTCGTTGCGGCATCATCCATCCTCGGCGAGGGCCTGGAGATGGACTATGCGGCAATCCCGCAGGCAATAGCCCTCGCCACCGAGTACGCCTTCGTGGATGGCGAGGCCGCGGAGGACGAGGTCGCATTCTCCTCCCCCGGCCCTGCCGGCCCGGGGACGTTCTGGGAAGTGCTGCGGGGGAGGACAGGGATGGCCGAGGTCATCGTCTCCCGGGAGAGTGGACGGGTTGGTGCCGTCTCTGCCGCCGGCCCCGCCGCGGGGACGGTCGCTGCTTACATGGCATTTCTCATGAAGAGGGGGGTCTCTGTCCATGACTTCTCCCGTTTCATGGAGGTCCACCCCTCGAGCGACGGTGTCTACCCCCTGCTGAAGTTTTCTGCCGGGCGCCTCGCGAGGGAGAGGGGAGCCCGGAAGGACGAGTGAGCCCTGCCTCGTCCCAAACAGGACTCTTCCGGAATCCTCTCCCCGGTCTCCTGTATACTTCCGGCCCATTCCCTGCTCCGTCTGCTAACCATCAGGAAGATCCGGGAACCGATCGCAAATGCTTTCTCCTCCCGCTATCCCATGCCTGTACAGGGGCGACCAAATGGAGAAGGAAGAACTGCAGGCACTCTTCGAGAAGATCCAGGCGGGCATCGTGATCATCGACCCGGAGACCCATGCGATCGTCGATATCAACCCCCTTGCCCGATCCCTCATAGGCCTGCAGAAGGAGGAGATTATCGGCCAGGTCTGCCACCGGTTCATCTGCCCTGCCGAGCGGGGCAGGTGTCCCATCACAGACCTCGGGCAGGAGGTGGACAGCAGCGAGAGGGTTCTCCTCGGCAGGGACGGGACGGAGATCCCGGTCATCAAGACCGTGACCCGTGCACGCCTCGGCGAAAGGGAGGTTCTCGTCGAGAGCTTCATCGACAACCGGGACAGGAAGGTTGCGGAGGAGAGGCGGTGCGCCCTGATCGGCTACATCGCAGAGGTCGTGATGCGGGTCCACGAGCCCCTCCTCATCGTCCAGCAGAACCTCGCAGACCTCGCGGAGAAGGTCTCGCAGCCCGGAGAGGCCGCAAGCGACGTCAGAGACGCAATCCTCCTCGAAGTGGCGCGGGTTCGCCAGATCGCAAAAAACCTGTGCGAGGCCGAGCGTGCGATCGCCGAGGAGCGGGAAGATATCCCTGCAGCCTACAGGGAGTTCCTGAAGAACAAATAAGGCAATCCCGCCGGAATTGGACCCGCCGGTCAGAGGTTATCCTGCACTCTCCTTCGCCGGGCGCGACGATGGTGAGGAGGGACAGAAAATGGAAAGGATTGTCCTGAAAAGATGTTCCAGACATACCTTCTCGGGCTCGTTATCGGGCTGACAGGAGCCCTTGCACCGGGGCCGACCCTCGTTGCAACGGTGAATACGGCAGTGACCGGCGGGTGGAAGACAGGGCCGCGGGTCTCTGCCGGGCATGCCCTCGTCGAGGCTGTCATCTTCTCCGGGATCGTTCTCGGGCTGGGCACAGTTCCTGCAGTTACCGAATACGCCGGCCTGATAGGAGCAGTTGGTGGCACGGCACTGGTTCTTTTTGGTGTCCTGACACTGAAGGGCGCAGGTTCTCCCGCTCCCGTGTCTCCTGCCCCAGAAGGAAACGGCAGGCAGCAGGGGAGGGGGACGGCAAACCCCTACCTTGCCGGGGCAGTCACGAGTGTCGCAAACCCGTACTTCTGGGTATGGTGGTTCTCGGTCGGGAGTGCACTCGTTCTCGCTGCAGCCCAGCAGGCATTCTTCTTTGCCCTCGCGTTCCTCGCCGGCCACTGGTCGGCAGACTTCGGGTGGTACACGGCAGTCTCGGCAGGCGTCCACCGCGGCAGGAGGATCTTCGATGAGAGGGCCTATACGTGGGTGCTCCGGGGATGCGGCCTGTTCCTCATCCTCTTCGGTATATCGTACATCACCCTTGCCACAGGAACTATCCTCTCGGGGTAACGGGAATCCCGGAAACGGCAAAAAAAACACTGGAACGGCGCCTGTTCTCCCGCCCGGCTCCCGGCCGATAGACCGGGTGCCGCAAAAGTGCTGCATTGCGCGTATCAGTTCTCCGGGAGAGCGTCCCCCGCAGTCCCCTCCCCTCGCAAGACGGTGGCATGCTGCCAGCTGCCTGCCGGCACGGTGATGAGAAACCGTGCCCCCTTCCCGGGTTCTCCTTCCTCGTGGATGCTCATCCCGGTGATGGCAAGGATCTCGCGCGAGAGAAAGAGCCCCCACCCCGTGTTCTTCCCGTATCCCCGGGCAAAAATCTTCTCCTTCTCCCCCTCGGGGACGCCGGCGCCATCGTCCTCGCAGGCAATGACCAGTGCATCACCCTCCCGGACGGCAGAGAACCGGATCGCTGTGGCGTCACCCCCGTGCCGGATCGCATTGTCGATGAGGTTTGAAAAGACCCGCCCCATCATGGGATCCGAGAAGACGCGGAGTCCCGGGGGTACATCGTTTGCGATCGTGATGGCAGAAGACGCATAATCTGCCCCCGCTGCCTCGACGAGGTCATGGATGTCCTGCCACTCCGGGGCCCTGCCCCCGATCTGCTCGCAATCTCTCGTCAGCTGGATCGTCTGGAGGATCCGTGATACCGCACCGCGGGCCTTATCGAGGATCTGTTCCTGGTCTGCGGCCCGGTCAGAATCGCGGAGGAGGTCGAGAAAACCCCCGAGCACCATGAGCTGGTTGTTGATGTCGTGCCGCGTGACACTTGCAAGGAGCGCCAGCTTCCTGTGGGCCTGCCGGAGGGCCTCTTCTGCCTGTTTCCTCTCCGTGATATCGAACAGCACGAGGAGCGTTGCCGGTCCTCCTTCGAATGTCACTGGGCTTCCGCTCACGTTTACAGTCCGCCTCCTCCCCGCCCTGTCGAGGAGTTCTGTCTCGTAGGTTTCGACCGGGAGACCCGCAGCCCTCCTGCGCAGGCTCTCGATGACACGGGCATGGTGCTCTCTCGGGACGAACTCGAGGACATGGCGGCTGACCATCTCGGCGGGTGAAAACCCAAACGTCTTCTGGGTCGCAGGGTTTGCATAGAGGATGATGCCATCCCTGTGGACGAGGATCTGCTCGGGGAGGTTTTCGAGGAGCGACCGGTACATCTGCTCGCTCCTCCGGAGCGCAATCTCGGCGTTCTTCCGGCCCGTGACATCGGTGATGAACCCCTCGAGGTAGAGGAGGTTTCCTGCCTCGTCAAAGACCCCCTGTCCCCTCTCCCAGACCCACCGGGTCTCGCCGGAACGGGTGATGATGGGGTACTCGAACTCGAAGACGCGCCGTTCCCGGAGCAAATCCTGCCACGTGTTCCAGATATTCTCCCGGAAATCCGGGTGGATGATGTCATTGAATGCGACAGTCGCGTTTCCGATCAGGTCTTCGGGCAAGTACCCCGTCAGCTCGAGGCACCCGGCGCTCACGAACTCCATTGTCCAGTCGCGGTCGTTCCTGCACCGGTAGACAAAGCCCGGCAGGTTGAAGATCAGGGTGGAGAAAAACCGTTCCCTCTCACGGAAATTCTCCTCGAGGTTCTTCCACGTGCTGACGTCCCGGATGGACTCGATTGCCCCCGTGATCTCGCCGCGGGAGCTGTACAGCGGCGAGGCGAGGAACCAGAGATGGGCCCCTTTCCCTTCGTTGAGGTGGGGGATATGGATCTCCGAGACGAGGGTGTCTCCTTCCCTCCTGATGTAGGGGTACTTCGCCTCGGTCTCCGGGTCCCGCGCAAGGACGAGGTCGATGAGGATGGGGCGGCGCTCCCTGTAGAAGGGGAGGGCATACTCGAAGTTGCCCTTCCCGAGGATCTGGTGCGCGGGAATCCCCGTCATCCTCTCCATGGCCCTGTTCCACGCAATCACGGTCCCCCGGAGGTCGATTGCAAACGTCGCATCGGGGAGAAAATTGAGGATATCGGCCTCCCTGCGTTCCATGTCGCGGATGCTCGCCTCCACTCTCCTCTGGCGGACGACCCTCTGGATGACGTGCGTCAGTTCCGCAAACTGGGACGCGGGATCTCCCCCTTTCTGGAGGTAGAAGTCTGCACCCTCGTTCAAGGCCTGGATGACAACATCTTCCCTCCCCTTCCCGGTGAAGATGATGAAGGGGATGTCATCCCCCCGTCTCCGGAGAACCCGTAAGAACTCGATCCCGTCCATGACGGGCATCTGGTAATCGGAGACAATCGCATCGTACGGGGGACTGCCCTCCATCTTCGCGAGCGCTTCGCCCGCGGAGACTGCCGTGTCGACGGAGAACCTCTTCTTCTTCTCCAGGTAGAGGCGGACTATCTCGAGAAGGGCCGGCTCGTCATCGACGTACAGGATGCGGTATGTGCCTGTCATGGGCGAAGGTTCCCCGCCTGCTCCCGGAAAAGGTGGATGTGTATTGATAGGATGTCCACAGGAGAAAAATCCATCTCTCGTGATATGGGGGGAGAAAGGGAAAGAGATCCGGACCATGCCGGGCGAAAAATTTTCACCGGGATTGTTTTCGGAATCACATCTCCTCTCTCCCCGGGTCGCAGCCGCTGAGCCTGTGGAGGAGATTTCCTCTCTCCTTTTCCGATTGTTCCAGCCGGGCTGCCTGGTCGCTGATTCTCTCTTCGAGGGCGATGTTTTTTGCCCTGATGCCGTTCTCCATCACTTTCCTCTCCGTGATATCGGCAAGCAGTGCGAGCGTCGCAGTCCTGCGGTTCCAGGGAATCAGGACTGCAGATGCCTGCACCCACGTGCAAAGACCCCCTGCCCCGGTAATCCGGAAGTCATACGTCTTGGGAACGCTCTGTCCGCTGAGACGATCGGTATACCGGGTGGAGACGAGCGGGCGGTCGTCCGGATGCACGAAGTCCAGGAAGTCTCTCGAAAGCACGTCTCCTTCAGGCAACCCCACCATGGAGAGGGCTCTCGGGTTGGCATACCGGAGGACTCCGTCCTGGATGACCACGATCCCCTCGGTCACGTTCTCGACGACAGACCGGTAGCGTTCCTCGCTCTCCCGCAGTGCAGACTCAGCCTCGTGGATCCGCACTGCCTGCACGATCTTGTGCTCGAGTTCGCGGAACTGGGTCTTCAAATCCCCTCCTTTCTGGACATAGAAGTCCGCACCGCTGTCATATGCCTCGATGACGACCTCCTCCCGCCCTTTCCCGGTGAAGATGATGAAAGGTGTCGTATTCCCCGCTGCCCGGAGAATCTTGAGGAACTCGATGCCATCCGTCCGGGGCATCTGGTAGTCAGAGACGATCACGTCAAAAACGCGGTTCTCCAGCAGCGAAAGAGCGTCAGCGGCCGAGACTGTGGTCTCGACTGAGATGGCCCCCGACCTGCTCACAATCCGCTTCGTTATCTCGAGAAAATCGGGGTCATCGTCCACGTAAAGGATATCGATCATCAGAACTCCGGGTACCGGATGGGGGAACAGCTTATGGTATGCATACCTGCTCTGCCTATTAATACCTGCTGCCGGTTTTTTTTTTGGAACGGTGTTTTCAACAGGGAGGGGTGAAAACCAAAAAAAAGCCTTTTTCCGTGAAATCACCGGAATTTCAGGCCCTGCCAGAGTATTTCACGGCATTCTTCCGGAACAGGTACCGGGGGAATGCCGATGATGGCCATACCGGGATGCCTTTTTGCCCTGAAGGAGTCCTATGCGGGCGGCAACAAAAAGGCTATCTCCCCGTTTCCTTCTCAGCCGCTTCGAACGAGATGGTGCAGGTGAGGACCCCCTCCCCCGGGAAGAGAGAAAGATCTCCGCCGCAGAGACGGAACCGCCTCCGGTGCCTCCGGGCAGGAGCCGGCAGGAGGGTTGGGTTGCCCCCCCGGCAACCGGCTTGAATGACGAGATCGATTGCTGTCCCCTGCCGCCGGATGCCGAGGCGTGCCTCCCGGTACCCGGACGCCTCGAGATCCTCGAGGAGTGCCATCAGGCTGTCGAAGAGGCGGAACCGGTCGCTCCGGATCGGGGGGACGCCCTCCTCCCCGTGGTCCATGCCGAGAAAGAGCTCGGGCACGGGAGGGAAGAAGGCAAGGCGGGCGACCAGTGCCTTCCGGAACGCCTCCGGGTCATCTGCAGCCGAAATGAACTCCTCGTCGGAGACGGGGGGAGAACGGGCGGACGTGACGAGGGTTTCGAGGAGGGTGGGGAGGTCGACCGCATCGGGGGTCGGGTTCCGGGGAATATCGCGGGACGTGGCGAGGAACTCCTCGAGGAGCCTCTCTGCCCTCCAGGGGAGAGAACTGTCAACGACTTCCTGCAACTCCTCGCAGTAAAGGGACCTGCGGAGTTTCCGGAGTACCTGGACCGCCTTCATGACGAGCAGGAGCTCGACGCGCCTGCCCTCCCGGACATCGGTGCAGAACTGGTGAAAGTCGCAGAGAACAGAATCTGTCGCAGAAATGTCCAGCATCTCCCGGAGCCTCCCCGCCTCTGTCTCCTCGCCGAGTGTCTCAAGGAGGAAGGAGAGGGAGAGGAGACGTCCCCCGATGATTGCAAAGAGACGGTCCGCCTCTTCGAGGACGTCGAGGGCATGGTCCCGGGACTCTTCCAGCCGGGAGAGGTCAAAGGAATGGATATCAGCAACGGACATCGCTGTATTTTCGAGCTTCCGGAGCGCTGCAGCCATGGCGGGAGAGTCGAGGGGATCCCCGTGCCCGGGGTACCAGACGTTCACCGTGCCGGTCTCAAGGAGGTCAAGCAGGTCCCGGGCAGACGCGATGAGGTCTTCCCGTGAGAAACCGGCGATACCGGCAACACCCGGGGACATTGCAAAGATGACGTCGCCGCAGAAGAGCACCGACCCGGCCCGGATGCAGATGCTGTCCCGGGTGTGCCCCGGCGTATGGTAGACGGTGATGCATGTCCCCGAGGGAAGCCAGACATGCTGGGAGACCGGTCCGGGCAATCCCTCTCCGGACAGGGCGCCTCCCCCGAGGCGTACCGTCCCGGGGCCGGGGAGGTCGATTCTCCTCTCCCTCCCCCTGTCGGCTCTGCACAGGAGCGGGATGGCGACCGGGTGGGGCTGGACTGTCTTCCTGAAGAGTTCCCCGAGCGTCAGGTGCACGTCACCTGTGGCTATGGCTGCGGCTCCTTCCTCCTCTGCGGCAACGAAGAGGGGGAGGGTAGCGAGGGGTGACCCGGAGAGGAGGGGATAGCAGTGGTCAATATGGCAGTGCGTGACAAAGAGGAACACGGGACGCGAAAGACCCCCCGGGATCTCCCCGATAAGGCGGACGACCGTTTCGAGCTGCTGCACATTTGTCCCGCAATCGACCATGACGAACTCGCTGCCGGTATCAATCAGGCAGAGGTTGGAGCAGGTGCTGTCCGGTTTCCCAAAGAAGGGGTAGATACGCATTCCCTCTGCCCCGGGCAGGGGCTGCCAAGTGCCGGGGAGGAGGGGGGGCTCTTTCTGCATCAAAGACTCATCAAAATATCTCGCATGGTGCCCTAAAAATCACACCATTCATGCCCGGGCGGGATCATCTCGGCCGGTTCCCCCTGGAGAGAATGCGCCAGGGAGGAAGGCTAATGTGGCATCGGACTGCTAGTACTCCTGTAATGAATCCATCCTTCCAGGTCTTGAAAAAACAGGAGCGCGATGTCGATATCATTCTCTTTTCCGGGCGGATGGATGCGAACTCGAGCCCTGACGGTGAGGATGCGATCCAGTCACTGGTCAGGTCAGGCCGGACGAAGATCGTGGTGAACGCCTCCGGCCTCTCCTACATCAGCAGCTCGGGGCTCCGCGTCCTCCTCGCCGGGTTGAAACTTGCACGGGATGTGGGGGGAGACATCCGCCTCTCCTGCCTGCAGCCCCAGATACGCGACGTGATCACGATGACAGGGTTCAACCGCATATTCACCATATTCGACCGGGAAGAGGAGGCTGTGAAGAGCTTCCTGTCCTGAAGAGACAGGTGAGCAGGGAGAGAACGATGGAAATTCCCGGCGGGCTTCTTCTCGAGTATGCAGAGATCATCCACGTCCTCTTCCAGCTCGTCTGCATCCTTTCTGTCATCGCGTACCTCCTCTCCCGGACAGGCACATTCCGCGAGGTGGTGTCCGGCCGCCTGACATGGAAAAACCAGGCATTTCTCGTCCTCGTCTTCGGAGCCCTGTCTGTCTACGGCACGTTCGGGGCCATCGAGATCATGGGCGCGCCGGTCAACGTCCGGGACCTCGGCCCGATGGTTGCAGGTCTCCTCGGCGGGCCGGTCGCAGGTCTGGGAGCCGGCCTGATCGGTGCCCTCTACCGCTCGGGAATGGGTGGTTTCACGGTCGTCCCCTGCTGCCTCGCGACCGTGATCGCAGGGCTCCTCGGCGGTATTCTCTGGCTGTACAACAGGAGAAAGTTCATCGGTATCGGGAACGCCGTGCTCTTTGCCGGGGGAATGGAGGTGCTGCACCTCGGCCTCGTCCTCCTCCTTGCAGAACCCCGTCACGATGCCGAGCTCCTCGTTGCCCAGATCGGCCTACCCATGATCCTTGCAAATGCCGGCGGGATGTTCATCTTCGCCTTCATCATCGCAAACCTGATCTCCGAGGAGAGGACGAAGGGCGAACGGGACACCTTCCATGACGAGCTCGAGAAAAAGAACGCCGAGCTTGCCGTCGCCCGGAGGATCCAGGAGAGCTTTCTCCCCGCGAAAGTGCCCTCGATCGAAGGCTTTGACCTTGCTGCACAAAGCATCCCCGCAAGGGAGGTAGGTGGGGACTTCTATGACGTCATTCTCCGCGATGGCAGAGCCCCGTTCGGCCTTATCATCGCGGATGTCTCCGGAAAGGGCATCCCGGCAGCACTCTTCATGGCCCTCTCGCGGACGGTGACCCGGGCCAACGCAACATGGCACAGGAACGCATCCCTGGCTGTCAGCAACGCTAACAGGATGATCTCTGAAGATGCGCCGTTTGGGATGTTTGTCACCCTCTGCTACGTGCTCATCGACCCGGAATCGCGGGCTCTCTCCTGCGTGAATGCCGGCCATAACCCCCCGCTTCTCGTGCGGGCTGATGGTTCCTGCACGGAGATCGCACCTGCCGGGCCGGCACTCGGAATCCTCCCCGATGCTGAATATCGGGAAGAGAGAGTCCCGCTCTCCCCCGGAGACCTCTTCGTTCTCTACACCGATGGCATCACGGAGAGCATAAACAGCCGGGGCGAGGAATACGGGAGAGAGAGGCTGGTTGACCTTGCGCTGCGGAACCGCGAAAGATGCGCCCGGGAGGTTCTCGACTCCATCAAGGCTGACGTCGCAGGCCATGCTGCGGGCATGCCACAGTTCGATGACATCACCCTCGTCGTCCTGAAGGTCGGATCGCCATGACGGACTGGTCGCACCTGACAGTCAGGGCAGATCCTGCAAAGCGCAGGGAGGTGCTCGGTTTCGTCCGGCATGCCCTGCAGGATGCAAACCTCGACGAGAGAAGGCTCTTTGAGATCGAACTTGCCATCGATGAGGCCCTCACAAACATCATCGCGCACGGGTATAACGCAGGCGGAGGCCCTCTCACCGTCGGCATCCTCCCGGGAGAGGAGTGGATCACCGTGGAACTCCGCGACAGGGGGATCCCCTTCAATCCCCTCCTTTACCCCCCCGTTGATGTCTCTGCCCCGCTTGGCGATCGGAAGATCGGGGGACTCGGCGTGCACCTGATCAGGAACCTGATGGACGAGATCGCGTACGAATACAGGGACGGGGAGAATATCCTCACGATGAGACGGAGACGGCGGTGACGCGGGAGTGGAAGAAAACCGGGATCCATCATGCAAAGGATATGCAGGGGGGGAAGCGAAGTTTATCTGGAAGAAAGCCAACAAAAGGTAATAGAACTTTTCCCGGGTGAGGAGGGCATGCCAAAGATTCTCGTCATCGACGATTCAAGGTTCCAGAGAAAGGTCCTCTCTTCGTTCCTCGAGGGGAGAGGGTACCAGGTTATTTCCGCGGAAGAGGGCAGGGAAGGGTTCGATATGGCACAGAACGAAGTCCCCGACCTTGTCATCTGCGACCTCCTGATGCCGGGCATCGACGGGTACTCGTTTCTGAGAATGGCCCGGGAAAGCGGGCTCGATATACCCATCATCGTCTTCACGTCCGATATACAGGACACCACGCGGGACGTCTGCATGGGCCTTGGAGCATTCGACGTCATCAACAAGCCGGTCAGGGAAGAGTCCCTCCTTCCTGCTATGGAGAGGGCACTCCGGAGCAGGAAGAGTGCATGAAGGTAACAGGGGAGTCCGTCGACGCAATCCGCGAGCTGATCAACATCGGCGTCGGAAAGGCAGCCGGGCTTCTCAACGAGATGACCGGGACACACATCCGTCTCCAGGTCCCCGTGGTCCGGGTTCTCCGGTACACTGATCTTGCCGGGGAAAACCAGCTCCTCGAGAGCACCCGCCTCTCTGCTGTCACGCTGAACTTCTCGGGTCCGTTCTCCGGGATGAGTATGCTGATCTTTCCGGACAGGAGCGCCGCGCTCCTGATTGCGGCGCTCACGGGAGAGACGATCGCGGAGGCTGACCTCGATGCCCTCCGGATAGAGACCCTCTCAGAGGTCGGAAACATCGTCAACAACGCCGTTATGGGCTCGCTGACCAATGTCCTCGGCGAACGCCTCGTCTACTCGATGCCCGAGTACAGGGAGGGAAGCATCACGGAGATTCTCGGAAGATCCCGGCCGGGTCCCTACGACTGGGTCATCCTCGCGGTCTCCCGGTTCATCATCGAGGATCTCAACGTCGTCGGGAACATCCTGATGGTATTCGAAATAGGAGCGCTTGACCTCCTCATCGAAAAGATCGATGAGGTGATGGGTTCATCGCCATGAATCCTGTCTCCTTCCACTCCCACTGCGAAAACCTCGATATCCTCCCCGCGGGAGTCATCATCATCCAACCGGACTACCTGGTGACCTGCTGGAACAGAACGGTCGCAGAATGGACGGGCATTCCCCGCCAGAAGGCCATATCTCGGGATTTGCGGGATTTCTTCTCCCACCTCCGGGAGAGACGGTATGCACTCCGGATCCAGCAGGTCTTCGAAGGGGGTCCTGCCGTCTTCTTCTCGACCCAGTTCCACCCCCACTTTATCCCTGCCTCCCTGCCGGGGGGAGGATTGCGGTTCCAGAGAACGACAGTCCACCCCCTCGTTGAAGGGGACCGGACATACGCCTTCATCTTCATCGATGACGTGACAGAACTCGTACAGCAGGTCCATTCCTACCGGGAGATGAGGAACCGGGCCCTCCGCGAGATAGAGGAGCGGCAGAAGAAGGAGGCTGCACTCGAAGAGAGCGAGGCAAAGTTCCGGGAGATATTCGATTCGGTGAACGACGCCATCCACATCCACGAAATAGGGGGGGATGGCCTACCGGGACGGTTCATCGAGGTCAACGCCGTTGCTTCCCGGATGCTCGGGTACGAAAGGTCCGAGTTCCTCTGCAGGACACCCCTTGACCTCGTATGCGGCGAACACAGCAGGCCGATGGAGGGGATCGGGCGCGATATCCTGGAGAAAGGCGAAGCGATCTTCGAGACATGGCACAGGAAGAAGGATGGAGGCGCCGTCCCGGTCGAGGTCCACGCCCACCGTGTAAAAATCCAGAATAGGAACGTTGTTGTCTCCATCGTGCGGGATATCACGCAGCGGAAGCGTGACCAGGCTGTCCTGCTTGCACTCTCCCGCGAGCTCCAGACGATATTTGATAATGCTCCTGCAATGGTCTGGTACAAGGATACCCGTAACAGGTTCATCCGGGTCAACCCTGCTGCAGCAGCTGCTATTGGCCTCCGGAGAGATGAGATCGAGGGAAAAAGCGCATACGATCTCTTCCCGGATATGGCCGATACGTATTACAGGGACGATCTGGAGGTCATTGAGACAAAAAAGCCGAAACTCGGGATCATCGAGCAGATGCCTGTGAAGGGCAGGGGAATCCGCTGGGTCGAGACGAACAAGGTGCCCCTCTGTGATCCGGGAGGTAATGTCACCGGCATCCTTCTCTTTGCCAGTGACATAACCGAGCGGAAGACTGCCGAGGACGCCCTTGCACTCGCAAACCAGAAATTGAGCCTGCTCTCCAGCATCACGCGGCACGATATCCTCAACCAGGTCACGGCCCTCCGGATCCTCGCAGACCTCATCGAGATGGAGAAAGATCCGGCAGCGATCGCGGATTTCGCCGGCAAGCTGAAGGTTCTCGCAGGGATCATCGAGGAACAGGTCGATTTCACGAGGGACTACCAGGAGATCGGTGTCCGGGAAGCAACCTGGCAGAACATCCCGGAGACTATCCGGAAAGTCGCAGACAGTCTCTCCCATCCGGGGGTCAGGATCGTGAACGAGCCAGGCATGGTGGAGATCCTTGCGGATCCGCTCTTCGAGCGTGTGATCTACAACCTCCTTGACAATGCTTTCCGGCATGGCGGGCCGTCCCTCTCGGAGATCCGGGTCTCCCGCCGGATGGAGGGGGACGACCTGATTATCGTCATCGAGGACAACGGTGCCGGAATTCCGCTCCCGGACAAGGAGAACATTTTTAAGCGTGGATTCGGGAAGCACTCTGGACTTGGTCTCTTCCTTTCGCGGGAGATCCTGGCCATTACGGGGCTTGGGATCCGGGAGACAGGGGAACCGGGGAGGGGTGCACGGTTCGAGATACTCGTGCCGCCGGGCAAGTTCCGGTTATATTCACACCGGGAGAACGGCAGAAACGATCCGGCAGGATGACACTCACCCCTGCGTCTCCTCTTCCCTGATGTTCAAGGGGCGTGATGCAGTTCCTGCCTGGTAGTTCGTGACGATGATCTCCCTCACATCCCCCCGGTTCGCCCCGTCGGAATTGATCATCCTCCGGGCGGGAACGCGTTCGATGCAGAACCCGGCGTAGAGCCTGTCGAAGAAATCGTCGTCCGGGTCCGTGTTCCGGGGATCCGAGTTCGAGAGCATGAGGAGCGCTCCCCTTGCATCGCAGGCTGCAAAGAAGCGTGAGAGCCTCTCCTGCTCTGCATCAGAAAACCCGTCCCGGGAATACGCAGTGAACCGGGAAGTCCTGCTGATCGGGCGGTACGGCGGGTCGAAATAGACGAAGGTATCCGCCGTGATCGAGGACTCTGCGTCGGCAAAGTCACCCGCATGCACATGCGTGTTCTGCAGCACCTCCGCGTCCCGCCGGAGCAGGCCCTCGTCGAGGATCGGGGGTTTCCTGTACCTGCCAAACGGGACGTTGAACTCTCCACGCGCGTTGACCCTGAAGAGACCGTTGTAACACGTCCTGTTCAGGAAGATCATCTGGGCAGCCCGATCAATCCACGAGGGCTGGAATGCAGAATAGGAGGTCTTGTTTTTTGCCCTGTTGAACTCGTCCCGGACCTCGTAGTAACGTTCCCGCCGGGAGGAGTCATCCAGCGCGAGAAACCCGGTGCTGTATTCGCGGAGAACATCGATCAGCTCCTCCACCCTGTCCCTGACAACAGTGTACGTGAGCACCAGTTCCTCGTTCACGTCGAAGATGTGGCATTCCCTGAAACGGAAACGGCTGTTGAAGTGAAAGTACACTGCCCCACCCCCGACGAACGGTTCCACGTAACAGGGGATCTCGCCCCTGCTGACTCTCTCTGGAATCCTCGCAGTCAGGGCAGGGAGGAGCTGGTTCTTCCCCCCTGCCCACTTGAGGAACGGACGGGGCGTTTTGCGTCGCATCGCGGGGTTACTCCTCTTTCAGATATGGTATCCCATCTCCCATCAGCCTGATGATGCATTCCTCCGCAATACCCTGCAGGGAGATCTCTCCAGCGAAAGGACTATGGGTACCGAGCAACGATCCCAGAAAGAAATGGGAGGAGTTCCCGTTGACCGGGTCACCGTCGTCGAGGGAGACATCACGGAACTGCAGGTCGACGCCATAGTCAATGCCGCAAACGAGAGCCTGCTTGGGGGAGGAGGAGTCGATGGCGCAATCCACCAGGCGGCAGGGCCCGGTCTCCTCGATGCGTGCAGGAGGCTTGGAGGCTGCAGGACAGGGGATGCGAAGATCACGGCCGGGTTCAACCTTTCCGCCCGGTTCGTGATCCATACCGTCGGTCCCGTCTGGCACGGTGGCGACCGCGGCGAGGACGCTCTCCTCGCTTCCTGCTATATCCGGTCCCTCGAACTCGCCGAGGAATACGGCATCCGGACGATTGCCTTTCCCGCGATCAGCACAGGAGCCTATGGTTTTCCCCTGCCAAGGGCGGTTGCAATCGCCGTCCGGACAGTCCTTGACCACCTCTCGCGGTCAGACCGGATCAGGCAGGTCACGTTCGTTGCCCACGGGAGACGGGCCTTTCTCCTCTACAGGGACGCAATCGACGAACTGGCTGGTGAGTCTGCACCCGGCGGAGTCTATGGGGATACGTGCCCGGGAAGCGTTACGCGCAGGGCGGACGATCTTTCCGGGTATGTCCGGGCACAGGTCGAGACGATAGAAGAGGTTTACGGGATTCGTTTCGCCGGGAAGGAGAAGCTGGTACACACGATCACTTCAGGGTGCGGGAGCAGTGCAGATGCAGATATTGCAACGGCCGCCCTGAACAGCTGGGTCGCCCTCACGGGGGTATCGGGCAACGTGGAAGTCCCACCCGGGGTTCTTGCGCGGATCCTTGACGGGACCGTGATGATGGCAGGGAAGAAAAACCAAGGAGAAGAGAACAGGAGAAGAGTCCACCATCCCTGATCCCCTGCCTTTATCACCCCGGTGCGAACCGGCAATTGCCGCGATCGAGAAAAGAGAACCGCATTGCATCCCTGCCAGAGACTGCAAGCGAAAAACCATACCTCCGGTCTGCTGCCGGGTTTGGACTGGCGACCCGGATCGCCCAGGCAGACCGGGCACAGGAGGCCCTCTCGATGCCCGGGAGCCTCGCAGAACAGGGAAAAACCCGCGATCAAACGCCGAACCGGAACCGGCAAGAGCAGGCCTCCCGGTACGCCTCCTCTATATCGCTCTCCGGAGGGGTATAGGAGCGCGGGACATACGAGAGGATCTCGCGTATCTTTTTTCTTTTCCCGGCATCCCGCATCCCCACAAGCCATTCCTGTTCTCCGAGGGGCAGGAGGAACTCGTGGACGTCTTCGTGGCACTGGAAACAGAGGACGAGGATCTCTTCACCGGAAGGAGTGGTGCCTGCCCGCATTGCCTCTCTGCCGGGATCGAGTGCGTGTATCTCAAGTCCCCCGGGGGGCAGGATACTTCCGCAGAGCTCGCAGCTGCAGCCGACCGCGATCTTGATCCTTTTTGCCCTGATGGGATGGTCTATGAAGAAGCGGTGCGTTGACATGGAAAGAAAGAGATTCCCTTCCAGGGGTGGGAAATACCGGGTAATAAATGAAGCTCTCTCTTTATGCTCAGGCACGGGGGTGTGCCCGATACATTCCTTTATCATCTCATAGCGTCAACAAATGAATACAGTTTTCCAAACTGTTTGAGTAAAACCATGTATCGATCAAATTTTGGCGGCCCGAGGAACTTCGGACCCCGCGAGATGACAAAGGTAGTCTGTTCAGACTGTGGTAAAGAGTGCGAAGTACCGTTCAAGCCGACCGAGGGCAGGCCTGTCTACTGCAGGGAGTGCCTCCCGAACCACAGGCGGCCACGGTTATAGACCCCTAACTTTTTTTACCGAAGTTTCAGAAAGACCCGGAAAAAATCCGTTTCTGCATCTGCGTAATCGCTCGGCGCCTGACGTTCGCCGGTCAGCGAAGCTCGGGTCTGCCGGAAGGGTATCTCCGGAATGGATTGATCCTTCTCTCTGCCGATTCTCCCTGCCGGTCCCTGTACCTGCAGGTTGGGGCGATGCAAGGTCTCATTACCTGCAGGCGCCAATAGATAATCACGTTCCTTGCACGAAGAAGAGGTCTTTCCCGCATCTCCCCTCGACAGCCACGGGATTTACTTTTCGCAGGAATGACTGCAGGTTTTTTCCTGCAGGAAGAGACACGCGAATACAGGAGTTGTCGGGATCTTTCCCGGAGGAGAACCATGGCAAAGAGTTCAGCCAGAGAGACTGTTATCGGAACCCGGTCGGGGCAGGTCATCACGTTCACGTGTCCGGCCTGTTCCAAGGAGAATACAATCGTCTTTTCCATGCCTAAGGCATTCTACAAGGAGTCAAGGGACGGGAGGTGCTCCCGGTGCAAAAAGATTGTCACCGTGATGACCCCCGGTCAGGAGTGACCGGCTTCATCTCCTGCCCTGTGGGAACCTTTTCTATTTTCTCTTCTTTTACACCCGCGTGTTCACGGTTCCCGTAGTGCTTTCCGATGGAAAAGACAGAGGGAAGCGCTGCGCCAGTCGACGAGAAACGGGCGGAGAGCACCCATCGCGCCACCCTGCTCTCTCCCGCTGCGGCAGGCTTCTCCTGCTTTCCGTCCACGGGATCGCTCACTTTGCTCCCTTTTCCGAGCTCTTCTTCCCCCCGTAGAAGAGTGCGCCCTCGACAGGACATGCATCCATGCACCGCCGGCAGAGGTAGCACTCTCCTTTCCCGTCCTCCCGTCCTGCCTCACCTGTCGGGCAGGCCCTCTCGCACTTCCCGCACTCGATGCATGCATCGCTCCGGCGGATCTTCCACCGGGCCACAAGTCCAAAGACCCAGAATATCGCACCGAGAGGGCAGACGAGACGGCAGAACGGCCGGTAGAGAAAGAGCGAGAGGAGGATCATGCAGAAGAATGCAAAAAATCCGGCCGAGACCGTCAGGGTGAAGAACTGCCTTATCCCGAAGGAAAAAAGGACCGGGATGGAGAATGCAAGCCCCGCGCCGAGGATGACCAGGAATACGATTCCCCGGACGAGAAGAGGGATAACCTTCGAGGGAAAGCGGGCCCTGGGCAGGGGAACCATGTACGCAACTTCCTGCACGGCACCGATGGGACAGAGGTACCCGCAGAAGTGCCTGCCAAAGAGAGCTGCCAGGAGAAAGAAGACTGCCATCCCGAAAGCTGCGCCGAGGAGCATTGCACCCACCCGCGACCCGGGACTGGCAACGAGCTCCTGGAACATGTAGGGGAGCATGGGGGAGAAAACCATAAACCCGAAGAGAATCGTCACGAGGAGGAACGCGTACCGGACATGTTTTGAAAACCTCCGGGACCGCCAGAGGAACGCCCCGACGATGACAGAAACAATCCCGTATGCTATGCCCACGAACTGGAGTGTGCTTGGACCAGGACCCGGCACGGTATCACCAGTCATGGTATATCCGTTCATCTCTTATCAAGGCATGGAATCGATACCGGGAAAGACAGGCAAGGCTGATACACTCCGCGCACCAACCAGAATGAAAGATCCCGTGCTGGTACCATGATAGCAGTCGATGCATTCCTCTTCGACATCCTCATCGTCCTCGGCCTCTCCACGCTGGTCCTCTTCCTCGGAAACAAGTTCAGGGTTCCCGGGATCGTGGGGTTCATCATCACGGGAATGCTTGCCGGCCCCTATGGTCTCGGATTCATCAGGGACCAGGAGATCATCGGGTTCCTCTCGGAGATAGGGATAATCTTCCTCCTCTTCTCGATTGGAATGCAGTTCTCGTTCCGGACACTCTACCAGATAAAAAAGACCGTCCTTCTGGGAGGAGCCCTTCAGGTGGGACTCACCGCGGGTGCCGTCGCGGCACTTGCATCCCTGGCTGGATTTCCCTTCCCGTCTGCCGCGTTCCTCGGGCTCCTCGTCTGCCACACCAGCACCACAATCACCCTCCGCGTCTTCCAGGACCGGGGCGAGCTCGACAGCCCCCACGGCGCGACGACTCTCGGCATCTCCCTCTTCCAGGACCTGATGAGCGTCCCGATGATCCTCGTGCTCCCCGTCCTCTCGGGACGGGAGCTCCCTGCCACAAAGTATGCCATCAGCCTCGAGATGGCCCTCGTGGCAGGCCTCGTCCTCGTGCTCATTCTCCTCTTCTACCTGCTCCCGCGCCTGATGGACACGATCATGAGGGCCCGCAGCCAGGAGCTCTTCCTGCTCACCATCCTCTTCGTCTGCATTGCCATCACCTGGATCACATCGAGCATCGGGCTCTCGCTTGCCCTCGGCGCATTCCTGGCCGGACTTCTCCTCGCCGAAACCCCCTATTTCCACCAGGCACTGGCAAGCATCACGCCGTTCCGGGACATCTTCACGAGCTTCTTCTTCATCTCGGTGGGCATGCTCCTGAACGCGCACATCCTCATCTCCATGCCCATCCTCGTCATTGCCCTGATCGCGGGCGCAATCGTTCTCAAGGCGGCAATAGCCACGTTCTCCTCGCTTGCTCTCCGCCAGTCCCTCCGGACCTCGCTGCTCGCCGGTCTTGCACTGGCCAATATCGGGGAGTTCTCGTTTGTCCTCATCCTCGCGGGGAGGGAGTTTGGGTTTCTCCCGGAGTCCTCGATCCAGGTCTTCCTCACGGTTGCGGTATGGACAATGGCAGTCTCCCCCTTCCTCATCTCCGCAGGGCCCCGGATATCCGACAGGGTATCTGCCCTCCCCCTTCCGGAATTCATCAGGGCCGGTTCCAGCCCCGAACCGAAAGAGAGGAGACTCCCGCTCCGCGACCACCTGATCATCGTGGGATATGGGCCCAACGGGAGGAACCTGGCGCGTGTCGCAGAGATGGAGGGCATCCCCTATATTATCATCGACCTGAACCCCGACACGGTGGCACGGGAGCAAAGCTCTGGAAAACCCATCTTCTTTGGCGATGCGGCAAACCCCCCGATCCTCCACCACGCAGGCGTCGAAGAGGCAAGGATCCTTGCCATCGTCACGAACGATCCCTTCTCGAGCAGGACTATTGCTGCCACCGCGAGGAAAATGAACCCCTCGATCCACATCATCATCAGGACACGGTTCCTCCGGGACCTCGACCAGCTCTACGAGATCGGTGCCGACGAGGTTGTCGTCGACGAGTTGGAGACATCGATCGAGATCATCTCCCGCGTGATGAGGAGGTACCTCGTACCCCGGATGGCGATAGACCGGGCCACGTCGCGTATCCGGGCCGACATGTACAGGGTATTCAGGCAGCCCCCCCCGGAGAGGGGGATCCTCTCCGAGATCGCGATCCGTATCCCGGAGGTCGAGGTGCAGACCCTGGAGGTCGCCCCGTCCTCCCCGGTGCAGGGCAGGGATCTCCAGGAGCTCCGCGTCCGCACGGAGTACGGTGTCTCGATACTCGCAGTCGAGAGAGATGACGAAGTGATCCCCAACCCTGCAGGGGATTTCAGGGTGAAAGCAGGAGATCGCCTCATCGTGATTGGAAAACCCGAACAGCTGGCGGTATTTGGCGATCTCGTCGAGGCAGGCGGAACCGGGGGGCAGGAACCCTGAAAGCGTTCGGGTTGGGATGTCCCAAACCTCCCCGGACTCTTTCCCCGCGTTGAACCTTGTGGCAATCAGAGCTGGGGAGCTGGATTGCAGTATTCATCCCTGTACAGCCAGTTCCGGTACAGGATCGGCGTGATAAGGGTCGTCACAAGGCTCATGATGATGATGGCCACGAAGACTGCCTGCCCGATGTATCCCTGTTCGAGTCCTATCAGCGCAACGATCATCGCCACCTCACCGCGGGGGGCCATCCCGAACCCGATGACGAGTGCGTCCTTCCTGCAGGTACCCGCGAGCCGTGCAGGGATCGCACACCCGACGACCTTCGTCGCGATGGCAACGATGATCAGGAGACAGAGGAACGGGAGTATGTCCGGCGTGAGCGCCTTGAAATCAGCAACCACGCCGAGAGAGACGAAGAAGATCGATGCGAAGATGATCTTGAGGAACTCTGCTCCCTCCTTGACATCGAGACTCTTCCGCAGCGTCAGTCTCTCGAAGGAGATTCCTGCAATGAAAGCCCCGACGATGGCAGAGAGTCCCACGAGCTCTGCGATCATCGCATACAGGAATGCAAAGGTCATTGCAAAGATGAAGATGAACTCGGGGTACTTTGATACAAACGACGTATTATCGAGTTTCACGAGGAACCTGCTCACCACGAAGATGCCGACGGCACCGGCCACAAGCAGGAACACGATGACCTTGAAAAGAATGAAGATGATGACAGACGGGTGGAACGCTCCGGCCACGACGTCCCCCGTGATAGCGAGTGCGATAAGACTGAGAACGTCGTCAATAACTGCCGCACCGATGATCGCCTTTGCAGCATCCGTGTGGAGCTTGTTCATCTCCTGGAGGACGTTTGCCGTGATCGCGATGCTGGTGGCAGTCAGGGCCGTTCCGACGAAGAGCGCCTGGGCAAAGTCCATCCCTGCCCAGATAGCCGTGGCATATCCTCCGGCCCATGGGACGAGTACTCCGATGAGTGCAATGAATGCATACCCGGGCCGGACAATGTCCTTGAGCTTGAACTCGAACCCGATCACGAAGAGGAGGACCACTGCGCCGAGGTGGGCAAGGCCCCTGACGAACTCGTTGTAACTGACAAGGTCAAGGACACTGGGACCTATCAGGAGCCCGACGAGGATGATCCCCACGACGGCCGACTGGTTGATACGTGAGGCAAGGAGGTAACCCCCGAGCGCGGCAAAGAGGAGGAGACTCACCTGGAACTCGGGGGTGGTCAGGATCCCTTCCATCTTTATTCTGTTCGCAGTCCCTCCGGAAAAACACTTCCCGGGACAGCCCTGCGTCACTGCCACCGGGAGTCACGGGGACTCTTTCCCGGCCGGTTAAATTCCAAGCCCTAAATCAAGGAGAAAAGAGAGGAACAGCCCCTGCTACCTTCTCCCCCGTCCCCGTGATGATGACCTCGTCCCCCCTCTGAAGCTCGCAGGTTCCGTCAGGGTGCGGGATGATCGCCCCGTTCCGCCGGATGGCAAGGACAGTCACCCCGTACCTCTTCTTCAGGAGGATCTCGCCGAGAGTCTTCCCGGCAACCGGTGCACCCTCTGCCACGCGGACTTTCCGCACCTCCATGCCGGGGATCTCAAGGGCAGGCACGGGCAGGGGTGATTCGGGTTTCCGGAGGAACTGGTAGCTCTCCGAGCGTATCTCGCGGACGAGGCGGGCTGTAACGTCATCCGGCACATCGAACACCTGCATCACCCGGGAGAAGATCGCAATCGACGTCTCGAACTCCTCGGGTATCACCTCATCCGCGCCGATCTCGCGGAGAACGGGGATCTCGATAATGTACCGTGTCCGGACGACAAGGAAGATCCCGGGGTTCATCTCGCGGCAGAGCCCGACAATCCGCCTCGTGGCGACCGGGTCGTTGATGGCAACGACCGCCGTCCTCGCCAGCCGGATACCTGCATGGTCAAGGACTCCCTCCGTTGTTGCATCTCCGTAGATGACAGGCTCGTTCTCTTCCCTCGCTTTCCTGACGGCATCAGGGTTCATGTCGATGATCACGTGCGGAATCCCGCCGATGCGGGCTGCGCGGGCGAGGTTCCTCCCGTTCACGCCATACCCTATGATCACGAGGTGCCCGGACCTCTCCACCTTCTTTTCCGTTGCGACCCACTGGCACCGGCCGGGCAGTACCTTCTGGAAGAACCTGCTGGAACAGACAAAGGAGGCAATCGGATGGCCCGACTGGATGAGGAACGGGGTTGCTGCCATGGTGATCAGGGCAATCACGAGGAAGATCTGGTAAACGGCCGGAGAGAGTATCCCGAAATCGAGGGCGCTCTTCGTGATGATGAAGGAGAACTCTCCGACCTGCATCAGGGCGACTCCCGTGAGGAGGATTGTCCGCAGCTGGTACCCAAGGGCGAACGGGGCGAAGGACCCTGCAAGGAACTTGATGGCAAGGACGACGCAGAGGAAGATTGCAATGATGTCAAGGTGATCGAGCAGGAACCCGGTGTCAAGGAGCATCCCGATGGAGACGAAGAAGAAGGCCGTGAAAATGTCACGGAACGGGACAATCCTGCTGATTGCCTGGTGACTGAACTCAGACTGCGAGATGAGCAGCCCGGCAAGGAGTGCACCCATCGCAAGGGAGAGCCCCGCAAATGAGGCCAAAGCCGCAACCCCAAAACAGGTGCAGATGACGAAGAGGAGGAAGAGCTCGTTGTTCCGCGTCCTTGCGATGGAGAAGAGGAGTGCAGGCATGATCCACTTGGCGGTCGCAAGAAGGACAGCAATGAAGAGGATGTCCTTGAGGAGCGTGATGTGGAGCGGTTCCATGGCGGCTCCCGAAGCTCCGGCAAGGAACGGGACGGCCATCAGCATCGGGATGGCAACAATGTCCTGGAATATGAGGATGCCCAGTGTCAGCTTCCCGTGCAGGGAATCGAGTTCCCCGCGGTCATGCAGTATCTTGAGGACGACGGCGGTGCTCGAGAGAGAGATGACGAACCCGAGGAGAACTGCCTCGTTCCACGGACGCCCGATTGCAAGTGCAATGGCCAGCGCAAGCACTGTTGCGAAGGTAACCTGGATGCACCCGCCGGAGAGGACGAGGCTCCTGATCTCCCACAGCTGCCTGAAGGAGAACTCGAGCCCTATGGAGAAGAGGAGGAGGATGATCCCAATCTCTGCAAGGATATCCACCTGGGCGGTGCTCCGCACGAGGGAGAGGAGGTAGGGGCCTGCTATGATTCCTGCTACGATGTACCCTATCATCGGGGGTACTCGCATCCGGTTGAATACAAGCCCTACGATCAGCGAAATCCCGAAGATAACGAGGATATCGTAGAGGATTGTCACGTCCATGTCATGCCTCCCAAAACCTTCAGACCGGTGGTGCGGGTTCCATGTCTGGGTACATACGGAGTGTATACTCTCTCCCGGGGAACATTAAGAGCATTCCCGGATAAAACCGGGTGATCCAGGAACGCTATAGTGCAGAGGTTTCGACCAGGGGGCTTATGGTGGAGATGAGACCGCGGGTACCTCTGAAAAAGTAAGCATTTTTCACAAAAGTGCTTTATACCCATGTCCCCATCTAAATGACATGGATTGCGTGGCAGTCTCCGCACGTTCCGGAGGTGTGTCCGGATGGTAAAACTGCACGATATCTCTCCCCAGACCCGGTGGACAATCTCCACTTCCGTGCTTACCCGGCTCGTTCTCGAACTCGGGAGAGGCGATAACGCTGCGGGAGAGCCCTGCAGGGAGAGGCTTTTTTCCGTGCTCGGCGACGAGGTAAGGCGGATTGCAGAGACGTATTCCTTCATGCGGGACAATGCTGCACACCTCGTCGGGACCCTTGGCGCAGTCTCCGTCATCCTCTTCGGGCGGGCATTCGAGACCCGGTACATCGAGGGGTATCCCCGGGAAGGCGTCATCCGGCTTGCAGAGTGTGCCATGTTCAGGGAGAACGCCGGCCATGGCATCCCGCCCGGCGAGATCCATTCTGTCTGCACCCGGTATGTCCAGTGTGCCCTAAAGGCCCTCAATCCGGCGTATTCCATAGAGATCACCATGGCCCGGTGCAGGAAAGACACGTTCTGCGAGATGGTCATCGCCCCGGAAAAACCAAGCGACAGGGACTAAAAAAAGGTATGAAACCGGAACATCCACACGCTGTGGGAGTACTCTGGCACGCTCTCCCGATTGAGAAAGTGTACGAGACCCTGCGGTCGGGATCAGGGGGTCTATCGGAGGAGGAGGCTGCCGTCCGCATCGCCTATTACGGAAAGAACGTGCTTCCTGCGGGAAAAAAACCGGGAATTGCCGAGATCATCCTCCACCAGTTCAAGAGCCCGCTCATCTATATCCTCCTTGCCGCAGGTATCATCTCTATCCTGATCGGCGACGTGAAGGATGCAGGGTTCATCTTCCTCGTTGTCCTCATCAATGCGGCTATCGGGGCTGCACAGGAGTGGAAAGCGGAGCAGAGTGCCCGGCAGCTCCAGAGCCTCCTCCGGGTCACTGCCCGGACCCTCCGGGATGGTGCATGGAAGAACCTTCCTGCCGAGGAACTGGTGATCGGCGACGTCGTCCTCCTCGAGTCCGGCATGAAAGTCCCTGCAGACATGCGCATCCTCCATGCGGCAGGCCTGACCATCGATGAATCCCTCCTGACCGGTGAATCGGTCGCCGTCCAGAAGACTGTCGGCGTGATGGAGGAGGATACGCTCATTGCCGACAGGGCAAACATGGCCTATGCGGGCAGCACCGTTGTGACCGGCAGGGGATGCGGGATCGTGACGGCGACGGGCACGAAGACCGAGGTCGGGCAGATCGCTGAGGCAGTCTCGGGGACCGAGTCTGCAAAGCCGCCCCTCCTCATCCGCATGGAAGAGTTCTCGCACAAGGTCGGGATCCTCATCATTGCTGCAAGTGTCGTGATGGCCATTGCTGCCCTTTCCAAGGGAGTCCCCCCGGTTGAAGTCTTCTTCCTTGCCGTGGCGCTGATCGTCTCTGCTATCCCCGAGGGTCTGCCGGTGGCAATCACTGTCGCCCTCTCGATCGCAGCCTCCCGGATGGCAAAAAGGAACGTCATCGTCCGGAAACTGGCAGCTGTCGAGAGCCTCGGGAGCTGCACGACGATTGCAACCGACAAGACAGGGACACTGACCATGAACCAGCAGACGGTGCAGGCCCTTTTCATCCCCCCTGACATTACCGTCGAGGTGACAGGTGCCGGGTACGAACCCGGGGAGGGGTCACTCCTCGTCCATGGTAAGCCTCCCGGAGAACCTGTTCTGCAGGCAGCACGGAACCTTGCCCGGGTCTCTGTCATCTGCAACGAGGGGACGCTCTACAGTGATAACGGGAAATGGGTTCATTCGGGGGACGCGATGGATGTTGCCCTGCTCGCACTGGGGTACAAGGCCGGTCTCTCCCCTGATGAGGTTAAAAACAGCATCAGGGTTGTTGCACTGGTCCCGTTCGAGTCCGAGAGGATGTATGCAGCTGTCTACTACACGGAGGTTGCAGGGAGCGGTGCACCGGTAAAGATCGCCGTGAAGGGAGCTGCCGAGGCGATTTTGCCGTTCTGCAGGACCGTGCTCACCCCTTCCGGCACGGTCCCCCTCGACCGGGAGAGAGTTGAGGCTCACCTCTCTAGCATGATGGAGAGGGGTTTCCGCGTCCTCGCTGTCGCGGGTGGCACGCTGGAGACTCCTCCGGGTCCCGACCCGACCCTCGTCCACACGCGGCCTGAGCTTACCCTCCTTGGACTCGCCGGCTTCATCGATCCCCTCCGGCCTGATGTACGGGAGTCAGTCAGGGTCGCCCACGGGGCAGGAATCGACGTCGTGATGATCACCGGCGACCATCCCCGGACCGCCTTTGCCATAGCCCGCGAGCTGGACATCACGCATGACCCTGGAGAGGTGATGACCGGAAAGGAACTCTCCGCGATGGGAGACGCAACGCTCCCTGCATACGGCGAGATGATCGAGCGGGCCCGGGTCTTTGCCCGGGTCACACCCGTCCAGAAGATGGAGATCGTCGATTGCCTCGTCACACGGGGGCACTTCGTGGCGGTGACGGGCGACGGGGTCAACGATGCCCCGGCCCTCCGCCGTGCAAATATCGGTGTTGCCATGGGTTCAGGGACGGACGTCGCAAAGGACACCGCCTCGATGATCGTGACGGACGATAACTTTTCATCGATCGTCGCGGGCGTGGAGGAGGGGAGATTTGCCTATGACAACATCAGGAAGGTGACGTACCTCCTCATCTCCACGGGCCTCTCGGAGGTCGTCCTCTTCATTCTCACCCTCCTTGCAGGACTTCCCATACCCCTGCTTGCCGTCCAGCTCCTCTGGCTGAACCTCGTGACGAACGGGATCCAGGGTGTCGCCCTCGCCTTCGAGGCAGGGGAGAAGGATGCCATGAAGAGGAGGCCGCGGTCACCCGGTGAAGGTATTTTCAACGGCCTCATGGTGAAGGAGACTCTTCTTTCCGGGTTGACCATCGGAGTCGTGGCGTTCATCTTCTTCTGGTGGCTCAATGCGAACGGGTTCGAGGAGACCATGGCAAGAAATCTCCTCCTGCTCCTGATGGTCCTCTTCGAGAACTTCCACGTGTTCAACTGCAGGTCAGAGCTCCACTCGCTCTTCAGCGTCCCGCTCCGGAACAACTACTTCCTCGTCGCAGGAGTCATCGTCATGCAGGGACTGCACATCATCTCCCTGCACGTCCCCCTGATGCATGATCTCCTCGGGCTTGCTCCCGTGACACTTGACCAGTGGTTCCTCTGCCTCTGCATCGGGAGCAGTATTATCGTGGTTATGGAAATATTCAAGGTACTTAACCGGCGGGGAGAGAGAAGATCCCTCCGGAGAATGGCAAAGAATACAGCATGACCCGGCAGGCACCATGCAGGCAGATGATGGTGATACCTGGGAATATCAAGGGAGATGGAGATGCAGTCTGACAGGGAATTCTGGTCGTCGCGGACGGGGTTTGTCCTCGCTGCGATCGGGTCTGCGGTCGGTATCGGGAACATCTGGCGGTTCTCCTCGGTTGTCGGGCAGAACGGCGGGGGGGCATACCTCATCCCGTATTTCATCGCGGTTTTTGCATTCGCCCTGCCACTCATGGTCCTCGAGCTTGCCATGGGACGGGGTCTCCGGGGGACCGTGGTGAGCGCGTTCCGTTCCATCAGGCCGAAATTCCGGATAGCAGGGTGGTTCCTCTGTGCCACAATATTTCTCATCCTCTGCTATTACCTCGTCATCACCGGGTGGACGGCAGCATACGCCGTCTTCTCCCTGACGGAGAACGTTCTCCCGTTCCCGGATTTCACGGGGTCGTACCTGCCGATCCCTTTCTTCTTCTTCTCGGCAGCCGTCACGGTCGGGGTCATCTCGAGGGGTGTCCGGGAAGGGATCGAGCGCATCTCCACCATCCTCATCCCGGTCTCCGCAGGCATCCTCGCCGTGATGGCCCTCTATACAGCAACCCTCCCGGGGTTCATTCCCGGACTCCTCTTCCTCTTCTCACCGGACTTCTCGGTCCTCTCCGACCCGTTTGTCTGGAGCGCGGCCTTCGGGCAGGCCTTCTTCTCCCTCTCCGTCGGGACTGGGATTCTCCTCACGTACGGGACATACCTCCCCCGGGATACCCCGATTCTCTGGTCTTCCCTTGCCATCACTCTCGCGGATCTCGGCGTTGCTCTCCTTGCCGGCGCCGTCATCTTCCCGCTTGTCTTCACCTTCGGGCTGGCACCAACAGCAGGGGCTGAACTGGCGTTCTCGACTCTGCCCAGGGCATTCGCCCTGATGCCCGCAGGTCCCCTCTTTGCGGTTGCCTTCTTCCTCGTCCTCTTCTTTGCGGCGATCACCTCTTCGGTCTCCATGCTCGAGGTGGGGGTCTCCTCCCTGCAGGAGGCAACGGAATGGTCCCGGCAGAAGACGACGTTCCTCCTCGGCCTGCTGGTGGTGGCTGTGGGACTCCCCTCCGCGCTCAGCTACAGTGCCGCAGACCTCTCCCTTGACGGCATCAGGATCCTTGACCTGATGGACGAGACGGTCGGAACTCTCGGGCTCCCGCTTGCAGGCGTTGTCATGGCAGTGGCATTCACGTGGTTCCTGCCCAGGGAGATCCTCGAGGAGCAGGCCGGGCGTCGTGCAGGGGAGGCTGTCTTCCTGCTCTGCCGGTACGTGATCCCGCCTGTGCTCATCCTGACGACCGTTGCACGCTTTGCATCCGGAATCGATCCTGCCGATCTCCGCCTCCTCCCCGGCAGCCCGTGGATGGGTGCACTTCTGCAGGCCGAGATCATGGGAGGAATCGCCCTTGCACTCATCGCAGTAATCGCCCTCCTCTGCAGGTTCGGACACTGTCCGCTGGGAAAGAGGATCAGAAAATAGAGATTGAGCCCCCGGCGTGCTCCCCGGTGAATGCACTCCCGTCCCGCAATCCCGTCCTCCCTTGCCGGGAGTCTGCATCATCTCCCAAAAAGCTTGGAAACCTCGAACCAGAGGAGACTGGCCAGGCCGGCTGCTCCGGCACCCAGCAGGACAGCGAGGGGAACGTCGGAGAACCGGAACAGGTCCCGGAGAGGCGGAAGGAACACGACGAGGAGAAGGCAGAGGAGTGTTGCCGAAAAGACCACGGAGAGAGACCTGTTCGGCGATCCGATCATCTCGGGAACCGTCTTTTTCCATGACCTGTTGACAAGGATCAGTCCGAGGTTTGCGATCACGATCGTCACGAATGCCGCTGTCCGGGTCGAGTCTGCAGAGAAACCTGCCCCCGTCGCCCAGAGGTACACGAGGAGTACCGCTGCAAGAACGGATCCCCCCTGGAGCAGGCCGAACCGGATCGTCTCCGACGAGAATATCCCCTCGTTCCTCCTCCGCGGCGGCCTCCTCATCACGTCATCCTCCTCCTTCTCGGACTCGAACACGATGGAACATGCCGGGTCGATGACAAGCTCGAGGAAGACGATATGTGCAGGGAGCAGGACGAGCGGTGCACCGAGGAGAACCGGGACGAGCGAGATCCCTGCGATCGGGATGTGGACAGCGACGATGTAGGTCATCGCCTTGCGGAGGTTGTCAAAGATCCTCCTCCCCATCCTCACCGCCGCGACGATCGATGTAAAGTTGTCATCGAGGAGGACAAGCGATGCTGCCTCCCGTGCAACGTCTGTTCCCCGGCTCCCCATTGCGATCCCGATATCGGCAGCCCGGAGGGCTGGCGCGTCGTTGACGCCGTCGCCGGTCATGGCAACGACCTCGCCCGATCCCTTTAAGGCCTGCACGATTCGGAGCTTCTGCGCCGGAACCACCCGTGCGAAGAGGGGCGTTCTCCTGCACGCCTCGCTGAGTTCCCGGTCACTCATCCGGTCGAGGTCCGGACCGGTGATGATATCCCCCTGCTCAGAAAACCCGGCCTGCGCAGCAATGGATCGTGCCGTGAGAGGGTTGTCCCCAGTGATCATGAGGATGCGGATCCCGGCAGTCCTGCATTCCTCAATCCCCTCCGGGACACCGGGGCGGATAGGATCTGCAAACCCGATCATCCCGAGGAATGAAAAGGAGAACGTGTGCTGGCACTCAGGGAGATCCCCGGGACGGAACGATGCCCTCGCGACGGCGAGGACGCGCAACCCCTCCGACGCAAGGGCCGCGATCTCCCCTGATAACCGGGCTGCCTCCCCGCGGTCAAGGTGGCAGAGGTCCGCGATCGCTTCCGGTGCACCTTTCGCCGCGATGACGTATTCAGACCCCGTTTTCGAGCGCCAGACGTTGGACATTGCCATCAGCTCCGGGCTGAGGGGATACTCCCGGACCAGTTCCCAGCCGGCGTGGATGTGTTCGGTCTTTCCGAATTCTCCGTCGGCAAGGGAGACGAGGGCTTTCTCCATGGGATCGAAGGGATCCTTCTTGCAGGCAAGGATGGCAAACTCTGCAAGTTCGTGGCAGTAATCGGGAACCGTTACTGGTTCCCCGGCTGGAACCACTGCAATCCTGCCGTTGCAGGAGAATGCCCGGACAGACATCCTGTTCTCGGTCAGGGTTCCCGTCTTGTCCACGCAGAGAACGGTTGCAGAACCCAGGGTCTCGATGGCGGTGACCTGGCGGGCAAGCACGCGGGAATGCGAGAGCCTCCATGCCCCGAGGGCCAAAAAAACTGTCAGAACAACGGGGAACTCCTCCGGGAGAATGGCCATTGCAAGGGTGATTCCCGCAAGGAGGCCCCCTGTCGGGCTCCCCTGTGCAAGACCGTGGAGGACGGCTATGACTGAACAGAGGACAACTCCCACCAGTGCAATCTTCCTGACAGTGGCAGAGACCTCCTTTTTGAGCGGGCTCTCGTCCCTCTCCACGGAGATGAGGGCCCGTCCGATCTTTCCCATCTCCGTCCGGGGACCGGTTGCCGTGACCCGTGCAAGGCCCTGCCCCTGGACGACGAGCGTCCCGGAATAAACGAAGGGGAGGTCGTCTCCACCGGGTTGCGCGGGAGGAGCACCATCCTTTCCAGAGGTTTTCCTGACGGGAACGGATTCTCCGGTGAGAAGCGACTCGTCGATGGACAGCGCCTGGGCATAGAGGAGGACCCCATCCGCAGCGACCCGGTCGCCCTCGGAGAGGATCATCCAGTCACCGGGGACGACCTCCCTCCCGGGGATCCGCACCTGCTGCCCGTTCCTGATGACGAGGGCGCGGGGGCTCGAGAGGTTCCGGAGCGTCTCGAGTGCCGTTTCCGCCCTGTTCTCCTGGTACACGGTGATGCCGATGATGACGAACACAAAGGATAACATCAGGAGACCTTCCGGGATGTCCCCGAGGAGGAAGTAAATTGCGCCTGCTGCAACAAGAAGGAGAAACATCGGTTCCCGGAAGACGCCGGCTATGATCTCTGCAAGACCCCGTCTCCCGGCGGACGGGAGCTCGTTGAACCCTTCCCTTTCCCGGATCTTTTCAACCTCCTCGCCCGAGAGGCCCTCGACTGAGTCAAATATGAATATCTGCATCAGAAACCCCGCAGAAAGTCCCGCATTCCCGCACCGTTTCCTCCCGGCGTACCTGTCTCATGCCACGGGATGACCTGCACCACAGCTGCCCGCTGGCCGGGTCGTTCCCGGAGATACAGGGTGAACTGACACGATCCAAAAAGGTTTTGATCCTCTCCGGCCGGTCGCATGGCCGTCTTCACCCGTTTTTGCCCTCGTACCACCCGTGGATGAGGAGGAAGGCGGCGGCCAGCACTGCGAGTGCAGCAATTGCCACCGGGATGCCGAAAGCGATGTTCTCGAGGATGAGCCTCCACAGGATATCGGCTCCGAGTGCAAAGAGGAGGCACTCGGCAGAAGCCCCGAGTGCGACTGCAACGAGGATCCGCGAGGGTCGAAGACCGACCATCATCCCGACGAGAGCTGCTCCGACACCTCCCGTCCCCTGGAAAGGGAGGAAGACAAAGAATGCGACACCAAGGACTGACCATTGCGCAATCCATGGCCTCTTCTCCATGAATTTCTCTCCGGATGCAAGGAAACGCGAGATCCAGGGGCCGAGGAGGGGGATACGGAGGGCAAGCCTGGTGTTGAGGATCATGAACAGGCACGTGAGGACATCGAGGAGGGCAAAAGAGATCGCGATGAGCCACCAGGGGATACCGAGCGCAATCGCCACCGGGATGAGGGATTCCTTGCCGGACGGCGGGATGTAGTAGAGGATCATGAGGGCGCCAAGGATGAGAGCCTTTTCGAGGGGGAGGATGAGCATGCAGAAAAAAAAGTAGAGAAAGGCGAGGGCAGGGGCTACGAGGAGAGACGTGACGAGCGCCAGGGGAGACTCGTATCCGGTCTCCGGGGGGATTGAAAGGTCTGCCGGGAAAGCCATTATCCGGTACAGGAAAGCTCGACTCCACTCCTATATACCTTTCAGGGTATCGGGAAGGATAGCTCCTGACCGGTAAAGATAAGAGGACTATTTGTTAGATAGTTATGACATCCGGGTACCATGAAGCAGAACACGTTCTACCTGCTGGTCGGGGTCGTCGGGCTTGTCGAGGTCGGGCTCTTTGCCCTCTCCGTATGGCTGCGCAACCCCCTCATCATCACTGCCGGGTTCATCATGGGTGTCGGTCTTCTCTACGTCTCGCGGTTGATGATCACTGATATCAGGGAGGACGAGAGATCCCGCCTCATCACCCAGCAGGCAGGGCTCCGGACCCTCGAGGTCTTCTGGATCATCTTCTTTGCCGTGAGCCTCGGGACTGCAGTCATCGGCTTTTCCACCCCTCTCGGGATACCCCGTCCTCGTGACCTCCCCCGGGATTTTCCCCGGGATCAGCCGTATCTTGGGTACTTCGGCATCCTCCAGATGATCCTTCTCTGTTGCATAGCATTCCTCTACATCGTGTTCCGCGTCTACTATGCGCGGAAATACGGGGAGTGGGACACCGATGAAGAATAAGATAAAGGTGTTCAGGGCAATGAGAGATCTCACCCAGGAGGCCCTGGCCCAGGAGCTGAAGGTTACCCGCCAGACCATCCTCGCCATCGAGAAGGGCAAGTACGACCCGTCCCTCGAACTCGCGTTCAAGATAGCACGGTTCTTCGGCGTTCCTATCGAAGAGATCTTCATTTACGAGTAATTTTTTCAGCAAATATCTCCCGCCGGAAAAACGATCCGGCAGAACAGTCCCGTGTGACTCCCTGCCGGAAGGGCTGCCGGCGTTCTCCGGGGCAGGGACCTGCCCGTTTCCTCACCCTTACTCCTTCCACTATGTCAAGTTTATATTCCCATTAGTAAGATATATATAACACTATGTTAAATATATTTTACGTCGGCGTCCTGCCGACACCCACGACAACGAGAAAGGAGGTTGACGTGAAGAGACTGACAACCACACTGGCCCTTGGACTCATCCTGGGATTCATGCTGCTTGTCATCCTGCCGGTCCAGGCCCAGACAACCGGGAGTTCTGGAAGCAATGCGACCGCCTGGGGTGCCGAGAACCGCGGACCGTCTGACAGGATCGCACGAATGCTCGATTCCCTCGGGGAGAAGGGCTATGACGTGAGTGCGATTATGTCCGCACTCGAGAGCGGAGACACGGAGACTGCAAGGACTCTTCTCCACCAGTTCCTGCAGGAGAACCAGGATGCACTGCCTATGGGACCCCCTGCGGGTGAAACGCCAATACCGGGGATATCACAATACGGGAATGGCAATGATCCCCGGGGTGCCGAGAACTGCGGACCGTCTGACAGGATCGCAAGAATGCTCGATTCCCTCGGGGAGAAGGGCTATGACGTGAGTGCGATTAGGTCCGCACTCGAGAGCGGAGACACGGAGACTGCAAGGACTCTTCTCCACCAGTTCCTGCAGGAGAACCAGGATGCACTGCCTATGAGACCCCCTGCGGGTGACACGCCAATACCGGGGATATCACAATACAGGAATGGCAATGATCCCCGGGGTGCTTTCTGCCAGGCGTCTGCCCGGAATACCTCAATCTCAAGACCCCTGCAGGGAACAGCAGGAGGAAAGCAGGCGAGAGGAGGAATGAAGCAGACGAGCAGCCGGACATCATAAAACGATCATCATCAGGGAAGAAGGGAAGGAGGGGGGAGGGGTGCCTCCGCATACCCCCGTATCCTGCAGATGATGACATCATGGCCCTTCCCCCCAGCCCCGGTTTTTTCTGGAGAGGGACACCCGGCGGATATTTTAGATATTCCTTTCCGGGATATGTCCCCCTCAAACCCCCCCTGTACTCCATGGGTGTGATTGCCCTCTCCATCTCTTATTCCGGAGAAGATATCTCCTGCACGTGATGCACATCATCCGCGTGGCGGTGTCTTCCTGTATGCCATTCCCTGGAAGATTGCGATCTTCTCTCCCTCGTCGTCTGTCACCTCCACGGTGTACGTTGCAAGCCGGGGATTCAGAGCAAATTCCCTTGCTTCCGCGTGGAGGGTCCCGGACCGCGCGGCTTTCATGAAGGAAATGTGGGCATTTATTGCGGCTGCAGGGACACCGTGGGAATTAGAGGCGAGCGCAAAAGCTGCATCAGCAAGGGTGAAGATTGCGCCCCCGTGAACAGTGCCGTGGCTGTTCCTGTGTTCATTCCGGACTTCCATTCTCACCCGTGCAGTACCCGGTCCGACGTGCACGAGTTCTATCCCGTTCTCCCGTGCATAGAGGTCTTTTTCAAAAAATTCGCTGATCTCATCCATGGGAAAATCTCAGCCCCGCCGGGAAAAAAATGTTCGCAATCGGAGACCTTCCCGGAAGGGGAAAAAGGAAACAGGGCTTCCTTCCCCTCATTCGCAGGTGTATCCTTTTTTGGCAAGAATGGCGGGTATCTCTTCCTCGGCAAGACCCGGATTCCTCCGCATCGCCTCCTCGACATCCTCCCATGCCTGACGGAGACCGGGGTCGCTTCCGTGGAGGGCAAGAGTCCCGGTGATGTATCCTGCAGGTTCCCCGCCGGGAGACCGGATCCTCGCGATGATGCAGCGGTATGCCCTGCACTGCGGCGGGCGTGTCCCGTGGATGCAGCAGTAAAACCGGTCGCCTCCCGGCCGGAGGAACGGGCATGCAGATGGGTGCAGTTCTATCCACGTCCTGTCCGAGAAGAGGAGCTGCTTGTCCTCGTCGACCCGTGCCGGGAACTCCGACCCTGTCGAGACCGAGCAGACCACGAACTCGAACGGCCCGGTCTGCCTCTCGATCACGATATAATCACCAAGATACATGCAGCACTGCCCGCACTGGCGGCATGAAAACTCCATCGGGAATACATTTGATCTCCCACCCGATAAAAACGGTCAGGCGGTTACACGTGCATTGCGGAATTGTAAAGGTATCGTGAGGAAAACAGCATACCGGGAGGTCACGATGGAAGGTACCGGGAGTCATTGCGGCCAAAGCGTGGAGGAAGATTCCTGCATGCAGTGCGGGCTCTGCTGCAGGGTCTTTGGGTGCAACGTATCCCCCACCCCTGAAAACATCCATTCCTGGATCGTGGGTGGGAGAGGGGAGATCCTCCGGTATTTTTCCGCGTGCAGGTCGGACGGTACATGGGTCTCCTGCGAAGATCTGGATCCCCGCGATACCGGGGGTATCGTGGCGGTGGAGATGCGTGACCCGGAGACCGGCAGCTTCCTGCCTGTCTGCCCCTTCCTCCGCCGCACGGGAAAATCACGCTATACCTGCGCCATTCACGAAGAAAAACCGGACATGTGCAGGAACTACATGCCCTGGATCTTCGGGGAGACGTATTTTCCCCGGTGCCGGGCACTCGCGAAGAGGGAGGAGGAGACTGCATGGTCCCGGATCCGGTAAAAAGCGGGAAGACGTGGCCCCACCTGGGGGATGAACCGGGAAGGACAGGAGAGCGGGAGGGTTCCTCCCTGCAGGGGCATGGAATGAGCATGGGGGAGGTCACGGTGGTCGTTTCCGGTCGGGTCCAGGGTGTCGGGTACCGCTACTTCGTCAGGGATGCTGCACTCCGCCGGAATATCCGGGGATGGGTCAGGAACAATCCCGACGGAACCGTGAGCATCGCTGCTGCAGGAGAGAGGACCTCGCTTGAACAGTTCCTCGAGGAGATTCGGGCAAGAGGCGATCCCCTCATCCGGGTCGATGAGATCTCCGTGACGTGGACTGACGCAAGAGGGGAGTGGGACGGGTTTGAGATACGCCGCTGACAGGTGCATCCCCGGCAGAGCATGATGTCCCTCATTCTCCTCTTCTTCCTCGTCCTCTTCATCCTTGCATTCGCAAGCGTGTATGCAAAACCCCCGCCATTTCTCCTGCTCCTCTCCGGGGCAGTCATCTTCGGCCTTGCCGCAGGGATGGATGGCGAGACTCTCTTCCGGGCGATGATCGCCGGAATCGGTCGCATTTTTGGCCTCTTTGCAATCATCATCTTCTCCGGTGCAGTCATAGCAAAGACCCTCCAGGCACAGGGCCTGATCGAGAGAATGGTTGCAGACATCCGGGCAGTGTTTCCAGGATCCTCCGGCATTTCAGGGGTGGCAGGATACGTCTTTTCTCTCCCGACCACCTGCTGCATCACCGCGTTCATGATGCTTGCTCCCATGATCGGGCAGTTGGGAAGGGACCCGGACGAGAAAAAGCGTCTCCTCTTCCTCACCGCGGGCGGGAGCGTCCTCTCCTACACGCTCGTCTATCCGACACCTGTTATCATCCCCCTCTTCCTGCAGCTCGGAACACACCTCTCCCCCCTCCTCTATGACCTCGTTGCCGTGCCATTCTCCCTCTTCCTCCTTGCAGGGCTCGTGTATCTCTCCCGGTACAGGTCAGGTGGGGAGAAATGGCGCGCGACCCGCGAAGATCAGGGAAAAAGGGGGGACTGGAAAATATCCCTGCGTGCATGGGCTCCTTTCTCTGTCATCCTCCTCTCCATTCCTCTCTTCCTCATCCTCTCTTTCTCCCACGAGACAATGATCCAGGCGATCATGCTCGCCGGGCTCGCAGCTGCCCTCATCCCTGCTCCTGCAGAGGCGCGATCCCTTGGCCTCGAGGCGGGAACAAAACACGCAGGCGTCATTCTCCTTGATATCTGCGGTGCAGGTGCACTGGGAAGCGTCATCCTGGAGAGCGGTTTTGCAGGGGCTGTCTTTCCGGCAGTGAGCGGGATCCTCCCCGGCATCCTCATCCCGTTTGCCTTTGCGGCAGTCGTCCAGGCTGCCCTCGGTTCCCGCGTGGCATCGGCAGTAATCACCGCCGGGGTCCTGGGAGGAACCTCCCTTGCCGGGGCACTCGCACCTCTCCCCCTTATCCTCTCGGTTGCAGCAGGTATCTGCATCATCTCCTGGCTGACCGATCCGTACTTCTGGCTCCTGCACCGGGCGACAGGGGCGACCGTCAGGGAGGTGACGCTCTCCTACACGCTCCCCCTCGTTGCATGCGGGACAGCTCTCCTCCTGCTGGCACTGGGACTGGAGGCCCTCTCTTTTCCTTCATGAGAGGACCGGATCCCGATTAGGGGACGATAAACCCGGACACGTCCCGCCGGGGAGTCTCCGGGACAGGCTCTGCATACCCCATGCGGAAGAGGATCTGGAGGGTGTGGGTCTTTGGAATGGCGAGAAGGTCATGGAGTCTCTCCCTGATCCCGGCCATATCCCGGTAATCGGCGAGCGGCTGGGTCACAGGCTGGAGGGCGAGGGAGAGCGTGGTCGCCCGAAGGTGGATCCGTTCAAAGGCTCTTCCTGCCCGCACCTGGTCCACGCGGAAGTCCCCCTTCGTGGAGAGCCACCCGATACCGCCGCAATTCTCCATCAATCGCTGAAGGTCAGATTCTGCTCTCCGGCAGAACTTTTCCGGGCTGCGGAGAGCCGATTCCCGGGATGAGAGGAGACTCCCGATGACGAGCCGGTATAGCTTTCCGTGTCCTGCCTGTGCAGGGCCGTACCCGTCCCGGCGCTCTGCAGCCTCCCTGTCCGTGAACCGGAACCAGTCCAGGTACTCGCGCAACCGTGTCCTGTCTGAAAGTTCGATGGAACACGCCTCTGCGGCAAGTCTCCCGATCTCCCGGATCAGGTCCCTGTCGTTTGTGAATCCAAGCGGGACAAGCTCGCAGTCACCAGCCTGTGCAAGATCCCCGGCAGCCGAGTGCGGGACGGGTCTCCTCTCATAGGGGCGGCGGTTCGTCTGGCGGAGGAGCAGGGCGGGGGTGAGGGGGTCTGGTGTCACTCTCCCGTCTGTTTCGATATCGATATGCGCAACCGGATCGAGGAGGGGTCTTCCGGCATCCGGCCAGCCGGCCGGGAACAGGTCGATATCGGCACGGTACCCGGACGCACGGGCAGCAAGATCGAGGTTCTCGAGGAAGGCCCCGCACGCGAGGAAGACCTGCCGCGCGAGAGGATCAAGGGCAGGCGATGCCCTCGCATGGTCGATGGAGAGGACGATCCTCTCGTTTCCCCGCAGTGCAACCTTCCAGGGCTGGGAGTTCCGGGGGCTGGGAGCCCGGATTGCATACCGGAGCAGGGAGATCCGGATATCTTCTCCCGGGGATGCCACCCCGCGCGGCGCATCGCAACCCCGGACAACCCGAAAGAGGCGTCTCCCTGCATCCATGCGTTCTTCATGCACCTCCCTTCCGGTATCGCAGGTAAAGGTAGAGAGCGAGTGCGACAACAAGAGTCCCGAAAGTGACGAGGTTTGCGGAAATGACGACGGGATCCCCGATATGGGCGCCGTAGAGTGCCCAGAGGCTGACTCCTGCAAGGAACTGGACGAAGGTCAGGGGACTGATGTCCCTGATCGAACCCGTCCGGGCCATCTTGAGGATCTGGGGGACGAACCCGAATGTTGTCAGCACGGCAGCGGTTCCTCCCACGATCAGCCAGCAGTCCATGTAACACTCCGTGAGAGGAGGTTGGGGTTCCGGGATGAGAAACATGATCCCTCCCCCTCCCGCTGTTCCAGGGTTGCCTGTCGCTGGTCTGCCTGATGCAGCCCCGCTGATTGCGATAGTCTTTTAAGACTCCGTTCCATCCGGGCACTGCCCGTTCCCGGGGAAACAAAGGTCTGTTCTAGACAACGAGGCGTTTTTTCATCAGGTGGATCGAGACGAAGAAGAGTACCGCGCAGACGACTCCAATCCACGCCAGGCTCGGAAGGAAGACCGGCGGGGAGATGCTGGCGAGGGCAAGGGAGCGTGTCACGGCCACGACATGCGCGAGCGGGAGAAACGCAAGAGCAAACAACTGGATGGGCTGGGGAAGGACCGAGAGGGGAAAGAAGGTCCCGGAGAAGAGGAACATCGGCGTGATGAAGAGGAACGCAGGATAGTTGAGAGTATCGATGGAAGGGCTGATTGCCGTAAAGCACATCGCAATGGAGGAGAAGAGGAGACCGGCAAGGAATGAGAAGGGGATCACGAGCAGGGAAGAGGGCAGGGCAACGACCCCGAATGCCGCGAGCACGACCAGCATCGCCGTCGTGTAGATGAGGCTCCGGGTTGCACCCCAGAGGAGTTCCCCGGCAATGACGTCCTCGATGGAGAGCGGGGTCGCGACCATCGCATCGTATACCTTCTGGTAGTACATCCTGACGAACGAGGAATACGTGCACTCGAAGAACGAGGAGTTCATCATCGAGATCGCAAGGAGGGCGGGGGCGACGAAGGAGACATAGGGAATGCCGTCAATCTCGCCGACGAACATGCCAAGACCGTACCCGAGGGCGAGGAGGTACAGGACGGGCTCGATGAATGGGGGGAGAAAATTGACGAGGTACGTTTTGAAAAAGGAATCCCTGTTCCTCTGCCACACCTTCCATGCCCGGCGGGTCGGCACAGGTACAGGAAGACTCATTCCCTGAGATCCCTCCCCGTGAGCCGCAGGAAGACATCCTCGAGCGTGCCGCGCCGGACAAAGACACGCCCGGGGTTGCAGGTCTCGAGTATGCGACGGGCGACCTCCCTTGGCCTGTCGGAGAACGCCTGGACCATGTCCCCGTATACCTCGAAGCGGCACCCCATCTCCCGGAGGCAGGCAAGTACCTGGGGAGTGCTCTCCGACTCCACGATCTCTTCCCCGGCATACGACCTGACGATCTCGGAAGGCCTGCCTTCCACGAGGATCCTGCCTGCGTCCATGATGACCAGCCGGTCGCAGAGCCGCTCGGCTTCCTCGAGGTAGTGCGTGGTGAGCAGGATCGTATTCCCCCGGGACTGGAGCGCCTTCAATTTCTCCCACATGAGGTGACGGGCCTGCGGATCCAGCCCGATGGTCGGCTCGTCGAGGACGAGGAGACGGGGGTCGTTGATCAGTGCCCGAGCAAGGATCAGCCTCCTCTTCATCCCTCCCGAGAGATCCCCTATGGGGACATCTGCCTTCTCGAGGAGCTGCATGAAGTCGAGGAGCCTGTCGGCCCTCGCCCGCGCCTCGTCCGGGGGGATATCAAAGTAGCGGGCATGGACAAGGAGGTTCTCCCTGCACGAGAAATCGGGATCGAGGTTTGTCTCCTGCGGGACGACCCCAAGCCACCGCTTGATCTCCGCAGGATGTCTCCGGACGTCCATTCCAAAGACAGAGAGATCCCCTGCCGTCGGTGGGGAGACGCACTGGATCATCCTCATCGTCGTTGTCTTTCCGGCGCCGTTCGGCCCGAGGAAACCGAAGAGCTCGCCGGGCATGACAGAAAAACTGATGGTATTTACTGCGCGGAGACTCCTGTAGTCCTTGACGAGGTTTTGTGCCTCTATGATGGGGGTCTGCCTGCCCCTTTCGCCTGTTTCCATCCCTCCATCTGCCTGAATCTCCTGCATCGATGCCTCTTTGTGATGGAACCTTGGCCCCGGGAAGAGAACTCTCTTTCGGTTACGGATCGCCGGGAAGAGAATGGAGACCATCCCGGGCTCATGGGTATATCTCTCCTCCCTTCCAACAGCAAGCTTGTGATCTGTCCCCGAACAATCGTGCACCGCCTCCTCGGGGTCGAGGCTATCCGTCGCCAGGCACTCCTCTCTCTCCTTGCAAACGCAAGTATCACGGCAGCGGGGTACCTCTCCACGGTCTACATCGCCCACGTGGCAGGAGCCGGAGTTCTCGGGGCCTACTTCCTCTTCCTTGCATACTACAGTATCGCAGCTCTCCTGTCCGACGGGGGCTTTGGTGGCGCGGCAGCGAGGAAGATCAGCAGGGGGGAGGATGAGGATGCATTTTTCACTGCACAGGCCGCCGTGAGGATTCTTCTCACAGTCCTCTGCATCTCGGCGATAACCCTTCTCGCCGCACCATACATGCACGATATCCGGAATGCCGGGCTCCTCCCGTGGCTCGTTGCAGCCACGGGTATCGGTTCGGTATCCGGCATCCTTGGATCCGGCATCTACGCCCGGGGGAGTGTCGGGATCCTCCAGGTCGTGGAGGTCGCCGGCATGCTGATCCGGGTCGCAGTCCAGGTCCTTGCCGTCGGTGCGGGATTCGCAGTGGCCGGGATGGCGGGAGGGTTCACCTGCGGACTCCTGGCGTCAATCCTTTTCAACGCCCGTTTCCTCCGTCTCAGGCCGGCTGCATTCGGCCTCCGCCACGTCAGGGCGCTCATCCCGGATGCGAGCTTCGGGCTGGCCTCGTCCCTTGCCACGGTCATTGCCCTTTACGCGGATACTGTCATCGTGGGGTACTTCCTCGACCCCTCTGCGGTGGGGTACTACAGGACCCCTCTCCAGCTTGCAAGTCTCTCCCTCTTTGCAGCAACAGCCCTCTCCGTCTCGCTCTTTCCCCGGGTGAGCAGGTGGCACTCGCAGGGAGATGGTGAGGCGATCCGCCACGCGCTGGGTAGGGGGCTCTCCTTCTCCCTCGTGCTCGCGGTCCCGGTGGTCACGGGCGGCCTGGTCCTCGCAGAACGCCTCCTCTATTTCCTGTACGGATCGCCCTTCGTTGTCGCAAAAGAAACATTCGCCCTCCTCCTCGTCGCCCAGATCGGGATGGTCGTATTCACCCTCGACAGCATGGCACTCTCCGCCATGGGAAAATTCAGGACCGTCTTTTTGATCAATGCCCTCTCCTGCGTGATGCTGTGTGCCCTGGAGATCCTCCTCGTTCCCGCCTATGGGATCACGGGAGCTGCCGCAGCAGTCCTCGTCACCAGTCTCATGAGGGGGGCATCTTCTTGCATCTCTCTCTCCCGGTGCATCGGACCCTGCGCAGAAACCCGAACCATCGGGCGTATCGTATCCATCGGACTGGTCATGGGGGTGTTCGTCGCCATGCTGCAGGCGATCCTCTCCCCCACCCATGTCGCGGTCCTCGGCGCCATCGTCCTTGCGGGAGCCCTCTTCTATTTTGCTCTCCTCTTCCGGGCAGACAGGGAGCTCCGCAGGGAGGTCGTGGATCTGATCGGTGACCTTGGCCTCCCCCGCCTCCCCTACCTCTGACCGGCGACCATATCCTGCCTGCACAAACACCTTATGATCAAAGATACACTCTCTTCTGATGTCGATCCGCAGGCTCACCGTCACCAATTTCAAAAGCTTCCGGCACCTCGAGGTGGAACCCGGCAACTTCACCGTCGTTATCGGGTCAAATGCTTCAGGAAAGTCGAACTTCATCCAGGTGATCAAGTTCCTCCGTGACATTGCCAAGTACGGGCTTGCCAACGCCGTCTCCCTCCAGGGAGGTGTCGAGTACCTCCGCAACACGCTGATTGGTGCGGGCGAGCCCTTCTCGTTCCGGATCGATTACGCAACAGACGGGAGCCGCCCCGATATCGTGGCACTCAAGGCCGGCTCCCCTGTCCTCTTCTCTCCGAGGGAGATCTCCTACGCTTTCTCCCTCTCCTTTCCCGACGGAGGGGAGAGTTACGAGATATCCTCCGATACCCTCACGGTGAGCGGCGAGTTCCTCGAGCTTGCGGGAGAGGAGAAGAGGCGGGCAGGGCAGGGGACGATCGGCCTTGCCCGCGAGGACCGGGTCATCCGCTACTGCATCTGTCCTCCGGCGGGTCTCGAACTGCACGATAAAGATCTCCTCCCGTTCTCGTTCCGGACAGCCGAAGCTGACACGAAGCGGCTGATCATGACCGTCCCGCTCTTCATCCCCGGGATCCCGTCGCTCGAGTGGATCTTCCGGGGGATGAAGGTCTACGACTTCGACCCCCGGCTCCTCAAGAGGGCTGTCCCCATCATGGGAAAGACGGACCTCGAGAAGGACGGGAGCAACCTTGCCATCGTGATCAAGAAGATCATCGAGGACCCTCTCCACAGGGATATGTTTTCGCGGCTGCTCCACGACGTCCTCCCCTTCGTCGACGACGTGGCAGTCGAGAAGTTCATGGACATGTCCATGTTCCTGAAGCTGAGAGAGGTCTATAATAAGGAAAAGTTCATCCCGGCATCGATGGTATCGGACGGGACCATCAACATCTGTGCCATCATCATCGCGCTCTACTTCGAGGAACGCCCTGTCACCATCATCGAGGAGCCGGAGAGGAACATCCACCCCTACCTCATATCCCGGCTGGTGGAGATGCTCCGGGATGCGTCGCAGAAGAAGCAGGTACTCGTCACGACGCACAACCCGGAGATGTTAAAACACGTAAATATCGAGGACATCCTTCTTGTCTCCCGGGATGCGGAAGGTTTCTCGAAGGTGAGTCGCCCTGCAAACCGGCAGGAGATCAGGGAGTTCCTTGCACAGGAGATCGGGATCGAGGAACTCTTCATCCAGAACCTCCTCGGACTTGAATGAGCAGCAAGAGACTCTTCCTCTTCGTCGAGGGGAACGATGACGAGAGGTTCTTTGCAAAGGTCATCGTCCCCCTGTTCGAGCCCCTGTACAGGTCAGTCCATATCGTCAAGTTTGCATGCATGAAAAGGTCCGGTGTCTGCCGCCTCGTCAGGAGCATCCAGCGCATGGAGGACGATTACCTCCTCTTCGCGGACATCGACAGCGAGGCGGGAGTGAAAGCAAAGAAGCATACGCTGATGGAAAGGTTCTGCGTCCTCGACAGTCGCGGCATCGTCGTGATCATCCGGGAGATCGAGAGCTGGTACCTCGCAGGCCTCGACGATGCGTCAGAACAGGATCTCTCCCTCCCCCACCTTGCGTCGACGGACCAGATAGCAAAGGAAGACTTCAACGCCCATATCCCCCGCCGGTTCGGATCCCGGATCCTCTTCATGCTTGAGATACTCACCCGGTTCTCCATCCCGGTCGCATGCAGGAAGAACAGGTCCTTTCATTACTTCATGACCAGGTACCGCCTGGCACCATGCAACGATCCCACCCGGTTCCAAAAAAAGGATGCTGCTGCAGGGATTGAACAGGAGGGCCCCCGCGAATCCCGGCATGGAATGCGGGAGCAGGGGAGGGAGTGATATCCCCTGTGTTATATCTTTTATAGGTACAGGGGCCATGTAGTGTAACAGGCGCAAAGACTGGTGGAATGTTCATGGGGAGATGGATGCGAACGGTTCCTTCACTGCTCGAGAAGAAGACCTTCTGGACTGTCGTCCTCATTCTGTCCACGGCATTTGCGTTCTTTTTGAACCTCTACGGCATGGAGAGAGGTCTTCTCCCCATCACGTCCCACCTCTTCTACATCCCGATTGTCATTGCGGCCTACTGGTTTCCCCGGAACGGTATCACGTTCACCGTCGGAATCGCCATGGGATACCTTGCCATGGTCTATCTCTTCCAGTACCCACACCTCGAGAGTCTCACACAGGCGACAGCGTACTTTTACGTCTTCGTTGCCATCGGCGTGATCGTCTCATCGCTCTCCAGCACCCAGAAGGAGCAGGAGAGACGGTACCACGGGCTCTTCGACTACTCGGAGGCCGGAGTATTCCTCGTCATAAACCTGCGTGCAGGTCCTGTCATCGAGGAGGTCAACCAGAAGGGAGCACAGATCCTCGGGTACCGGCCCGGGGAACTGACCGGGACACCATTGCTCGACCTGTTCGTGGTCGGAACAGAGAGAGACAGAATCCTCGAGAGAGCAACTCGCGGAGGATCCCTATCCGATTTCGAGTGCCATCTCCGCAGGAAGAACGGTAGCGTTCTCCATGGTCTCCTCTCCGCAGGTCCCCTGCCGGGGAGGAGAACTGTCTTCACCCTCGTGGACATAACGGCCCGCAAGAAGGCCGAAGAAGACTTAAGATCTTCCCAGAAGCAGTACGTGAATGCCCTTGACTCGATGATGGACGGGATCTTCCTTGTCGACAGGGCGGGCAGGATCGTCCTCCTCAATTCCACCTTCGGGAGATGGCTGTCGCATATCGGGAGACAGGAGAACGTTGTTGGACTGGATGTCCGCGAGGCTGTGCCGTGCACCAGCGGCGGGTTCTATGACGCAATCCATTCCGTCTTCGAGAAGGGGGAGGACTCGGAGACGATTCTCGACTTCTCCTTCAGGGGAGAGGACCACTTCTTTGATACGCATTTCATCCCTGTCGTTGCCGGCGGCGATGTCACCCGGGTGATGGTCATCATGCGGGACATCACGCGGGCACGGAACCTTGAGAGAGAGAAGAAACGGGCATACCAACAGATCGAGAAGAACATCGAGCAGTTCGCCATTCTCGGTGACCATATCCGCAACCCGGTTCAGGTTATCCTAGGGCTTGCAGAGCTCGAAGGGGGTCCCTTCGCAGAAAAAATCCGCACGCAGGTGCACGAGATTGAGAAGACCGTCTCCCAGCTGGATCGGGGATGGGTGGAGTCTGAGAAGATCCGGGAATTCATCCGGAAATACTACGGTGTTGGGGAAGACGTAAAAGACCAGAACTAAAAAGGGGCTCCCGGAACCCCATGCGGGAGGTAAAAGGCTTATCTTTTTTCGCGTTTACACATACCTGTGCGGGTGAACCTGTGCAGGTATCCATGAAGCTCGAGATGCGGGACGCCCCCGGGCAGCTTGTGGCAGCCCTCCGTCCCATCTCTCAGGTGGGGGGCAATATCATCGCTGTCATTCACCAGCGTGACGAGAAGGCAAAAAAGGGGGATACACTCAGTGTCCAGATCGTTCTCGAACTGCCGGATCAGCGACTCTCCGAACTTGTCCGACTCATCAGGGAACAGGGTGTGAATATCCAGAGGATCGGGCACGAGAGACTCCTCTACAAGAAGACGGTAATCGTCATCGGGCACCTGATCCACACGGACCTTGGCGATACCATCGATCGCATTGACAGCACAGGTTTTGCTGAAGTCACCGGGCTGAACATGAGCATGCCGGCTATCGATCAGGTCTCGTCGGCGCGGCTCGTGATCAGGGCTGTGAACAGGGAGAACATGGAGCAGGCGATGGAGATCCTCCGCCGGGTCTCGAAGGAGAAAGACTTCCTTCTCGTGGAACCACTGGAGGAGATCCCGTGAGAGTTGCCATCCTCGGGATGGGGTCGGTTGGCAGGGGACTCCTGGAGGTCATCAACGAAAAGAACCTCGGACTGACGGTCACTGCTGTTGCCGATTCCCGGAGTGCCCTGATGGACAGCGACGGGATCAGCATCGAGGAGGTTCTTGAAGCAAAGAGGATACGCGGGTACTGCGGTGACACCTCCCTCTCTGCCATGGATGTCGTCACGAAAGGGACCTATGACGTCCTCGTCGAGGTCACACCCACGAATGCAGTCACAGGAGAACCGGGGCTCTCCCACATCCTTGCCGCACTATCGCGGGGACGCCACGTCGTCACCTCCAACAAGGGCCCGATTGCCCGCGACTTTGAACGGCTCAAGCGGTGTGCTGCTGAAAAAGGCGTCATGCTCCGGTACGAGGCGACCGTGGGAGGGGCAATTCCCATCATCCATACCCTCGAGCAGGGTCTGGCAGGTAACAGAGTCCTTGCGGTTTTTGGAGTCCTGAACGGGACGTGTAACTATATCCTCTCCCGGATGGCCGCCGAAGGTCTCTCCTACGAGCAGGCACTCCTCGAGGCCCGGGAGATGGGGTATGCCGAGGCAGACCCGACGTACGATGTCAGGGGCATTGACCCTGCCATCAAGCTCGTCATCCTCGCGAACACGTTCTGGAAGAAGACCGTCCAGCTCGAGGACGTGGAAGTCACCGGTATCGATATGCTCACGAGCGATGCCCTCCGGCTCGCCGAGGAACAGGACTGCACGATCCGGTTGATCGCAGAGGCAATTCCCGACAGGGGGATCCTCCGCGTGGCCCCCCGTCTCCTCCCCCTCTCCCATCCGCTCGTGGTGGACGGGACCCTGAATGCCATCACCATCGAGACTGACATGGCCGGAGAGATCACCCTGATCGGGAAGGGCGCGGGATCCGTCGAGACGGCAAGCGCCATCGTCGGTGACCTCCTGTTCATCCGGGATACCCATGAGGGGAGTCATAAGAAAGCGGCGTGAGTTCCTCAAGCTGATGCGGGCCTGCACGGTAGACCGCGGGTACTTCACGGTGACGGATATCCAGAGGCAGGCCGGAGTCCCCCGGAGCACGGCCCAGGACTGGATCAACCGTCTCCTCGACGAGGGGTGCGTTATCATCAGGGAACGGAAGATGGGACGCAATCCCACCAGGTACGCGGCCATCAGTGCTCTCCCGTCGAGTGCCTGCAGGCGGATATTCACGACCGTCGATGCAGACCGGGTCGAGATCTTCCACGAGTGCCTGTCCAACGCGTGCGCTGCCTTCTGCGCATACCACCATGCACGTGCCGGGGGTGTCCTTGACGGTATAAGGAGGGACGGAACACTTCTCCGGGAGCGTGCCCGGTTCGGGGAGACCCCGGTCAGCATCGGTCTCCATCCGGCCTCTGCAGTCGGGGTTGCAGGAGTCGAGAGAGCCGGAGACGAGATCATCCAGCACATCCGGTGCATCGGGGGACCTGCCTATTCCCTCACGGACATGATGGCCAAAGCCGAGGGTGTCTGCGGCGTTTCCATCCAGAAGAGCGGCGATCTGGTGGAGGGAAGCGTGAGGACGCGTGCCCTCCTCCACCTCGTCATCGGTCTCGATGACACGGACTCCCGCGAGGGTGGTGCCACGTTTGCCCTTGCCCTCGCACTCCTCCAGCACCTCGGAACGGTGAGAGGCGTTATCCCCATCGGGCACCACATCGTGATGCTCAACCCCGCGGTGGAGGAGAAAACGGCAGGGAACTCGTGCAGTTACATCGAGGTCGCAGTCCCGCAGGGGATGTATCCTCCTGTCCGCGACAGGTCTCTCGATTTCGTCGAGGACGAAGCCCTCTCTCCCGAATGGGGACTGGCATTCAAGCAGGGATTCCATGTGCATGCCGATCTCCGTGCATACGGGGAGAGAGCACGCCGCGGGATCATCACGCGCAAGGAAGCCGAGGCAACTGCTGCCCTCCATAACGTCGAGGCCATCGGCGGGCGGGGGATCATCGGCGCACTCGCGGCAGTTGCGCTCTCGGGCCTCCCCCACGAGATCCTGCTGAGGGCGGAAGCAGGGATCCCTTACTCCGCATTCTAGCCATTGATCGAGATGATGGGGATGATGGCAAGGAGGATGACGAGGATGAGGAGGAGTGTCAGGTTACGTCTCAGTATCGTCCTTGCTGCCGATCTCTCCCCTGATGATCGTGGTTCGATCTGGAGGATCATCGTTGCAATGATGCTTCCTGCCATCAGGCCCACCGCATTCTGGAGTGTGAGGACGAGGGCAGGAAGCATTCCTCCGGGGTACAGTACAAAAGAGATCCCGCTCACGAGGGCCGGCGGTAAAAGGGCAGCCGCCACGGCAACCCCCGCGATACTGTCGGGGATACCCTTTGCGAGGGCGACGATGGTGGCAAACCCGAGGAAGATAGCCGTGATGGCATAGATAGGGCTTGAATGGGTCCTCGAGAGTATCTCGCCGGTCACCCCGAGCGGGATAATAAAGCCAAGAACCCATGTCACGATGAGCGAAAAGAGGATGAAAGAGACGAGGAGGAGGAAAATATTGAGAACATCCCGGAGGACTGCCATTCGGTCTCCGGTCGCGGAATGGATGGCAAACGCGTAGATGGGTCCGATAACCGGTGCAATCAGCATGGCCCCGATGACAATCCCCACGTTATTCAAAAAGAGGCCGACAAGGCCCACGATGCTTGCGACTGCTGCAAGGCTGAGTATGTCCGCGTCAAGTCGCTCATAGGATTTGACGGAATCCATCAGCCTTTCTATGGGAGATCTTTTTCGTTTCTTCGCACCGTTCGGAATATTCCTGTCGCCTTTTTCTTTTTCGTCAAGGAGCGGGTATATGGTAAAATCAGGAGAATAGACCTCAACAAGCGAATTCCTGTCCATGTATCCGAGTGCCACCCTGATCCGTGCCACAACCTCGTCAAGGTCCTGGTCAGGGACCATAATGGTGAAGCGGGTCTTCTCGCCCAGTTCCTCCCGGAGAGAGAAATACCCTCTCCCAAGCTGCGGGAGGTTTGCAGCATCAATGTTACCCACGGTGATGAGGATCTTTTTCATGACAACCCCTCTTTGGGAACAGGTACTGCGACAGCATGTTTTCATCGCATGTTCATGTAAACCTGCTGATCATCTGCACCTCGTGGAGTTCCCGGGAATCGTTATTGCGTCCCTGTGCTATTCTGGGTTCTCCGGTGATCGATCCCGTTATTTTTCGATTTTCGAAGAAAAGGAAAACCTAAACCAGGCCTGCATCCAGAAACTCAGCAAAGGAGGAAATTGAACCTGATTCACCCTTTTCCGGATCGTATTGGGAGATGGTAATTCCCCTGCGGACCCGGAACTCTCCCTATAGGGGGACGGGTGACTGCCCGGTGATGAATGGTGGTATGGAGAGAATAACCTGTACCCGAATCGCTCACGCAAAAAAGCGGGGAGGATGCAGAAAGAGAATGAAAATGGTTACAGGTTTGCTCTCTGCAGGAGATAGCCTCTCCTGCATCCAGCCTGCTTTTATGCGGTTCTTAGCCTGTAGAGAGGTTTGCGTGCGTCCCTGAAATTGAACTTTGCGATGATGAGTCCGCTCTCGCGCAGTCGGTTCAGCGCGTTGCGGATTGTGCGGGGTGAGAACGACACCCGCCCGATGATCTCGTTGAGCGTCCGCTCCCTGCCATCAGAGAGCAGGATGTATACTGCCTTTGCAGATGATGGCAGGCTCTCGATGCTGGGAACCTGCCTTCCCACCTCGACCCCTTCAGTCCGGGCCGGGGATGATGCCAGTGTCATTGCACATGTCTCCTTTTTCGTATTCGACTACCCTTCCGGTGCCAGGGTTCTCCCGCCCCGGAGAGAGGACAGATTCCCCGGCTCAGCACCCCTGTCCCGGTCTCCCGGTCACCGGTGCATTTGTTCGGTAGTATACGAACGTTTTAGTATATACGAACCATATGTATTTATACTTTTTGTGACCATTCTCCTTGGAGTGGAGGGAAACGGTGGTCGATTCAAACCAGCATACAGTCGGGGAGCAGCAGTTTATCCAGCTATGCGCATCGGAGAGGGGACTGAAAGCGATTGACAGTCCTCTCAAGGCAAGAATCCTCGAGATGCTCGAGGAGGGGGAGATGGACTTCGAGGAGATCGTGAACCGTTCCGGACGGGCCAAGTCCACCATATCGGCCCACCTCAAGGCACTGACCGAGGCCGGAATCACCATCTGGCGCCCCGACCCTGCCGATGCACGCCGTCGCCTCTTCTCCCTGAACGGGAGGATCCTCCTGCGGACCCTGGCTCTTGACCACGACATGAAGTGGGCAGAACAGTTCATCCCCGAGAGTCTCTCTCCTGATGCAACGACCCGCGATGTCTTTTCCTTCATCCTCACGACCCTCCGCATCAGCCTGATCTCGGAGGGGATCGAGATCCACCCCCTCCTTTCGCAGGCAGGGTACCGTGCAGGAAAGGCAATCTATCCCCTTGTCAGTGATGAGGACACCCGCGTGTTCTTCTCAAGGGTCTTCCTTTTCTGGGAGAATTTCGGGCTCGGGAAGATGGAACTTGAACGCGAAGACCCCATCACCCTCGTCATCCGCGACTGCTTCGAATGCGTGGATCTCCCCGTGACCGGGAAACCGGAATGCTCCTTTGGTGCAGGTCTCCTCTCATCCCTCTTTTCCGAGCACCACGGTGATGCGATGACCGCAGTCGAGAAGAACTGCTATGCGGCAGGGAGCAACCTCTGCCGGTTCGAGATATGGAACGCACGGTAGACTATCCTCCCTTTCTTTTCGATATTCCGGGACCTGCACCCCAATACTTCCCTCCTTCTTTTCATTGGGCGCCCTGCAGTACGGTAAACTGCCGGAGACGGCTGTACTGGAAGGGGCAATCGTCTTTTCCTTTCCGCCGGAAATGAAAACGCGGAACGAATTCTTTACAAGGAGTCAGACGAAACGGGATTATTCTATTCCTTATAGCAAAAGGGCGCAAGCAGTTCGAGGTGCCACGGGGAGAAAGGAATCATGGGTGATGGCAGTTATTCAGCAACCGGTGCAGAGTCACAGAATGAGAGAGAATTTGAAAAACGCTATGGCGAGAGAATCGGCGCCGGCCAGTCTGCCGTCATTTATGCGCGGGATGGAATTGTGGCAAAGGTCTACCGGGAAGGACAGCCACGAAAGCAGGTCTTCCAGGAAGCCTTCACCCTTGCCGTGGTGGGGGAGATGGGGATTCCCGCTCCTGGAGTGTACGGCGTTGAGACATTTCTTGGCAGGACAGCGCTCCTCATGGAGCAGGTTAAGGGTGATTCTCTCTGGGATATCGTGCAGAAGTTTCCGGAAAAAGCAGAAGAATGCATGGATAAGGTCGTAGACCTCCAGATTGCGATGCACAGGGCACAGACAACGGAATTCCGCCCCATAAAGCTTGTGATCCTCGGGACGATTATTGGAAGTCCGGGACTGTCAGAAGAGGAGAAGGAGCGGCTGATAAAGAAACTTGCAGGCCTCCCTGACGGCTACTCAATCTGCCACGGGGATTTCCATCACGGGAATATCCTCGTCGCGAATGGGGTTTTTCGAATCATTGACTGGGCCGAGGTTGCAATTGGCGATCCTGCAGCTGACGCCGCCCGCACGTATATGGATCTCCTCCCCGGAAACAGGCACGATGCGGAGATGTATCTTGCGAAATATTCTGCTGCATCCGGAAAGACCCGGGATGAGATCCTTTCATGGTTGCCTGTTATTGCCGGGTCACTGTACGGATTCCTTTCTGAAGACCACAGAAAGATTCTGAGGGCATTGTTCTGATCCCCTGGAAAAAGGAGCTGCCATGCACATGTGTATGCGAGAGTATGTACTGCGTTGTCCTGCTGCAGGGTACATATTCACGCATATACTTTTTTGCCATCGCGGGTGATTCCTCATCCGGGGGTACCAGGAACAGGAAAAGTGCGAGGGAGGGGATTTGAACCCCCGAACTCCTTCGAGAATGGACCCTAAATCCATCGCCTTTGACCGCTCGGCAACCCTCGCTCCCGTCCATAGATATGTGACCGGTCTTCCGGATTAAACCCTTCCCGCTGAGACCTTCTCACCATTTTGCGCACACTTTTCTCTTTGTATATCTGCCCTTGCAGTGAAATGAAATTGATAATGCTGAATGGCGATTCTTTTATCGTAAAAATATTATTTTGCGCAATTCTTATATACATTGAGATTTAATAGAGATGTGCCATATATGAGGGTCTGGTGAGGGAGAACGGGCACGCGACCCTGCCACCCCAGCACCAGCAGGGTCGGTGGTATCCCGGACACCAGGTGAGACAGATGGTGAGGAATATCAACCAGGAAAACCAGAGGCAGGAACAAGTTGCTGACTGTTCGCCACCTTTCAGTCAGGTCCTGCCGGATGGTGATGATTCCCTCCTACGCATGAAGATCCTCGAGAAACTCAAGACCGAGGATGTCCGGGATGTCCTCGAGGGGCTCCGTGCCGGACCTTTATAACTTCATATATGGTATCTTTTCTGCTTTTTATGGCAGAAAAGGGCTGACCGGGTGAGAGATGCAGCCCTCCTCGTTCCCGGAACCGGCCTGAACTGACCCTCCTTTTCTCTTATCACCTTTCGGGGAGAAGCAAGATAACATCGTCCGCCAAACGGGGTATATCATGAAGAGGCTGGAGACACTGGCCATCATCGCCCACGATATGGGGGTCATCTTCGAGTTCCTTGGCATGATCACGCTCCTCCCCCTCCTCGTGCTCGCCCTCTTCGGTGAATGGGATATGCTCGTGCCGATGGCCTCCGTTCCCTTCACGTTCATCTTCCTCGGCCTTCTCATCTCCCGGATACCCCGGCGGGAATATGTCCCCCAGCTCTCGGTTGCACTCGCTGCGGCTTCGCTCACGTGGCTCGCCATTGCCTTCATCGGGAGCTTTCCCTTCGTCCTTGGCCTGCAGATGAACTGGACAGACAGCATCTTTGAGGCAATGTCAGGCTGGACTGGCACGGGATTCTCCGTCATACGTAACCTGGATTCGACTCCAAAAACTCTCCTCTTCTGGAGGTCATTCATGCAGTGGCTCGGCGGAATCGGGGTGATCGCATTCGGGATTGCCATGCTCTCCCGTTCCGGCCTTACCCAGCACCAGCTCTACCGGGCAGAGGGGCGATCCGAGGACCTCATGCCGAACGTTGTCTCGACGGGAAGGCGGATGTGGGTGATCTACGTCTTCCTCACCGTGGTCTTTACCGGCATTATCCTGTTTACGGGTATACCCCTCTGGGATGCACTCAACATCGTCATGGTCACCCTTGCAACGGGAGGGTTCTCCCTCCACGATGCAGGCATCTCCTACTATGACAACGTTCTCCTCGAGATGCTCCTCGTTCCTGTCATGCTTGCCGGTGCGCTCCCGTTCAAGCTCTATTTCCTGATGTACAGGGGAAAGATCCGGCCATTCCTCCAGGATCGCGTGGTCTGGCTCATCCTCTTCCTTGCCGGTATCGGGTCCCTCTTCGTCACGATTGACCTTCACCTCTTCAATGGCCTCCCCCTCGAAACGGCCATGCGCCAGGGGATCTTCTGCACGGTATCCGGCCTGACGTGCTGCGGGCTGCAGAACTCTGATCTCCACTGGATTGCATCCCCCCTCATCATCATCAGTCTCCTCATGATGGTCGGGGGGGCAGCAGGGAGCACCTCGGGTGGTATCAAGGCAAACCGGGTCATTCTCGGGTACGAGGGTCTCGTCTGGTGGTTTAAGCGTTTCTTCTCGAGGGGCAGGGTCATCGTTCCCTTTCGTCACGAGGGGAGAGCAATTCCGCGGCGCATATCCGACGTGGAACTCTCCAAGAACATGCTGATCATCGTCCTGTACGTCCTGACCATCTTTCTTGCCACAATCGTCAGTCTGCACCTTGCGCCAACCAGCTTCAGGACCCACGAGGTCATATTCGAGCAGGTCTCGGCGATGAGCAATGTCGGGCTCGGCCTCGGGTACCTGACCCCGGCAAGTCCCGAACCGGTCAAGTGGGTGTTCATATTCCTGATGTGGACGGGCAGGCTCGAGATCATCCCGGTGCTCATCCTCGCCATGGGTCTCATCAGGGGTTTTGAACCCCGCCTGAAGGGGAGGTGAGTCCGAGCGTTGATCATCCCGGATGACCCCCCAAGCGGACAGCAGGTACAGGTCAATCGGCCCTGATCTTTGCCAAATACCAAAAACAAAATATTATTGACTTCCCGCCCTAATCACCTTTATGTTGACGGCCCGATGGATACCGTTCTCCTGACCCTCGCGCATATCCTGGTTGCAGCAGCCGTCTGCTGGCTCAATTTCATCATCGTAGACATGTTTTTCAACCTCCCCGGGAAGGGAGGTGTCGTCGGGGCGAGTGCGATAGCCCGCCACATAGAGGCAGGGGGCGGCTCGCTTCCGGGCGGAACGATGATGGGAAACATCGTCTCCTCCCCGGACGCGTCTGCAGGAACCCTCCTTGCTGCCTGCGGGGTCTACATTGCCGGGATCCCCGGAGGTCTCCTCGCAGCTCTCCTCGTCTTCATCGGGAACCGTATCTGCCATGACAGGGGATATGCCGGGACGACCGGGTGCATCACGGCAACGGTTCTTGTCTTTATTTTCTCGCTTGCAGGGTTCTCTCCTGCCGAATTCATTGCCGGGATGGTGATCGCAATCCTCTCGATCCAGGGCATCTCCCACGTCCATGCAAGCCGGCTCCTTTCCCGGATATGGAGCGTGAGGAAGGGATGACGCCGCCGGAGCTGGCAGTTCTCGTCTGCGGGGCAGTCGCGGTGTATGCAGGGGTACGGGTTGCCCTTGAACCGGACACGCTCCGAAAACTGCCATTCCTCAATGTCCTCTCCTTTGCCATCACGGGGGTCATCGCCCTCCTCCTCCCCCATCCCCTCGGCATCGTTGCCGCGGCTGCCTACTTCGTCGGGTCGACCCTCGAGTCGAATGCCATCGCCAGCACGCACGCAGGGGGCCTCGATCGCCGTGAATGAGATGCTCATGGTGATGCTTGCCTTCCTCGTCGTGCTCGGCACCCTCCTTGCCATCCGGGAGAGCGACCCGTACCGGAAACTCATCTCCCTCTCGCTCCTTGTCGGTGGAATCATCCCCTTCATCGTGGACAGGGGACTCCTCGATGTTGCAGTCGCGGTGGCGCTCATCTTCCCACTCTCGACCATATTCCTCCTGATGGCGTGCCCGGAGGGTGGGCAATGACACCGGAGTTTTTCATCGGGCTCTTCCTCATCCTTGCCGGGACTGCCGCAACTGCCTTCCCACGGCCGAAAACCTACTTGAACAGGCTGATAAACCTCGAGATCCCGGGGATCGGGATCCTCCTCGTGATGCTCTCATACAACGAGGCACTCGCCCTCCTGACGTACGGGGGGGTCTCGGCCCTGAGCGTCTTCATCTTCGCAAGGCTGCTGCAGAAGAGGGAGGGGAGATCGTGATCATCCAGAAAATATCGCGGATCCTCTCCAACTATGACAACATCCTCCCCCTCTTTGCCGGCGCGTGTGCTGCGCTCGCAGTGCTCGTCCTCGTTTCCCTGCCGCTTTCCTACCACGACGACCAGCTGTATCCCAAGACGATCGTCCCGTCGAGCCCTCTCAACCCGTATGACAGGGGCGGCCCTCCGTTCACGCAGGCCGAAATACGCCTCCAGTACCCGAACAACTCCCCGACCGCAGGATACGTGACGGCATACCTCACACCCTTCTCCCTGTTCCTCGCAGAGAACACTCTCTACGCGGGTACAACAATTGTTGCACACCCCGGCGGTATCCTCGACGAGATCCTGTACAACACGCGGGGGCTTGACACCGTCGTCGAACCAACGATCCTCTTCATCTCGTTTGCCATTGCAGCCTATATCTATCACAGGAGGGAGGAGTGAAATGGCATGGAACGAGTACTCGTTCGGTCTCCTTGTCGTATTTCTTGCGGCACTCATCGGGTTCCTCGCCCTCTGCCGGGAACGCGATGACCTGCACAAGCTCCTCCTCGTCGACCTCGTCGAGGTCGCCTCGATCGCAGTCATCGCCCTGCTCGGGACTGACCTTGCCGAGGCACTCATCCTGCCCGGCCTTGTTGTCGGAATCGCCGAGCTCCTCGCCCTGTCACAGATCTACCTTTCCAAGGAAGGTCTCTCAGGCGTCCCTCCCCGGCAACTGAACATCGAGGTCGTCGTTTTGTCCCCTGCGACGATCATCATCCCCGGAATCCTCGTCGTCTACGGGATCATCCTCTCGGGCTTCACGGGTGGCGGTATCGCGGCGCTCGGGCTCATCTTTTACTTCATGAGCCACAGATTTTCGGGTGATTTCCACGTGCTCGAGCTTGCAAGCGGAATATCGTGGGCCCTCTGGGTCGCTGCATTCTTTGTCTTCATGTTTGCACCGGACTTCTGGTTCCTTGCACTGATGGGAGCTGCAGTCGGCATCCTCCTCAAGGTGATCACGAAGATATCTCTCGCGGGAGTCATGTGGGGTGAGCCGGAATGAACGAGATAGGCGGATCCCCCCTGTTCTTCCTCGAGTTCGGGGACATCGTGGTCTACTTCTCTCCCTTCACCCTCACGCTCTTCTTACTGGCGCTTGTCTTCACCGTCTTTGTGATTATCAGCCGCCCCGAACGGCAGATCGACATCGCTTTTGGAGCGGATGCCTGCTTTGCCAAGGAGATCTCCCTGTCCGAGCTGAAATTCCGCAGGTTCATGTCAATTGCCTGCGGCCTTGCGTGCATGGGCGCCATGGTAACAGGGGACGTCTTTGATTTCACGCTCTTTGTCTCCCTTGTCGGGATATGCAACGTGGGCATCGTGGCAGCGGTAAAGACCCACCACGTGCAGGACGCAGCGTACCAGTACGGCCTCGTCGCACTGGCAGGCACGGTCCCCCTCTTTTCTGCTGCTGCCATCGTTGCTGCAACCACCGGGACGCTCTCGGTGATCGAGCTTGCGTTGCCCGGGTCACCTGCAGTCCCCCTGGTTGCACGGGCGCTCCTCGTGCTCGGGGTCATGGGAGAAGGGATGGCACCGTTCTACGCGGCAAAGGCAGAGATGTTCCGGGCACCCGGCGCCCCCTACGTGATCATGTGCTCGCTCTCGTCCCTCCTGATCTTCCTGCGGGTCACGGAGGTGGTATTCCTCGTATGACGAAAAGAACCGGAAAGTTCCTGGCACGTGCACTCACCCTGGTCTCTGCCATTGCAGGATCGGGAACAACGGTGCTCTCCCTTGCAGGAATCGTGCCGTCCCCCGTGGCTGCCGCGGTATGGATCGTAGCCTTTCCCGTCCTCGTGCTGGGACTGTACCTCTCCTGGATGGCGCGGGAAGGGGAACCGGACATACCCTTCGTGGGGTACTGACGATGATCTCCGATCTCCTCTTTGCAACCGTCTTCGGGCTCCTCCTGCTCGGCATCCACCGGAAGGTGATTGCCCGCATCCAGAGGAGACCCGGTCCCCCGATCTGGCAGGAGATCCTGCACATGCTCAAGTTCTCCTTCAAGACGACGTGGATCCCGGGGACTGCAAGTGCTGCCCTCTTCGCCGGCGTTGTCCTCGTCGCGATCGGGATATGGGCCGCTGCACTCGCTGTCGTGCTCTGGGGGGAGAGCCTCCTCATCATCTTTGCCATCTACATGCTCCACAAGATCGTGGAACACGGGTTCGGGCTCTCGTCAGGCTCGCCCTACGGCAAGTTCGGGGGTGTCCGGTCCGTCATCTCCGCTGCATCCGAGATCCCCCTCCTGGTCAGCACAGCGGGAATAGCAGTCTTTTCAGGGTCCCTCATGATCAGGGACATCGTTGCATACCAGGAGGTGCACGGGCCACTCCTCTTTACCGTTCCCCTCGCCGGACTGGCAATGTACCTCGTCATCCTCTCCAAGATGCCGTTTGGCCCGTTCTCCATCGTCGAGAGCAAGGAACTCGTCAGCGGGTACAAGACAGAGCATTTCGGCGTGTGGCGTGCAGGACTTGAGGTGTGCAACGGGTTGAAGACGTATGTCCTCCTCATGACGTTCCTCCTCGTCTTCGCAGGCAACCTGCCCTTCATTCTCCTCCTCGCGGGCATGCTCCTCCTCACCCTGTCGCTCTCCTTTGTCTGCGCACTCTGCCCCATGCTCTCCCCCTACGACAGTGTCACAGTCCAGACGATCATTGCCGGCCTCATGCTCGCCTATGTGAGTGTCCTCGTGGTGGTGTCATGATACGAGTTGTTTTAGTGGCAGGATGCATGATCTATCTCCTGATACTGGTGGTTCAGGTCTGGAACCGCCCCTCTCTCTGGCTGGAGGGGTTGCTCATCGGGACTGCGATTGCAGCCGCCACTGCGATGTACTGGTTCAGGGACAGGGTGACACTGGACCTCCGGGAGAAGGCTGCGCTCTGGGCTGCCGTGCTCCTCTTTCTCGGATACGGCATTGCACGCCTGGGAGGACTGGTATGAAAGAGGCCCTCTACGAGAAAGACTTAACAGCCATGAAGCACGCAATCCTCGAGAGCAGGAGACACGATCGAATGGTGAGAGAGATTGCAGCCGACATCGGTGTCTCCCACCTCCATCTCCGGCATCACCTGATGAGGAGGTGCGACATGCTCCTGCTCGAGAACCTGCCCGCACGTTATGAGCAGGGGAAGCGGTTCCAGGAAGGTCTCCCGGATATCGAGCGTGCGCTCTCGTCCCACCTCTATACCCGGGCAGTCCCGATCGTCGAGGAGAGAACGATGGATGCTGTCGTTGCTGAAGCAAAAGAGAAGATTGCGGCAGGAGTCCCGTTTGCCGAGGCGGTTGCAGCAGGAAAGGCAGCGATCCGGCAGGTGGTCCTCTCATGACGATCCTCCAGAAGGTCAAGAACTTCGTCCGGTCACGCTCGATCCATGTCGCGTACGTGGACGTCGGATCCTGCAACGGGTGCGACATCGAGGTGCTCGCCTGCCTCTCTCCACGGTACGATATCGAGCAGTACGGCATATTCGTCCATAACAACCCGCGGGAGGCAGACATCCTCCTCGTCATCGGGGCATACACCCCCGGCTGGGAAGAGAAACTCCGGGGACTCTGGGAGAAGATCCCGCCGCCAAAGGCTGCCATTGCAATCGGGAACTGCCCGATCTCCGGGTGCCTGTTCGCACGACCCCACACCCTTGTCGATCCCCCGGTTGCAAAGCACATCCCGATCGCGGCACAGGTGCCCGGATGCCCGCCGCGCCCGACAGAGATCCTCTCGGCAATCCTTGCTGTCGCCCCGACAGTCTTTGAAGATTACGAGGTGCATGCCCGGTGAAGCGGACGGTCGATGTCTCCATTCCCGTCGGGCCGGTGCACCCCTGCTGGAAGGAGCCTGCACGGGTGAAGTGCGAGACCCGGGGAGAGTACGTGATCTCTGCCGAGGTGGAACTCGGGTACATGAAGAAGGGGATCGAGCGGATCATGAAGGGGAGGCCCTGGCAGGAGGTGATGTTCCTTGCCGAGCGTGTCTGCGGCATCTGCTCGGTCATCCATAACATGGTCTTCATCGAGGCGCTCGAGAAGATCAGCGATATTCCGGTCCCCCGCCGGGCCGCACTCCTCCGGGTCATCGTGAACGAGCTGGACAGGATGCAGAGCCACATCCTTGCCAACTTCTCGTACTGCTACACGATCGAGCACGAGACCCTCGCCATGTACCTCCTCGACGTCCGGGAGAAGGTGATGGACCAGCTGGAACGGATCACGGGCGCACGCGTCACCTGCGCGTATATCGTTCCCGGCGGCGTCCGCTTCGATCTCCGGTCCGAAGACGCACAGGCACTCCGGAACGCCCTAGACGGCATCGAGAAGGAGGTGACCCGGTACACTGAAATGTTTGCGAACGGGCCGCTGATTGGACTCCGGAGCAGGGGGGTCGGTATCCTGACAAGAGAGGCCGCCCGGGAGGCATATGCGGTTGGCCCGACGGCAAGGGCAAGCGGTATCGGTGAGATCGACAGGCGGCTCTCCCACCCGACCTACCAGACCCTCGGTTTCTCCCCGATCGTCAGGACGGAGGGCGACAACTACGCCCGGATCTTGGTTCGGTTCCAGGAGATCGTCCAGAGCATCGGCCTGATCCGCAAATGCCTCGACGAACTCCCTGCCGGACCGATCCGCGGCGGGGGCATCCCGGGTGCAGGAGAGATCGCGTACTCGGGCGAGGCCCCCCGCGGGGAACTCACGTACTTCATCAGGACAGATGCGGCCGGGAGGGTGCTCGATATCTCCATCCAGACCCCTTCAATCATGAACATCGAGGCGTGCTGCCACTACATGCTCAAAGGGGTCACCTCGATTGCGGACGTGACATCGACATTCGTCTCCTCCGACCCCTGTATCGCATGCACGGAGCGGTGACCCATGGCGCTCTCCCTCGTTGCATACATCCGGGAATTCGCGCGGTCGGAATGGGTGAGAAAGTTCCTCGCGGCAAGGACAGCTCCCCTCGTCATCCCTCCCCACTTCCGGAATTATCCGGAACTGACCGGGAAGACCTGCACGCACCACCTCTTCTGCATGATGGTCTGCCCGGCCCCGGGAGCAATCGACGTCGTGAAGACTCCTGAGGGCTGGCAGCCCCGCATCCACGTGGGCCACTGCATCAGGTGCGGGCTCTGCGTCGAGGCATGTCCCAATGGGGTCCTCTCGAGCGGGAGGATCCTCGAGTCCATGTTCTACGACAACACGCGGCTCTCCTTCTCTTTCCGGATTGACGTCGACCTCGACCGGTGCATGGGCTGCGGGAACTGCGCGGTCGCATGCCCTGTCAACAAGCTGATCGATGCCCAGATGTCGCACGGCGGACGTGCATCGACAGACGACCTCCTCCTCAAGGTGAGCGAGGGGAAATGCCGCGTTCTCCACGTGGAGAAGTGCACGGGGTGCAAGACCTGCGAGCACCACTGCCCGAACGAAGCGATCTCCGTCGCCCGCCTCCTCGAAGCCGTCCATGCACCGGAGGAGGATGTATGAAGTTTCTTATGACGACCGGCAGGACCATCCGCCAGGGATCTTCCGTGGAGCGGAAGAACAGCCCGGAATACATCGGGGAGGCCTCGACTGTCCGGATGAACCCGGTTGACATGTTCGAGCTCCTCGTCGAGGAGGGGAACGCCGTGCGCACGACGGGACCCGGGGGATCTGTGGTCATGAGGGTGAGACCCGACCCGGGTCTCCCGAGGGGGCTCGTCTTCGTCTGCCTCGGGCCGTACGCGAACATTCTCGTTGGGTCCCGGACGCACGGGACGGGAATGCCGGACTTCAAGACTATCCCGGTCGATATCGAGCCGACAGGTGATGCTCCCCTTCCCCTGTCAGCTCTGATGCGGGAATACGGGGGTGTCCCCTATGAGGATTGAGGACGTCGTCTGTCCGTTCTGCGGGTGTCTCTGCGACGACCTCGTCGTAACGGTGGACGGGACGACTGTCACGTCGGTCGAGAACGGCTGCACCCTTGCGACCGAGAAGTTCCTGGGCCACGAAAGGCTCCCGCATCCCATCCGGAGGAGGAACGGATCCTGGGAGAAGACAAGCTACGACGATGCCATCCGAAAGACCGCAGAGATCCTCCTCGAGGCGGAGCGCCCCCTCCTCTACGGGTGGAGCGGGACGTTCGTCGAGGCCCAGACCATCGGTGTCCACCTTGCCGAGCTCCTCGGTGCGGTCATCGACAACACCTCCACCGTCTGCCACGGCCCCTCGATCATGGCTATCCAGGAGGTCGGCCACCCCGGGTGCACGCTCGGGCAGGTGAAGAACAGGGCAGATGTCGTCGTGTACTGGGGTGCAAACCCAATAGAGGCTCACCCCCGGCACATGAGCAGGTACACGACCTTTGCGGACGGCTTCTTTGTCAAATCGGCATTCAGGGAGCGGAAGGTGATCGTCGTGGATATCCGCGAGACCGACTCGTCGGAGATCGCAGACGAGTTCGTAAAGGTCACGCCGGGCGGCGATTACGCTGTCCTTTCTGCCCTCCGCATGATCGTCAGGGGCAGGGGAGACCTCGTCCCTGACAGGGTCAGCGGCGTCACCCGCGAACAGCTCTTCAGGGTGGCAAAAATCTGCCTCTCCGCCCGGTTCGGAGCAATCTTCTTCGGGCTTGGCCTGACGATGTCGAGGGGTAAGTACAAGAATGTCCGGAATGCCATCGAGCTGACCGAGGAACTCAACCGCCACACGAAGTTCACCATCTCTCCGATGAGGGGTCACTGGAACGTGTACGGCTCAAACGAGGTCTTCACGTGGATTACGGGTTACCCGTACGCTGTCGACTTCTCGAGGGGGATCGCGTTTTACAACCCGGGAGAGACAACGAGCGTGGACATCCTGCGGAGAAAGGAATGCGATGCCTGCCTTGTTGTTTCGAGCGATCCCGGGGCGCACTTCCCGCGTCCCTGCGCCGAGCACCTTGCCTCCATACCCACGGTCCAGATCGACCCGCACGTGAACGTAACGACACACCTCTCCCAGATCCAGATACCGGTCGCGGTGACCGGAATCGACGCTGAGGGGACTGCGTACCGGATGGATGGCGTTCCCATCCGGACACGTCGGCTCTTCTCCACCGGATACCCCGACGACGTGGCAGTCTTGGAGAGGATCTACGCGCTCGCAAGGGAGGCGAAGGGATGACGCAGGGGATCCTGATCAGGAATGCGTATGTCATCGACCCCCTCTCCGGCATCAGGGGCGAGATCATGGATATCGCGATCCGGGAAGGGCGGATCGCCGAGGACGCCCCTCCCGGTGCACCCGTCATCGATGCAGGCGGGTGCCTCACCCTCCCCGGTGGGATCGACTCGCACTCCCATGTCTGCGGGACGAAAGTGAACTTTGGGAGGTACATGAGCCCCGAGGACATGCGGGCAGGTCGGACATCCAGGAAGGGAGTGATGCATGTCACCTCCGGGTACAGCGTCCCCACGACATTTGGGAACTCCTACAGGTACAGCACGATGGGCTACACGACCGTGCTCGAGGGTGCCATGGCCCCGCTCGAGGCCCGCCATACCCACGAGGAGTTCACGGCAACCCCTCACCAGGACATGCTGGCAAACACGCTCTTTGACGGGAACTGGGCCGTGATGGAGGCGGTCAGGGAGAGAGATGTCAGAAGGGCAGCTGCCATCGTCGCGTGGACACTCGCAGCAGTCAAAGGATTTGCCATCAAGCTGACGAACCCGGGCGGGACAGAGGCGTGGGGATGGGGCAAGGACGTCTCCGGGATCCACGATACTGTTCCCCACTTTGAGGTCACGCCTGCGGAGATCATCAGCACGATGATCGAGGCAAACGAGATCCTCGGCCTCCCGCACTCCGTTCACCTCCACTGCAATAACCTCGGCGTCCCCGGGAACTTCAGGACAACGCTCGATACAATGGAGCTCGCCCCGGCTGCCAGCGGGGACCGCCAGTCCCTCTACCTCACCCATGTCCAGTTTCACTCCTACGGCGGGACGACGTGGAGGGACATCTGCTCGAGGTCAGAGGATATTGCCCGCTCTCTCAACAACAAGCCGCAGGTGGTCATCGACATGGGCCAGATCATGTTCGGGCGGACGACGACGATGACGGCCGACGGCCCGATGGAGTTCAAGCTCTACATGCTCCACCACAACAAGTGGAGCAACCATGATGTCGAACTGGAGACGGGATCAGGAATCATCCCGGTCTACTACAGCCGGAAGAGCCTTGTCAACTGCGTGATGTGGGCGATAGGGCTCGAGCTTGCGCTCCTTGCGAAAAACCCCTGGCAGTGCCTGCTCTCGACGGACAACCCCAACGGAGCACCGTTCGTGAAGTACCCCGAGATCATCGCTCTCCTGATGAGCAGCAGACTGCGTGAGAACGAGGGAAAAGAGATCGATCCCCGCACGGAGCACTATGTCCCCCTCTTCGCCCTCGACCGCGAGCTCGACTGGTACGATATCGCGGTGATGACACGCGCCGGACAGGCAAAGGCACTCGGGATCACCCGGATTGGGAAGGGTTACCTCTCCCCGGGCGCCCAGGCCGATGTTGCAATCTACCCGCTGAAGCCTGACGAACTCGATCCCTCTGTCGATTACCAGCAGGTGATGGCAGGGTTCTCCCGGACCCTGTACACGATCAAGAGGGGGAGAGTCGTTGCCCGGGACGGAGACGTCGTTGTCGAGGGGGCGAACAGCACCATATGGACCCGCTCCCGCGTTCCGCCGGAGTACGACATGGGCTCTGACCCGGAGTTTCGGAAGAAGTTCGAGCAGTACTACACAGTACGGCTCCAGAACTACCCCGTCCAGGACGAGTACCTGCCCCGGGGAGTCTGCATCGAGACCGAGGCAGCACTATGAGGATCATCCTGAAGACACGACCGCGGAATAAACCCCACATCCCTATCGAGGCAGAGTGCATCATCCCCCAGAACTTCCTCCGGAGAAACGACCTCTTCGTCTACGAGGGGAACCGGGAGAGGAGTCTCGAGGAGGTCTTCTTCATCACGGTCGAGGGGCCGGCAGTCTCCCCTGACCAGGTCGAGGTTATCCTGACCGGCGACACCGGGAAAATCAAGCGTGTCGGGGAGTACATGAACGCAGGCAGGATCATCATCGAAGGTGACATCGGGATGCACTGCGGGAATTTCATGAGTGCGGGCGAGATCGTCATCCGCGGCAATGCCGACGCATGGCTCGGGCGCGAGATGCGGGGCGGGCGCATCTTCTGCGAGGGGGATGCCGGTGACTACTGCGGGGCAGGGTACCGGGGGGAGAAACGTGGCATGCGGGGGGGGACGATCGAGGTCACGGGCAACGCCGGTGACTTCGTTGCCGAGTACCTCTCCGGGGGAGAGGTCATCGTGCACGGAGACTGCGGTGATCTTCCCGGCGTGGAGATGCGGGGCGGGACCCTGGTCATCGGGGGAGACTGCACCCGCCCCTGCGGGAACATGACCGGCGGGACATGCATGGTGTTTGGCAACCCGCGTGAACTGCTCCCCTCGTTTTACCGCAATGGATCCGCGGAGGCAGAGTTCCTGGGGAAGAAGTTCAGGATGGCAGTCTATCGCGGTGACGTCGCAAACAGGGGGAAGGGGACTCTCATGGTCCGGGAAGGAGAGGAGAGGACGTGAGGCGTGGCAGGTGTCGATCCTGCATGACACCCCTGAATCTCGATACCCTTTTTATTCCATGAAATAAATCTCAATAAATAGTGATTTTGGATAATCCAGTGGTCTTCCCATGATCTCCGTTCTCCTCGTGGACGACGAGCCCGCGCTCCTCGATGTTACGCAGATCTACCTTGAGCGGGACGGCCGGATGCGGGTGACCCTCTCGGAATCGGGACAGGATGCCCTCCAAAAGATGGAAAGCGGCCACTTCGACATCATCGTGACTGACTACGAGATGCCGCAGATGAACGGGATTGACCTTCTGAAAGAAGTGAAGGCACGGGCACCCGATGTCCCGGTCATCATCTTCACGGGTCGTGGCAGGGAGCACGTGGCAATCGAGGCACTCAACCTCGGAGCATCATTCTATCTCCAGAAGGGGGGTGACCCGAAGTCGCAGTTTGCCGAGCTCCGCAACATGATCTTCCAGGCAGTCCAGAAGAGGCGGGCCGAGGATGAGATACGGTCAAACCAGGCACGCCTCCAGGCTGTCATCGACCTTTACCAGATGCACGGGGCAACCGCACATGATCTCTGCATGTATGCCCTGGACAAAGCCATTGCACTCACTGGAAGCCGCATGGGGTTCCTCGGCTTTGTAAACGAGCAGGAATCGGTCCTCTCAATCCATGTCTGGTCTGCGTCAGCCCTCGATACATGCAGGATCAGGGACAGGGATGCCAGGTTCCCCCTGGAGAAGGCAGGCCTTCACGGAGAACCTGTCAGGAAGCGGGGTCCTGTCATTATAAATGATTACCAGGGCAGTGTTCCGGGAAAGCAGGGGCACCCTGAAGGCCACCCGCCCCTCCTGCGGTACATGGGTATCCCTGTCCTCGACGGGTCCCGGGTCGTGCTGGTCGTCGGGCTTGCTAACAAGGAGAACGACTATACCGAAAACGATGTCCAGCAGGTCACGCTTCTCATGGGGAGCCTCTGGCAGGTTCTCACCCGGAAACGTGTGGAGAGCGAGCTCGTCGAGAGCGAGAAGAGGTTCCGTTCTTACTTCGAACTCCCCCTCGCAGGGATCGCCATGGCAACACCCGATTTCAGGTGGAGACAGGTGAATCGTAAGTTCTGCGAGATGCTCGGATATTGTCCTGAAGAACTTTCAGCGCTCTCCTGGGAGGACCTGACACCGGAGGAGGACCGGCAGAAAGAATCCGGTATCCTCTCGCGGGTCCTCTCCGGAGAGATACCTCTCCTTGCAATCGAGAAGAGGTTCCGGAGGAAAGATGGCACCCTCATCGATATCGAGGTCTCTGCCATGCCTGTCCGGAAGGAGAGCGGGGAGGTGGAGTACTTCGTTGCACTCGTAAACGACGTATCCAGTCTGAAAAAGACAGACAGAGAACTTCTTGCATCGAATGAACAGATGTCTGCAACCCTCGAGGAACTCAGGGTGACCCAGGACTCACTCAACGAGTACTGCCACCGTCTGGAGAAGGAGGAAAAGGCTCTGAGGCAGAGCGAGGCACGGTTCAGGACGATGGTCGAGACTGCTCCAAGCCTCCTCCTCATCATGGACAGGGAAGGCAGTATCAGGTACGTGAGTCCGCACAGCCTGGCATTTTCGGGTTTTTCTCCCGATGAATTCCAGAAAACCGGGTTTGACACCATTCACCCGGACGATGCTCCACGGGTAAGGAAAACAATCTTTTCCGCAATACAGGCTGGAACGGGATTTCGTGATCTTGAATTCAGGGCAGTGAAGAAAGATGGCAGCACCTGGTATGGGTCAGCATCCATGGAACCCCTCAGGGACGAGAAGGGAGACACAGCCGGTTTCCTCGTCCAGATAGTGGACATCTCCTCCCTGAAGGAGACCGAGTCTGCCCTCCGGCAGAGCAGGGAAAGACTCCGGGAGATCGTGGAGACCATCAACGATGTTATCTTTTCTCTCGACGGGGAAGGAAAGATTACCTATGCAAGCCCTGCCGTGACCCGGATCTTCGGGTACAGCCCAAAGAATCTCTTGGGGCGCAACTTTTCCGATCTCATGCGCCCGGAGGATACCGCCGAGGCTCTCCAAAGATACAAGGAATTCACGAGCGGAGATCATAAGGAACCCCTGGAAGTCGAACGGCAGATCCTGACCCTTAGTGGCGAGCCCCGGTGGTGTCATATCTCACTCTGGCCCCTCAAAAGAGATGGGAATTTTGTGGGATGCACAGGAACCCTCACCGATATCCATGACCAGAAAATGGCAGTGGATGCACTGCATAAGAGTGAGGCACTCCTTCAGGGGATATTCAGGGCTGTTCCCCTTGGCATTGGCCTGGCTAAAAACCGTATTTTCCTCCATGTCAACGACCAGATCTGCCGGATGACCGGATACTCACCCGGGGAACTCCTGGGACAGAGCAGCCGATGTCTCTACCCCTCGGATGATGAATTCGAGAGGGTTGGCAGGGAGATTGCAGGTCGACAGTGGGAGACAGGAGAGGATGCGATAGAGACCCGGTGGGTTCGGAAAGACGGCTCCCAGATTGCTGTGCTCCTCAGCACATCTCCCATCGACCCTGCCGACCCCTCCTCGCCGATTGTCTTCTCGGTGATGGATATTTCGGCCCAGAAGGCCAGGTGGGACCTCCTGGTTGAGAACGAATCTCTCCTTCGCACCTTCGTGAACGCATTTCCCGGGCCTGCCTGCCTCGTCGGGAAGACCGGGGAGATATTCACGGCAAATGAAGCATTCTGGGACCTCTGGTCGGGAGGCGAGGTCAAACCATCCGGTACACCGCTCCAGAGCCTGCCGGAGAGCTCTCTTGGGCAGGAAATCCAGGACCGGGTGGAGGAAGCGTTCCGGTCTTGCAGGCGAACGCGGTTCGAGACGGCCGGGCAGTCCCGTTCTTTCCTCGTCGACATCTGCCCTGTCCGTGACCCGCAGGGGACTCCCTCGCGGGTGGCCGTATTCTTCCTCGATATAACGGATCAGAAGAGAGAGCAGGAGAGACGTGCCCGGTTCACCGAAAATCTCTCCCTCCTTGCCCGGATGACCAGTTTCAACGCGGAAAATATCCTTGGAACACTCAGGGGCTACCTCGATCTGACAGAAGGGCAGACAGACGACCCTCTCCTCCGCACTTATGTCCACAAGCAGAAACGCCAGCTCGGCGCACTGGGAGAAGTCCTGTCCTTTTTCAGGGACTACCCGTCAAAGGGCATGGAAGCTCCCTGCTGGCTGGACGTTGGTGCATCTATCAGGAAGGTCGCAGGGATGCATGACCTGCGCAATGTCACCATATACCTCGACTGCAGGGGTCTTGCGCTCCTTGCAGATCCCCTGCTCGAGATGGTGTTTTCTGCCCTCATCCAGAATTCCCTCAGGCAGGCAGACAGGGTCTCGAGGGTCTCCTTCTCGTACAGGAGAGCGGGCAATGACCTCATCCTCGTCTGCGAGGATGACGGTCCGGGGATTGCGCGGGAAGGGGAAGAGTCGGTCTTTGGGAGGGAGTATGACGAAAATAGCAGTCCTGAACTCTTCTTCGTCCGCGAAATCCTGTCGATGAATGGGTTTTCCATCCGCGAGACCGGCAACCCGGGAAAGGGTATGCGCTTTGAGATCGTAATACCGGAAGGTTCGTATCGGATCGAGACCGGGGGGGAGGGAGAATCAGCGTAGAATGCACCGGGAAACGCGTGGGCTGTTCCCGCAAAAAAAACCGTCGTCCATCCCGGCTTTTTTAAAAAATGGAACATCGGGTTTTTCTAATTCCCCTTCTTCATTGAATCCTTCTGTTCCGGGAGAATGACAGTATCAGGATTCTTCGACGTCCTCTGACTGGCAGGAAGGACATACCGGGTGCTTTCCCACTCCCCGGAACCTCTCCCCGCATTCCCGGCAACGGTAATTCTTCCCCTTGACCCTCTCGGGGGGGACGTCAAGGTCAACAGGGCCACCGACAGTGCACATGAACCTCTCACCTCACTAATTGAATGGAGAGATCATGATATAAGGTTAACCTGACGGGCTTTTGTCTCCCGATCCTTTCCCTGCCCTGGAGCGCAAAAATGGCTTCCTTCAGCGGGGCCACACGTTGCGGGTGAGTGCGCTCCTGTATGCACGCCGGGCCAGCACGATAATTCCGGGCAGGTGTGGTCTCCTCCTGCAGGCTTCGAGGAGACGGGTGGAGCGGAGACTCACCATACTCAAAACACCTCTACTGTGCTCGTGGTAAAAAAAAGAGGTATCTTTTTTTTCCTGGACATGGACATGAGGGATACTGATTCCCCTGGTGCTTCTCTCATGGTACGAGCAGCTGGACCATGGGAACCATCGCAAAGAGCATGATTGCAAGCATCATTTTTATGGTGTCTTTCATCTCGTGGCACCCCGATACCTTAATCGATGACCTGCGCATTTAAATTGGTTGGATGCTTCCGGTTCAACCCACCCACGGAGGGTTTCGGGTCTTTCTCCAGGAGAGAGGGATGGCTCCGTCCACCCTACCGGTGGAGGAAAGGTCACCCTTTTTCGAGCGTCCTGCCTGACACTGCATGGAGGAGGGAGCCTCCCGGCCACCGCACGAGGGCGATTGCTCCCGCCTCGCACATCTCGTGGCAGCAGTAACACCGGATGCACTTTTTCCTGTCAATGCACGCCTTTCCGTCCACGATGGCAGATGCATGAACCGGACACGCACGGACGCATCTTGCGCATCCCGTGCACCGCGATGGAACCACAACCGGGCGCAGATGGTATATCCTTCCCAGCCGGTGGACCACCCGGAAGAAGAGCGGGACACGGAAGCCTGCTCTCCCCCGGGCATATGAGGCCGGCGCCCTGAAGCCCCCTCTGCAAAACATGCTGAGGGGGTCTCCCCTGACCTCGATCTCCTCACCGTCAGGGGAGATGAGCCCCCGGGCGGCAGCACGGGCAATGTACGGGACATCGTGGGGATCGATGGACATGAGCCTGCAGAGAACGATGTCTGCTGCAAGGGCGTTCCTGCTGACGATGAGGGCGCCCAGCATGCGGGGGTTCCCGGACATGGGACCGTCCCCCTCCATGGCAACGATGGCATCCACCACGTGGAAGGACGGCGAAACGCAGAGGAGGAGATCGAGGAGCATGTCGGAAAAGAGGTCCGGGTCGGGGTACCGCGAATGGAAAAGCGGCTTTTCGAGGCCGGGCAGCAGCCCGAAGAGGTTCTTGGTCGCTCCGGTCATCAGGGTGAGGAGATGGGTCTTTGCCTTGGCCGCGCCAACGACGCAGTCTGCGGAGAAGAACGGCATGAGGAGGGGGAAGCGGGTGCAGACCCGTCCACCGGGGAAAGCGAGTTCCCGGAACCTGCAGTCACGGTTCAGGGTGCAGCCCGTCTCTTCCGGGAGATTCTCATAGCCTGCAGCCCTGTATACCCTCGCAAGAGACCTCTCCGTGTACCGCGTCCCCCCTCCGGGGCTGTCGGCCACTGTCACAGTGCACCCGTGAAAGACAAGGAGACGGATAAGTGCCCCCGTCACTGCAGGATGGGTGCAGACGGCCTTATCCGGCGGGGAACCCGAGAGGAGGTTGGGCTTGACGAGGACATGGGAACCGGGCGTGACGAGAACCTGGAGGCCTCCCAGGAGATCCACTGCCCGCCCGAGGGCAGATAGAACATTTTTCGGATCATAATCGGGGCATGAAACAACGGCAACCACCGGAGGTGCGCTACTCAGCCCCGTCATGGGTTTACCGCCTGTCGTTTCTCAGACGGAGCTACCACGGGCTTCACCATTCTCTCCTCCAAGCTTCTTCTCCAGCCTCCTGATCTCCTCGAGGAGTTCACGCATGTCCCTGTACCGCTCCGATGGCTCACGGGCAAGGCACCTGAGAATGACAGGGTCGAGATCCCCAAGGCCCGGGACCCGGGATGAGGGGGGAACTATCTCTCCTTCAAGGCGTTCCCTCAATGCGTCGGCAACAGATCCCGAAGAGAAGGGGTACGTGCCTGAGACCAGCCAGTACCAGATGATTCCAAGCTGGTAGATATCGGTCTGCGATGTCGTTTTCCCGAATCGTGCCGGGTCGAGCTGCTCGGGGGCAGCGCAGGGGATCGAGAACCCGTGGATCGTTGTCTGGAGTGCCACCTTCTCGTCCCGCGCAAGGCCCCAGTCCGCGATCCGGGGGTTGCCATCGTCCGAAAGGAGGATATTCTCGGGTTTTAAGTCCCGGTGGATCACACCCCGTTCGTGGGCATACCGGAGTGCCTCGGCCACTTTCCGCACGATCTCGAGGGACTGCCGGGGGCTGACAGGAACTGCGATATCCGCGAGACTTGCCCCGAACAACTCCATCTCGACATAGGGAACGGGAAGGATGTTTGCCGAATAAATCCGGACTATCCCGGGATGGACGAGGTCTTCCCACACTTTCATCTCGCGGAGGAATGACTTTCCGGTCTGTTCATCCGTGCGGATCGGAACCTTGACGGCAACACGAATCCCGTCAGACTTCCTGACCGCGGAGAAGACGCGGGCTATCCCGCCCTGGTGGATGAACCGCGCACCGGAGTACCGGCCGGCAAGTGCGGGAGGCAGGAGAGAGCCCGCCGGGGCGGATTCCCCCTCCTCGAAGAGGAGCGTATCAGGGAGCTGATCTCCCTTCCCGGATACGCGCATTCCCTTTCCGTGGATCTGGGTTGCCGTGAGACCGAGGGCTGACAGAAAGGGTACCACTGCAATGAACCCGGGACCTGAACCACCCGGCAGGATGGCATGGAGGAGAGCGAGGAGAGTTCCTGAAAGTGCGACGAGGGCATGGGCTGCTGCCAGCGGCCGGGACACCTTCCCCACCAGCGTTGAGTACGCCATCCCTGCGGACGAGACCAGCGCAAATCCCGCAAGGGCCACAACAGCAAGAGTAATCCAGGGGTCTCCGGCAGGGACTTCCCTGACAGGACTTTCAGGATTTGCGATGAAATATCCCGCCATTCCTGCAAATGCAGCTGCAAGGAAAGCATGGGACCCTGCAAGGATCCGGGAATGCGGCGTCCACCATGATCCAGGCGGCACATACAGGCGACGGGAGATCTCCCGCAGAACGATGAGTGTCGCAGATCCGGCCGAGATGATGACCGCAGCCAGAAATGCCGTCCCCGGCCATGTTTCCGGCCGCGGCGGCGCCCCCCCTCCACCACCCGGTGGCACCGTGGTGTTGTCAGCGAAAGGTGTTCCTGCAGGCGTGATAGTCGCCCGGGGAGATGTCGTTTGGGGGATTACCGGGAGGGACGGGGCGGGTGTCGGGGTTGCCGGGGTCACTGTCCGCCTCCCTGCCATGGGTGGCATCGGATTCTCAATCTTCCGGGGGGCAGTCACAGTCGGAAAGGGCGTAATCACCGGCAGGGTTGCTGCCGGTTTGAGAATGCTGTGGCTGTTCTCCGGGTTCTGCCTGATAAAAGGTGAGAGATTCTGGTGCGATGATGCGTTTATTGTTAATGGCGGGAAAACCGTAGCCGGGACAGCCTGTGCATAACACGCAATGACAGGAACAATGAGCAATACGACGACAGGGAGAACCGATCTCCATGCGGGGGACCCCCACTCACCCATGGAGATTCTCCCCCTCCTTCTTTCCTTCGATGACAAGAAGCATCGCCGGAAAGTCACCCTGCGAGAGCATGATCCTGTCCCCGTCTTTCAGGCTGACTCGCTCCGGGAAAATGACCTTCCTGCCATTGACAAAAGTTCCACCCCTGCTCCCGGCATCCTCGAGAAAGCATGCACCCCGGGCGATCCTGATCACTGCATGCGGCTTTTCCAGGCGTGTTACGGACCGGTAAGACGGGGGAAAGGAGACGCGCGCCGTATCGCCCTCCTCCGAGATTCCCCCCTCCTTCCCCCGTCCCAGTTCGGTCCTCGGGCGCGACAGGGAAACAATCCGCCCGTCCCACTCGCCCCCGAGGACGAGCAGCATCCACCGTCCGGAGCCTATTTCCCGCCCGATGGCGAGCCTTGCAGAGTCTATCCTCTCCTGGAGAGCCGGCGGAGACAGCCCTCCCGGCGCCCTGGCAAGTGCCCCGAGATCCTTCTGGATCTGCTCCAGCATGCCGGGGACAGGGAGGTATTTCCACGCAGGGTGGACTCCCTTTGAGGTCTCCCTGCCAAGACCGGGCACCCTCGCCACGAGCCCTGCATCGAGGAGTCTTTCCAGGTGTTTCTTGCAATTCTCGTAGGATATTTCGGTTCGCTGGGAGAGAGTCCGTGCATCCATTGCCTCTCTCTCGAGGAGGAGCAGTATCCGGAGGCGTGTGCTGTTCGAGAGAACATCCAGATAGTCCGAGAGTTCCTCGAGGAATTCTCTCTCGTCTGCAGAAAGGATGGTGGGCTCGCTCTCCTCCATGAAAGGTCTCCCCGGGCGGGACCTCCCTCTGTTCATCAAAGAGATTCGGTATCAGTCCATAAAGAGAGTGCCGGTATGGTGACCGGAAAGAGTCCGACAGGTGCTTCTCCTTTCCTGATCCTCCTATCCGTCTGCCTCCCCTCTCCCCCGGGACCGGCAGAATGTGAGAGCCAGGCCATTAATGCAATACCGTGTCCCCTCCGGTGGCTGCCCGTCGGAGAAGACATGTCCGAGGTGAGCCCCGCAGCGGGCACAGTGCACCTCGGTCCTCTCCATCTCCAGGGAGGTGTCCCTCTCCATTGCCACGTTGCAGCTGTCAACGGGTGCCCTGAAGCTCGGCCATCCCGTCCCGGAATCGAACTTCATCCCGCTGGTGAAGAGATCCGTTCCACAGCAGGCACAACGGTAAATCCCGGGAAGATGGCAACGGCAGAGTCGTGAAGAGAACGGAGGCTCTGTTCCCCTCTCCCGTGTTACGAGATAAACATCCGGGGAGAGGAGGGCCCGCCATTCGGCAGGTGTCCGGCGGATTCGACTCACTGTTATCCGTCTGCCCGTGCGCATATCATACAGGAGAACTAAATCGTCACCGGGATCTGACCGATCCATAAAATGGAGAGAATGGATGGGGCAGAAGGATCAGAGAATCCTTCTTCCTGCCCAGAGGAGTGCCATACCAAGTCCCGCAACGACTGCAACGGGCGAGACGGGGGAACGACCACCCTGCACATCTGTCGTTGCAGGGACAAGCGATGCACTTACAGTGGTAGTTGCACCATCCGAGACCTCGACAGACGAGATATACTCCTGGTATCCTTCGCCCGAGATGGATACCGAGTGGCTGCCCGCCGGGAGGTCAGAAACGTCGAGAGGTGTGATACCCCTGTACTGGCCATCGACAGTGACAGCGGCGCCTGGCGGCACGGATGTCACGGAGAGAGAACCCCTGCGTATCGGACTGAGGGTGACCGGGAACTTCACCACATCGTTCTTCGGGACGAACAATGACCCGTAATAGGGCTCGTATCCCTCCTTCTGGATAACCAGGGAATGCGAACCGGGTAAAACGTTATAGAGGACAAGGATTCCTGATGGAGGTACCTTCCCTGCAGAACTGCCATCCCATGTCACCTCTGCATCTGCAGGTGTGACCATAAGGTGGACTGTCCCGTATTCGACGACGGGCTGTGCACTCATCACGACATAGATGTGAATAACCTGTCCCACCTTCGGGACTGAATTGATGATTCCCGAGTAGGTCTTGTATCCCTCCTTCACGAGGGAATAGTTCCTGTAATACGGACCCGAGATACCGACAGGTACATCCAGTACATACTCATGGATTGTCCCGATAAGCTCGCCATCGAGGTAGACAAGAGCGCCATCGACATTGCAATGGAAACGGTATATCCCTGTTTCTGCCGGAGAAGATCCGACGGAATCTGCAGATACTGGTATCACCATGGCGGCCAACACGCAAAGGATAAAGTATTTCTGGACTTGATTCTCCATGCACTCCACCAATCAATGCTTTATATGTATTGGGGGGAAGTGTGCCTATTTAAAACTATCATTCCGCAGGTGTCTATTGAGCTCTCTTTTTCATCGGGGAGGTTCCTTCGTGGCTTATTGGCTGTTGCGCCATGGTTGCATGTCCCCTCTCTCTGTCATAACGGGGATGCCTTGGGGCAACAGGTTAATCTGAAGTATTTCAGAGAGTAAGCCTGATTGTGTATGACTGGTAAAGAACCCGAACGGGGGAAAATGGTACAGGATGGGACTGCTCCGGCGTTCTGCGTCTGCCCGCTCTGCGGATACCGGGTGCAAAGGCACGTGACGGTTCCCTGTTACGCCCTTTCCTGCCCGCGTTGCGAGACACGGATGGTCCCGGGTTAAAATGCAGCCTGATGAACAGATGGATCCGCTGGCCAGCCAGCCAGAAACAAAAAATCTCTTTTCGGCTGGAACAACCTGGCTGGCAGGACCGTACAGGAGAAGGCCAGGGCCGAGACTCGAACCCGGGTCGGGGGATCCACAGTCCCCTAGGATAACCAACTACCCCACCCTGGCAGGATGTACCCTTCTCATTTTCACCCCTGCACTCTTTAAGATATCCTTGCATTCGGGGACAGGGGCCCGGTGCGTATATAATTCATTGTACCCTATTACATTGCACTGCACCCGGAGGGAGCTGTAGGGGGAGAGATAAGGCCTGATTGCTTGCCTTTTTCCCTCTCCCCCATTCTCCTTTTCAGCCCCCGGTGCGCAATGGAGGGAGAAGAGTGAAGGAGACACCACGTATCCGGACACCTATAGTCTGCGTGCTCGGCCATGTCGATCACGGAAAGACATCTCTCCTTGACAGGATCAGGGGTTCCTCTGTGGTGAGCATGGAGGACGGCGCGATTACCCAGCACATCGGGGCGACGATTGTTCCTATCGATTCCATCCGGAAGATGAGCGGCTCCATGGAGAAGGTTCCCCTCAACGTCCCGGGTCTTCTCTTCATTGACACCCCCGGTCACCATGCCTTCACGACTCTCCGTGCCAGGGGAGGGGCTCTTGCAGATATGGCAGTCCTCGTTGTGGATATCAACCAGGGTTTTCAGCCCCAGACCATAGAGGCACTCCAGATCCTCAGGACATATAAAACCCCGTTTGTCGTTGCTGCAACCAAGATAGACCGCCTTCACGGCTGGAGGGTGAACCCCAACCAGACTTTCCTTGCGAGTTTCTCCCGGCAGAACGAGCGGGTCAGGGAACTCCTCGAGACGCGTGTCTATGAGATCGTGGGGAAACTCTCTGAACTTGGTTTTTCAGCAGAAAGGTTCGACAGGGTAACAGATTTCCAGAGGAACCTTGCCATCGTTCCCCTCAGCGCCCATACCGGTGAGGGGATCCCGGAACTCCTGATGGTCATGATCGGCCTTGCCCAGCGGTACATGGAGAAGGCTCTCTCCATCTCTCTCGACGGTCCGGGCATGGGGACAATCCTCGAGGTCAAGGAGGAGAAGGGCCTTGGCACCACGCTGGATGTCATTCTCTACGACGGAACTCTCTCCGTGGGCGACGAAATAGCTGTTGCAAAACAGGATGGGATCATCGTGACAAAGGTCCGGGTCCTCCTGCAGCCCCGGCCCCTCAAGGAGATACTGGTCGAGGACAGGTTCATCAGGGTCAAAACCGTAGCTGCCGCGGCAGGGATCAAGGTGAGTGCCCCGAACCTCGAGGGGGCTATTGCCGGTTCCCCCATTCACGTGGTGCGGGGCGACCCGGATTCCGTGATTGGGAAGATCCGACGGGAGATGGAGACGATCAACGTGCACCTCTCTCCCGAGGGGCTGATCATCAAGGCAGATACAATCGGTGCACTCGAAGCGCTCTGCAAGGAGCTGGATGAGAGCGGCATCGGCGTCATGCGGGCCGAGGTCGGTTCTGTGAGCCGGCACGACCTCATCGATGCAATGACCATCAGGAACCCCTATTACCGTGCCCTGATTGCTTTCTCCACTCCTGTTCTTCCCGATGCAGCCGAGATGCTGAAAGAACCGGGGTTCCCTGTCAGGATCTTCGAGGGGCGCGTCATCTACAAGCTTGTCGAGGACTACATCCAGTGGAGAGATGATCTGAAGAGAAAGACTGAGCAGCAGAAGTTCGAGCAGATCATCTATCCTGCAAAGATTCGCATCCTCCCCCACTGCATATTCCGCCAGAGCAACCCGGCCGTTGTTGGAGTCCGGGTGCTGGGAGGCACACTGCGAACCGATGTGAACCTCGTCCAGCGGGACGGGAGGAAAGTGGGTCACGTCAAATCGATGCAGCTGAACCAGGAGAACATCAGGGAGGCACAGACGGGGGCAGAGGTTGCCATCTCCATCGAGGGTGCAACAGTGGGAAGGCAGCTTGCCGTTGATGATGAACTCTACGTCGATATCCCTGAGAAGCACGTCAAGGTGCTCGAGAAGGAGATGCTCGCCCATCTCCCGGTTCACACACAGGAAGTCCTCGCGGAGTTCACATCCATGCGGAGGAGAGAGAACCCCTTCTGGGGTAAATAGACTTATTATATCAGTCAGCCAATTGTATTGGTACTTCACGGGATCCCTGCCGGGCAGGAAAACGGAATCTCTCTCGCGGAAAATCGGGAGGACGTCAATGAATTATATCCGGCTTTTTGCAGGGCAACGGGTGAGTCCTTTTCCAAAGGGGTGATACGAGGATGGCAGAATTCAAGGTCGTACTGTCTGACCAGAAAACAGGCCGATCGTACAAGGTCGATATCGGCGGCGGAGCAGCAGGTGCACTGATCGGGAAACGCATCGGTGACGAGGTGGACGCAGGTATCTTTGGTCTTCAGGGATACAGAATGGAGATAACGGGAGGTTCTGATCGGAACGGGACACCGGCACGCAGGAACCTTCCCTTTGCAGGACGACGCAAGGTTCTCCTCTCCGGTGGTGCGGGGTTTTCACCTGCTCGCGAAGGACAGCGGAGGCGAAAGACCATCCGCGGCAACGAGATCACGGCCGATTTTGTCCAGATCAATGCGCGAATCACAAAGTACGGGGAAAAGTCACTCGACGAGATATTTGCAAAACCCGCTGCAGAAGAGAAGAAGGCATAGTCGAAACACTCCCTTTTTTTACTGCTTGTTTTCCCTGGTTCGCAATGATATCACGATACAGCGCAAAAGACGCCAATGCTGTTAACAGGGGAAAAATCTCTTTTCTGCTCCCAGATATCCCAAAAACCATTCTCACGACGAGATAACATTCTCCCTTAAGGCCGGGAGAAGATCCTGGAACTCCACGCCGTGACGCCGGGCAAGGATGACTGCTGCTGCCTCGCTTGAGAGGTTTCCCTGGAATGTATCCTGGATGATTCTGTTTATCTCTGACACCACGGTCCCCCTGGGAATTCCCGCGCGTTCAGAGATGCGTAAAACAAGGTCATCAACAGGATCTGACTTCTGGAAGACAGCGGCACCCGGTTTGAATCCCAGGGGGATTTCGACACGCGAGACATCAAAGAGGGGTCGGATCATATCGCCATCCATCCCGATGAGTCCCTCCTCGAGGGCGCGGGAAATAATCTGGTTTGCCTGTTCAATGTTCATCCAGTGCTGCTTGAATGCAAGGTAATACACGATTTCGTTCTTCTTGAGCTCTTCCTTGTGTGAATGGCGGAATGGTGCGGCAATGGTGATGGAAAGGCTCATGTCTCCCCCGGTGACTCTACCAGTCCCAGATATCTCTTTCTCTGCCGGATGCTATCAACTGTTCGCCGATCTGTCTCCCTGTCATTTTCAGAACGATCAACGACAGGTTTCCCTTCCCGCAACCGCGACAATTGCCGATGGATTCCCGGGTGCGTCAGCATATGCCGAAATAATCGGAGGCAATTTTTCCTTTTGACAGGGAACTTCTCCTTATTATCAGGATTGTCCCGGAAAATAACAACATTGTCGAAAACGGGGTTGAAAACGGGGGCAGAAATATTTCGAACAGAAGAAAAGAAATACCGTACTTTGCATCCGGGTATACATATATGAAAATATTTATATTTTTATGATTACAATAAATAATCGACAAAAGTCGTATCCATACACAGTCCTCCTCCTACTCACCATACCCTATTCTGGATACGACTTTTGAAAAACCGGAATTCTGAATCTTTTAAAAATTCCAGCAGAGATAATAAAAAAGGATTTTTACCTGATGAGGACGGCGTTGATAACGCCCTCCTGGCCGGGACGACTGACGATGCGTGCACGTCCGATCTCTGTCCTGATAACCGCTCCCTTCGTCAGCAGGTTCCGGCGGACATAGTTGGGATTTGCAACGTTCTCCTCGACTGTCTCGATCTTTGCCCGCCGGACTGTCCCCGTGGACTGGTCTGCAACATTTGCGTATTCGGCGCGCATCGTCCTTACCTTGACGTTGCCACCCGTTATCCTGACTGCAGTCCTCCGGTCCTTTCCGATGTGGCTGTCAGTCGGTGCTGACCCGATCTCTCTTCTCCTCTTCACGAGGCGGATGCGATACCTTCCGCCGGTTGACTTCCTTACAGATCTTCCCTGCCAGAGCATGCAATCTCCCTTCTGATTTCCCCTTTATTGTGGTCTTTCCCTGAGGGATCGACAGATTTGAAAGTTTTATTATATTTGTACCGCGCCCTAATAAATCTGTTCGCTCACTCGAGGAGAGCATCCAGGAACGGGACGACTCCTTCTCCCATCTTGAGGTTCGTCCTGAACACTCTCATCCCGGGGTGATACCGCTTCATGTCATTCTCCATGCGGTTGAGATCGGCACCGACAAGGGGCGCGAGATCGACCTTGTTGATGATCCCAATATCGCACCCCCGGAACATCATGGGATGCTTGTTTACAACATCATCTCCCTCCGTCGAGCTGACAATGACGCATCTCTTCTCGGCACCGAGAGGAAAGTCGGTTGGACAGACCATATTGCCCACGTTCTCGATGAAGAGGATGTCAATGCTGTCAAGGTCCAGTCCTTCGAGGGCATGTTCCACGAGGTGTGCATCAAGGTGACACTCTTTCCCCGTGTTTGCGTTCACTGCAGGGATTCCAAGGGCCCGAATCCTCTGGTAATCATCGTCTCCGTAGACGTCTCCTGCAATGGCTCCCGGTCTCAATCCCCTTTCCCTGAGGAGGGGGACGAGTCTCTCTATCAGGGCGGTCTTCCCGGATCCAATCGCACCAAGGAGGTCAAATGCGCGGACGCTGTGTTCCCTGAGGTGTCGTGCATTCTCCTCGGCAATGCGGCGGTTGACATCGTAGACATCCTTCTCGATCCGGACGTCGATATGGTGCATGCCAGATCATATGGATGCTGCACAGTTTATAGGTTCACAATCCGACCTTACAAGGGATGAAAGGTGAGAGGATTCTCTATCCCTGCTATTTCAATTCTGCCCTGAGAAGGGGGGAGGGGCGCAGGGTCTCCCTGTCACGGGCAATCCGGGACCCGACGCTCGCAGACATCGAGCGGGCGGCAAAGAAGGCAGGTCTCGTCTTCCGTGCGGAGCCGAAACATTTTCCTGCCCGCTGGTGGCTGAAGGAAGGGAGGATTGTCGTGCAGTGGAGCGAGGGAAAGGAGAAGCTCCTCCGGAAGATTGCATCCCATCTCGTCCACGGGAAGTGAGGAGATGTACGACCTCCATACCCATACGATCCTTTCCGATGGTGAACTTCTCCCGGCAGAGCTCGTCCGGAGGCTTGCAGTCTACGGGTATACCCACGTTGGGATCACGGACCATGCCGATGCAACAAACATCAGGGAACTGCTCTTGGCGGTCAGAAGACTGGTCCCGACCGCAGAAGAATATGGTGTTGCCCTCATCCCCGGCGTCGAACTCACCCATGTCCCGCCAGCGATGATCCCTGCGATGGCCCGCGAGGCAAAAAACCTTGGGGCACGGATCGTTGTCGTCCACGGCGAGACCACGACTGAACCTGTTGCCCCGGGGACGAACCATGCGGCATGCGGGTGCAGGGATGTTGACATCCTCGCACACCCCGGTTTCCTCACCAGAGAGGATGCAGCGCTCGCCAGAGAGAACGATGTTGCTGTCGAGCTGACGTACCGGGCCGGTCACAACAGGACAAACGGTCATGTCGCGCGGGTGGCATGTGCAGCCGGTTGCGCGATCGTGATCGACTCCGACGCCCACGACCATGACGACCTCATGGACGCGCGCGCGAGAAAAGTGGTCGGATTGGGTGCAGGACTCACCTCCGCCGAGTGCGACAGAATCCTCTCGTTTAATATAGATGAATTCCTCTCAAATAAAAAATAATATTTATACATTTTCAATAAATTTAAATACTTGATATTTACACATATATAATTTACTAAATCCTTCAGACTGTCCATCAGGGCAGATGAATAAGAGGTTTTTCGTGTGAAATCAATTGGTCTGGCTGTCCACGCCATAGGGGCACGTATCCTGGTGGTCCGTTGCGATGCGGCACAACTCCCCAGGCTTTACAGCAAGGTCATTGACAGGCGCATGAAACCGGTCGGTAAGGTGGTGGACGTCTTCGGGAGTGTTGCCTCACCACTTGCCGCAGTTCTCTGCAGGAAGCCATGTGAGGTGACAGCTGGGGAGAAGTTGTTTATCCGGTGAAAAACGGAGTGATGCACGTGCAGGAAGTCGAGAAACTCAAGGTTCTCCAGAAGGAGAGGGAAGCCCTCAAGAAGAGGCTGAAAGAAAGGGTGAAGGAGCACGAGAAGAAGGCCGAGGATCACACCGAGACTGTCTGTCCCGAGTGCGGGAGCCGCCAGCTTGTCCACGACTACGAGCGTGCCGAGCTGGTCTGCCAGAACTGTGGTCTCGTCATCGATGACGATTTTATCGACAGGGGGCCGGAGTGGCGTGCGTTCGACCACGACCAGCGGATGAAGCGTTCGCGCGTGGGCGCACCCATGACGTTTACCATCCATGACAAGGGTCTCTCGACCATGATCGACTGGAGGAACAGGGACTCCTACGGCCGTGCAATCTCGAGCAAGAACCGGGCCCAGCTCTACAGGCTGCGGAAGTGGCAGAGGCGCATCCGGGTCAGCAACGCAACCGAGAGGAACCTCGCGTTTGCCCTCTCGGAGCTGGACCGAATGGCCTCCGCGCTTGGCCTGCCCCGGAACGTCAGGGAGACTGCCGCAGTCGTCTACCGCGACGCCGTGGACAAGAACCTCATCCGCGGCAGGAGTATCGAGGGTGTGGCAGCAGCAGCCCTGTACGCAGCCTGCCGGCAGTGCAGCGTCCCCCGGACTCTCGACGAGATCGCTGAGGTCTCCCGTGTCTCCCGCAAGGAGATTGGGCGGACATACCGGTTTATCTCCCGCGAGCTCGGCCTCAAGCTCCTCCCCACCTCCCCGATCGACTACGTGCCCCGGTTCTGCTCGGGCCTCAACCTCAAGGGAGAGGTCCAGAGCCGTGCCGTGGAGATCCTCCGGCAGGCAGGCGAGAGGGAACTGACCAGCGGGCGTGGCCCGACGGGGGTTGCGGCAGCAGCCATCTATATCTCTTCCATCCTCGGCGGAGAACGCAGGACACAGCGCGAGGTGGCCGAGGTTGCCGGAGTCACCGAGGTGACAATCCGCAACCGGTACAAGGAACTCGCAGAGAAGCTCGATATCGAGATCATTCTCTGATTTTTTTCCATTTTCCCCATTCCATCTTTTCTCGCACTTCAATTGCATTTCAAAGAAAGAGAGGGATTTTTGCTCATGGGGTATGAAGGACAGTGCCATGACAGAAATCAAAACTGTGTTTCCTTGAGCTGAAGCTCGCGCGATTCCCGATGGACTCGACGGGATTCGAACCCGTGGCCTTCTCTTTTTCAGACCGGGGGCTCCCGCCCCTCGACCCCGGCGCAACCTCCGGTCGCATCCGCACCGGATTCTTTTGAGTGGACTCGACGGGATTCGAACCCGTGGCCTTCTCTTTTTCAGACCGGGGGCTC
>CAYSII010000003.1:0-126763 GCA_964431125.1 uncultured Methanolinea sp. | reverse complement strand
TGACGACCGTGCCGGTTGTCGTGGTGCCGGTCAGGTACGGGCCCCAGAGGAGTGCAGGAATCATTTCATCTTTGATTTCAGCCATAACCGGCCAGATTATGAACCCTGCAATGAGCAATAACGTGATAATGACACTCCTTTCAGGGCAATCCCCTGTCATAATCGGAACTCTTCTTCCGTGGATGGTGGCAAGAAATGATAATTCCCTGATCCTTACCATAATTCCTACTCCATAACCACCACGTACCTGTTTGCATCGTCAGGACGGATCGTGATATCCCGAGACCTCGAGACCTTACTGGACTTGAGTGTGAGTTCATGTACACCGAGGGGAATCCCGGAGAAGGTAAAGGGTGTCTTCTCCCCTGTAGATATTCCGTCAAGGTATATTGCGGAACCATCAGGGATGCTTTCAACCTGCAGTGTGCCGCAGGGATACGTTTCAAGGATAAACATGATACTCCCTTTGATGAATTCCTCGCTGGTCCTTGGTACACTGACGAGTCTCTGTACCGGAATATGCCCCGGCAAGGACACCGTCACGCGGTGCGGACCCTCTGATAATCCACTTACAAGCGAGGGAGTGGTAAGTCCTGTCCTTGACCCATCAATGAAAATTTCAGCACCTTGCGGTGAAGAATCAATTGCAATCGTATGATAGTTTCCGCGATAGGGAAATAGAATGAATTCACTGCCTTCCTCTATGTTATCCGGGATGGAAATGCTTGTAAAGGTGTGTTCTCCAATGAGTGTGATATACGACCCGGTCCGGGGTACATCGAGGGTCACCGGAGTTCGCAGTAATGGATAATAACCGTTCAACGTGAATGCGGCGGGTGTACCTGAATGGTTAGTAATTCGTATCAACCGGGTCATTCTGTTCCCCACAAAATCCATTTCACATAAGGATATGGCATCATGGTGGATCCATACCCTTTCAATGATACTCTCATCCTGGCCTGAGGTAATACTCGCCCGGATGGCTTTCACGGTGTGGTATCCCTCTTTTAATCCATACAGAACAAGCGGACTCTTGCCCTCCATAATCCTGTTATCAATCGATAATTTGAGGTCACCAGGGTAAGTTACGATAAAAATGCCGCCATGTCGCGATCTTTCCGGTTGTTTTTTGGGATCATTCTTCTGTGTATTCTCACAAGGTGTCAGAACGAGGGTAATATGCTGGGGACCTGAAAGATTCACCATGGTCTGGTTTGCCAGGTACCCATCCATTACAACATTCAGGAGATAATCCCCCTGGGGCAGAGACAATGTCGCAGGGGTGATGTTCATATCACCAAGACCAGAGATCGTGAGCAGGGCACCAGGAGGAATCGTGGTCACAGTAAGAGGATATGTTGGAAAAGACTGAACCATATTATCATGAGAGACGGTGACATCTCCTGTCTTTTCCGTATTATGGAAGTTCACGGAATACTCTTCTTCGCTTTCAAAGGTCTGGGTTTCGTTACCCGGAAGTGGGATTCCCAGAATATGGAAGATTATTTTCCATATGCGGGATATGAAAGAATCGTCCTTCGGTAAAATCCCGTTATCTATCGAATAACTTACAAGAGAAGAAGATGCGGGAACTGATGTTGCTGGAGGCGAGATATTTTTACCATCACTGGTGGATCGTGAACTCGTTATATTCACAGCAGGTGTAAATTCATTAGAGTGTTTGGATGGAACTGGTACATCCGGATATGAAATGGAGAGAATCGCCAGTCTTGGTGCGATTTCGCAGAAATCCCCTGAATGATCTGCTTTCCAGATGAATTCTGTATGAGAGTATCCCGTTAAGTATGAGGTAACATTGAAACGGGAGATCCATATCCCTCCCTTTTCGCGAGTATGTTTACCGGAAATCTCGACTGAATTCAGGAAGACAAGTGGAAATGACGTTTCAGGTATTTCCTGTGCGGAACCAATAACCACGAGTTCAGCATCAGCATAACCCGGTTGAATATCGGAAAAGTCCGTAACGGTGATATTTGCCAGATCCTGCGGAGAATAGTCCTCCAGGACCCGGATGAACCCTGTGCCTTCTGCAACCCAGTTCTTCCAAATCTGCTCAGTATCATCATTACGCACGACGAGGAGAACGGGAGGATAGAAAGTCCACTCGTTTCCTCCCGGGGGATTCCTGACAGACACTTCGATCGCTTCGGTTATCTGAACTATTGGAGTAACATCAAAGGCAAGAGTTTCAGAGACTCTCCCATCAGTATGATGATAGGTCGAACGGTCGGGAATGCCTGCGTTCACAGAATTGACGCGGACCTCAAGCGTTTGGTCGCTTGTATAGCCCCTGTCTGAAAAGATATAGAGCCTTGCCCATTGAGATGGAGAAAGATGCATTCGATCCGTCGCAAACCGGTAGGAGAGAGTCTGGCCACTCCTGCAGACCTGAATTTCCCCGTTTGCGACGAGCATCGTTATATTTCCGCTAAGTCCATCCGTTACCACTCCAAGAGATCCCTGATCCTTCTCGAACCAGATATCACCGGGTAAAGATGCTTCACTGGTTCCTGAAATGGAGGAGTATTCACGTTCAAGATTGAAATGAACCGGGACTACCGTCCCGTGCAGTACATCGACCCATTCCTCATCTACCGGGAGGAACCCCTCTTTCCGGACGCTGACGGTGTGACTGCCCGCAGGGATGTCCTTCAGGGAAGAGGGAGTCAGCTCTCCCGTCTCACTTCCATCAAGGATAATCTCGGCACCCGCAGGAGTTGAGGTGACCTCGATAGTCCCAGCAGGTTCTTCCTGGCTGTAAATGAGAATCTCGGAGATATACATTCCGGATAGTCCCGTTGTGGTAGGATATTTCTCGTCTCCCTGCTGATAATAATACCAATACTCCTCATCAGCGGCCTCATGCCAGTCCCATACGCCAAAAGCATGAATGCCCCAGGGGTTGATTGAAGTATCAGCAAACCATACCATACGCATTCCCTCGGTGTATCCAGTATCCGGGTATCTGCCGTCCTTGTTCCAGCAGATGACAATCGGCCCCTCGCGACTGGAATATTCGTAAACGTTCTTGTAGGAAAAGATCTTATACCAGCCGTCAGATGCACGTATTTTCACCGTATCTCCAGGCTCCATGCCCCCTACCAGGTCACAGAGATCTTTGAGGTTCGTACCCCTGACCGCTCCCATGTCCTTTTCCTGGACATTTGTGTCCTCCTCTGGATTCCAACGGAGCGCCTCCTGCCTCGCTGGATCCGGGTCATCGATAAAGACAGGTCCCTGATGAAAATAATGGGTGATTCCATCTCCGTATACACGCAGGTTCTGTTCCATCCAGTGATAATCGACGGTTCTTTCGGCAAGAATGGTAAATCCATCCATCGCATATTTAACAATCCGGATCTGCGTTGTTGCAGCAGAAGCTGGAGATACAATCGTAAACAATAGGAAACACAGAATGGCAATAGAAAGAGCAAGAGAATAAAGATTTTTTGCTGATTTTTCGTGTAGAATCTGTGTCATGTATATCCGGATTGAGAGGTGGGCTGTTCTGCCAGATGATCTGGATAAAACAGGTGAACAGACCGGGAAGGGAGGAATACCCCCACTTCCTGACCCAAATGCCATTGATACTGCTCCATCTCACGATGGGAAAACCACGAGATGATTGGCACACCGCAATCAACTGTAACAGAGACGCCAGAATCGTCTTTCCTGATGTTCGTTACCAGCCCATCGGTCCTCCAAAACATACTGGACCCGTGGAAATTCCCCGGCTGAAGAACAACATCTGTGGATCTGATACAGGCAATCATCCGGGTTCCTGGCGGGATGCTTTGAGGAACACCGATACGAATTCCTGCTGCCACGAGCAGGTATGGCCCTTTATCACCAGATGTCACCGTACCTTCAAGGATATTCTCATACCCCGTAAAGACCGCTATCTCCCGTGATACCGGACAGCAGAATACCTCATCACAGGTACCGACCTGCTGCAGCCTCCCGTCGATCATTACTGCGACCCGATCTGCAAGCGCATACACTTCCTCGCGGGAGTGGCTTACCTGGATAATGGTGAGATCCCTCTCCATCTTCAAACAACTCAGTTCGTCGATGAACCTGGATTTGAGCATGGAATCGATGGCAGCAAACGGCTCATCGAGAAGAAGGAGTGCAGGACTTGTAGCGAGGGCCCGTGCAAGCGCAACCCGCTGTTTTTCCCCTCCGGAAAGCGAAGCGGGATAACGGTCGCGAAGCGGAGCGATCCCGAACCTTTCAGCCAGATTTTCCACAACAGTGGCGGTCTCACTCTCCGGGATACCCCGAACCATCAGGCCGAATCCGATATTTTCTGCGACCGTGAGATGAGGGAAGAGTGAACAGTCCTGGTACATGAGCGAAACGCCCCGTTCTTCAGGTAAAAGACCTGCAACATCCCTGCCCATGATAACAATCCTCCCTGAGGCGTCACCATGGATTCCTGCAATGGTCTCGAGAAGGAGCGTCTTTCCGGAACCTGATGGTCCAATGATAAAAAGGTGCTCCCCTCGGGAGATGGTGAGATCGATTCCCTTAAGGGAGAACATTCCCCTGTTCAGGCAGACTCCTTCAAGGCGAATCATCATACCTCCCAAGGCGCTTTGTGAATAGACGGATACCAATGAAGAGAACGAGGCAGAGTATGAGCATAATAAATGCCACGCTCCTGCTCTCTGCTATCCCTCCGGTTGCAAACCTCTGGTAGATCAGGGCCGAGACGACCATAGGAAAATATGCGATCATCACCACTGCTGCGAATTCCCCGATTGCCCTGCCCCATGCAATGAGAGCGCTTGTCAGGATATGGCGCGTCGTGAGTGGGAGCACAATCCTGGTGATGACCATCCATCGCGTTGCCCCCAGTGTCCGTGCCACGTGCTCGAGCCGAACAGGAACCGTTCCAAAACCCTCCCTGACACCATCGACATAATAGGGTGTTGCAACAAAAACCATTGCGACGACGATGCCGGGGAAGGCATCCTCGAAGAAAATCCCTGCCCTGCTGAAAGGTGCTCCGATCAGGCCTCTCGACATGAAGAGAAGATACACCATCAGTCCGGCTACTGTATGCGGCAGGATGAGGGGGATATCGATAAGACCTTCCACAGCTGCCTTCCCTGGGAAATCATTTCGTGCAAGGAGATATGCAAGTGGAGTCCCGAATAATCCAAGGATTCCCACTGCCACGAACCCTGCAACGAAGGTCAGAAGCAATGATTCCAGCACTTCTGCTTCGTGGGCCACGCTGGCAAGGTGGAACGGGTCTGCAAGCTCGGGAATAGCAATCGTGAGAACCGCAAAGAGAATAATGGCAACGAGAATTCCACCCGCAAGAGAAAAAATAAGAACAAGGGGGTCATCCCGGAGGTGCAAAAAGGATGACATCGTTTATTCACTTGCACCTCCTATCTCTGTGCTCCATGGGAATGCAGGGGAATCATTGAGGGGCTCGGGCCAGCCTCTGTCGCCCATATGTGACATCCCCAAGAAGAACTCTGCGAATTCACGCGTTTCCTCAACACTGGCAGCCGTCGAGGGTATCGTTATTGCATAAATGATAGGTGCTCCGGTACGTTCACTTCCTATTTGTGAAAACCGGGGAAAACCGAGAATGACTCTTGCTTTTTTGTAAAAATCACGGTATTCATCAGATTTCAGGTTGATGGAACCGGGAAGGGGAACATATTGAAATCCTTGCGCATCTGCAACACTGCGATATTCAAAGGTATAGTCTATTCCGCCAGCCTCGAGCAGTGATAAAAGAAAGATACTCCCGTCCCTGACTGTGATTTTGCTTCCTGTGGTTTTTAAGACCTGTGGGAGCCTCACAGTCTGGATTCCGTCATTATCCTCAATTGTAAGAGGAGGAGAAAAGTGATCCCCCATTAACCGGGAAAATATGGTCATGTCATGGTAATATTCTCCAGCAAGCATTGCGACGAGCATTGCTCGATATCCTGCGGCATCGAGCATAGGATTTGAGATTCCTACCCGGACATCAGGCCTTGAAAGCACTTCAAACCAGTTTTCTGGAGTTATTTCATCATGATATCTGCTTTTTTCCGTGTATGCAATCACCATTTCGTTTCGGCCGAAAGGAATATACCAGTCAGTGTAATTTTTATTGGTCTTATCGACCGGTCGGTACATCAGGTCCGGGATGAGAGACGCGTCTGCTACGGCAACCATGTCGAACTGACGTCCAAGATCGGTTACCTGACGAATTGCCTGAATACTCCCATGCCCCTCGACCTGAATATCGATATCAGGGTGCAATTCCTCGTACTTCGCTTCCGCCTTGGAAAGTGGGTAAAGAAGACTGCCTGCAGAAACCACCTTGACGGGAATCCTCTCGACTGGTCTTTCCATACACCCCACAGCAATGATCGCACAACAGATGACTATTCCTGCGATATATCTGTAGCAGTGCCTTCTCATTGAGATTTCCTGTGTATCTCAATAGTATCTACCCACTTGACCCATGAGCTCCCTTCAGTTATGACTCCCTTCTCCTCCGAGATGATCGCGACCCGAAGGGGTCCACCATCATTGTATGAGAGAGGTGCCCCATCCATCTCATACATAAGCAGGATTCGGAGTGGAGGCGGCGGGATCTCTTTTAAGTTCTCATCGAATGTGATGAATCCTTTTCCCTGGATCTGCTCATAGTCGAATACCCAGAGGTAACCGTCCGGTGCGGATATCCATACCTGATCACCATCGGATATCCCGCCCATACGTTCAAGGAGATTGGTAAGGAGGATACCCTTGCAGAGGTAGGGGCCGTATTTTATCCCAACGGTTGAGACCGCAAAACCGTGGCCTGTAACGGCAGGGAGTTCCCGAAGTTCGGCAAGGGAATATACCTGCCGCGTGGTTCCATCACTGATCGTCAGAGTCCAGTTGCGATAGTCATCAGCTGGAACAGTCACAGGGGGGGACGGAGATGCAGGTGTCTGGCTTATGCATCCCGTACCTAAGCAGAAGAGCATCATCATAATGAGACCGGCCCGGAGGGTCCTGATCACGATAAACGCCTCCATGCAAGGAGTAAGGTAAGGACAATCCCAGTGACAACCGTGAAGAGAACCAACGGGCTTTTCTGATTTGAAGTTTCCAGAGTGGTATTTTTTTCTTCCATTGACTTTGCAAGAACTCCTTCCGGTCCATGATACCCTCCTGTGTAAATCCTCACCTCATCGATCCATTTGACAGTATAGCCATTCGTTGAGGGGTACAGTTCATCGAAGAGGTGAATCTTATTTGCAGGCATGACAACTCGCATGTCGTTATTCCCAAATACGTGCTTTCCCTCGCTGTTCACTGATGTATCTGCAAAGAAGACGAGACGCATCCCGACAAAAAAATCAGGGGGATATCCGACACCATGGCGTTCGCCTACGAGGGTTTCCTCTCCATTATACCACGTAACCACGATCGGTCCCTGACGGGGCAGCGGATGGTACACGTTCTCATACCCGAATTCAACGTGATACCCGTCAGTTGCCTTGATCATTACCTCGTCTTCGGCAGACATGCCACCAACGAGTTCGCAAAGGTCTTTGACGTTGGTTCCCTTTACTGCTCCATGATCCTTGAAATTACTCGTCTCGTTCACATCCCACTGTTCTTCCTTGTCGTTGACAAAAACCGGTCCCTGATGGTAGTAGTGGGTCAGACCATCACCATATACAGGGAGATTTGCCTCCATCCATTGGTACGATACCGTCGTCCTGTTCAGAATGGTAATCCCGTCTGTGGCATATTTTGTCACAAGTACTTCCGTAGTAGGAGCTGCGCATATAACGTGGACCAGACCAAAAATTAAAACTGTAGCGAGAATACAGGAATACATTCTGGTCTCCTGTCCAAGCCTTGCATGAGCAATCAGAGAACAAATTGAACTCAAACTCATCAATCTCACCTATTATTCGTGAATACGAGGAAAACCCCAGCCGCGAGAGCACTCACAATCGTATAGAGTGAGAGTCCTGATTGTGGGGAGGTCTCATGCGCGTTAGGTGGTGTCGGCCGGGGCGATTCTTCCTGTGCAGGGATGCCGGGATAGATTAAAATATCTGAGATGGACTGAACCGAGAGGCCTGTCGTTGTCGGGTATTTCTGATCCCCCTGGCGGTAGTAATACCAGTATTGTTCATCAGCTGACTCGTGCCAGTCCCAGTTTCCAAAGGCATGAATTCCCCATGGATTAACGCTGGCGTCAGCAAAAAATACAAGGCGCATCCCCTCCCGGTAATCCGGAACGTATCCGGCGTCTGCCTTCCACCAGGTCACGACAAGTGGCCCCTGTCTTGAAGGGGGGGAATACACGTTCCTGTAGGAAAATACCTTTGAGAAACCATCTGTTGCCAGTATCTTCACGGTATCCCCCGGTGACATACCACCCACCAGGTCGCAGAGATCCCGGAGATTGGTTCCCTTTACTGCCCCCATGTCCTTTTCCAGGACATTTTCGTCTTCAGGAGAGTTCCATCGCAGCATTGCCTGTGTTGCGGGATCAGGGTCGTCAATAAAGACCGGGCCCTGGTGATAATAATGTGTAAACCCATCGCCCTGCACAGGGAGATTCCGTTCCATCCACTCATACGTGACGGAAGTTTCATTCACGATGGTGACACCATCATTTGCATATTTGACGATGTTCAGGGATGTTGTAGCGGCGCAGGCTCCCATGGAGAGCGTAAGTATACAGGCGATACAAACCACGAATCTCCGGGGCAGATCTGTTCTTTCGCCCGTCTCTTTCATACCATTCAAGTTATTTTCCATGCATTAACGTTCCTTGTGTTACCAGAATTCTCCGATTCGGTGCCCGACCGGGGATTCCCTTTCCATTGTTCTTCAAGTCCTCCCGGCATGAAAAAGAGAGGTTATGAAAGTGCTGGTGTTGTCGCAATCGCAGGGCTGGAACAGTCGCATCCGAACCGGGCACACTCCCCGTTCATCGGAAGGAAGAGTCCCTTTCCATACCTGTCCTTCCCGTAATCGCCAATAGCCGCCTGGATCTCTGGAGAGATGAGGAAGTTTACGAAGGCATTGGCCATCACGATCTTTTCAGGGGACTGGGTGGGGGTATACACTGTAATCACACTGTAGACATTCAGGAGGATATCCCCCTGCTCGATGATCGGGACCAGTTCGAGGTTCCCCCGGTAGGCAAGGTACGTCCCCTCATCTGTCAGCGTGTAGGCCTGCTTCTCTGAAGCAAGCTGGAGCGTCTCTCCCATTCCCTTTCCGGCCTCGATGTACCAGTTCCCTGATTTCTGGATGTCTTTTGTGTAATTGTATCCTGCAGCTTTCCAGATGTTCTTCTCTGCAGAATGCGTCCCGGAATTGTCTCCCCGGGATACGAAGAAAACGTCCGCGGTACCCGTTTTTCCCATGGTCATCAGCTTCGCAAACGCCTCCTCGGGCTTCATGCCTTTTATGCCCGCAGGATCGTTCTCCGGCCCCACGATGATGAAGTAATTGTATGCAAAACAGCGGCGGTTTATCCCGTATCCTCCTGCCATGAATTCTTCCTCCTGTGCAGGAGAGTGCACGGCGAGGATATCGCAGTCACCCCTCCGGGCTATCTCGAGGGCCTTTCCCGTACCCTGCGATGTGATCAGGAGATCGACTCCGTATCGCTCCTCAAAGAGGGGCTCGAGGTAGTCGAGGAGCCCGGTATCATAAAGGCTTGTTGTCGTGGCGAGGAGAAGTTTTGGGACTTTCTGCGATTCGGCTGGAGGCATGGAGGATCCCGGGGAGGCGGATCCCCCCTCCTTTTCGGAATGTGGACCGGTGCATCCTGAAAAAAAGGCTCCGGCAACAACGAGTGTTGCAAGGAGAAATAACGGAATACAATGTCCGGGGAGCTGAATAGGTTTCTTCATAGTACAAGTTCTATGGCAAATAACAAAATAAATATTTCTATTTAACAATGAAAACAACTCAACTATAAATTATTTACACGAGGCATTCCTGCCGGTCTGCCGTGTGGAATCTATAAGAGCCGGTGGGGTGAACTGTTCTGCCATGTTACGGGAGATGGCCCTGGAGGAGTGGATCGCGAACCGTTCTGCAGAACTCGCCTCTGTCCGCCCTGCCGTCGAAGAGATCATCGCACGCGTCAGGGAAGGAGGTGATGCAGCCCTGCTGGAGCTGACGCAGAAGTACGACGGAGTCTCTCGAAAGGGCATCAGGGTCACACAGGAGGAGATCGACGATGCCTATTCCTCCGTCGACGAGAGCACCATCCGGAGCCTCGAGGAGGCACGCTCCCGGATCGCGAGGTTCCACGGGATGCAGAAGCCGCGGAGTCTCTGGCTCGAGGAGGTCGACCCGGGCATCATCCTCGGGGTGAGGACTGTCCCGCTCGACAGGGTCGGTGCCTATGTCCCGGGCGGGAGGGCAGCCTACGCATCCACGGCCCTGATGACCGTTGTCCCCGCACGCGTTGCCGGTGTCCGGTCGGTCTGCTGCTGCACCCCGCCGCCGGTCGCTCCCCTAACCCTCGTTGCGCTCGATATTGCCGGTGCCGACGAGATCTTCGCGGTCGGCGGGGCGCAGGCCGTGGCCGCCATGGTGTACGGGACCGAATCGATCGCTCCCGTCCGGAAGGTTGTCGGGCCGGGAAACGTCTATGTCACGATGGCAAAGATGCTGCTGCGCGATCGTGCAGAGATCGACTTTCCCGCCGGACCAAGCGAGATCGTCATCCTCGCAGACGGGTCTGCACGGCCCGACTTCATTGCAGCAGACATCATCGCCCAGGCCGAACACGACCCCCGCGCTGCATGCTTTCTCGTCTCCCTCGACCCCTCCCTTCCGGACCGGGTCGGACGGGAACTCCGGTCCCAGGCGGAGGGTGCGGCGAGGTTCGAGATCTTCCAGGGAGCGATGAAAAACACGGGTTATACCATTGCCCGTTCCCCGGAAGAAGCACTCTCTATCATCAACAGGGCGGCACCCGAGCACCTCTCGCTCCAGGTCTCCGATCCCCTCCCCCTCCTCCTGCAGGTGAGGTGCGCCGGGGCTGTCTTTATCGGGTCCTACGCGGCCGTCGCCTGCGGGGACTATGCATCCGGGACGAATCACGTCCTCCCGACAGCCGGATACGCGTCCACCCACTCGGGGCTCGACGTGCTCCATTTCTGCACGCGTTTCTCCGTCCAGCTGGTGGAGAGGGAAGGCCTCGAGAGGATCGGAGATACCGTGGAGAGGCTTGCCGGGGCCGAGGGGCTGGAAGGCCATGCACGATCCGTCCGTATAAGGAGAGGCACAGGGGAGTGAGAACATCTCCTGACCCTCTCCTCTCCTGCGGAGATGTCACGCTTTTTCAGTCCCGGGCTCTCTTTCCTGCCAGGAGGAGACCGGATACCAGGAAGAGGCAGAGGAAGACTCCGGGCGAAAATCCCGGAATGTCCCTTTGAGGGGGCTTCCTGAACACGACCTCGGTCGATGAGACAGAGATGCTGTCAGTGTCTGTCAGCCGGTCGAGGTTCAGGGGCACGTTCGTTGCGTAAATCCTGTATCTTCCCGGGAGGAGGTTTCCTGCGATGAATGCCGTGTCCCACTCGTAGGAGAACGTTCCGTCAGGGTTGACGAAGGCAGACGTGAAGTACCCGGAGCCTGCCTTCAGGCCGACGTTCTCGAGTGTGACCCCTGCCGCATCGAGCCCCGGGCCTGTCACGAAGAGGAAGATTGCAATGAGGTTCTTTCCCTCTGTCGACCCGCTGATGTGCACCCGGTCACCAATGAACGCCTCGCGGGGATTTGCATCGACGGAGATGGCCGAGGCTCCCGTCCCGGCCATCACGATGAAGAGTGCGAGCAGAGGAAGGAGTCTGCGGGTTCCCATGCGCTTTCGTTTACCGGTGGGGCGCAAAGCCGTATGAGTATTCTGGTGAGAGCAGGCGGATCCATGGAAAAAGGGAGCGGGAACGGAACACGGGGGACCGCGGTGCGCGCACCCCGCCATCCGCCGGTCAGAACTCCACCACCATGACAGCCTCCTCCTCGTCCTTCAGCTCGCCCTTCAGGTGCTGTGCATCGAAGTGGTACTGCTCCCACGGGTCGTAGTCCTCGTAGAGTTCGCACTTGTCCAGGACATCGATGAATTCCTTGAGGAATATCCGCGGGATGACATCGACCCTGCCACCGAACTTCCGGGTGACCCGGGAGATCATCGCCCGGATGAACCGGTGCGTGACCCGGCTCCTGTCCACGTCGGAATATGCCTCGCGGTAGATCTCGATCACTTTCAGGGCGACCTGCTCGAGTTTTTTTGCATCGAACCGAGCAAGCGCGATCTGGGGCTGGCGCGGGTTCCTGAACCCCTCTTCGGGCTGGACAACGCTGATCCTGTCATAGAGCGGGGGGAGTGTCCGTATCCCCCGCGGGCCGTCGAAGAATGCCGGTGTCCCGGTCACGAGGAAGTACGCGTGCGCAATATCCCCGCGGTCGAGGGACTCGATGATCATCTGGAGGGCATGGTAACTCTTCTCCCTCTGGTTGCGCTGGAGGGACTGGGTCGTCTCGACCTCGTCGATGGCAATGGCAAGCCCCCTGTACCCTGCACTCACGATGATCCTGACGAGCCCTCTTAAAAAGGTGAACGCCGATGCATCGTCGATGTCACCCCGGATCCCTGCCTTCTGCTTGAAGTCCCTGCCCACGTTGCTCTCGGCGCATATCCACCCGATGGCAGACTGGGCTGTCTGGAAGTCCCCCTCGTTGCTCGCACGGTAATAGGTCCGGAGTGCTGCCGCAAGCGAGCTGTTCAGCTCCGATATCCCTGCAAGCGCGGTCTCGATCTCGGCCAGCGTCGCCTTCTCGAGGACGTCCTCGGGGAGGGTCTGGTCGCTCACGCGAAGGATCCTCTCCTCGATCCCGAAGAGCCATGTATCGATGATGGCCTTCTGGGCGTGCTCTTCCTCGCGTGTCCGGAGAGTTGCGCAGATCTGCTGGTACAGTCCTTTCAGCCTGTGGAGAGGGGCAGACGGAGAGACGACGACGTGCGCCGTGGCAAACCCCTTCTCCCGTGCGATCTCGAGGGCCCGTGCCACGAGGAACGTCTTTCCGCTCCCGTAGTCGCCGCGGATGAACTTGATGTCCCCGCCCCCCTGCGAGACAAAGTCAAGCTGTGCCCGGATTACGCCCTCCTCCATGTCGAGTCCGACAGCGATCCGCTCGAGCCCGCTTGCCGGGACAGTCCCCCTCCGGAGGGCATTGATGATATTCTGGCTCTCCAGTCTTCGCGGTCCCGCGATCTCAGGTGTTCCTGTAGGCATAGATCTCTCCGTCCTTCCCAATTCCTCTCTTCTCTATGAGTAAAAGCCCCTTGGCTGACGCTTTCTGCATGATGCGGTTGACCATCCCCGCGACACGCCTCGAACCGATCATCTCGCGGAGCTCCCTCTCGGTTGCCTGGCGGCGTGTCCTCAAGTACTCGAGGATCTTTCTCTCTTTCTCCTCGAGGTCGAGGTCAGGGAGAGGGATTTCCGGAGTCGCGACCGTCCCTGCCTCCGAAATTTCCCGGTACCCAAGAACAGGTATCTCGGAGAGTGACCTTTCCTTGCACTCCACGAGGAGCGATAGGAGGTTCTCTGGCAGGACCTTTCCTGCATCGGGGGGGATGATGTCCAGCCCCGCAAGGCACGCTCTCTTGCAGGAGATGACATCACCCCTTTCGAGGGAGTGCAACCCCCAGAGGTGGAGGACTGCGGCAAGGAGCTCCCTTCCTTCCGACGGGAGGAGATCCGCGACCTCCTCGAGTCTTGCCTTCAGCCTCTCGAGGAGCCGCGGCATCCGGAGGAGAGCATCCCTCTCCTGCAGGGAGATTCCTGCCAGCCTGACCAGGTCGGGGACTCTCCGCGCAGATCCGACCACGTAGATCATCACCTTCTCGCACTCGCGTGCATCACCGTTTCGCAGAGAGAACCAGGCGTACAGGGGTCCGCCCTCCTGCGGGTCGCTCCGGTACGCCCGGTAGTACCACGAGCGTGCCTCACTGAAGTCTCCCGCATCCTCGTAGAAACGGGCGACGGTGGAGAGGGAGAAGGGATCCGTCCTCCTCGAGAGGGTCCCGAGCAGGAGCGCCTCGGCATCCCGCAGGGGATAGCGGGTCTGGAGGAATACCCGGAACGCAGCAAGAACCTCGCCTGCGAACTGCGGGTCAGTCATGGAATCGAGCTCGCGCTCGAGGAGTCTCCTGTACCGCCCGAGGGCCTCTTCTTTCTTCTGGAGCAGGCCGAGGAGTTCGCATTCAAGGAGCAGGTACTTTCCTTTCGCCTGCGGGGAAAGCAGGAGGGGTCCGAGTTCGGAGAGTGCCTTCCCCACGTTTCCCTCCTCCTTGAGGAAGAGAACATAGTCGTAGCGTATCTCCGGGTCTTTTGTCGCCCCGACGAGGTGGGGGTACTCGATCCCTGCCCGGGCCCTGTCGGTGCGGGAGAGCGCGGCAAGGAACATCCGGGCATGGAGGGGATCCCCTGATTGCGCGAAGAGTTCCCGGGCTAGTGCCGCAGCCTCCGGGAACCTTCCGCACGCGGAAAGGATGGAGATGCAGTCCCCGTCGGGAGGTAGTCTCCCGCCGGGGGCGTTCTCCCGGACGGCCAGAGCTTCTGATGGCCGCCCCGCGAGCAGGAGTGCACGTGCAAGCAGCCGGGCGTCGTCTGCCCTGCGGGAGAGGGAGGAGAGGTGGGAGAGAACCGGTATGGCCTTCCGCGGATCCCCCTCTTTCAGGACAAAAGAGGCAAAACTCCGCAGCGCCTCGAGGTTTCCGGGGTCGAGTGCCACTGCCCGGGCGTACTCGGGGAGAGCGCCCGGATCCCCTTTCAACTCCAGTATCCGTCCCAGGTAGCTGTGCACGTGGGATGCACCCGGGAGCGCGTGGGAGAGATCCCGGAAATACGCCTCGGCCTCGTCGAGCCTGCCCAGGTGGAAGAGGTTTGCAGCGCACAAAACAGAGATCGAGGGGTCATCGGCAAGATCCTGCAGCTCCCTGCAGAGGGCATAGGACCCCTCGTAGTCTCCCCTCTCGAAGAGGGCGAATGCATCTTTCTTCCGGTCTTCAGGAGCAGCCGCGGCCAGGGGGCCCCACCTCCGAGAACCAGAGCCTGACCAGGCTCCAGAGCATCCGCACAGCGTCTGTACCCCTGACGTGTGAACTGCCGGCATCCTGCCACGCTATCGGATGCTCCCTGATACGAAAGCCCTTCTGTTTCAGGCGCCAGAGGAGTTCCACGTCGAATTCAAAGCCAGAAGAGACCATTTCCCTGATAACTGCGTCAATTGCTGATTTTTTAAATACTTTTGCCCCGCACTGCGTATCTTTGAAGGGGAGAGAGAAGAGGAGCCTGACGACACCGTTGAAGATGCGGCTCTCGAGCCGCCGGAAGAATCCCTGGGGCCTCTCGAGGACGGCCCCCTCGATCCACCGGGATCCGATAACGGCATCGGTCCCGTCGATGAGGGCGAAGAGTTCCCGCATCTGGGCAAAGGACGTTGATGCATCCGCGTCCATGTAACCCACGAGGGGCGAGGATGCAAGGGACATGCCCTCCCTTATGGCACCGCCCTTTCCGAGGCGTCCGGAACGGTGCAGGCAGCAGATGGTCATCTGCGGGTGATCCCGTGCGAACTTACCGAGGATCTCCGGCGTCGCATCGTCTCCCTCGCACACGAAGATGAACTCGCCTTCTGCACCCGCGATCTGCTCCAGCAGTCGTGGAATCCTTTCCGCCTCGTTGTATGCCGGGATAACCAGCGCAAAAGGAGGGACACTCCTCCCTGGTATCTCTTCTCTCAATGAAAGGATCTCCTCCCGCGGATGTTCTGCGGTGCCCGGTTCCTCATGCGTGCCCGGCAAGGTGTTCCCGCAACCCGGACCCCGGCCGGTAGCGCTCTGCGATGGCAAGGGCGTGCTCGCGGAGGCGCTGGTGCTGCTCGATGCAGGTCTGCGGCGGGGGAGCCTTTCTGAGCAGGGACGAGGTATTCTCCGTTATCTGGATCAGCTCGGTCGCGATCACTGCCTGCAGCCAGATCAGGTCTGCGAGCATCTCCCTTTCTTCGTGCTCCATGCTGGAAAAATTGGCGGGCTGACCGGATAATCATGGCGGGTTCCGCGTCCGATCACCAACTATCATCTCCGGTGGTGGCAAAACCATTGCTGCATGAGCTATATCGAACGGCTGCGAACGATGGGGAGGAGTGCAAACCCCTTCTTTGCCCTCATGGGCATCGATCTTGCAGAGGCAGGCGAAGGGAGGGCAGTCCTCCGCATGGATGTCCGGCCTGACATGATGAACGGCGAGGGGTGGCTCCAGGGCGGCATTTTCTGCGCGCTCGCGGACGAAGCGATGGTGCTTGCGATATACCCGATGCTTGCCCCCGGCGAGACGATTGCAACGATCTCGGAGACCACGGAGTTCCTTGGCGGTGCAAGGGAGGGGACCCTCTTTGCCAGGGGAGAGGTGGCCAGGAAAGGCAGGAGGGTTGTCTTTGCTACGGGGGAGGTCAGGAGGGGGAATCCCGGCGGCCCTGTCCTCTCGCGGAGCATCGCCTCGTTCATCATCAGCAGGGCGCCCGGCGGGAAGAAAGAGGAAAAAAGAGAATGAACACCCCGGCTGCCGGGAGAGGGTCCCTGGTTCTCCCCGGAACAGGCCTCCTGCGGGATGGCATCCGGAGATGGCGTGCCCTCCGCCCGGGTTTCGGGACTCCTATCTCTTTTTCTCCGGGCAGATCATAGGTACATGTAACAGGGTGGGCCTCCCTGCAGGCGATGGGGCAGTCCCGGAATCCCGGCAAAAATGCAGCGGGGACAAAATACGGGATGATTCACCTCTCTCTGCGGGGATAACTCCCGGGAAGAGTCCGGAAGAGGGGATCGATTGAAATTCATTTTTATCACAGGCGGGGTCATGAGTGGTCTCGGGAAGGGGATCACTGCGGCATCGGTCGGTCGGATACTCAAGAGCAGGGGGTATGCCGTCACGGCGGTCAAGATCGACCCGTACTTAAATATCGACGCAGGAACGATGAACCCCGGGCAGCACGGGGAGGTCTTCGTCCTGTCAGACGGGAGCGAGGTCGACCTCGACCTCGGGAACTACGAGCGGTTCCTCGACATCGATCTCTCCTCCGCGCACAATATCACCACCGGAAAGGTGTACCGCACGGTAATCGAGAAGGAGCGGCGCGGGGACTTTCTCGGGGAGACGGTCCAGATCATCCCGCACATCACCGATGAGATAAAATCCTGTATCAGGACTGCAGCGGCAAGGGAGATCCCGGGGCAGCCTCCTGCAGAGATCTGCCTCGTGGAGATCGGGGGAACGGTCGGGGACATCGAGAGCATGCCGTTCCTCGAGGCGGTCAGGCAGATGAGGGGCGAGCTCCCGCCCCAGGACACGGTCATCATCCACGTGACGCTGATTCCCGAGGATACGATGGGGGATCTCAAGACGAAGCCGACCCAGCACTCGGTCAAGGCCCTGCGCGAGCTCGGTCTCCATGCTGACATCATCGTCGGCAGGAGCGAGCGGCCGATCGGGACGCACACGAAGAGGAAGATATCGGCGTTCTGCGACCTTCCCACACACTGCGTCATCAGCGCCGCAACAGTCCCGGATATCTACCAGGTCCCGATGGAACTCGAGAAAGAGGGACTTGCCGATGCACTCATCGATCACCTGGCCCTCCAGAAGAGACCGGCTGACACGGAATGGTACCGGATAGTGAGCAGGGAGTACACGCAGCGGGTGAGCGTTGCGATCGTGAGCAAGTACGGGATCGAGGACGTGTACATGAGCATCAAGGAGGCCCTCAAGCACGCGGGACGCGCCCTCTCCACCGAGGTCGTCATCACGTGGCTCGACGCGGAGAGGTACGAACCCGCACAGCTTGCCGATTTCGACGGTGTCCTCGTGCCCGGCGGATTTGGGAAACGCGGGATCGAGGGGAAGATCGCAGCCATCACGTGGGCACGGGAGAAGATGGTGCCTTTCCTCGGACTCTGCCTCGGCTTCCAGCTGGCGGTGGTCGAGTATGCCCGCAACGTTCTCGGGTGGGAGGACGCAACGAGCGCAGAGATGGGCGAAGGCAGGCACGTGATTGCCATCCTCCCCGAACAGGCGAAGGTGTCGGGACTCGGGGGAACGATGCGCCTTGGAGACGCACGGATAACGCTGAAGAAAAGCACGCTCGCCGAGAGGATCTACGGGCAGCAGGAGATAACCGAGAGGCACCGGCACCGGTACGAGGTGAACCCCCGCTACATACCGGACCTCGAGAAGGCAGGCCTTGTCTTCTCCGGGTTCTCCGAGAATCGGATGGAAGTCCTTGAACTGCCCGGCCACCCCTTCTTCATGGCGACCCAGTTCCACCCCGAGTTCCGGTCACGGCCGACACGCCCCTCGCCCCCCTTCCTTGGCTTTGTCCGGGCCTGTGCCCGGAAGAATGGGAAGAAGGAGACCGCGGAGGTGAAGAAATGATCGACCCGGAAAAGTTCATCGAGAGAGCTGTCGGGGAGATCAGGAGGGAGGCAGGAGACCGCCGGGTCGTCATGGCCCTCTCCGGCGGAGTCGACAGTTCTGTCTGTGCAGCCCTCGCGGCACGGGCGATCAGTGACCGACTCGAACCGATATACGTCGATACCGGCCTGATGCGGAAGGGTGAGACTGAGCGGATATCCCAGGTCTTTGGCGATTTAAACCTCCATATCGTCCCGGCAGCCGACGAGTTCTTCTCCGCACTCCGGGGCGTGACAGACCCGGAGGAGAAGCGCAAGGTCATCGGTGAACGTTTTATCCGGATCTTCGAGCGGGAAGCACGCAGGACCGGTGCCCGCGCACTCCTCCAGGGAACGATCTACCCTGACAGGATCGAGAGCGAGGGCGGGATCAAGAGTCACCATAACGTCGGTGGCATGCCGCTCGAGATCGCGTTCGAGAAGGTGATCGAGCCGCTCCGGGACCTGTACAAGGACGAGGTGCGTCTGCTCGCCGGGGCTCTCGGTCTCCCGCCGGAGATCCAGCACCGGATGCCGTTCCCCGGCCCCGGCCTTGCCGTCAGGGTGATCGGAGAGGTCACGCGGGAGCGTATCGCGGTGGTCCGGGAGGCAAACTGGATCGTGGAGAGCGAGATCGTCGACCTGTTCAGCCCCTGGCAGTGCTTTGCGGCACTCGTGGGCCTTGGCACGGGGGTCAAGGGGGACAACAGGGTCCACGGGTGGATCGTTGCGGTCAGGGCCGTCAACTCCCGGGACGGGATGACCGCCGACCCGGTCAGGATCCCCTGGGAGGTGCTCGAGCGGGTCGCGCAGCGCATCACCTCCGAGATACCCGAGGTCGCCCGGGTGGTGTATGACATCACCCCGAAGCCGCCGGCCACGATCGAGTACGAATGACGGAAAGGACAGATAAAGGACAGATTCACGTGAAAGGGAAAAATTCTGATACCATGAACTCCGGAGAGGACTTCCGGGACCTCGATGCCCGGTACTACATGCCGGCGTTTTCCCGGGAGATCATGATCGTCAGGGGACAGGGGTCCCGCGTCTGGGACTCTTCAGGGAAGGAGTACATTGACTGCGTCGCAGGGATTGCAGTCTGCAGCACGGGCCACTGCCACCCCGAGGTGACGAAAGCGATCTGCGAGCAGGCAAAGAGGCTGATCCACTGCTCGAACCTGTACTACGTCCCCGGGCAGGCGGAACTTGCAGAGAAGCTCGTCCTGCTGACCGGCATGGCAAAGGCATTCTTCTCGAACTCGGGTGCGGAGGCAAACGAGGGTGCGCTCAAGCTTGCCCGCCTTGCGACCCGGAGGAAGAAGTTCGTTGCGTTCACCCACGGTTTCCACGGGCGGACGATGGGGTCCCTTGCCGTGACGCACAAGCCCGCGATCCGCGAACCGTTCCTCCCCCTCGAGCCGGCCTGCACCTTCGTCGAGTACGGCGACCTCGATGCGCTGGCATCGGCAATCGACAGCGATACCGCCGGCGTCATCGTGGAGCCGATCCAGGGGGAGGCAGGGGTCATCTCCCCTCCGGAAGGGTTCCTCGAGGGGGTCAGGGAACTCTGCGACCGGCACGGCGCACTGATGATCGTGGACGAGGTCCAGACAGGAATGGGGAGGACCGGGAAATGGCTCGCGATCCAGCATACCGGTGTCCGGCCCGACATCGTGACGCTCGCCAAGGGCATCGCAAGCGGCTTCCCCATGGGGGCGCTCCTCGCGAGGGAGGGGCTCGAGTTCCGGAAGGGAGAGCACGGGAGCACGTTTGCGGGAGGACCGCTTGCATGTGCCTCGGCTCTTGCGACCATCCGGGTCATCGAGGGGATCCTGCCCACCATCCCGGCAAAGGCAGACCTCTTTGCGAGGGGTCTTTCACGGTTCAGTCCCCGGGTGCAGGGTCTCATGATCGGTATCTCGGTCGGCGAGCGGTGCGGGGAAGTCCAGAAGGCGTGTGCGGAACGGGGAGTCCTCGTGAACTGTGCTGCCGATGGCAACATCCGGCTCGTGCCCCCGCTCGTGATCACGCCGGACGAGATAAAAAAGGTCTGCAATGTCCTTTCAGAGGTGCTCGCCGGGCAAAAAAAAGTTCCCGCAAACCCCGCATGAGAGGGCTGTTACTGGCCACGGGTCGATTGTGAAAAGTTCCGGAAAATTCGGGGGAGGGATCCCGTCAGATCCCCCGCATATTTTTTTCAGGCTTTCCTTGCGTTCTCGAACCGGGATCCGACTGCCTTCCAGCTGATGATGTTCCAGATGTTCTCGAGGTATTTTGCCCGGTCGTTCTTGTAGTCGATGTAGTAAGCGTGCTCCCATGCGTCCACGACCATCAGGACGGGGAACGCGGGAAAGACGTTCACGTTGTGCTTTTCAATCTGCATCAGAACGAGCCTCCCGGTCTTCCTGCAGTAGGAGAGCGCACCCCACCCCGAGCCCTCGACGCTCGCTGTTACCGCGACGAACTCCTTTTTGAACCTCTCGAAGGATCCAAAGTCCTTTTCAATCTGCTGTGCCAGTGCGCCTCCGGGGAGGCCGCCCCCGCCCTTCCCGGCGGGGGCGAGGTTCTCCCAGAAGAGGGCATGGAGGAGGAACCCCCCGATGTGGAAGGAGAGCTCCTTTGCCACTGCCTTCTGGTCGAGGTCACTGCCCTCCTTCCGTGCCTTATCCAGTCTCTCGTACAGGGTATTTGCACCGGTCACGTATGCCTGGTGGTGCTTTGTATGGTGGATCCGCAGCTGCTCTTCGGAGATACTCGGTGCGAGGTCCCCGTACCCGTAGGGAAGTGCGGGGAGCGTATAGAGACGGTTTTCACTCATTTTTTTCAACTCCTGACAGAGGAGAGTTCTTCTGACTGATGCTATAAAGGGGTTCGCATCGTGCCATTCCGGTCCGGCACGAGCGACCCGTCCGGGCGTGCAGGAGCGGGAGAGAGGGGGGAGGAGAAACGCCGGGAAACGGGAGAGTCTCCCCCTCCTGCACTGTGCCTTTTTTAGAAAGAAGAGCATATACTGGAGAGAGAGACGTGTTTCGCCAGGAGAGAGATAACCGGGAGTGCCGCGGCGATTTGCTGGTCCGTTCCTGTTACCGGAGCGGGGGGTACGTCTATGCGGCAAGCCCCGAGGAGATCATCCGGAAGACAGGACTCACCCGGATCGCGCGGCTTGCAAGCAACGAGAACCCGGACCCGCCCCCGCCGCGTGCCATCGAGCGGGGGATCTTTGCCCTCTCCGGCGCGAACCGGTATCCCGGAGACCAGGTTGCAGGTCTCGTCCGTGCGCTGCAGGACTACCACGGCAGGTTCCACTTCGTCACGGGAGTGGGGATGGACGGCGTCATCGAGACGGTCCTTCGGATGTTCGTCTCTGCAGGCGACAGGGTCGCGATATCCACGCCGACGTTCTCCTTCTACGGGCTCGCAGCAACGGGACAGGGTGCAACGGTCGTTTCCATACCACGGGAGAGGGATTTCTCCGTCGATCCGGCGCGGTTTATCCGGGAGGCTGGGGACGCAAAAGTCTCCTTCCTCTGTTCCCCGAACAACCCCACCGGTACGGTGACCCCTGCATCAGACGTTTCCGAGATCCTGGACGGGATCTCCGGCATCCTCTTCCTTGACAACGCATACGTCGAGTTCTGCGCCGAGGACTACCGCCCCCTGATGGAGAGGTACGATAACCTCGTCATCGGACGGACCATGTCGAAGGCCTTCTCCCTTGCAGGCCTGCGCGTCGGATATGCCTTTGTCCCCGGGTGGATGGTCCCCTGCTACGAGCGTGCATCGACCCCGTTCTCCCTTAACTCGGTCTCTGCAGCTGCTGCAACCGGGGCACTCGGGGATCCCGGGCACGTCCTCCGGGCACGGGAGCGGGTGGAGAGGCTGCGCGACCGCGTCGCCCGGGAATGCAGGTTCCCGGTCTTCCCGTCGGGCGCAAACTTCGTCCTCGTCGACACGTCTCCCATGAAAGGCTGCGATGCTGCTGCCCGTCTTGCATCCCGGGGAGTCCTCGTCCGTTCCTGCGAGAGTTTCCCCGGGCTTGGAGACACCTACATCCGCGTCTCCATGGGAGAGGAATGGGAGATCGACCTCTTTCTCGAAGAGATCAACCGCCTATGATGACAGGCATCACCGGGACACCGGGCACGGGGAAGTCAGCGGCGGGGAAGGTGCTCTCCGCGAGGGGGTACCCGGTGACAGAGATTGCCGATACAGTCGATCTTTACGTGCTTTCGCGTGACAGGGAGCGGGACACCCTCGTCATCGACGAGGAGAGGTGGGCTTCCGAGTTCGAGCCTGTCGAGGGGTTCGTCGTCGGCCACCTCGCCCACCTCCTCCCCTGCGACCTCGTCGTCGTCCTGCGCTGCGAGCCACCGGTCCTCGGGATACGCCTGCGGAGCCGGGGATACAGCGAGAGAAAGATCCGCGAGAACTGCGAGGCAGAAGCACTCGATGTCATCCTGATCGAGACGCTCGAGAACTTCCCGGCAGACCGTGTCCTCGAGATCGATACCACGCACATGGACCCTGCCTCCTGTGCGGACAGGATCGAAGGGTTCGTGAAGGGGGAGATCCCCCCTTCGTCAGGGGGTATCGACTGGTCGCGGTACCTCGGAGGTGAGGGATGACACTCGAGTTCCTCCGGCCCCACATGGCGCGGATCATGGCCCCCCTCATCGCAATCTCGGTGAGGGCGGGGATCTCGCCCAATACCATCACCGTCCTTGCGCTGATCACGGCGGCGTTTGCGGGTGCGGCTTTCTGGACAGGCCACGTCCTTTTCGGAACAGTCCTTGTCGCTTTCAACGCACTCTTCGACGGGCTTGACGGGGCGCTTGCCCGGGCAGAGAAGAGGGAGAGCGCCCGGGGGGACTTCCTCGACCACGTGATCGACCGGTATGCCGACATCTTCATCATCACCGGTATCTTTGCCGGGGGCGCTGCCGGCTGGGAGGTGGGAGTCCTCGCACTCACGGGCGTCCTCATGTCCTCGTACCTGGGGACCCAGTCGCAGGCCGTCGGCATGGGGAGATACTACGGAGGGGTGCTGGGCAGGGCAGACCGGCTCGTCCTGATCATCTGTGCCGGGCTCCTCACGGTGGCATTCCCGGAGAGGATCCTCTCCCTCTCCATCCTCGGGTGGCTCCTGCTCGTCTTCGGCGTGATGGGGCACCTCACGGCACTCCAGAGGTTCCTCCACGTCTGGCGGAAGATGCCCTGACCCGTCTGCCGCACGAGGCGGAACCGGGGACGGGCCCCGGAATCAGAACCATGAATCGAGCGTCCTCTGCCCGGCGGCTGTTTTGGCCTCCCCGAGTGCGTTTTCGACCCTCTCCGGGGAGAAGTCGAAGTCCCCGCAGAGCATCCCGAGGATCTTCTCCCTGTCGGGAGGTCTCCACTGGAGGGCATACCCGTCTGTTACCGGGGGGTTCTCGAAGAAGGAAAATATCTCCTCCCAGTCGACCCCGGGCTGCTTCTCCTGCATCGCACGTTCGAACTCGCCGCTCCGGACCATTTTGAGTGCCGTCTTTGCCCCGACACCCCGGATCCCCGGGTTGAAATCCGTCCCGACGAGGAGGGCGATGCGGATCAGGTCTTTCCGGGAGATCTCCAGCCCCGAGAGGACCTCCGGGAGGAGTATCCTCTCCGGCACGACAGAGAGCGTCCTCCCGCGGACCTTCCGCTTCCCACTCACGGTGAGGTTCCGGACGAGCACCGGCGCCCCGAAGAGGAGGGTGTCGTAGTCCTGGGAGACGACGTACCGGGCATCTCCCCGCATCACCATGTATGCAGCCTGGGCCTCGCCCTCGCTTGGGGCCTGTATCCAGGGGATTCCAAGCAGTTCGAGGAGCCGGCGGGATGTTGCGATGATCTCCTCGTCGATCCGCGAGGAAGAACGTGCCTGCCGGTAGGCCTCCTCCGTATCTCCCCGGAGGAGGGCCTCCTTCCACATCTCATCCGCCTTCTCGCGGACAGCCCTCCTCTCTGCAATCGTATCCTGCTTGAACGGCGGCGGCTGGCCATCGTAGATCCAGACGGGGCGTATCCCCTTCCCGAGCATGTTCGCCGTCCGGAAGAGGATCCCGGAGAGGTGCGAGGTCACGCGACCCTTCTGGTCCATGAGGGGTGTCCCGTCCGGCTGCCGGATGATGCTCAGGAACTGGTACAGTGCGTTGTGCGCATCGACCGCTGCTGTGCCGGACAGTTCCTGCCAGCTCACAGGGTCCTTGAAATCAGCCAGGATATCCCGCAGTGCAACGCCCATCGGATCCTCTTCCTCTGCAGGGAGTCCCTACCTGTACATCCTCTTTGAGATCTCCTCGATGATTCCATCGATGTGTGCGACGTGGCTCTCGTACTTCTGTGCCATCTTCGTGGCGATCTCCTCCATGTTCATCCGGATCATTCTCTCCCTCTGGGAGAGCGCCCTCTCGATCCTCCTCACCTTCCAGTGGACGAGGAAGATCAGCCCGCCGAGGGAGATCATCATCAGGGCCACAGCGAGCGATTTGATAAGGTCAAAATTCAGACTGAATACGAGCACAAGGGTGGAGATCACGAGGACGAAAAGGAGGAGGGCATCAGCGAGGTATTCCCGTGCATCCATAGAGGTAGATGGAAAACGACCATGCATAAAACTAACCCGGATCCCGGGGAACCTGGCATGAACAGGAACGAGTTCCTCCCGCTCGCTGCAATGCCCCTGATGCTCCTCGTCGTGGAGACAGGTGCCCTCCTCCTCTCCCTCCCCCTGCAGGAGGCTGGGCTCTCTGCCTTCGAAGACCCGTCCTCGGTTGCAAACCCCTTCATCTTCATCGTCATCCTGCTGGCCTTCACCCTCTTCCTCCTCTTCCTGATCAGGATGGGGTTCCGCAAGGTCATCGGAGCAGTCATCGGAGCGTCCATCTTCTTCACGTTCGTGTACATCTTCTCGGCGATCCTCGCGTTCCTCACACCTGACCTCTCCGTCGTTGCCGGGGGCAGTCTCCTCTCTGCCGGGATCGCGACGGCGGTCCTCTACCTCTACCCGGAATGGTACGTCATCGATACCCTCGGCATCCTGATCGCGTCAGGTGCTGCCTCCATATTCGGGATATCTCTCGATATCATCCCTGTCGTCATCCTGCTCTCCCTCCTTGCCGTTTACGACGCCATCTCGGTGTACCGGACAAAGCACATGATCTCCCTTACCGAGGGGGTCATGGAGACAAGGAGCCCGATCCTCTTTGTCATCCCGCGGAGGAGGGGGTACAGTTACCGGCGGGAAGGTATCGGGCCGCTCGGGGAAGGGGAGCGGGGGGCGTTCGTGATCGGGATGGGAGACATGATCATGCCCTCCATCCTTGTCGTCTCGGCAAACGTCTTCCTGCCCGTGGCACGGATCGGGCCCCTCTCCATCCCGGCCATCGGTGCCATGGCAGGCTCGGTTGCAGGGCTCTGCCTCCTCCTCGTCTACGTCAGGAGAGGGAAACCCCAGGCAGGTCTCCCGCCGATAAACGGGGGAGCGCTGGCAGGGTTTTTACTCGGGTACCTCGCGTCCCTTCTCTTCTGACCTGTTCCGGAACGCGAGCAGGTTCTCGAGGACTTCTGCGACCCCCTCGCCGGTCTCGGTGGACATGTTGATGTACCCGTCAAAATAGGTGATATCTGCCTTGTTGATGACAGGGAGCACCGGGACGGAGACCATCTCCTCTATCTCGTGGAGGAGCCGGAACTGGTCTTCGAGCGGGTACCCGCACTGCTCGCTCGCATCGAGGATGACGAGGATCACGGATGCGAGGTTGACCATCGCCGTCAGGGCCTGGCGTTCGATCCCGCTCCGTTCGGCAGCGGGCCGGTCGAGCACCCCCGGCGTATCGATGAACTGTACCCTCTGCCTGCCGACGTGGCGGTGCCCGACGATGATGCCCTTCGTCGTGAAGGGGTAGGAGGCAACCTCCGGTGTTGCAGAGGAGACGAGGCGGATGAACGAGGATTTCCCCACGTTCGGGTACCCTGCCACGACAACGGTGAACTCGTCGCTGACGTGGGGGAGCTTGCGGAGGACGTTTCTCACCTCGTTGAGGAATTCGAGGTCCTCTCCGACCTGGTGGACCACGGACGAGAGCCGGGCAACCGCCCTCTTCCGGATCCGGGACGGGAATTCAGACTTCCTCGTCTGGTAGGCGAGGCCGGGGCCGTGCGTCCGGGCCCAGCGTGCGGCCCATCCCACGGATCCGAGGGCTTTCCTGACCCTCCCGACCCCCCACATGATGTCCACGATATCCCTGTAAAAAGCAGGGAGAGAATCGAGTTCAGGAAAGGACTGCATGACCCTGACGAGACGGTCATGGATTGCCTGGGAGACTGCCCGGACAAACTCCTCGTTTGCCCTGTCCTTGTTCTTCTTGAGCTTCATCTTTGATGACGCCCGCCGGAAACTCCTGTCGAGTATCTCGTCCGCGGTGGGCACCGTTGGAATGCTCTCTAATTCCACTGTAGTTCTACCTAACTTATATATGCCCATGCATGTGATAAACCATTATGGATTTGTCCCTGATCCAGAAAGACATTTTAATCACACTCATTTCGCTATATCACCAGCATTCTCACCCCGTTAAGGGGGAAGAGATTGCGGAAGTGATCCGCAGGAACCCGGGGACAGTCCGGAACCAGATGCAGGCCCTGAAAGCAATCGGGCTCGTCGACGGGATACCCGGCCCGAGAGGCGGGTATAACCCCACTGCCCAGGCCTACCGGGCACTGAACCTTGACATATCCGAGAAGGAATACGCCGTCAAGATATTCCGCAACGGGGAGGAGGTTCCCGGGGTAAAGGTCGTCGAGATCGCCTTCACGACGCTCTGCCACCCTGACATCTGCCGGGCGAATGCCACCATCAGGGGATCGGTCAAGGCCTTCGAGATAGGTGACCAGATAACGATTGGCCCAACCCCCGTCAACAAGCTCCTGATACGGGGCGAGGTGTACGGGAGGGACGAGGTCTCCCAGACGCTCCTTGTCTCCATCTACGAGATGATCTCCCTGCCGAAGAAGCCCATCCGGTACTACATGAGCAGCCCCCTGATCTCCCTCAGGAGGTCCGACCGGATCAGCGATGCACTCCATCTCTTCAATACCCACCGTATCAGGGGAGCCCCTGTCATCGAGAAGGATAACCTCCTTGGAATCGTGACCATGAGCGATGTCGCCCGTGCGATCGAGGAGGAACTGCCCCTGACAACACCGGTCTCCCGGGTCATGACAACCGACGTGGTGAAGGCAGCCTCCACGGTCCAGCTCTTCGAGGTGATCCGGAGTTTCAAGGAGAGGGACATCGGCCGGCTCATCGTGATGGAAGGGACAAAACCGGTCGGGATACTGACCCAGTCCGACATCATCAAGGTCTTTCCCTCCCTGTGACGGGACGGGAAAGTTCCCGTCCAATCCGCTGATTTACGATTTTGCGCCCCGCAGCGCTCTTCCCGGATTCAATCGGGAAGATTTTGAACAGGTTTATATACGAACAGGACAACACCCTTTTTCATGTCGAGAGTTCTGGCCCGGAAACTTTCCAAGAAGAAGATCGTGACAAACGAAGGCAAGGTCATCGGCACATTAAAAAACCTCGTTGTGGACTTCGAAACAGGCCAGGTGATTGACCTCGTCGTCCACCCCGAGGAGTCCTTTGATAAGAGCGGTTACCGCACCGAGGGTGATAGGCTCTACATCCCCTTCGAAGCCGTAAAGGACATAAAGGACTACATCATCGTCGACCGTTACCTCTCGAGAAAATGAGGGAAGTTCCGGTCCAGGGCCTCCACGAAACCATCCCCGTACTCTTTTTCCGTCACCTCGTCCGCGTGCTGCTTTAGCACGGGATGGGCATTTGCAACGGCGACTCCCCTGCCCGCCTTCCCGAGCATGTCGAGATCGTTTTCGCCATCACCGATGGCAAGGAAGTCTGCGGGTTCCATGCCCAGAAGTCCGGCAAGCCTCCCGAACGCTGCACCCTTGCTCACCCCCGGCGGGTGGATGTGGATGGCAAAGCCCGTGTCAAGGACCCTGACAGGATGGCCGGAAACGATCTCCTCCACGAGGGAGACAGGCAGCGTTCGTGCAAACGCAACGTCCACGAACCTGTACGGGAGACTGTAGTGGTCGATCGTGATCCCTCTCTTCCTGCACACGGTAACCAGGTCCCAGAGCGCCCTCCGCGGTGCGGTCCCGTCTGCCAGAACGGAAATATCCCGGTCCCACCCGGCCCGGATGATACCGCCGTTCTCCCCGATGTAGAAGCCACCCGTCCCGGTCATCTTCGAGAAGGCATCCATGAAACATGCGGTGTTTCCGCTGGCAAGGATGACGCAGACGCCTGCATCGACGAGCCTGCGGATCCGCTCGACAGCCCCGGTATGGACCCGGCGGCGTGCATCGGTGATCGTCCCGTCGATATCAGAGATCAGTCCCCGGAAGCGGCCCGGGTTCTCCGGTTGTTCCATCACACAGGAGAAGGTTCTCCCCGGGGACCATTATGGCTTGTGTCCCCGGGCTGACGCACTCAGGAGAAACCACGTGCTGGAGGGGAAAAAAGATCGGAAGGTGGGTCAGGCAGGTTTGAGACCCGACTCCTCGACCATGAACGCAGCCTCGCCCTCGGGGAGGTTGGGGCTGTCGACGAGGCGGGCAATCCTCTTGCCCCCCTTGCTCTTGCGCAGGTAAATCCGGAACGTTGCCGTGTGGCCGACGATGTTTCCGCCAATGGGTTTTGTCGGGTCGCCGAAGAAGACGGCAGGGTTCGAGAGGACCTGGTTTGTCACGAGCCCCACGGCATTGTGCTCGTCCACGATCCTGAAGAGGTCGTGGAGGTGGCGGTTCAGCTTCTGCTGGCGTGCAGCAAGCGTCCCCCGCCCTGCATACTCGGCCCGGAAGTGGGCAGTGAGGGAATCGATGATGATCAGCCTGACAGGCCTCTCCGTGTCACGCAGTTCCTGCGCCTTCTCGCGGGCACTGTCTATCATCAGCATCTGGTGGTCGGAGGTGTGCGCCCTCGCGACATGGATGTTCTCGAGGAAGTCCTCGGGGTCAGCATCGATACCGAGTCCGAGCACCATCTGCTCGATACGCTCCGGCCGGAAGGTGTTCTCCGTATCGATGAAGATTGCAGATCCCATCAGGCCCCCCTCGTCCTCGGGGAGCTGGACGTTGACTGCGGCCTGGTGCGCGACCTGGCTCTTCCCGGACCCGAACTCTCCGTACAGCTCGGTGATAGCCTGGGTCTCGAGACCGCCGCCAAGCAGGGCATCGAGCTCGGGAACGCGCATTTTGAGTTTTCTCACTTCCTTTCTCTGCTCGAAGACGTCGCGTCCCGTGCGGAAGCCGCCGAGATCGACCATCTCCCGGGCTGCCTTGATCATCTTCTTGGCCGTGGCTTCACCGATCTCGGCAGTCTCGGCAAGTTCCTGGGGCGATGCGGTGGCGATGCTCTCGACGGTGAGAAACCCTGCTTCTCGCAGCTTCTCGGCAGTGCTGGGTCCCACGCCGGGGAGGTCTTCAATCTCAAGGGGTCCGGAACTCATCGGTTGTTCACCTTTTGTGGATGGAGGGTGTCACTCACCTGCATATATCTTGACGGCCATGCGGGGTGAAAGTATCCGTCCCGGATACCCGGGAGACGAACCTGCCGCACAGCTCCAGGAGGCCGTCCCTGTCAGGGATGTACTCGCTCCACGAGAGGATGCTGACCCGTTTTCCCGCCACGAGAACCCGTGCCCTCACGGCGTGGCCGTGGGGGAGGTCTCCGCCGGTGACAAGGTAACAGTCGGACCCGGTATCGAGGAACGTGTGGCCGCCCGTGAGAATGACATCCCCGCAGATCTCCTCCTCGCTCGCGTGCAGCGGGGCGAGTACCCGGACCAGACTCCCCCTCCCCGCGTGGATCTCGCTCTCCCCTGACTTTGCCTGCCGGACAGCGCAGAGGTAGAGGGCGACCTCCTCGCCCGGGAGGAGGGGGATGCGTGCATGCTCCCCCCAGAGAACGGCCCTTGCCTGTGATTCTCCGTCCGAGAGGAGAATGGTCCGGACAAAGGACGTCCTCCCGTCACGGGTCGCAAAGGAGCGTGCCGGCGGGCATGACACGACCGTCCCGCGGACAGAGCAGGTCTCCTTCCCGGCGATGCTCCGGAGCGGGTCGATCGCGACTGCGACCTCCTCTTCCGCAGGCTCGACGGTGCTCGTCTCGTCGATGCTGTATTCCGGCCCGGTCTTCCGGTATTTCTCGAGGGCGTTCCTGATCCTGAAGGAGAGGCCTTCCACGATACCCTCCATCAGTTCGGGCGCCCAGCAGACGATCCGGGTGATCGCGTTCCCGTCGCTTGCGATAATGTCGACCATCTCCGCCCCGGTCCCGTCCTTCCGGGTCACCTTCCGTGCCTCCCCCACCGCGACGATGGCGACGGTGATGTCCCTGCGCCGCGGCGGGGAAAGGTACGGTGCGACCTCGGAGGGCCCCGCGATCTCGACAGGGGCAGGCCGCATCGCCATCACGGTGATCTCGCCGGGGTTCCTGCCGGCGTGCCTCCCGATCACCTCGAGGACGTCTCCTATCCCGATACTCTCGCTTGCCGCTGCCTTCTCGTCCCAGAGGATCGCCCGGACCTGCCCGGTCTCGTCGCCGAGGATAAGGCTCGCAACGTATCCCTTCTCCCCGTTCTGCCGTTCGAACTCGTGGACGGGGTTCTTTGCGATGACTTTTCCAAAGAAGGAGAAGAGCGACTGCCGTCCCCCGAGGCGGGCGATCTTGACATGGTGGCGTCCGAGGTCCTGCACGACCATCATCGCGGCGGTCACCTCGTCGACGAGGTCGCCGCACGCCTCCATCTTCTCCTCTACCCGCCGTTCGAACTCTTCGCGGGTGAGCAGGTCGTCCACGAGTGCATAGTGGAACTGCACGGGACTCCGCTCACCTCACTCCTCCTGCCACGGGGGGGTCTGCATCGTCGCCGTCAGGTCATCGACCGTCTCTGCCCTCCGCATCAGGGCGCTCTCTCCCCCATGGATGAGGACCTCGGCACACCGCGGCCGGGAGTTGTACTGGGAGGACATGCAGAAACCGTACGCCCCCGTGTCGAGTATGGCAAGGATGTCTCCGGCTGCGACTGGGGGGAGATTCCTGTCATGAGCGAGGATATCGCCGCTCTCGCAGATGGGCCCCGTGACCGTGAAGGTCTCTGCGGGAGGGGAGTCTGCCCTGTCCGCGACAACGACCTCGTGGTAGGAGTCGTACATGACCGGGCGGACGAGGAGGTTGAACCCTGCGTCCACGTTGACGAAGTTCTTGTGTGCCCTCTTGACAGAGTTGACCCGGACGAGCAGGATGGTGGAGTCTGCAACGAGGAACCGCCCGGGTTCGACCCAGATCTCGGGCGAGATGCCGAGTTCAGCGGCGGCCTCCCGGACCGGAGGGACGATGGCGGATGCGTACTCCCCGGGTGTCGGGGCCCTCTCGCCATCGTGGTGGTGGTAGGGGATCCCGAGACCCCCGCCGAGGTCGATGAACTCGAGGGGGACACCCATCCGGACGAGGTCGCGGACGATTCCTGCCATCACCCGGGCAGCCTGTGCGAAAGGCTCCGTGGCAAGGATCTGGGATCCTATGTGGCAGTGGATGCCGACCGGCAGGACTCCCCTGCAGGAGAGGGCTTCCCTGTAGGCATCGCGTATCTTCTCGTGGGGAATGCCGAACTTGCTCGTGGCAAGGCCCGTTGCGATCTTCCTGTGCGTCGGAACGTCGAGGGCAGGGTTGACGCGGAACGCGATCCGCGTGACCTTCCCTGCTTCCCGGGATATCCTGTCGAGCTGGCGGAGTTCGTCAGGCGAATCGACCGAGACAGGAACGCCCTTCTCCACGGCGAGAGCGAGGTCTGCGCTGCTCTTCGAGCTCCCGTTGAAGAGCAGGTCGCCGGGTGCCATCCCGGCCGCGAGGGCGAGCCGGAGTTCCCCTGAGGAGAAGACATCCGCGCCCGCACCCTCGCGTGCAAGGGCCCGGAGGATGGCGAGGTTCCCGTTCGCCTTTGCTGCATACAGGATCCTGACCCGCGGGTACCGAGAGGTCAGGGCATCCCGGAAGGAGCGGTAGAGCGAGACGATCCTGTCCTGGTCTGTCACGTAGAGGGGTGTCCCGTACCGTTCCGCAAGGGTCAAACACTCGATCCCGCCGATAGCAAGGCGCCCGTTCCGGATCGTGAGGTGGGGAGGCAGGTTCATAGCCCCAGTTCCTCCATCCTCTCCAGCGCCTCCCGGATCCTGCCGGTGGAACGGGTGAGCGCGAACCGGACGTACCCCTCGCCGCCGGACCCAAACCCGATCCCGGGCGTGACGACAATGCCTGCCTCATCGAGCATCCGGGTCGCAAATGCCATGCAGTCATCGACTGCCATCCAGACGTAGAAGGTGGCCTTCGGGGGCTCGACGGAGAACCCGAGCGCCCGGAGCCCCTCGACGAGGGTATCCCTCCGTTCCCTGTAGATCCTGCACGCCTCCGCGACGGAATCTTCCGGGCCCGTCAGTGCCGCGATTGCAGCCCTCTGGACAGCGTCAAAGACGCCGGAGTCGACGTTCGTCTTGACCCGGGCGAGCCCGGCGATGATCTCCCTGTTCCCGACGGCCATCCCGACCCGCCACCCGGTCATGTTGAAGGTCTTCGAGAGGGAGTGCATCTCGATCGCGACGTCCATTGCGCCGTCCGTCTCGAGGAAGGAGGGGGCACGGTACCCGTCGTAGGATATCTCGGAGTACGCGTTGTCATGGATGATGACGATATCGTGTTCCCGTGCGAACTCGACGGCGCTCTCGAAGAACCCGGGGAGCGTGACTGCTGCCGTCGGATTGTTGGGGTAGTTGAGGAACATGATCCGTGCAGCATCCGCGACATCTGCGGGGATCTCCTCGAGAACCGGGAGGAACCCGTTCTCTTTCCGGAGGGGCATCTCAAAGACTCTCCCCTCCGCAAAGAGGGTCGACGTCCTGTAAACAGGGTAACCCGGGCTCGGGACGAGGACGTAACTGCCGGGGTCGACGAAGGCCTCGGGCGCGTGGGCAATGCCGTCCTTTGAGCCCATCAGGGCGAGGACCTCGGTTGCAGGGTCGAGTTCGACACCGAACCGCCTCCTGTACCAGCCGGCAACGGCCTGCCGGAACTCCGGCATTCCTGCATACGACGGGTAATGGTGGTTTGCCGGGTCCCTCGCCGCCCGGCAGGCCTCCTCGACGACGTGGGGGGGCGTCGGCAGGTCAGGGTCACCCACTCCCAGATCGATGACGTCAAAACCTTCCCGTATCTTTTTCGCTTTGAGTTCGTCGATACGGGCGAAAAGGTAGGGAGGGAGTTTTCCCATGCGTTCCGCGTACATGCGGGAAAATATTCGACTCTCCCGCTCATTAAGGATCACATGGGCGTTGTGCGCCCCTCTCCTGCGGACGCATGGCTTTCCGGCTGCCGCTTCCCCGAAAAAGAACCTATAAGTCTCCTGCTGCCCACCGCATAGCACGGGCTTTTCACTGCCCGGAAAGGAGGAATTTTTGCCATGAGCCCTGGTACAAGTGACCCTGTCAGGGTCGTGCTGACGACTGCGGGGAGAGAGATCGGACATGAGATAGCACGCCACCTCGTCGAAAGCAGGCTTGCCGCGTGTGTCAATATCACGGGCGTAAGCTCGTTCTACCGGTGGAAGGGAGAGTTCTGCTCTGACGATGAAGTCCTCCTCGTCATCAAGACGACCCTCTCCCGCGTGGAGGCAGCACTCGCCGCGATCAGGGAGATCCACCCCTACGAACTCCCGGAGATGATCGTCCTCCCGGTCGAGGGGGGGTATCCGCCGTACCTCGCGTGGGTGAGGGAGGAGACATCCCCATGACCCTTGTCACCGTGAAGGGCATCCAGGTCAGGGAGGGGAAGGCGGTCGGGATCGAGGAGCCTGTCATCAGGGAGGAACGGTTCTCCCTCTCCATAAACGGGAAGTTCTTCGCGAGGATCGTCGCGAGCAGGGACCACCTGCGGGAACTCGGTGCAGGTTTTGTCGTCTCCCAGGGACTTGCACCGTGTGTCGACGGCGTGACCGTGACCAAAGACGCGATCGATGTCAGGGCACCTGCCATCCGCGATTGCGGGCGCGAGGTCATCTCTACCGGGGCCATCGGGACATCCCTCCCGTTCGGGAGGGTGGTGTCCGGTCTTGTCCTGTCCGTCTCCGACGTGTACGCCATCACGGAGGAGATCGAGACGGAGACCTGGCGCCAAACGGGAGCGGTCCACTGCTCTGTCCTCTTCTCGGGCGGCAGGATAGTGGCACGGTCAAGCGACGTCGGCAGGCACAACACCGTGGACAAGGTCATCGGCCATGCCGTCCTTGCCGGCCTCGACAGGAGCGAGTGCGTCCTCGGGTGCACGGGGAGGCAGCCCCGGGACATGGTGACGAAGGCCGCCCATGCCGGGATACCGGTCATCATCTCGAGAGCGGCCTCGACGTTGGAGGGGATAGAGACGGCGTGGAGAGCGGGAATCACCCTTATCTGCTTCTCGCGGAAGGGGAGGTTCACGGTGTACTCCCACCCGGAGAGGGTGCGGGAACTCGCGGGCATGGTCCTCCCGGGACCGATCGTGCCAGCGGAGTGATTGCCGGGGGAAGGAAGATAAGGGGAGTCGTCGCACTGTTCAGAAAAGAGGAGGACTGGTATTCATCGCAGGAGAGGAGAAGGTCGCCGTTCTGATCCTCGGCTGTCCGCAGGTCCCTGTCCAGAGTTCCATTGCCCTCTACCTGATGCACGGTCTCCGGCGGCTGGGTGTGCGGCCGGTTGTTGCAGGGAACATGGCGGCACGGATGCAGATCGAGGTCTCGGATCCCCTGCACCACTATGCCGGGGAGATGCTCGACCTCGACTCGTGCATCGCCGACATGGCATCCGGAAAGAGGAGGTACGACTATCACTTTGCCTTTGCCCACAACGACGCAGGGATCTCATACGGTGCAACGGTCCAGTCGCTCTCGGGAAAAAAGGTGATCATGGTCATTTACGGGGAGAGGTACCGGGAGATCGAGGCACTTGCAGACTTCCCCTGCGAGAAGATCGTGGCAAAAGCCGTCCACAACCCGATGCCCATGAAGAAGAAGATCGACGAGGTGCTGACGTGGGTTGTATCGAATCTTTGAATTACGAGGTCATCCTGCGGGGGGCCTCGTTCTCGGAATGCAGGGATTTCATCAGGGAGAACTGCAGGGAGCACGTGATCGTCGATCCCGGGTTCCTGCTCTTTGAAAAGCCCGTGATCGGGGTCCCTCCCATTCTCATCGGCCTCGACGGCGATACCCTCACGTTTCCCTATACGAAGCCCTGTTACGGGACGTTCCTTCTCCGCGCCGAGTGCCCGGCAGAAGCGGCCCGGCTCAGGGCCCACGGGAAGAAGTGACCTGCAGGCCGGAGTTCTCTCAGGGGCCCTTTCGCAGGAAGAGATCGCCTGAAGCGATCAGGTCCGTCCACCACCCTTCTTCGGGGACCATCGGGTTCTCCCGGAGAAGGTATAATCAGTCCTGAGCAGGAAGGTGATACCATGGACTGATCTGCCATGGTCGATATCTCTCTGCTCATCGGGGGGAGGGCAGGGGACGGGATCAACAGCGCCGGCCTCCTCGTCGCTCACCTGCTTTCCCGGATCGGTTACAGGCTATACATGTACTTCGATTACCCCTCGCTGATCAAGGGGGGTCACAATTTCGCTGTGATCAGGGCATCCCCGGGGGAGATGGGGGCTCTCCGTGGCGGGGTTGACTTCGTCCTCGCTCTCAACCAGGACACCCTTGACCTGCACCCGGACCTTCTCCGGGAGGGAACCATCGTGATATGCGACAGTTCCCGGGCCAGGTCACCCGCCATCTGCATCCCGGTCCCCGAGATCCTCCGGGAGGAGAATGCACCGGCCGTCATGGGGAACTCCTGCATCATCGGTGCTTTTGCCCGTGCCGCCGGGATCCGGTGGGAGATCCTCGAGGAGGTCTTCTCCCGCCACCAGAAGAAGGGACTCGACCTGAACCTGAAGGTCGCCCGGCGGGGATACGGAATGGCCGCGGAGAAGATGGTCATCCCCGAGAGGGAGTCCCCTCCCCTCCCCATCGTCTCGGGGAACGAGGCCATCGGCCTTGGCCTCATCCACGGCGGACTCGATGCATTCGTTGCCTACCCGATGACCCCGACCTCGAACCTCCTCCATTTCCTCGCCGAGCATGCAGGCGATGCCGGTCTCCTCGTCTTCCACCCCGAAAGCGAGATCGCGGTGATGCTGATGGCACTCGGGCTCGGCTATGCCGGGAAGAAGACAGCCGTCGGCACATCGGGGGGCGGGTTCTGCCTGATGACAGAGGGCCTCTCGCTTGCAGGCATGAACGAGGTGCCGGTCGTCATCGTGCTCGGCCAGCGCGCCGGTCCGAGCACCGGCATGCCGACCTACACGGCCCAGTCCGACCTCCACTTTGCCCTCCACGCCGGGCAGGGAGAGTTCCCCCGCCTCGTCGTTGCGCCGGGGGATGCCAGCCAGGCGTTCTCCTGGAGTTCCCTAGCCCTCCGCCTCGCATGGAGGTACCAGGTACCGGCGATCATCCTCTGCGACAAGACCCTCTGCGAGGGCTTTTACAGCGTCTCCCTGCCTGCAGATTCTGTTCCTTCCGTGGAGGAGCCCCCGCCGGGGACACCGGGGCCCGGGTACAGGAGGTACCTCCTGACCGATGATGGCGTCAGTCCGCTCCTCTTCCCGGGGAGCCCCGGCAGCGTGGTCAAGGTGAACAGTTACCTCCACGACGAGGCAGGGATCACGACAGAGAGTGCTGAACTTGCGACCCTGATGACAGAGAAGAGGATGCGCAAGGGCGAGACCCTGGCGAAAGCCGCCGGGAATCTCCCCGGCGTCGAGGTCTCCGGCGTTCCAGGTGCCACGGAGACGGTTGTCTGCTGGGGTTCGGTGACTTCTGCCTGCAGGGAGGCGGGATCCCGTCTCGGTCTCCGGGTCGTCCAGCCGATCGTCCTCTCGCCGTTCCCGCTCGACCGGTTCCTCGGCGCAATAGAAGGGTCGGAAAAGATCGTCATCGTGGAGGAGAACGCGTACGGCCAGCTCGGGATGCTGCTGGCACGGTTCGGCATCAGGGCGGATGCTGCCGTGCACAGGTACGACGGGCGTCCCTTCTCTGTCGATGAACTCGGGCGGAGGTTGAAGGAGGTGCTCGCATGACAGAGAGGGAGATGATCACCCCCGCACAGAACACGTGGTGCCCGGGGTGCGGGAACTTCGTCATCCAGTTCGCTCTCCGGGACGCCATCCAGTCCGCTGTGCGGGAGGGCCTCGACCCTGACAGGATCGTCCTCGTCACGGGGATCGGGTGCCACGCGAAGATGGCCGACTATCTTAATATCAACAGCTTCTACTCGATCCACGGCCGGACGATCCCTGTCGCAACGGCCATCAGGATGGCAGACCCGGATCTCTCCGTCATCTGCTGTGCCGGCGACGGGGATGCCTATGCCGAGGGGCTCGATCACCTCGTCTTTGGCGCGAAGCGGAACAGCGACATCACCGTCATCGTCCACAACAACCGCGTCTACGGCCTCACGACAGGGCAGTACACCCCGACATCCCCCGCGGGGTTCCGGGGCCGCTCGACACCGGCGGGGACGCGGGAGGAACCCTTCAACCCCCTCGCGATCATGCTTGCATCAGGAGCAACGTTCGTTGCCCGGGGGTGCACGCGGAAGAAGAAGGATCTCGAGCGGATGATCGGCGAGGCGCTCCGGCACAGGGGTTTTGCATTCATCGATGTTCTGCAGGTCTGCGCCTCGTACTTCAACGTCTCCGGCGTGTACGACAGGTTCGTGTACACGCTCGAGGGGCACGACGAGCGCGACTTCGAGGCTGCCTGCAGGAAAGCCCGTGAATGGGACTACAGCAGCGAGGGACCGATTGCAACGGGGACCTTCTTCCGGGCAGAACGTCCCACCCTCGAGGAGCGCCTCGGGATCCCCCGGGGCACGGAGAGGGACACGCAGGGGATCATTGCAAAGATACTGGAGGAGAGACGGTGACCCTCTCCCCGGCACGGAAGGGAGGGTATCCCCATGGGTGACCCCAACCTCTTTGAGTCTGTCAGGAAGAACCTCTGTTCCTGTTCATCAGACCTCTCCCTCGACGAGAACGCAGAAGCCATCCTCAAGATTCCCCAGAGGGAGATCTCGGTCGCGATCCCGGTCAGGATGGACACGGGGAAGATCCAGGTCTTCCAGGCATTCCGCGTCCAGTACAACGATGCCCTCGGACCGATGAAGGGAGGGATCCGGTATCACCCTGATGAGACGATCGACACCATCAGGGGTCTTGCCGCCATCATGACATGGAAGTGCGCACTCCACGACCTCCCCCTCGGGGGAGCCAAGGGAGGCGTTATCTGCAATCCAAAGACCCTCTCGCAGGGGGAACTGGAGCGGCTCTCCCGGTCCTATGTCCAGGCGATGTTCCGGAACCTCGGGCCCGGCCGGGACATCCCCGCCCCTGATGTCTACACGGACGAGAGGGTCATGGCATGGATGATGGACGAGTACTCCCGTATCGCCGGAAAGACCACGTTTGGGGCATTCACCGGGAAACCAGTCGCACTTGGCGGCTCCGAGGGCAGGAGAGAGGCGACTGCCCGGGGAGGATGGTTCGTCATCAGGGAGGCAATGAGGAGCAGGGGACGGGATCTTTCCGGTGCAACGGTTGCGATCATGGGATTCGGGAACGTCGGTGCGAATGCCGCGCTGATCGGCCGGGAGGTGTTCGGGGCACGGATAGTTGCAGTCAGCGACAGCAGCGGCGGGATCTACAACCCTGGTGGCCTTCCCGTCCGGCAGGTCATCGACCACAAGAAAAGGACGGGGAGTGTCAGGAAGTTTCCGGGGGCATCGGAGATCTCAAACGGGGAACTCCTCGCCCTGCCGGTCGACATCCTCATCCCTGCAGCGCTCGAGAACGCAATCACAGCTGCGAATGTTTCGGAAGTGAGGGCAGGGATCGTTGCAGAGTTCGCAAACGGGCCTGTCAGCCACGACGCTGACGAGACGCTCTTTGCATCGGGGATCACAGTCCTGCCGGACATCCTCGTCAACGCCGGAGGCGTGATCGTCTCGTACTTCGAGATGATCCAGAACGACAACCTCGATCACTGGACCGAAAGCGAGGTCTCCCGGCGGCTCGAGGAGAGGATGGTCCGATCATTTACGGATGTCAGCGACCTTGCAGGGAGAAACAGCGTCTCCCTCCGCAGGGCTGCCTACACGATAGCGGTCGGACGGGTCGTTCGTGCGATGAGGATGAGGGGCTGGGTCTGAACCGTTGCAGACCATTTTTATCCCTGCCCGGCACACCTGACTACCGGGTGCACAGGCGTGGAACTGGCCGTGACCGGGGACCTCTTTGCATGGGTCATCCTCCCTCTCCTCATCTTCTTTGCACGCATCTGTGACGTGAGCCTCGGGACCCTCCGGGTCATCTTCATCTCGCGGGGTTTCCGGAAGATCGCCCCGCTTGTCGGTTTCTTCGAGGTGATCATATGGCTCCTTGCCATCGGGCAGGTGATGCAGAACGTCGGGAATTTCGCGTCCTACATCGCGTACGGAGGGGGTTTTGCGGCAGGGACGTACGTGGGGATGGCGGTCGAGGAGAGGCTCTCCCTCGGCACCGTGGTCGTCAGGGTCATCACGCAGAGGGATGCAGCGCCGCTTGAGAAGGCCCTCCGCGAGATGGGTGTCGGGTTAACGAGCATGGACGCCCGCGGGGCGACCGGACCGGTCAGGGTCCTCCTCTCGGTCTGCCGGAGGCAGGACCTGTCGCAGGTGCTCGCCTGCATCAATGAACACCAGCCCGGAGCTTTCTTCACGGTCGAGGAGGTCAGGACGGTGAAGGAGGGGATCTTTCCAAGGAGCCACGGGACGTTCCGGATCAGCTGGCGTGACCCGCAGGGATTTTTCCGCAAGGGGAAGTAGAGATCTCCGCATTTTTTTTGCACCAGAAAGCGCTGTCGCGCCTGCTCGCCAGTCACGGAAGACCATGCATCTCCTGGTCCGGGGGAGCCGTCCGGCCTTTCCTGGTTTCCTGTGCAGACGGTACACGGGGAGACCTGCGGAGGGGGGAGATGGTATGTTTTTTATGCCTGCGCAGGAGAGAATCCCTTCCGGACGGGTATCCCGTGGAGGTTTCGGAACGCTACCCTGAGGTATTTCAGATCCCCCTCCGAGTGATCTCCCTCGCTGCCCTCGTCGTCCTGCTCTCCTGCATGGCAGTCGCCTCTGGTGATCCAGTCGCCGGTGATTCCATCCCGCCTGATAGGGAGATTGAGCTATTCTTTGATGCGAACGTGCCGGCCCTGATGGCCGCCAACCACGTCCCGGGAGCGGTCGTCTCTGTCGTCCGGGGGAATGAGGTCGTCTTTGCGAAGGGGTACGGGTATGCCGATCCCGCTTCCGGGATACCCCCCGACCCTGATACAACCCTCGTCCGGGTGGGCTCGGTCTCGAAGGTGCTGGTCTGGATAGCCGTGATGCAGCGCGTCGCCGCAGGCGACCTCGACCTCGATGCAGATATCAATCGCTACCTGCGTGATGTCGTCATCGAGGACACCTACCCGGGAGACCCGGTCACCCTCCGGCACCTCATGACACATTCCGCGGGGTTCGAGGAGAGGGTCACAGGGACGTTCCGGAAGGAGGGGACATCCCCCGAACCGCTGGGAACAGCCCTCTCCCGGGGAATGCCCCGGCGGGTCCGTCCCCCGGGAGAAATCTTTTCCTACTCGAACCATGGGGGAGCCCTCGCTGCATACGCTGTCGAGTCTGTCTCCGGCCAGCCCTTCGAGGTTTACGCAGAAGAAAGCATATTCGCCCCTCTCTCGATGAAGAACAGCACGTTCCTCCAGCCTCCTCCACCCGCCCTTGCCGATCGCGTATCGGGAGGTTTCCGGTTCACGGGGGAAGGGTACGAGAGGCAGGAGTTCGAGATCGTTACGCTTCCGCCGTCCGGCGGCCTGAGCACGACGGCGTCAGACATGGCATCGCTCATGGTCTGCCTCCTGAACGGGGGAGAAATCCCCGGAGCTCCGGGACTTGGTGATGAGGTCGTATCACGCCTTTTCTCCGTCCATTATACGCCATTCCCGGGAGTCGAGGGGTGGAGGGGCGGATTTGGGGAGATGCATGCCGGTGGCCGGTACATCCTCTGGCACGGGGGAGCCACGCTCCATGCAACCTCCCTGCTCGCCCTCTTCCCGGATGAACGGGTCGGCCTTTTTATCTCGTTCAATTCGGGAGAAGCAGGAGACATCATCCAGGACCTCCTGGCTGCTTTTGCCTCGCGGGATGCGTTCTTTTCTGATGCTACAGCCAGAAAGAAGAAAACCACCCGTGCGGAGGTCACTTCCCCACCCCGTGTCCCGCGCGAGGTCGCAGGACTCTACACTGCGACACGCGGCCCTGTGACGAGCTTTGAGAAGGTTTTCCTCCTCTTCCCGGAGAGCGGGCAATTCCTGGAAGCCCGGAAGATCTCCCTGCATGAGATCCTCCTTGCCGGAAGGAGACTTCAGGAGCTTGTTCCCGGCGTGTATGCCGAAAGCACGGGAGAGATTGGGGCGGTCTTTTTGGTCTCCGGCAGATCCGGCACCACCTACCTCCTGCTCCCCAACCGCCCGGATACGGCATGGCGGAAAGTGGAATGGTTCGAAGATCCCCGCATCGGAACCGCCGTTCTCGTCACCTCTCTCTCCCTCTTCACATCTCTCCCCGTGACCTGGGCAGCCGGAGTCCTGCTCCCGCCCGGCTGCGTCACCCGGCGGCGTCTCTCGTTCTTCCATCTCTTTTTTGCCACGCTCTGTGGACTATCAGTCTCATTCGTCCTCCTCCTCTTCTTCACCCTGAAGGAACATCCGGTCATTTTCGGGACTCCCCCGTCACTTTCCGCGATCCTCCTTCTCCCCTGGATCATCCTCGCCATGACCGCGGGTGCAGCAGTCCTTGTTGCAGAGGGCTGGATCCGGGGGCGGGGGAACACACGGGAGAGGGTCGAATTCACGCTGCTTGCAATCACTGCCGGGATCTTCTGCTGGTGGAATGCATCCTGGAACCTCCTCTTTCCGGGCCTCTGAATGTCAGCGGGACAACAATTAAGGGGTAACAATGCTACACGGGAACTGTGCTATGCCAGTTTCCGGGCTGAGGCGGGGGCTGATTCTCGTGGTCACATCCTGCATTGCAGCTCTTCTTGTCCTTGCCGTCCTCCTCCTGCAGGGTAGCGGAGATAACGGTTCGATTCCGGGGAGAGGCGGAGGGGACACGCCTGATGGATCAGGATGGATCGCTCTGCCTGCCCCCCGGAAGGCGGGGTCGGTCTCTGTCGAGGAGGCGATCGGAAAGAGACGATCCCACCGCCAGTTCACCCGCGATCCGGTTCCCCTCGGGGAGATCTCGCAGGTCCTCTGGGCTTCGCAGGGGATCTCGGATGAGAGACACGGGTTTCGCACCGTCCCCTCTGCAGGGGCGCTCTATCCCCTCGAGGTCATTCTGGTTGCCGGAGATGTCAGCGGGCTTTTACCCGGGGTCTACCGGTACCTGCCGGAGGAGCATGCTCTCCGCCGCGTGCGGGACGGAGATATCCGTCCTGACCTGATGTCAGCAGGCCTCGGCCAGTCGGCAATCGCCGGTGCCCCGGCAACGATCGTGATCGCTGCAGACTATGGACGGACGACGGTCAAGTACGGTGACCGCGGGATCCGGTATGTCCAGATGGAGGCAGGCCACGCGGCCCAGAACGTCTACCTCCAGGCCCAGGCGCTCAAGCTGGCAACCGTTGCCATCGGTGCATTCAGCGACGAGGAAGTCCGCCGTCTCCTCCTGCTCCCGGCCGGGGAAGAACCCCTGTATCTGATGCCCGTCGGGTACCCCGGACTCCTCTTACACCTCCTCTGAACGGAGAAAGAACGGAGAAAGACTCCGTTCTCCCGGAAAGATACCTGCTCCCTTCGGGGTCGTCCCTGCAGGGGTGCGTCCTGCCCTTCACTCGAGCATGACCAGCCCGATGGAGATGATCTTCCCGTGCTCGATCTTCCCGTACTCGAGGTTCCTGCACGGGATGACGTGCAGGTCCCAGCCCGCGTTCCTCGCGGTTCCGAAGACATCGATCCCTGCCGCCTCCATGCTCGGCCGGACGAGGTCCATGTGCCGGCACATCCGGCGGATGCTCTCGTCCACGACACCCGGCTGCTCCTCGGCAACGCAGTGCTGGTGCTCGCAGTAGATGCAGGGGTAGGCCCCGAACCCGAACGCCTTGTAAAAGTCATGGTAAAAAGCAGTCTTCTCAAGGAAGTGGATGGTACCATTGACCCAGAGGATGAGGTCGCGATAGAACGGGTGGAAATCTTCCGGGATCTGGTCAGGGGAGAGGTCCGGGTGACCGGGGACGCCATCGAACCGGACGAGGAGTCCCGTCGAGTACTCCCGGATCATCCTCCGGGTCTCCTCCGGTGACGGTGCGTAGGGAGGGCACCCGAGGTGCTTGCCAAACCCCTTGCACCCGAACCGGCACTTGAACCGCACCCACTCGGCGACGACGACATCCCCTGACCGGATGGGCCGGGCCCTTGCCCCCCTCTCCCCGGCAAGCCGCGTCAGGGTCTCGATCTCCTTCTCGACTCTCTTCTCCATCTGCTGCCCCGGAGAGAACTGTTACCGGGTAATTAGCAAAAAGGTATCGTGCGGGACGAAACAAAAATGACCATTGCCGGCTCACAATCCCCTCACTGTGAACCAGACCGGCACTCCCCTGCGGGAAAAGCAGGTGCATGCAGGAGAAAGGACTTTTCTCCTCCGCCTGGAGGAGGAGGACCTTGGAGGATTCTACCCGGGGATGGTCCGCTACTCCGTCCGGCTCCTCGAAGAAGAGAAGCTGCTCGCCCTCTTCCGCACGAACACCTACGAGTATACGCCGATGATGGCCTGCGGGGCACGGGAGGCTGCGGAAAGAGCGTTTTTCCGGTGGGAGGAGGACCTGGGATCGGACCCTGCAGGGTTCCTCGGCAGCCTCTCCATCCGGGAACCGGCGACCCCGCATCCCCTGCCGCATGCCCCGGCCGTCGTCATCATCCAGGGCAGCCCCCGTCCCGGTGGCAACAGCTCCGTGCTCGCCTCGTGGGTGGCAGACGAGGTGCAGCGCCTCGGGAGGGACGTCTCCGTATTCTTCCCGCAGGAGATGGAGATCCACCCCTGCATCGGGTGCTACCAGTGCTACAATACGGGGGCATGCATCTACGACGACGAGATGGCAGGGGTCATTTCAGCCGTGGAAGGGTGCACGCTCCTTGTTGTCTGCACCCCGGTCTACACAAATTCCGTCCCCGCCATGACAAAGGCGCTCCTTGACCGGTTCCAGGCGCTCCACGCTAAGAGGACCCTTGCAAAAACCCCTCCCGTGAAGACCCGGGGAATCCTCATCTCGGTCGCCGGCCGGAAGGGGAAGGAGAACTTCGCGTGCGTCTCGTCCGTTGTCTCTGCCTTCTTCTCGCTCATCGGGATCAGGGGGAGAGACCCCCTGCTCATCGACGGGACGGACGAGATCAGGGACATCAGGACCATCGCCGGCCTCGAGGAACGGGCAAGAGAGGCTGTGAGGGCGGCCCTTGCAGGGGACCCGGCCCCTTCTCCCGGCAGGTGACCTCTTCCCGCAGGCTACCCTGTCCTGGAGGCGACCGCCCACGGCTCTCTTCAGGAGTCCAGCGTCCGGTCGCCCGTCCGCCGGATGAGGTGGGGGCCGTCCTGCGACGGGTCGTTGACAGCCCTCGGGACGTAGTAGGCCTCGAGGATCTCTTCTGCGCAGGGGGCGAGGATTGCCTGCCGTTCCCTCTCGCTGATTGGGCCGGGAGCGATCCAGCGGGCCTCGTCCCCGGGCTTAAGTATCGCAGGCATCCGGTCGTGGTACCGGGCGACGAGAGGGTTTGCGTCGACCGTGATGATCGTAAACGTCCACAGCGGCGGATCCCTCCCCTTCAGGACGTCGAAGAGCCCGGCGAATGCAAAGAGGGCCTCGTCCTTCCTCCGGATGTAGACAGGGACCTTCTGGGTGCCGGTCTTCTCCCACTCGTAGAAGCCTGTCGCAGGGACGAGGCAGCGGTGGCGGGCGAGGGGTCCGCGGAACGAGGGTCTCTCCGCGAGCGTATCGGCACGCGCATTGATGAGGGGGCGGGCACCGGTCAGGTCCCTTGTCCAGGACGGGACAAGCCCCCATGTCATCATCCTGACTGTCCTCTCCCCGGTATGGGTGGCATGGATGATCGGGACCTGCTGCGAGGGGGCGATGTTATACCTCGGGGAAAGAGAGATCCCGGAATCGTCAACGCCGAACCGCTCTCCGAGCCCGACCGTCAGGGCGAGTGTGAATCTGCCGCACATGGGTATCGCGCACGTGTCTCTCTCTCGGCCCTGCCGTCGAGGACGGCAAGTATCCCTGCCGGGGAGTCGATGGCAAAGTCCGCCCCTCCCGTCTGATCCTGCCTCCCGAACCTGTCACCGTACCTCGCATACAGGGTGACCATCCCGAGCTGCCGGCAGGGTGCAATATCCCTCCTCGGGCTGTCTCCGACGGCGATCACCTCGGCCGGCGGGATCCCGAGCAGGCCGAGGGCGTACTGGAAGGGGAGGGGACTTGGTTTCTTCTGCCATGTCGCCTCGTGGGTGACGATGTGGTCGAAAAAGCCGGCAAGCCCTGTCTTCCCGAGCCTCGCTGCGGCGTCTGCCCGGAGGGCATCGGTGACGAGTGCAAGGGGCAGGCCCCGTTCCCGGAGGGAGGCGAGTGTCTCGCGGACCTCCGGGTATGGCTCGATGCAGGCAAGCTTGACCTCGTGGTAGATGCGGATGCACCGCAGGGCAAGGTCAGCGTCAGAGACACCACTGTCCAAGAGGAAATCCCGGATGTTTGACGGGTCTTCGAACCCGTGGCCGTTCCGGAGGAAGTAAGAGAAGAGCTGCTGTGCCGTCCCGCACCCTGCCTCCCCGGCAATCGCCCTGCAGGCAGCGTACTTTGCACCCACGAGGTCAAAGAGGGTGTTGTCCATGTCGAGGATAACTGCCCTGACCTGCCGGGTGCCTGTCATCGCACGCATCTTCCCTACAGGATCTTTCCCCTTTCCATATGGAAGTATTGCTTGGAAAACCTGCATCCGGCACCCACCTCCACAACGGTCAATAGGTCAGGGGACATACCTCCCTCTCACCCGGGGGTTTGATAAAAATATGCTGTTTAGGAAGGTTCGCTCTGAGGGGCTCTCCCACAACTCGTACTTCGTTGCTGACAGCGGCGAGGCTGCCGTTATCGATCCGCGTAGGGACTGCGATGTATACCTCGACCTTGCCACCTCCGCCGGATCCCGGATCACCCACATCTTCGAGACGCACCGGAACGAGGACTACGTCACGGGATCGCCTGAGCTGGCGGCAAGGACTGGAGCTGCTATCATCCACGGCAGGGCACTGGGCTTTGCCTTCGGAAGACCCGCATCCGGCCAGGATCGGTTCCGGGTCGGCCGGCTGGAACTCGAGGTCCTCGAGACGCCGGGCCACACCCCCGAGAGCATCTCGATTATCCTGCGCGACCTCTCTGTCTCAAACGAACCCCTGATGGTCTTTACCGGCGATGCCCTCTTTGCCGGTGACGTCGGGAGGATCGACCTTGCCGGTCCCGGGAAGGAGGAATGGGCAGCAGGGACGCTCTACGATGCCATCCACGAAGAGATCCTCCCCCTTGGCGACGGGGTCATCGTCTGTCCTGCCCACGGGGCCGGGTCTGTCTGCGGCGGGGAGATCGCAGACCTCGAGCTGACAACGATCGGATACGAGCGGAAATACAACCCATGTTTCCTGCTCGACCGGGAGAGTTTCATCAGGAGGAAAGTCTCCGAGCACCATTACCGCCCCCCGTACTTTGCCATGATGGAGAGGGTCAACCTCTCCGGGCCGCCCATCCTCTCCCACCTCCCCCGCCCCGTCCCCCTCGACCCGAAAGCGCTCGAGGAGAAGAGGAGAGCCGGTGCGCAGGTCCTCGACATCCGCTCGCCGGAAGCGTTCGGAGGCGGGCACATCCCGGGGAGCATCTCCCTCTGGCGGGATGGCATCCCCTCCTTTGCGGGGTGGGTCCTCTCCTATGACCGCCCGGTTGTCATCGTGGACGATTTCGCCCTCGGCCTCGAAGCAGTCGTCCGGCGCCTCGTCCGGCTGGGCTACGACTCTGTCGCGGGATACCTCGCGGGCGGATTTCCGACATGGACCCGCTCGGGCAGGGGGGTCCGCAGGCTCGAGACATGGTCCCCCTCCATGCTCCGGGATGCCCTCGGGAAGGAGAGGTTCGTCCTCCTCGATGTCCGGGACCAGAAGAACAGGAAGGCGATGGGCTTCATCATGGGGTCCCGCCACATCTACGTCGGAGAACTCCCCAGCCGCCTCGCAGAGATTCCGAAGAACCAGAAGGTCGTCATCTACTGCGATGCCGGGTTCAAGGGGAGTCTTGCGGCAAGCATGCTCCTTGCTGCAGGCTTTGACAGGGTCGTCAACGTCATTGGCGGGTTCTCCGGCTGGAAGGCTGCCGGGTTTCCCGTGGAGAAGAAGCCGACAGGGTGAAGGGCTTTTCGCCTTCCCGGAGAATTCACAATGTTTAAGAAAGGGGGGGTATCAATCCTGAATGCGGTGAGGTATGGAGATAGTGAAGATTCCCCGCATGGAGAAGAAGGAATACGATACCCTGATCGGTAAGGGCTACATCTGCCGCATCGCGTTCCAGGGCGAGAAGTACCCCTATATCGCCCCTTTCCTCTACGTCTTCGATGGCAGGTTCCTCTACTTCCTCTCGACAAAGTACGGAAAGAAGCTTGAATATTTCCGGAAGAGCCCGTACGTCGCCGTCGAGGTGGAGAAGTACACAAAGGACCTCTCGAGCTATACCTTCGTCAGCATGCAGGGGTACCTCGAGGAGGTCACGGACTCGATCGACAAGAAGATGATCCGCAGGCAGTTCGTCGACCTGATCAAGGAACGCCGCCTCTCGAACAACATCCTCGCGGCCCTCGGGCACTCGCCCCAGGATCCCCCGGAGGCGATCGCAGAGGAGGAGAGGTCGCTTGTCTGGAAGCTGACCGGTGTCAAGGACATGGTGGCATTGAAGAACCTGTAGGAGACTTCCGGAGACTTCCCGCCCCGTCCCGGAACTGAAACACGGAAAACCACCCCCGGAAAACCCGGGGAGACCTTTTTTTTACCAACCACAGATTCGCCTTGAATCAGCCCGATACATGGAGGGGGGAAACTCCTCATTGTCCGGGTGCAAAACCTTTCAGGAACGCCCCGAGGCTTCCGGGATCTCCGACCGGCAACTGGCAGGACTGCCCGGTGCACGGATATGCCCGCGTATTTTTGTCAGTTCCGCAAAGCGCAGACGTCCACGGGAGCATACGGGCGACTGCATCTCCCTCCGGGCCCGCCGGAAGTCCCACCGGCAGGATAAACGGCGTGTAATCCCTGTCGAGCAGCTCCATCATCGCTATATACACGGGGTCATCCTTTTCGCCTGCAACGACAACGGTCCCGGTCGGACCGCGGGCAACGAGTTCTGCTGCAAGGAACATCCCGCAGGAAAGGGGGTACCGGTCCACGAGAGCCGCATAGAACCCCCGAATCTGCAGCGCCCGATCCCGGTATCCCCCCTCCCCCGTCAGGGCATGGAGGCGGACGAGGTTTGAGAACGAAAGCGCGTTTGCCGAAGGAACGGCACCGTCGAGGAATTCCTTTGTCCGGCATAAAACGTCCTGCTGGTCTTTACGCGTCCAGAAATAGCCGCCCTTCTCCGGGTCCCAGAAGTTCTGCAGGTGGTAATCTTCGAGATCGATTGCGGCAGAGAGATACCCCGGGTTCCGGGAGGCAAGGTAGAGGTCGAGGAGACCCGCGATCACCGATGCGAAGTCCGGCGACATCCCCGGTATTCCCGCCTCACCGTCCTTCCACCGGTGGAAGAGGCCCCCGTCCGGGGAACGCATCGGCCCGAGGAGAAAACGCGCGCACCTCTCCGCTGACCGGAGAAACGCAGGGTCCCCGAGGACACGGGCTGATACGGCGAGGGCAGATACGGCAAGACCGTTCCAGTCGGCGAGAACGAGGGTATCGCGGGGAGGACGGGGTCTTGCTGCCCGTGCCCGGAAGAGCTTCTGCCGCAGGGAGGAGAGCACCCTTTCGAGCCTCTCTTTATCCATTCCCGGGATGCTTTCAGTCTTTGTGCCGCCCTTTCTGATAGAGAGCACGCCTGCCCTGTCACGCTCCGCTGCGGTTCCTGCCTCCCCCCTGCTCCTGCCGTCGATTGCAAAGACGCGCGATGCAACCGTCCTCTCATCAGGATCAAGGAGAGAATCGATCTCCTCCCACGTCCAGAGGTAAAAGAGACCCTCTTTGCCCCCGCTGTCCGCATCCTCCCCGGCATAGAATCCCCCTTGCGGTGCCGCAAGGTCCCTGCAGATGTACTCCATGCACTCCCGTGCCACCCCGGCGAGCGTGGAGTCCCCTGTCAGGACGTATGCCTCGGAAAAGGCGAGTGCTGCGAGGGCCTGGTCGTAGAGCATCTTCTCGAAGTGGGGCACGAGCCAGCCTGCGTCGGTTGCATACCGGTGGAACCCGCCCCCCAGGTGGTCGTATACCCCGCCGCGGGACATGGAGAGGAGCGTGTTGCAGGAGAGGGCAAGGGGTTCTGCCCTTCCCGTGACTTTTGCGTACCGCAGGAGGAAGAGGTGGACAGGGATCATCGGGAAACGGGGGGGAGGGCCGAACCCCCCGTTCTCCGGGTCGTGGAGGGAGGAGATCGACGCAAACACACGGTCGAAAGAGCCCTCCGGGAGGTCTCCCCCGCGCTCGTGCTCCCGCAGGCGGGCAAGGGCAACAGAGATCTCCCGGGAGAAAGAGACGGCATCGCCCCGGTGTTCCCTCCAGTAGGCAGAGATCGCAGAGAGCACCTCGAGGATCCCATAACTGCCTCCCATCCTCTTCCTCGGGATGTAACTCGTCGCAAAGAAGGGGACTTTCTCCGGGGTGAGGAAGAGGGAGAGCGGCCAGCCCCCCCTCCCCGTGAAGGCGATGCAGGCGTCCATGAAGTACTGGTCGAGGTCAGGTCTCTCCTCCCGGTCGAGCTTGATGCAGACGAAAGACCCGTTCAGGGCCCGTGCAACCTCGGGATCGGAGAACGATTCCCTGTGCATCACGTGGCACCAGTGGCAGGTCGCATAGCCTATCGAGAGGAAGACGGGTTTATCCTCTTTTCGGGCACGGGAGAACGCCTCTTCCCCCCACGGGTACCAGTCGACAGGGTCGCATGCATGCTGCCGGAGGTAGGGTGAGACCTCCCGGCTGAGGCGGTTTGACCCCCGGCATGGCCCGGGGCACTCCCCCCTCTCTCCATCCCCCGGCCCTTCCATAGTCTCTCCCGGGAATGTGTGCCGGAACCCGTGTTAAAGGAGATGGTGGGGGCAGGGCACCTTTCCCGGGGACGGGAGGGGGAGACCATCGCCAGAGAAGGTATCCCCTGCACGATCGTTACACATAACATTCCCGCACGTGGAGTGTACGGGTGATGAGCAGGGAGGATCCAGTTCCCGGGGAGGCTGCCGGCGGACGCCTCACACCTGCGATGGCCCAGTACCAGGAGCTGAAGGCGCGGTTCCCGGACGCCATCCTCCTCTTCCACATCGGGGACTTCTACGAGACGTTCGGGGAGGACGCAAGGACCATCTCCCGCGAGCTCGACATCGTCTTGACGTCCCGCTCGCGGGACAGGGAGAAGAACCCGGTCCCCCTCGCGGGCGTCCCCTGCCACGCCGCCGAGGGGTACATCGCCCGGCTTATTGCAAAAGGCTACCGCGTCGCCGTCGCCGACCAGGTCGAGGACCCCCGCGAGGCAAAGGGGATTGTCAGGAGGGAGGTCGTCCGCGTCATCACGCCGGGAATGGTGATGGACGAGAACCTGCTCGCATCCCCTGCGGCCAACTACCTTGCAGCCGTCTGCCCCGGTCAGAAGAGGAGGGACGGCGGGATCGCGTTCCTCGACATCACGACGGGGGAGTTCTTCTGCACGTTCCTGCCCGCGGAGAACGCGATTCCTGCCCTCTCCGACGAGATCGCACGGTATTCCCCGCGGGAGTGCATCGTCCCCGACAGTGCCCCGCCCGACCTCCTCTCGCACCTCTCCGGGATGTCCCTGACGGTCACAAGGGTCTCCCCCGACTGGTTCGACCCCGATTCCGCACGCGAGTTCCTCTGCACCCACTTCAGTGTCGCGAGCCTCGGGGGGTTCGGTCTTGCCGGGATGGACGGGGCTGCCGGTGCGGCAGGGGCTGCTCTCCGGTATGCACGGGAGACGCAGAGGCAGGATCTCCGGCAGGTGACGGGGCTCTCCGTCCGGCACACCCGGGACTTCTGCCTCCTCGATGCGGTCACCCAGAGGAACCTCGAGATCCTGCAGGGGATACGGAGCCGGGGGAAGGAGGGATCCCTCGTCTCCGTCCTCGACAGGACTGTCACGCCGATGGGGAGCCGGCTGATGAGGGAATGGCTCTGTGCACCCCTCCTCTCCTGCGATGCAATCAACGCCCGCCTCGATGCCGTCGGCTTCCTGCACGGTAACGCGGCGGCGAGAAAGGAACTCGAAAACGTCCTGCGCCGGTGCGGCGACATCGAACGGATATCCGGCAGGATCGCGTTCGGGAACGTCACTCCCCGCGACCTTGCGGGTGTAGCAGAGGCCCTTGCCATCGTCCCGCGGATCCCGGAGATCCTCGGGGCGGGTTCTGGTATCCCCGGACTCCTCTCCCGGGCATGTTCCCTGATCCCTGACCTTTCCTGGGCAAGGGATCTTATCGCACGGGCCATCGTCGACGACCCGCCGGCGACGGTTAGGGCCGGGGGGTTCATCCGCCGGGGATTCTGTGAAGAGCTTGACAGCTTAAGGGATATCTCGTCATCGGGAAAGGACTGGATCGCGGAACTCCAGGCACGCGAGAGGGAGAGGACCGGGATCCGGTCCCTCAAAATCGGGTACAACTCGGTCTTTGGGTACTACATCGAGGTGACGAAACCAAACCTCCACCTCGTCCCCCCCACCTACCAGAGGAAGCAGACCACATCCTCGGCGGAACGCTTCACCATCCCGGAACTCTCCGAGAAGGAGGCACAAATCTCGTCTGCCGACGAGCGTCGCGCAACCCTCGAACAGGAGGTATACGCGGGGGTTGTCGGGCAGCTCCAGGCAGCGGTCCCGGGGCTCAAGTCCATGGCCCGCGGTCTTGCCATCATCGATGTCCTCTGCTCGTTTGCCTCCGTTGCCGCCTCGAACGGGTACTGCAGGCCGGTTGTCGACACCTCGACCCGCCTCCTGGTCAGGGGAGGCCGCCACCCTGTCGTCGAGGTGGGGATGCCCGGGAGGTATGTCGCAAACGACCTCGAGATGTCAGGGGACAGGGACCAGGTCCTGATCATCACCGGCGCCAACATGGCCGGGAAGTCCACGTACATGAGGGCTGCAGCGCTGACGGTGATCATGGCACAGGCAGGAAGTTTCGTTCCCGCGGATTACGCCCGCGTGGGGGTCGTCGACCGGGTCTTCTCCCGGGTGGGGGCGTTTGATGACCTCGCGAGCGGGCAGAGCACGTTCATGGTGGAGATGCTTGAACTCGCAAACATTCTCAATAACGTCACGGAAAAGAGCCTGGTCATCCTCGACGAGATAGGGAGGGGGACGAGCACGCTTGACGGGCTCTGCATCGCCCGGGCGGTCCTCGAGTACCTCCACGGCAGCAGGTCGCACGGGCCACGGACGCTCTTTGCGACCCATTTCCACGAGATCGTCTCGATGGAAGGGGAACTGCCCCGGGTCCGGAACTTCCACTTCGCGGTCAGGGAGACGGGAAAGGAGATCGTCTTCCTGCGGAAGCTGATCCCGGGTGCAACAGACCGGAGCTACGGCATCCATGTCGCGTCCCTTGCGGGAGTGCCGTCCAGGGTCACGGAGAGGGCACGCGCACTCCTCGAGGAGGAGGCGGGCGGCGGGAGCAGGAAGGGGGAGGGAAAGCCGAGGAGGTACACCCAGATGCTCCTTCCCGATATCGTCCCGGTCGCATCCACCCACCCGGTCCTCGAGACCCTCAAGAACCTCAACCTCGATGACATGACCCCGCTTTCTGCTCTCTCGACCCTGTATGACCTCCAGAAGCGCGCCCGGGACTCCGGCGGGGGGTGAGGAGGCATGGACGATCCCCCTGCCGGCGGAAAGATACGGATCCTCGACGGGGAGACGGTCTCGCGCATCTCGGCCGGTGAGGTGATCGAGCGGCCGGCATCGATCGTCAAGGAACTCGTCGAGAACGCGCTCGATGCCGGTGCCGGCAGGATCGAGGTCGAGATCACGTCGAAGGGGAACAGGATCTCCTCGATCAGGGTGACCGACGACGGGTGCGGGATGACACCCCGCGACGCGGAGCTTGCCTGCGTCCGGCACGCGACCAGCAAGATTGCGTCCCTCTCCGACCTCGAGCGGATCGGATCGCTTGGATTCCGGGGGGAGGCCCTTGCGAGTATCGCTTCAGTCTCGCGTCTCACCCTGACGACCCGGGCAGGCAGGGATACCCTCTCGGGAGTCAGGATCCGGAACGAAGGCGGGACCATCGTCCTGCGGGAGGAGTGCGGGTGCCCCCCCGGGACGACCGTCGAGGTCTCGGAGATCTTCTTCAACACGCCGGTGCGCAGGAAGTTCATGCGGTCCCCTGCCGCCGAGATGGCCTACATCACCGGAACGATGGAGAGGATCATCCTCTCGCACCCCGGCACGTCTTTTCGAGTCCTGCACAACAGGAGGGTGCTGATCGATGCGCCCGGCGGGACAGTCGGGGATGCCGTCCTCCACCTCTTCGGGACGGAGTGCGCGCGGGCCATCCTCCCCCTCCGGTATACCGGGACTCATGCATGCATCACGGGCGTCATCTCGAGGCCATCTTTCTCCCGGCAGAATCCCTACCAGATCTTCCTCTCGGTGAACGGGCGCCCGGTCGTCCTGCGCTCCCTCGCCCTCGCCGTCCGGGAGGGTTACGGGACGCTCCTTCCTGCAGACCGCTTCCCGTTCGCCGTTCTCGATATTACCCTCTCCCCCTCGCTCGTGGACGTCAACGTCCACCCGACGAAGAGGGAGGTCCGGATTGCGAAGGAGGAGGAGATACGCCGGGAGGTGTCCGGCGCCGTCCGGTCCCTGCTCGGGTCCGAGATCCTGATCCCGTGTGTCGAGGACGCTTCCCGGATCGCGCGGCAGGCACCCCTCATCCCTCCCTCTTCCGGTTCCTGTTACGGGATCGCGACCGTCCCGGCCGGAGGAGTATCGGAGCCTGCCGCGCCCTCCCTGCAGAGAAAGGAGAGGCCGACGCTCCAGGCCGGGCTCGGCATCCGGGAGGAGGAGACCGGGCCGGAGACCGGGGCTCTCCTGCCCGGGATGGAGGTCCTCGGGCAGCTCGACTGCACCTACATCCTCGCCTCCTTCTCCGGCGGAGAGGACCTTGTCCTCGTCGACCAGCACGCATCCCACGAGAGGGTCCTCTACGACCGGCTGGTGGCAGCCGATCCCCGCGTGCCCCGGTCGCAGGAACTCCTCGTCCCTGTCGTCCTCGACCTCTCTCCCCGCGAGGCGGCAATCCTCCCTGACCTCCTCCCCGCCCTCGAAGAGGTCGGGTTCGCCATCGAGGAGTTCGGGAGTTGCTCCTGCGCTGTCCGCGCCGTCCCTGTCGTCCTCGGCAGGCAGGTGGACCCCGGGGGCGTCCGCGAACTCGTCTCCGCGATCCTTGCCGGGGAAGGAAGGACCGGGCCCGCCGGGATCGATGCCGTCCGGAAGATCGTTGCCTGCAGGGGCGCGATCAAGGCCGGGACACCGCTTTCGCGGGAGGAGTGCAGGGCACTCCTCTCCGGGCTCCGGCAGACCACCCACCCGTTCAGCTGCCCCCACGGGCGGCCCACGATGGTTGTCTTCCGCAAAAAGGATCTCGACGGCCTGTTCCTTCGGACATAGAGAACGGGGAGAAAGGATATAGGTTCGGAGAACGGATGAGTAGCATGAACATGGTCCGTCGTGAGCCGCCACGCCACACGGAGGAAATCATGCCCAAAAACCATCACACGCTACCAATCGCTGCAGCCTGCCTGATCCTGTGCGCGGTCGTCCTGATGACACCTGCTGCCGCGGATTTCCTGGGAGGGTCCCTCGTATCCAGCACGACGAGTGTCTCCGGCAACGTCGTGGTCAACGAGACGATCTCCGTGAAGAAGACCACGTACACGGACGGGTTCCCGAAGATCCAGGAATGGACGTTCTCGGGCACTGCCCTGAACATGGGCAGCAGGAGCTGGACGACAGAGATGTTCTTCAAGCCGGAGTCAACCGGGCCGAAATTCACATTTTCCCGGACCGGCAGCCTGTTTTCGGCATTTTCGTTTGCCATCTGACGGGAATCTCCCGTCCCTTCTCTTTTTGTCCCTGTTCCGGGAGGCAGCGATCTCAACCTTGATAGGGGGAAACGGGTATGATCGGAAGAGGAGGAGACACAGGCATGAACACCCGTCCCGACCGGAAGAGAGGGGAGAAGGCGTCCCCCCCCGGGGGGAGCATGCCCAAACCCTTTGCGACCGGGGGGTCCCGTATCCGGGAGATCCGGCCTCTCCCGGCCGCAAGGGGGGAATACGTCCTCCTCTGGATGCAGTCCTCGGTGCGCTCCCGCGGGAACTGTGCGCTTGCGTATGCCCTTGCATCTGCCCGTACCCTTGACCTCCCGGTTGTCGCCTGCTTCTGCCTCGATCCCGCCTTTCCGGAGGCAAACCTCCGGCACTTTGCGTTCCTCGTGGAGGGGATTCTCTCCGCGGGGAGGGGGCTTTCGGCCCGGGGCATCCCTCTCCTGCTCAGGAGGGGCGATCCCGTCCGCGAGGTTGCGGACCTTGCCACCGGGGCTGCCCTCCTCGTGACGGACCGCGGGTACCTCCACCGCCTCCGGAGGTGGAGGGAGGCGGTCTTGGGAGAGATAGCCTGCCCCTTCGTCGAGGTCGAGGACAACGTCACCGTCCCCGTCGAGACCGCATCGGGGAAGGAGGAGTGGTCTGCGGCAACGTTCCGGGGGAAGGTGATGGGCCTGCTCCCCCTCTTCCTCGGGATGCCGGGGGAGGCAGATCAGGTCAGGAAACCCCCCGACCTCGACGGGATCCCGTGGCACGAGGCAGGGAGCCTGATCGACGGGGGAATCGACAGGTCCGTTCCTCCCTCGCCCCTCTATACCGGCGGCGAGCAGGAGGCAGCCCGGCGGCTCGAGGCGTTCATCGGCGGGAGGCTCGAGCGCTACGCCTCCCGGAACGACCCTACGCAGGACGTCCTCTCCCACCTCTCCCCCTACCTCCACTTCGGGCAGGTCTCGCCCGTCGAGGTCGCATCGCGGGTGATCGCATCCGGGAAACCGGGTGCCGGGGAGTTCCTCGAACAGCTCGTCGTCCGGCGGGAACTTGCGTTCAACTTCGTGACGTACAACCCGCTCCACGACCGGTTCGCGGGGCTCCCTGCGTGGGCGCGGGCAACACTTGCAGACCACGCGGACGATATCCGGGAGTACACGTACACGCCCGCCGGGCTCGAGCGGGCAGAGACCCACGACCCTATCTGGAATGCCTGCCAGAACGAGATGGTTGTCACGGGCAAGATGCACGGATACATGCGGATGTACTGGGCAAAGAAGATCCTCGAGTGGATGCCGTCCCCGGAGGAGGCGTATCAGACAGCTCTTGCCCTCAACAACCGGTACGAACTCGACGGCAGGGACCCAAACTCCTGTGCGGGCGTTGCATGGTGCTTCGGGAAGCACGACCGGCCCTGGCCCGAGAGACCCGTCTTTGGGAAGGTGCGGTACATGGGCGCTGCCGGTCTCCGGCGGAAGTTTCCAATCGAACATTACGTCGAACGGGTGGAGGCACTCGTGGAGAGGTATGGGATCAGGGGAAGATGACGGGAAAAGCCCCCTCACCCGCGAGGAGATCCTCGCGTTCCGGGAGGAGGTGTACCGGCATTACCGGGAGCATAAACGGAATTTTCCCTGGCGGGAGACGACTGATCCCTACAGCATCCTCGTCTCGGAGGTGATGCTCCAGCAGACCGGCGTCGACCGTGTCCGGGTGTACTACCCCCGGTTCATCGCGGTGTTCCCGGCGTTTTCTTTTCTTGCTGGTGCGCCGCTTGCAGATGTCCTGCGTGTCTGGAAGGGCCTTGGGTACAACCGGAGGGCACAGAACCTCCGGAGGACTGCCTGCATCGTGGAAGAGGAGTTTTCAGGAGTCCTCCCGCCAGACGAAAAGATCCTCTCCACGCTGCCTGGGATCGGCAGGACGACTGCTGCTGCGATCCTCGCCTTTGCCTTCAACCTGCCGTCGGTCCTTGTCGAGACGAACATCCGCAGGCTCTTTCTCCACAGGTTCTTTCCCTGCCGAGATAGCGTCCCCGACCGGGAGATCCTCCCCTTCGTCTCGGCCACGCTCGACCGCGAGAACCCAAGGGACTGGTACTATGCCCTGATGGACCTCGGGAGCCACCTGCGGTCCATAAGTCCCGACCCCAACCAAAGGAGCGCCCACCACCAGCGGCAGAGCCGCTTCCACGGCTCCGACCGGGAGATCCGGGGACGGATCCTTGCCGCCCTCCTTGAGCGGACATGGCTCTGCGTCCCGGATCTTGCGGCGGCTTCCGGTGCCGATACCGGCAGGGTCCGGGCGGTCTGCAGGAAGATGGAACGAGAGGGGCTCATCGTGGAGGAGGGCGGGGAGTTCCGCATCTCCTGAAAAACACCGCCCCGCCCGCGACCTGTTGTCCCCTATCCCCTGAGGTAGTACCCGACGAGGAGCAGGAGGAGACCGCAATAGAACATGACCGCCCACGGCCACGAGAACCCGAGGTTAATCGTCGAGAATCCTTTCAGGTCCTGGATGAGCAGGAGGATGAACCCTGCAGTAAAACAGACAAGACTCACCTGTTTTTTGGCACTTTTTTCCATTTTTTTTCTCCCTTTTTTAGTATTTCTGGCTGGATGTATTTATTCCCTTTTCATGCCGGCAACGGGAGTTTCCTGCCCGTTCCACCCTTCATCACCCTTTTCCGGCTGGAAGACGAGGGAGAAGAGGTCGCACCCGGGCACGGGGGGACTCTCCCGCGTCCCCGAAACGAGACGCTCGTTTGGGTACCCGAGGTTCTCGCAGAGGGTGATCGAGACACCGCACGGGATGTCCCGGAGGGTTTTTGCGCATGCTTCGATATCGAACCCAGGGTCTGCGACGAGGAAGACGGTCTTTCGCCGTGCAAGCTCGGAGCGGAGGTCCCGGATGGCACGGTCGTGGTCACGCCCGTGTGCGACGACGACTGCCACGTCCTGCACCGGGATGTGGAGCCTCGCAAGCGCACACTGGAGCGACGAGATGCCGGGGATGACCTCGCCCGGGAGGTACCCAAGGCCGGCAAGCATCGGGTCGCCTGTGGAGAGGACGACTGCACCGGCAGGGAGGTTCCGGAGAGCACGGTAGTCAGCGATCTCGTGGACCTCGGCGTCCGGCCGGATATGCCCGGATGCAAGATCGATTGCCCTCCGGGAGCCGTAGACGAGGCGTGCAGCTTCTATCTCCCGTGCAGCCCGTTCTGTCAGCATGCCCGGCCCACATCCAACCCCGACGATCTTCATCCGCTGTCCCCCAGGATCTCCCCGTTCCGCGAGAGGATGACCACCCGCAGGCCCGGGTACTTCTCCCGGGCGATGGAGAAGGCATGCGCCATCCTTCTTGGAAACTCCGGCCGGGTTGAAAGCTCCTCGACCGTGAGACACCCTGTCCCCTCCAGTATCGAGGGGAAGAGGAACTTCAGGACGAGCCCCGGGAGCCCCGCGAGGATGACCTCCCCGCGTGCGGCACCGATCGCCTCCCCGATCCGGGATCCCGCGAGAACGACCTCGTGCTCAGGGAAGTGGAGCCGGGAGTAGCGCAGGCCGAGCCTCCCGGTCGTGATCACGACCCGGCCTGCGGCAGCGACCCTTTCGGCAACAGATTCGGCAAGGTGGTCGTCCCATGGCTCGACGAGCCCCGTCGTCCCAAGGACAGAGATCCCGCCGAGGATACCGAGGCGCGGGTTCAGGGTCCTTTGTGCAACCTCCTCTCCGCCGGGTGCCGAGAGCGTGAGTGCGACGCCTGCGATCCCTGTCGTCTCCATGCTCTCGGTGATAGCGTCCATGATCTCTCCGAGCGCGGAACGGCTGATGGCCGGTTCTCCGGCACGGCCGGCGGGAGTGTCCCGGCTGAAGCGGCCGATCCCTTCCCCGGTCTCGAGGGTGATTCCCTCCTCCCGGGTTGTGGCCCCGGCGACAAAGACGATCCCGGCGGTCGCATCCCCCGGGTAGTCGCCGGCAAACTTTGCCGCCTCGGCCCGCCCGTCCCGGCCCTGCACGGGGACGAGGACAGGTATCCCGCAGGGCGTGCGGATCCTGACACCGGCAACAGGGCCGCGGAGCGAGAGGATGGAAGCCTTACAGGCGGCCGCAGCCGTCGTCCCTGTCGAATACCCGCGGCGAAGCACTTTCCCGGAGGCCGTCAGGACGCCAAGGCCCGATGCAGCGAGCTCAATCGCGTTTCTGTCCCTGCATGATTCCACCCACCGTTCCGGGTAGGAAAACCCCGTGACCGGGTCGATGAGCCGCCTAGTCTCCGGCATGGGAGCGTGCCCTCTCCCTTTCGGCAAAGATCGTAATGATCTCGTTGATTGCGGCGACTGCAACAGGCGTTCCCCCCCGCGTGCCCACGTTCGAGATCGAGGGGACGGGGAGTGCACGGAGGCGTTCCTTGGACTCGGCAGCGTTCACGAACCCGACCGGCGTCCCGACGACGAGGGCAGGGAGAGACCCCTCCTCGATTATGTCGCAGAGCGAGAGGAGGGCAGAGGGTGCGTTCCCGATGACGACGATTGCACCCGGAATCTCCTCCCGGAGCGCGAGGATCCCGGCCCGTGTCCTCGTGATTCCCTCTTCCTTTGCCTTCTCCGCGTGGTCGAGGGCACAGATGACCCTGCTCGCGTGCCCCTTCTTCTGGATCCCGACCTCGACCATCCGGATGTCTGCTATCAGGGAGGCACGGTTCGCAAGGGCGGAGAGCCCCGCCCTGACAGGATCGTTTGTGAACCGGAGGAGCCCGGCCATTGCCATGTCCCCGACGGCGATCGAGCACCGCTGCCGGATCCGGTCCTCGGGAGTACTGTCCCCGATCTCTTCTCTGGCAATCTGCCTGCTCTGCATGGATATCCGGAGCGCTTCGCCGGGTATCGCTCCAAGATCAGTATACGTATTTTCTCTGGTATCCCCGCGGGGTGATGATTGTCGTCTCATTCTCTCCCACCTTTCCTGTCCTCGTCTCTTTTCCCCCGATGATGACTGTTGTGTGCATGTCGACCTCGTCCTCGAGCTTTTTGACCTCTCCCAGGGTCGAAACGATCGTCCTCTCTCCCTCCCGGTACGCGTTCTTCACGAGCCCGACAGGCGTTGAAGGCTCCCGGAACTGCCGGGCGATCTCGATGGCCCGGGCGAAGTTGTGGGGTCTCCCCCGGCTCCGCGGGTTGTAGAGCACGACCGGGACACCCATCGCGAGGGCGCACCGGAGCCTCTCCTCGATGACTCCGGCAGGGGTGAGCAGGTCGGAGAGGCTGACGACGGCAAAGTCCCCGGAGAGCGGGGACCCGAGGAGAGACGCGGCCGCTGTTGCCGCAGTCACCCCCGGGATGACCTCGACCCGGACGGGGACGGGAGACCGTTCCGCGACCTCGAGCACGATACCTGCCATGCCGTAAACGCCGGGGTCCCCGCCGCTGACCATCGCGACGACGCTTTCGCGTGCGAGCCCGACGGCGAGCCGTGCCCTCTCGACCTCCTTTCCCATCGAGCTCTGTATCACCTTCTTGCCCCCGAGGAGGGGTGCAAGCGGGGCAAGGTATGAGGCGTTCCCGATGACGTATTCTGCCTCCCGGAGCGCTGCAACGGCCCTCCCGGTCATCTGGTCGACGGGACCCGGCCCGCACCCGACCACGTACAGGACGCCCCGCCCCCTGCCGTCCGTCTCCTCACCGTGCGATGGCAACGGTCACACCCCCGAATGCTGTCTTCTCCATGACGAGAACCTTTTTCTCCGATACGGCGAGTGCGGCAGGTTCCGCGACACCCGCAAGCCCGACCCGCTCCGCCCGCGAGGGTGTCCTCGGCGGATACGCCGCGAGGACGGTATCGTCGAGGAAGACGAGCGTGCCCCCGAGCGCCCGGACGCCCCCGATGATCCCCTCCTCGTGGGCTTTCTTGGCGGTCGTCGCATAGACCGCGACGTCTCCTGCGCCGATGCCGGCCCTGTCAAGGGCTTTTTCTATTGCGTCCCGGACGGAGGGTGCACCTGTCCCCTTCCGGCACCCGATCCCGACGGAGTACTCGCCCTTCCGGACGAGGATGGCCACCTGCGGCCCCGCGATCACGAGCGACGGCCCGGAGACCGCGTGGACCGGGACGTCACCATCGAGGATCGCAGCGTTGACAGGGAGCGTCGACTCCCGGTTGAGGACGCGGGTCCCTGTCCTTGCGGCGATGGCCTCGACAGGCTCCTTCCCCATCCTCTCGGTCGCCGTCGTGATCACGGGGAGGGCGCCAAGGCCCGCGAGCCGCCGTGCGATCTCGTTTGCCCCGTGGTGCCCGCCGACAAGGGGAATGGCAAAGGAGAGGTCGGGGTCGGCGACAACGACGGGCGGGTCCTGCCACTTGTCCCGGAGGAGCGGGGCGATCGACCGGACGGCTATTCCCGCAGACATCACCGCAACGATATAGGACGATTCCCGGAACGCCGATGCGAACGCCTCGCGGGAGAAGACGACAGGATCGGCATCGAGGAACTCTGCAACCCTGCGGGCGGGTTCAAGGAACCTCTCCAGTGCAATCACCCTTCCCCTCATGAGTACAGGTGCGACCTCCTGTGGCCGGAACGTGCCGGGTCAAGGACCCCGCCGATGACGAGGAGGGCCGTCCTCTCGATCCCGGCATCCCGTGCCTTCTCCGCGATATCGGCGACCGTGCCCCGGACGACCCGCTCGTCATCCCAGCTCGCGTGGTACACGACTGCCGCCGGCGTATCCGGCGGGCAGCGGACACGGGCCGTGATCTCCGCGAGGTGGGCAGTGCCGAGGAAGAAGACGAGCGTTGCACGGTGCTCCGAGAGACCGGGGATCTCGTCCTCGGAAAGCGTCTCTCCTGCCGGGCGGGTGACGATGAGCGTCTCTGCAACACCGCCGAGGGTGAGCTGGGTTTTCAGGGCTGCCGCTGCCGCAAAGAGCGACGAGACGCCGGGGACGACCTCGAAGTCCACGCCCGCCTCCGAGAGGTACTGCATCTGCTCCACGATTGCCCCGTAGAGGGAGGGGTCTCCCGAGTGGAGCCGGACGACTGTCCGTCCCTCCCGGGCGTGGGAGACGAGCAGTTCACCGATCTCCGGGAGATGCATCCCGTGGCTGTTGACCTTGACCCGGGCAGGCGACCGCTCGACGAGGCGGGGGTTGACAAGCGACCCCGTGTAGACGAGCACATCGGCCTTCGAGAGGAGGGCGAGCCCCCTGACCGTGATCAGGTCAGGGTCACCCGGGCCGGCTCCGACAAAGTACACGCGTGCCATCTCACCGCTCCGCAAAGAGGATACTTAAGTAGTCGCAGGTCTCGGGCAGCTCATCGTCCCGGAAGACCCTCATGTCAGGCAGGTACATGCGCTCCACGAGGACGAACCGGGAGAACCCCTCCTTTTCGAGGGCGGCGGCGACCTCCCGCGGTCTCCGGACCTTGAGCTCGACCCTGCAGCGGACGCCGGAGCCGTCCGAGACGCAGAACCCCTCCGAGAGGGAGACACCTGCCACCGATGCAAATGCCGTGATCGCGCTGACACCCGGTTCTGTCCGGCACTCGATATCAGGGTACTTCTCCTCCATGACGCGGCAGAGCCGGGAGAACGTCGAGAAGAAGTTCGGGTCGCCGATAAGCGCGAGCACCGCGGTGCCGGATGCAGCAACAGGGGCGATCCTTCCTGCGTTCCGCTCCATGCACTCCCGGATGATGGATGCATCCTCTGTCATCGGGAACTCGAGGATCTCGGCGTCGCAGTAGGGAGAGACGAGAGAATGGGCGAGCCTGCCGGGGACAAAGACGGCATCCGCTTCACGGAGGAGCCGGACTGCCCGGATCGTCAGGAGCTCGGGATCGCCGGGGCCGAGGCCAAGCCCGATCAGCACCCGGGGATCCCCCCCGAGATGACGGCGACCGGGAGCTCCGGCCTCCAGGCGTGCCCCTTCCCGAGGGGGCCGGCACGAAAGAGCTGCACGAGGACGGCTTCCCGGAATATCCCGAGATCCTGCATCAGGGCGATTGCAGCAGAGACTGTCTCGATCTGGACGGCGTTGACCACGATGGACCGGACGTTTCTTTCGGCAAGGAGGGAGAGGACGCGGGCCATGTCCCGCGACCCGCCGAGGAAGGCGGCATCCGGGCGGGGGAGCGAGGGGATCAGGTCTGCAGCGTTCCCCTCGAAGAACTCGATGTTGGTTGCACCCGCACGCTCCGCCTCGGCCCTCGCATGCGAAATCGCCTCGCTCCTCGTGTCGATGGCAAAGACTCTTCCCGCTCTCCCTGCCGCATGGATCGAGACCTTCCCTGTCCCGCAGCCGATGTCCATGAAGAGGTCTCCCGGTTGGAGGTCGAGCTTGTGGAGGGTGACTGCCATCACCTCGTCCCGGGTCGGTCCGCCGCGAAGATCCATTTTTAGTCACCTACAGGTTTTGCGTCCCGGAAGGCATTAACCCTTGGACTTCCGGGAAACCAGGGGAAATTTCGGATGGAATGGGGGGACTCACCCCTCCCCCGGCGGGACGAGGGGCAGGTCCTCCTCCCTGTAGAGCCGGACGACGTTTCCGATCACGATGACTGCCGGGGGCAAAACGTGCCTCTCCCGTGCGAGGCCCGCAATCGTTGCGAGTGTCCCGACCGTGACCCGCTGGTCGGGCCGCATCCCCCTCTCGATGATGGCGACTGGTGTATCCGGGTCGCGCCCGCGGGAGACGAGGTTCTCTGCGATGGCAGGCAGGTTCTTTACCCCCATCAGGATGACGAGCGTCCCCCTGTTCCTTGCAAGGTTCTCCCAGTCGAGGGCAGACCCCTCCTTCTCCGGGTCCTCGTGGCCGGTCAGGATCGTGACAGAGGATGCATACTTCCTGTGGGTCACGGGGATGCCGACAGCGCCGGGAACGGCGATCGCGCTGGTGACGCCGGGGACGAGCTCGACGGGGATCCCGTGCTCCCGCAGGGCCTCGAGCTCCTCGCCACCCCGCCCGAAGAGGAACGGGTCCCCTCCCTTCAGCCGGACGACCTTCTTTCCCTCGAGTGCCCGTGCGACCATGATCCTCTCGATCTCGTCCTGCTCGAGGGTATGGCGGCCCCCGAACTTGCCGCAGTCGATCTTCTCTGCGTTCTCCGGGAGACCCGCGAGGATCTCCTCTCCGGGGAGCTGGTCGTAGAGGATGACATCGGCCTTTCTGATCACCTGCTCCGCCCGGATCGTGAGGAGCGACCTTCCCCCCGGCCCCGATCCGACAAGGTATACCTTTCCCTTCATTCCTTCAACCCCAGCATCCTGTATGCCTCGGAAATGAGAGGTTCTGCCTCCTCCCGCAGGTCCCGGGCGATGGCTGCTGCCGCCTCCCTGTCCGGGCAGGGGGCATCTCTCCTGACCGACCGGTCACCGGCAAGCGAGAGGACCTCGGCGTGCATGTATCCATCCCTGCAGTAGATCCCGACCGGGGTGAAGCACCCCCCGCCGATCACTTCCATCGCCACCCTCTCAAGGCCCGTGTCACGCCGCGACGGCGGGTGGTCGAGGATCCGGGCGAGTTCCCCTGCCGTCTCGTCGTCCCGGCTCACCACGGCGATCGTGCCCTGGTTGGGCGAGGGGACGAAGGTCTCCGGCGGGAGGCGGGTGCCCGGGAGGGAGAGCGAAAGCCGCTCGAGGCCTGCCTCGGCGAGCACGATCGCGTCGAACCGTCCCTCGCGGAGCCTGCGCAGGCGCGTGTCCACGTTGCCCCTCAGGGGGGCGATCGCAAGTTGCGGGAAGTTCCGGAGCAGCTGTGCCTTCCTCCGCGTGCTCGACGTCCCGACGACCCGGATCTCCGGGAAGGGAACCTCGTGGACGAGGAAGTCGGCAGGGGAGTCGCGCTCGAGGATCGCGCAGGTGACAAGCCCCTCCGGCCGCTTTGCCGGGATGTCCTTTGCGCTGTGGACGGCAGCATCGATCTCTCCCCGCAGGAGGGCGTCGTCGAGGGCCCGGACAAAGACGCCCTGCCCGCCGATCTCGTGGAGGGGCACGCCCGTTGCCGTGTCGCCGAGGGTCGTGATGATCACTTTCCCTGCACCGATCCCTGCCCGTTCCAGCTGCGCGATCACCCTGTCGGCCTGTGCAAGGGCAAGGGCACTGCCACGGGTTCCTATCCGGAGAGACATTTCCTGTACGCCGTGCAGATGCTTTCTATGTCCTCGTCCGTGTGGGCGACAGAGAGGAAACAGGTCTCGAACTGCGATGGGGGCAGGAATACCCCGGCGGCAAGCATGCCCTCCCAGAACTTCCTGAACGCCCCCGTGTCGCACTCCTTTGCCTCCCTGTAGTTCTCCGGCGGCTCCCTCCTGAAGAAGAGCGCAAACATCGATCCGAGACGGACGAAGGATCCCTCTCCCCACCCGGAGACGGCATCTTCGATTGCCCGCGTCTTCTCCGCGAGGTTCCTGTAGGTCTCCGGGTGGTCGTGGATCCACCGGACTGTCGCCATCCCGGCGGCGAGCGAGAGCGGGTTGCCCGAGAACGTGCCGGCGTTGTAGACCGGGCCCTGCGGGGCAACCATCTCCATGATCTCGCGTCTTCCACCGAAGGCCCCGATCGGGAGGCCGCCGCCGATGATCTTTCCCAGCGTGGTGATGTCAGGGACGACTCCCCACCGCTTCTGCGCACCCCCGATCCCGACCCTGTACCCGCAGATGACCTCGTCGAAGATCAAAAGGACGTCGTGGTCCCGCGTGATCTTCCGGACATCCCGGAGGTACCCCTCCCCTGGCAGGACAGGGCCGATGTTTCCCATGACGGGCTCGACGATGAACGCGGCAACGTCCGGGTGGCGGGAGAGGAGGTCGTCGAGCGCTGCAGCGTCGTTGAAGGGGACCTGGAGCGTCCGGGAGGCGACCTCGGGCAGGACACCGGCCGAGTCAGGGATCCCAAGAGTCGTCGCTCCCGACCCTGCTTTGACGAGGACGGCATCGTGGGCGCCGTGGAACCCCCCCTCGACCTTCACGATCTCCTTCTTCCCCGAGAACCCGCGTGCCAGCCGGATGGCAGCCATCGTCGCCTCTGAACCGCTCGAGACGAAGCGGACCATGTCCATGCCCGGGTGGTCCCTGCAGAGCATTCCTGCGTATTCCACCTCGAGGGGGGTCGGCGTCCCGTACAGCCACCCCTCCTCTATCTGGCGGGCGATGACAGCCCTGATCCCGGGGTGCGCATGCCCGAGGAGGAGCGGTCCGTACCCCATGCAGCAGTCAATGAGGTCCTGGTCGTCGGCCGTGTGCAGCCGTGCCCCCTCTCCCCGCACCGTGTAGAAGGGGTGGGGTGCGATCGCCCGGACGGGGCTGCTCACGCCCCCGGGCATGAGGGTGCGTGCCCGTGCAAAGTAGTCACTGCTCTTCATCGAGCCACCCCGCGACGTCCCGTGCAAAGTAGGTGATGAGCAGGTCTGCGCCTGCCCTCCTGATGCAGGTCAGGGTCTCGAGGACCACGTCCCTCTCGCGGAGCCACCCCTTCTCTGCCGCTGCCCGGATCATCGCGTACTCCCCGCTCACCTGGAAAGCAGCGACCGGGATGCCGAGCGTCCGTACCTCTGCGAGGATATCGAGGTAGAAGCCGGCCGGTTTGACCATCAGGATGTCTGCACCCTCGTCGAGGTCGAGCATCGATTCAAGGAGAGCTTCCCGTGCGTTTCCGGGCGGGAGCTGGTACGTCGAGCGGTCCCCGAACCGGAAACCGCTCCCGGCTGCATCCCGGAACGGGCCGTAGAGGGCGCTTGCAAACTTCGTCGAGTAGGACATGATCGCGACATCGGAGTGTCCCTCCCGGTCGAGGGCTGCCCGGATGGACTGGACGACCCCGTCCAGCATGCACGAGGGAGCAACGATATCTGCACCGCTCTCCGCGTGCGAGAGGGCGATCCTGTTCATCAGGTCGAGCGAGGGGTCGTTGAGGAGGTCGGGGCCGTGCCGGCTCTCTCCCACGATACCGCAGTGCCCGTGGTCCGTGTACTCGCAGGCACAGACGTCCGTGATGATGGCCATCTCCGGGACCTCGTCCCGGATGGCGCGGACAGCCCGCTGGACGACCCCGTCAGGGTCGAAGGCAGCCGAGGCCGAAGCGTCCTTCTTTTTCGGGATGCCGAAGAGGAGGAGTGCCCGGATCCCTGCGTCATGGATCTCGCGGGCGACATGCCCCGCCATGGAGAGCGGGTACCTGAACTGGCCGGGCATCGACGCGATCTCCCTCTTCTTCTCTGCCGTCTCGTCGATGAAGACGGGTGCAACGAGGTCGCTCTTTGAAAGGCGGGTCTCGGTAAAGAGTGGCCGGAGGACCCGTCCGCGCAACCTTCTCATTCTTCTCTTCGGAAACACAGCTTGTCACCTCTCGTGATTGCAGCAACGAGCGCCTCCGCCTGGTCAAGGTCGCCCTCCTCTGCACAGAGCCGGATGGAGATCGTCACGTCGGAGAGGAGTTTTCGTGCAAGGACGCGCGACAGGTCGTCCACGATTGCGCGCGTGCGGTCGTCGGCGTTCCCGAGACGGGCGATCGCCCGGTCCCTCTCCCGGACCCGGATGGCCTCGGCCCACGAATGGAGGGCCCCAAGTGTCGCGTCGGCAGCATGGCTGTTGACGAGCCGGACGAACCGGTCCAGTTCCTCCCCGAGGAACTCCCGCACCTTCTCTGCCTCCGACCTCCGGGTGTCCATGGTTTTCTCGTTCACCTCGCGGAGGTCGTCGATGGTAAAGAGGCAGACCCCGGGGATCTCTCCTGCACCCTCCTCGACGTCCCGCGGCTGGGCGATGTCGATGACGATGAGCGTGCGGGGGCGCTCTTCCCCGGCAGGGCAGCGCTGTGCCATGACCTGCCCGAGCCGGTCACAGGAGATGACAGGGTGGGGCGCCGAGGTGCAGGAGATGACGACGTCTGCAACGGCCATGTACCGCGGCATGTCCTCGAACCTGACCGCGCTCCCCCCGATCATCCGGGCGAGGTTCTCGGCACGGGAGAACGTCCGGTTCGCAACGTAGATGGCAGAAAGGCCCTTTTCCGCAAGCGCCCGGGCAACGAGCGTCCCGGTCTCCCCCGACCCGATGACGAGGATGTGCTTTCCCGCCAGTGTCCCGAGCCTCTCCTCGGCAAGCTGGACTGCCGCCGACCCGATCGAGACCGCACCCCGGTTGATCCCGCTCCGCTTCCGGGCCTCGACCCCGGCGTGGACCGCCTTCGTGATGCAGAGCTCGAGGATGGGGCTTGCACACCCTGCCTCGAGGGAGAGGGCGAGTGCCGACTTCATCTGGCCGAGGATCTGGTCTTCCCCGACGATCATCGAGTCGATACCGCAGGCAAGTTCGAGCAGGTGGCGGAGGGCACCGGTCCCCGAGAAGAAAAAGTACTTTTCCCAGCCGGCTGCATCGAGGAGGGAAGCGAGGATGTGGGGGTCCCCGTGGACGACAACCTCGACGCGGTTGCAGGTCTGGAGGAGGAGGACACCGCGGAACCTCTCCCGTGCCGCCTGCAGGAACGCCAGTTCGTCCGGGAACCGCATCCGTTCGAGGACGTCTGCCGTCGCCGTGTGGTGGCTGACACCTGCGACAGCGATCGGCACCTGGAGATGTGCTTCCCCTGTCTCCTTCACTTCAGGTACCTCCCGGCGATCAGGGACCAGGTATAGGTCTCCCCTTTCCCGAGGGCAGCCCAGACGTCGCGGTCCGAGAGGACGTTCTGGAGGATCTCTTTCCGTGCGGCGACGTCCGGCTGGCACTCCCGGAGGTACGCCCGGAGGCGTTCCTGGAGAGCGATCATCCGGTCGAGGTGCGGGAGCGAGGCCTCGAGGTGCTCGCGGATGAAGCGGGAGACGGCGGGGCTTGCCCCCCTCGTGCTCACGGCGATGAGGAAGTTTTCTCCCCGGACGACCGACGGGATGAGGATGTCCCCCTGCTCGCCCGCGGCATTGTCAAAGAGGATCCCCCTCTCCCTGCATGCCGCGCCGATCCTGTTGTTGATCTCCGCAGAAGACGTCGCCGCGACGGCACAGAAGACACCCTCGAGCAGGGAAGAGAGCGTCCCGTCCGGGATTGCGTCGAGGTCGACTCCGACCTTCTCCACGGGAAGATCCCCGAACGCCGGGGAGAAAGACCGGGAGTAGACGACCACGTCTGCTTCCGGGGCAAAAAACGCGGCTTTCCGTGCCCCGACATCTCCTCCTCCGAAGATCGCAACCTTCTTCTGCGAAAAGTCCACGAGGAGAGGGATCATGCAGTATTACAATAGTGCGGACTTTTCATTAAGGTGATGGGATCGATCGCCCGGGATTCGGGACGCCCGGAGCGCGTTTTTCCCGAAGTCGACCCAAACGCGATAGCCTTAAGAGGATTGGCCGCATAGTGTAGAGAGCACGTGCGCCGATAGTGTAGTGGTCATCACTAGGCGTTGCCAACGCCTAAACCCGGGTTCGAGTCCCGGTCGGCGCATATCTCCTTTTCATGCACCTGTCAGCCGGGACTGTATTCTCTTTCGCGGTCAGGGTGGTACATCCTGAAAACGTCGTGCAGCAAATGAGCAGGAAGAAGACGGAAGGGTACTGCATTCCCCATGGCATGCTGAATAGCAGGCAGGCAGAAAAGGATTTTATCCAGGGCTCCTGGACCGGGTCCGGGCAGCCCTGTGCGAAGGCGCCCGCTTCCCTGTCGATTCATCCCCCGCATATGGTATCTGACCTTCGAATAAAACAAGGAACGATAATACTATTACAGGGATTCCCCCTCTTTTACAGTAGAGTATCACCCGGCGGATCTCCCGCGGGATCCCTTCCTCCCCTTCACGGCACCCCACCGGTGGGAAAAATTGCATGGAGGAGACGGGGAAGATTCCTTCCCGGCAGGGGATCCGTCATGGACAGAGCCGAGGTGAAAAGAGACGGAGGAAGAACACCCGCCCTGCATGCCGGGGGAAGACCAGGAGGCGGCGGAGGAGAGGATCCGGTCGTGGGCAGCAGCGTATGCGGCACGCAAAGGCTACATCCTCAACCCGGATGCTCGGGCCCTCGACATCGTCATCCGCGGCCTTGCACGGAACTGCCAGAAGTTCGGCCGTGCCTACTGCCCCTGCCGGTTGCGGAGCGGTGACCTGGAGAAGGACAGCGAGATCGTCTGCCCCTGCATATTCCACGGCGAGGAGGTGGAGAGCGAGGGGCACTGCCACTGCAGGCTCTTTTACCGGCCGTCATAAGGGTTTCCTGGTTCCCTTGTCGTCCTGAATCGGAAACCCGGGAACGGTTTACACTGGGCATTCCGGGCCCGGTCCCGGGGAGGCAGGGCCCGGGTTCATCAATTCCCCTCAGCTTCTCTTTCCATCATTCCGCTTTTCATTCCCCGTTCCGTTCTCTCTCCCATTCCAGGCACTTTCTTTTGTATTTCTCTCTCCTGCACGGCGGTGTGACTCTCCCTGCATATTTTCATATACTGGCAGGATAGTGATAACACATCAGGGATCCCGGGAAAAAAGAGAGATCCCATGGAAACAGGGGGAATGAAGATGAACAAACTGTACCAGAAGATGGTCCGCGAGGCAATCGCCGCCCAGCGGGCCGACGTGGAGACGGTCCGGAAGAAGAGGGGACAATCGTTTACCATCAGCGATGCACGGGCGTACCTCGATGCTGTCCGGCTGATGGAACCTGCCGGGGACCAGTCAGCGGCAGTCTTTGCCCTGCACAGGGACTCCGTTATGGCCCACTTCGACGTCCTCGAAAGACTGGCAAAGACCGTCCGGCCCGAGGACGACCCGTTCGTCGAGCACTACCAGACACCCGTGGTGATGGAGATCCTCTACGACGAGGACCCCTCGTTCAAAAAGAGCGTTGATGCCTTCGTTGCGGCAATCAAGAGATCCGCAGCCCTGATAGGGAGGGAATCCGCCCGCCGGTATGCAGGGTTCTACGGGCCGACGTGCGTCGTGGACTTTGCCCTCATCCCGGGCAGCACGAGCAACGTGGTCAACCGGGTCCTGCAGGAGACTGAGATCCCTGTTGCCCACAAGCAGGCGATCCTTGCCTCCAAGTCGTGGGGCATGAACACCTCCTACGGTATCGGCGAGGTCTTCGCCCACGAGGTGGAGAAGGGGGCGACGCTTTCGGACGCCGTCGATGCAGAGATCCGGATGCTCCAGTCGGTCTACGAGGAACCGGTCGAGACACAGGCACGGCTGATGGACGAGGCTGGCATGACGTCGTTTGACTGCCGGAAGTACATGAAGGATTACCGGAAAAAGATGGAGCCTGCAGTGAAGGCAGCCATCGACGACGGGGTCCACTATGGCAACATCGCCACCGTCCCGGCGTATTGCGTGGGAGATATCGCCCACCACATCGCCCAGTCCACGTTCAACATGTGCAAGGACGACGTCATCATGGCCATCATCGATGCCGCGACAGATGTGATGGATCGGAACCTGAACGCGGCCGTCCCGAAGTTCAGGAACGAGTACGAAGTCCTCTCCGTCGCGACCGGGGCTTCCGCGTGTGCAGCAGAGTACATCCTCGAACTCGACGGGTTCAATGCCATCATGGTCGTCGATCTCCTCACGAAACGCTGGCACAACTATGTCCAGCTGTACCCGCGGCGGGGGGCAGCCGCCGAACTGCACAACTGCGACTTCATGGACATGGTCTACCGCGGCTGGAAGCTGATGGACAAGGCACGGCGGTCGCAGAACGGCCGGGGCGGCATGCTCGTTCCAAAAGTGGGTGGCATCCCCATCGATCTCTCGCCGATCCACGAGAACGAGGTCCTGATGAACCCGCAGAGGTATGCCTACCCTGCCTGCGCGATCACGGTCCGGGCCTCGGCGCTCCTCCGGCTCGCCGACTACCCCTGCCTGCTGACATCCGAGCCTGTCACTGCCACCCTGATGACGAACATCATCGCCCTGCACAGGGACATTGTTGCGGCACCGGCCCGGATCTGCAAGGACTGTGCATCTGCTGCCCTCATGGACTTCCGCCATTGCTACTGCCAGTGGAAGGAGGCAGTCTGAGCCCGTGAGGTGGACCAGCGATGAAGTGCTACGTCTGCGCACGGGAGGGACGCTCCACGGATGCGGTCGCCATCTGCATCGTCTGCGGGATGGGGCTCTGCAAAGACCATGCCATCCGGAAGGACGTGGAGATGTGGGAAGGGGGCTATCCCTTCCCCGCGAGGAGGCTGAAGCGGAAAGTCCCGCGGATACTCTGTCCTGAGTGTTCCGAATCTCTCATCCCGGAGAAGGGAGTATGACCGATCTTGCCAGGAGGTGCAGCGCGGAACTGGTCGGAACAGCGCTCCTCGTGTACTTCGGGGCGGGAGCCGCGGCCATCACCCTGATGATTGCCCGGGGCACGGAGACGAACACGCCGTTTAACATCGGGATCGGGGCACTGGGAGGGCTCGCCGACTGGTTCGCGATCGGGATGGCCTTTGCCATCGTGATTGCAGCAGTCATCTACGCGCTCGGCAGGGTATCAGGGGCGCACATCAACCCGGCCGTCACGATCGCTCTCCTTGCGACCCGGAGGTTCCCCGCCGGGGAGGCTGCTGCCTACATCGTCTCGCAGATGGCGGGAGCCGCCATTGGCAGCCTCCTCTTTGCAGCCAGCGCCGGGATGGACGCCGTCTGGGTCGGCGGCCTCGGGGCGACTGCCCCCTTCCCGGGGATAGGGTACGGGCAGGCGATCCTCGCGGAGGCCGTCGGCACCTTCCTCCTCATGCTGGTCATCATGGGGGTTGCCGTGGACAGGAGGGCCCCGCCCGGCCTTGCAGGGATCGTGATCGGCCTGACCGTCGGGGGGGTGATCACGACGACAGGGAACATCGCCGGCGCATCCCTCAACACTGCCCGGACGTTCGGCCCGTACATCGCCGATTATCTCCTCGGCGGACCCGACCTCTGGGCCTTCTTCCCGGTCTACGTCATCGGGCCCATTGCAGGGGCAGTCGCGGCGGCCTTCTTCTACGATCGCGTCGCGGGAGAGGGCAGTGAAGCATCCTGACGCGGCGGAGAGGCCAGGCACGGGGGAGGGGTTCAATCGGATACTGCCAGGCTGTACGTGGACCGTTCCCGGCCCGGGAGAGACCCCGGGTAGGGGGGTCGCACCGCGGTCTTCCTGCCACCCCTTCTTTCGCCGGAGAGGGGGAAAACCTTTTTCTGGAATGGAAATGTGACCCTGTGATACGGCTCACGATACCCTGGGCACAGGCGGGGGAGATCCATCCGATACCACCACGGGAGAGAGGGGGATCACCTCTCCGGACAGGCGGCGCATCCTCGTCATCGCACTGCTCGCCTCGTTTCTCACCCCATTCCTCGTCTCGTCCGTCAATATCGCGCTCCCGTCGATCGGGCAGGAGCTCGGTGCAGATGCCGTTCTTCTCGGATGGATCCCGACCTCGTACGTCCTTGCATCCGCGATATTCCTCATCCCGGTAGGTAGGCTCGCCGATATCCACGGGATGCGCCGCATCTTCTTCCCCGGGATCGTCATCTTCTCAGCGGGGACGCTGCTCTGTGCCGTCTCGCCGTCTGTCCCCCTCCTGATCGGGTTCCGGCTCCTGCAGGGGATCGGGAACGCGATGATCTTTGCGACCGCGGTTGCCACCCTCTCGGCCCTCTACCCGCCGGGGGAGAGGGGAGCGGTCCTCGGCCTCTCGGTTGCCCTCTCCTACATCGGGCTCTCAGCCGGTCCCCTGATCGGCGGAGTCCTGACCCAGCACCTCGGGTGGCGGAGCGTCTTTGCATGCATCCTCCCGTTCTGCGTCCCCATCATCCTCCTGCTGCTCTCCGACAAAAGGGAGTGGACAGAGAGGTTCCCCCAGCCGTTCGACCTTGCCGGCGCCGTCCTGTACGGCCTCGTTCTCCTCATCCTGATATACGGGCTCTCCCTTCTGCCGGCTCCGGAAGGGTTCTTCTGGATTGCTTCATGCATCCCTGTCGTCGCCCTCTTTATCGCCCGCGAGATGCGGAACGAAAGCCCCATCCTCGACCTCCGCCTCTTTCTGCACAACCGTGTCTTTGCTTTCTCGAGCATCGCCACGCTGATCAACTACGCAGCCACGTTTGCAGTGGGGTTCCTGCTCGCCCTGTACCTCCAGTACAACAGGGGCCTTGACCCCCAGGCGGCAGGAGTCATCATTGCAGCGCAGCCAGTCGTCCAGGCCGTCTTCTCGCCGGCAGCAGGGCGGCTCTCCGACAGGCTCGAGCCCCGCATCCTTGCCTCGGTCGGAATGGCCCTCTCAGCCGCGGGCCTGTTTTTACTCGCCCTCCTCACCGAGACGACCCCCATCCCCTCCATCATCGCCGTGCTCTTCCTCCTCGGACTCGGTTTTGCGTTCTTCTCGTCGCCGAACACGAACGCCGTCATGAGCTCGGTGGGTGGAGATGCCCTTGGGATCGCGTCTGCGACCGTTGCAACGGCAAGGCAGGTCGGCATGATGCTCTCGCTTGGAATCACCATGGTGATCTTCTCTGTCATCATCGGGAGGGTACAGATCACCCCTGCAAACCACCTGCAGCTCATGGAGAGCGTGCAGGTCGCGTTCGCCCTCTTTGCCATACTCTGCCTTGCCGGGATCTCCTTCTCGCTTGCCCGGGGAAGAGTCCGAAAAGAGGGCCAGGCTGGCGGCGGGAACTGATCCTTTCCGGAAAGGGGGATCGCGGGGCCTCTTTCCTCCCGGGCAGGAAATGGCCGGAACCCCAGGCCTTCTGGAACCGGGATGCCGGATGGGGAAAACAGGAAGGAAGAGCGGTGCCCGGCGTCCCGGACGGAATTTCTCATCCCATCCGGATGAGCCGGCCGATGAAGGCTGATGCCCAGAAGTACCCGATGAACCCGCCGAGGATATTCCCGATGACGCATCCGGCATAGACCCCGGGCTCGCCAAGGCCCATCATGACACCGAGCACCCATGCAAAGAGGACATCGAAGACGAGGGTCCGGAGGAAACTGATCACAAGCGACGTAACCCCCCTGCCGGTTCCCTGGAAGACAGAGGAGGAGAACATCCCGAGCGGGGTGAAGGGGTAGAAGAAGCACACGACCTGGAAGAAGAGGATGAATGCCGGGGAGAGATGGGCGCTCCCTGCCGAGTACGTGAAGAGTGTCGTGACCTGGGGTGCGAAGACGAACGTCAGGATTCCGGTGAAGATGCCGATGATCACCCCGATACGGATGGAGTACCTGTGCACCACCCGTATCTTCTGGTACTCCCGTGCCCCGTAGGCGGCCCCCGAGACGGCGATCACGGAGGTCGCTATCCCGATCAGGGGGACGATGGCAAACATCACGATCCGCCAGCCCGAGGTGTAGACGGCGACGGCATCGGTCCCGGCGATGGAGACGAGGATCAGGTTGATGGCAACGGACATGGCAGCCATCAGCAGGTACTCGAGGCTTGCCGGGATCCCGATGCCGAGGATGGACCGGAAGGTGGCAGGGTCCGGGGAGAATCCCTGCAGCCTGATCCTGACGTAGGTGTCCTTCCTGACGAGGAACCAGTAGGCGAGCACGACAAGGACGAGCGCGATCGAGATCACGGTTGCTATCGCGGCACCGGCGACGCCGAGACCTGCGCCGTAGATGAGGATTGGGTCGAGGACGATGTTGAGGACGGAGGAGACGGCGATCGCGTACATCGTCCTTCGCGTGTCGCCCTCGGCACGGAGGACAGCGTATGCCATCTGGACGACGAGGAAGATGACCGTTCCCAAAAAGACGATCTGGCCGTATTCCACGGCAATGTCTGTCACAGGTCCCGCCCCGAGCAGGACGACGATCGGCCGGAGGAAGAGGACGAAGATGACCATCAGGACTGCGGAGACGAGGAACGCGAGGACGATGGCATGGGTTGCGGCACTGTCTGCGCCATTCCTGTCACGGGCCCCGATGCACCGTGCGACGACCGATGTTGCCCCTGCCCCAAGCCCGTTCGAGAGGCCCATCAGGATCATGAAGAGCGGGGTGATGAACCCGACACCGGCGAGGGCATCGGACCCGAGCCCCGCGACCCATATCGCGTCCGCGAGGTTGTAGATCGCGATGAGGAGCATGGCAACGATCATCGGGCCGGCAAGCTTCCGGACGGCTGCCCGCGGGTCGCCCCGGAGGATGCTCACCCCCCGCGTCACCTCCTCCTCGAACGCCGCTGCGGGGACCCGGCGCTCCTCATTTCCGGGCACAGTCATCGCCGCATTCCTCCCCGATCATCTGCATGCTCTTTCGTGCAAGCGAGAGGAGGAGGATCCGGGCGGTATCCCGCTCCTCCTCCCCGAGGGCGGAGAGGAGTTCCTCCTCCCAGTCAGCCTCGATCCCGGGGATACCAGCGAGGGTCTCCCTCCCCTTCTCCGTCAGGAAGAGCCCGAAGGCCCGGCGTTTCCCTGCCAGTTTCCTCCGGCAGATGAACCCCCCGGTCTCCAGCCGGCGCACGGCCCGGGCAATTGTCGCCTTGTCGAGCGAGAAGAACCGTGCGAGCGTCTCCTGCATCTCGCCCTCCCGGCGGGAGAGGAAGAGGAGGATGGGGAACTGCCCGGCGGAGAGGCCAAGCGGTGCAAGCTTCCTGTTCAGGGCTATGCAGTGGTTCCTGTGCAGGAGGGAGACGAGTGCTCCGAGCGGGAGGTCGGGGTGCATCCGGGATCACCGGGGATACAGGTGAGCAGGGATGCAGGATAAAAGTTGCGTATGCAACAATAATTCAGTCCCGGTCGTTTACCGGCAGGCATCACACGCTGATGAGGGTGTCCGGGAACTCCTGCGTTGCCTCGCGGGATGTCACCCGCGTTTTGAGGACGAGGGTGTGCCCGATGCACCGGGACGCGAGGAGACCGCAGTCGGCAGTGACCTGCACCGTCTCCGTCCGGGAGGCCCCGCCCGGGATATCCCCGGTGCACTTCTGGAACGAGGGCCCGGAGTTGACGGGGATACTCTCCCCCGCATCGGTCTGGAGCGCGATCACGACGCAGACGTCGTGGGCAGTCTCGTCACCCGTGTTTGTGATCGTTGCCGTGGTCTCCCTGCAGGTTAAGCCACAGCTGACCGGCGGCGATGCCTGCAGGGTGAAGGAGACGGGCCGGGGTGCAGGTGCCGGGGAGGGCGTTACCACGGGTGTCCGGGAAGGTCCCGGGAGTGTTACAGGGGTTCCCCCCGGGGAAACGGGTGGGGGCGTTTCCCCTGCCGGGGCCGGAGTCTCCCCGCTTCCTTCCGTTCCACCGGCGGGAAGCAGCCCCGGGAGTGCGAGGACGAGGATTGCTGCAGCAGCAAGGACTGCGATAAGGATGCCCCACCGGAGAGTCACGGGGAAGCCTATAGGATGCTCTCTCCCTTGAACATTCCCCTCCTGCCGTTGCATGGTCTCTCAAAACACCGGGCCCGGAGGATCCCGCCGGGAACGCGTGGATACGTCTTCCCCGGCGAGTTCCACCACCTGAAGCGGAACGACAACCAGCTCCGGAAGGTGACCGGGGAGCAGGCATGGCTCGCACGGGGACGGGGTCTCTGACCTTCCTTTCCCCCTTCCCCCGGGGGTTTCGTTTCGTTCCCCTTCCCGTTCTCCCTCCAGGCTCCTGCATGCCCCCTGCTTTTCTTTCCCTTTGTCCCCTGTGTCCCGTTCGTGACTCCCTGTCCTGGAGGGATTACTCTTCGTCCCTGGGCCAAACCCCTCCGGAATCCTCATTGCCGGGCAGGAGAAAGATTTTCCTGGTATCTCCCGGATTATCGGGGAAGGATGGGGCTGGTACATGGCAGCTGTGATAGAGACAGGGGATCTCTCGAAGGTTTACGGGGAGGTGAAAGCACTCGACGCCGTCTCCCTCTCCGTCGAGGAGGGGACGCTCTTTGGGCTCCTCGGCCCGAATGGTTCCGGCAAGACGACCATGATCAAGGTGCTGACAGGCCAGATCCGGCCGACCGGCGGCTGGGCCCGGGTGCTCGGGCTCGACGTTGCATCCGACGGGATCCGGGTGCGGGAACGGGTCGGGATCATCCCCGAGCAGGAGTCTCCGCCGGGTTTCCTTTCGGCACGGGAGTACCTGGAGTTCGTCGGGGCAGTCCGGAAGATCCCGGACATCGGGGAGCGGGCGGAGAGATGGTTCGAGTTCCTCGAGTTCGGAAACAAAAAAGACGTCCTCTGCAAGGACCTCTCGCGGGGGACGCGCCAGAAGCTGATGTTTGCGCAGGCGTTCATCCACGAGCCTGTCGTTGCCCTGATCGACGAGCCCTTGATCAACCTCGACCCCCTCATGCAGGACGTCGTCCGGGAGTTCCTTGCCGACTACGTCAGGAAGAAGAACACGGTCTTTTTGTCCACGCACCACCTCGAGGTCGCCGAGGAGATATGCACGACTTTTGCCATCCTGCACAACGGAAAGATCCTCCATGCAGGGCCGGTCGCTGACCTGACCGGGAGGGGCGGGCACCTCCTCCCCTTCTTCCTCTCTCTCGTCCGGGAGAGTCGCCATGCCTGACCTTTTTGTCAACCTCATGAAAGAGGAGTGGCGGATCCACTCCACGATGTTCGGGAGCATCTCCTTTGCCCTCTTCCCGGTGATGGTCTTTTTCATCGTGTTCATGGGCTCCTTCCTCGCCCCCCTTCTCTCGTCCACGATCCCCGGCGGAGACCTCGCGTTCCTCGCCCACGCCACCTTCCTCCTCCTCGGGTTCATGGTCGGGGGGTTCGGCATCCTTGGCAACGAGGTGATGAACAGGAGGTTCGGACAGGCGAGCCTGCTCGTGTACTCTGCACGGAGCCTTCCCCTCTCCGGCCGGTTCATCTTTGCAAACTTCGTCGTCAAGGACATCGTCTACTACTTCTTCCTCTGGGTCCTCCCGTTCGTGGCCGGGTACATCGCGGCATCGCCGTTTACGATAACTCCCCTCTCCCGGGGACTCCTGCTCCTCCCCTCGCTCTCCCTTGCCTTCCTCCTCGGGCTCTGCGTGGTCTTCCTCCTCTCGTCCCTGTACGTCCGGTCAAAGCCCGCACTCCTCTGTGCAGTGGCCATCGGTGCAGGGGCAGCAACTGCATCCGCCCTCCTGTCCGGGAGGGGCATTCTCCTCCTCTTCCCGCCGTACCTCCTCTACCGCGAGTTCTCGTGGCCCCTCCTCCTTGGGACAGTCACGGCAACCGGAGCAATGTTTGTGCTCTCGATCCTGCTCTTCTCACCCGGGAGTGAGAACGCGGCGGGGAGCGGGAGGAACGTCTTTCCAGATCTCGCCCGGTACCTCTCCTTCCTCCCGCACCCTCCCCTCGTTGCAAAGGACCTAATCGATCTCTCCCGGAGCGGCATCGGTATCGGCCAGACCCTTTTTTCGTTCCTCCTCCCTCTCGGTGCGATCTGGTACGTCCTCTCTCTCCTCCGGGATCTCCTCCCCTCCCACGGGGTGATCGTCATCTTCTCGCTCACGACCGGGGTCATCGCCTCGACGATGTACACGTGGGTGACGGAGTTTGATTCCTTCTGGCAGTATGCGTGCCTCCCTCTCGCACAAAGCACCCTCATCGCGGGCAAGATGACGACGTTTTCCCTCCTGCAGGCAATCCCTGCCTGCTTTTCCGGCGCTGTCGCGGTTCTTGCCGGAAGACCGGACCTTGCCGTCCCATCCATCCTCCTCTGCCTTTCGATCTCGGTCTTTGCCGCATGCGGACTTGCCTTCCTCTGCGGGCTCTCCCCGAGCGTTCTCCTGTACGACGTGCGTGTCCTGCTCTCCTACCTCGTCCTCAACGGGGCAGCGCTTTCCTTCTGCGCAGCCCTCGCGCTTGCAGATCCCCTCTACAGCCTGTTCTCGCCCCTCCTCCTCGTGCCTGCCCTCCTCCTCGTCCGGGGGGCAAAGACCCGCTGGGACGCCCGCGAACCCGGCGCGATCTGACCCGCACCCCGGGATACCACATCTCACTGTCCCGCGGGGCATGTCATGGGAGGGGATCTGCCGGACCTTCATCGAAAGATCCCGTCCCCTGTTGTTTTGACCGGGGATATCCGGCATTTCTCTATATCTTTATACGGGGGAGCATCCATATCTGGCACTGGTGCAACCATGGGAGCCCGTGCAGGAGAGAGTGGAGATGCCGGTCATTCCACGAGTTCTGTGAAAGTGACGGGAGATACCCTCCGGCCCGGAGATGGCCAGCCCCGGGGCGGGTCTTTTTCGCCCCTCGCGGAGGGATGCCCGGGGAGAGGGGAGTTTTCCGCCGGGGGAGGAGAATGCCATGCTCTCCCTCGTTGAGAAGGAGAGGTTCCTCCGCCAGATCCCGCTCCTCTCGGAGGCGGGGCAGGAGAAGCTCCGCGACACGGCAGTCCTCGTTGCCGGTGCGGGGGGCCTTGGCTCGTTCTGTGCCCTGATGTGCGCCTGCACGGGTTTTGGAAGGATACGGATCGTGGACTGCGACGTCGTGGAGCGGCACAACCTCAACCGGCAGGTCCTCTACACCCCGCGGGACCGTGGCCAGCCCAAGGTGGCGGTTGCGGCCCGCAGGCTCCGGGAGAACAACCCGCAGGTCTCGGTCGATCCTGTCTGCGGGCGGATCACGGGTGAGACGATCGGTCCCCTCATGGAAGGAATCGATCTCGTTATCGACGGGATGGACAATTACGATGCCCGCTACATCCTCGACGACGCGGTCTTTTCCCGCGGCATCCCCCTCGTCCACGGTGCGGTGAACGGGTTCTTTGGCCAGGTGACAACGGTCGTCCCGGGGAAGTCCCCCTGCCTGCACTGCATCGTGCCCCACCCCCCTCCCGCCGGGAACCTGCCGGTCCTCGGCGTGACGGTCGGGACGATCGGAAACATCCAGGTCGCAGAGGCGATCAAGCTCGTAACGGGTCTTGGGAAGCCGCTCTCCGGGCGGATGTTCGTCTGGGACGGGCTGTCGGGCGAAGCCGACACGATCCCGGTCGCCCGGGATCCATCCTGCACCCGGTGCCGGAACGGGGATACCGGGGAGTGAAAAGAACGGGTGGTGGCGCCCTCTGCCGTCCCCTGCCAGGTCCTGCCGCGGCGGGAGGGGAAAACGGGGGAGTGTATGGCATCTCCTGCCGGTGCTGACCCCCCCCTCCGCTCGTTTTTGCCGGAAGAGGAACTCTCCTTTGGCGGTTGCTGCTTCTGCGCTTGCCCGTGCCATCCTCTCCGGGATGTGAGAGGAAAGATGCGGGGTATTCTCCGGAGAAGATGGGACGGGTGCACGGTGTCCGGCACCTGCAGGGTGACCCAGGAGGGAGGCGTTCGAAGCCGCCATTTTAGTCGCATCCATTCTTTTCAGTTCTACCTGAACGGCGACCCTGATTTGCATATCCGGTATCGCGTAAAAAGAGCCATCCCAGAAAATACTATATCAGAACGGGACTCACGCTCCTGTAGGATATGAATTCTCCTGAACCCAGGGAACGGGAAGGGAGTATGACGGATACATGACGGGGAAAGGAAAAAGTGAGGGGAAAAGAGCTGTATCTCTCCTCCTTGCCGTCATCCTCTTTTTTGCTCTCTCTCTCCCGGCGGCATGCCAGGAGATGCCGGGGGAGGAACAGACCTTCTCTTCTCCCGGAGAGAAGGATCCTGCTCCGCCTGTGACGCCCGATCACCGTTTCTCGGAGGCAGGACCCGTTATCGTCATGTTCTACAACACGAACTGTGGCGACTGCATGAGGACGCTGCCGTTTGTCCAGCAGTATGCCGCGGACCACCCGGAACTGGAGATCCACTTCTTCAATATCAGGGACAATTTCGATTACTGGAAGCTCTTCACGGTATACAAGGAGGCGTACGGGACCGGGCCAATCCCTGTCCCGGCAGTCTTTGCAGGAGACCGGTTCCTCATCGGGTATGACGAGATTACCGGTTCCCTCGATGCAGAGGCCCGGGAGCAGCACGCAGTATACGGGCATGGAAATACCTCCCCCATTCTTCCGTTTTCCCATCCATCGTCGGAGGAGATCACCCTTCCGCTCGTCATCACCGCTGCCCTTGCCGACGGGATAAACCCCTGTGCCTTCTCCGTCCTCATCCTCCTCCTCTTTGCTCTCTCCGCGGCAGGGTCACGGAAGAGGATGGTCACCGTCGGGGCGTGCTTCATCGCAAGCGTCTTTGTCTTCTACTTCCTCTCCGGCCTCGGCATATTCTACCTCATCCAGCTCGCCGAGATATCGCGGGCGATCGGGGTCATTGCGGCAGCAGTCGCGTTCATCCTCGGTGCCATGAGCCTCGCCGAGGGGCTGATTGACCGGAAAATACCTCTCATCGCCATCCCGGAGTCAAAGAGGGACATCATCCGGGAGTACATCCGGAAGAGATCGGTTCCCGGTGCCCTCGTCCTCGGTGTCCTCGTCGGGATGTTCGAACTCCCCTGCACGGGCGGGATCTACCTTGCCATCCTCTCCCTCATCTCCGACAGGATGACGATTGCACAGGGAATCCCCCTCCTCCTCGTGTACAATGTCTTCTTTGTCCTCCCGCTCGTCCTCATCCTCTGCGCCGTCTTCTTCGGCCTCCCGCCCGGGAGCGTGGACCGGTGGAGGGAGGAACACAGGAGGGCAGTCCGGGTCATCATGGGGCTCGTCCTCCTCGGTCTTGGAGGGATCCTGGTCAGCACGTTCATCGGGTGACGGGGGTCCGGGACCGGTCTTTTCCCGTCCCGGCACGGAGCGGTTGCAAAGCCCCTGATGCTTCGGGAACTGGATGAAGGGACCGGGATGAATCACCTCTTCCAACGGATCAGCATTTTAATCAGAAGAGAGATCAGATCCGTATCAGGAATACTGCCGGCAATCCCGGCCGGGAGAGAATCGATCAGATGAAGATCCGCACGGGGGTCCTCCTTGCTCTCGTTTCGGTGACGCTTGTCTTTTTCCTCGTCGTCGCACTCGTCGTTCCGGCTTTCATCTCCGGGGCGGCAGAAGAGATCGAGAGGAGGGAGGCTGCAGGTGCACTCTCAAGGGTCATCCGGATCATGGAGAACGAGCTCACACGGCTCGACGGGACATGCGAGGACTGGGGGAAGTGGGACGATACGTACTTCTTCGTGAAGGGGGAGAACGAGGCATACCCGGAAGAGAACCTCGTTCCCGAGACGTTCTCCTCCCTCCAGCTCGACTTCATGGTCTTCTACGACCCGGCGGGAAGAATCCTGTACGGGAAGGGGTACGACCACGCGCAGCACGTGCCCCTGCCCGTCCCGGAAGAACTGGAGCGCATTCCCGCGTTTCCCGGCGGTGATGCGGGAGGGACTGCAGGCGATCTCCCGCCGGTCTCCGGCGTTATCCGGACGCCGGGTGCACCCCTCCTTGCGAGCATCGGGCCGATCCTCCAGAACGACCGGTCGGGGCCCGTCGCAGGGTACCTCCTCGTTGGCCGGTACCTCGATGAGGACGAGATCGAAAGGTACTCGTCGATCTCTATTGCAAGCGTCAGCATAAGAGAGCCCCGGGAGGGGGATGGCAAAGGGGTCATCCTTTCAGCGGTTCCTTCCCGGGAGATCCCGGCACGGGTCAGCGTTTCCGATAGTGACTGGCTCAGTGCGGAAGTCACCATCAGCGATCTCTCCGGCATGCCTGCCTTCGTTGCCACCATCCCTATCGAGAGGACTGCAGCCCGGACGGCACGGGAGAACACGCTGCTCATCCTCGTCTTCGTGATCCTTGCCAGCGGGGCAGTAACGGCTGCAGCAATCCTCTACCTCGATCGAAACGTCCTATCCCGGATATCGGCTCTCGAGGGGAGCGTGAAGGAGATCGCGGGAACCGCCGATTTCAGCCGGCGTACGGCTATTCCTGGTGACGACGAGATCGCCTCCCTCTCCCGGAGCATCGATGGAATGCTCGATGCCCTCGAAAGGTCAGCCGCCGCGGAGACGGCTGCAAAAAACGAGGCCCGGCTGGCAAATACCAAGATCTCGCTCCTCTCGAGCATCACCCGGCACGATGTCCTCAACCAGGTCATGGTGATCCGGGGATTCGCGGATCTCCTGAAAGACAGTATCCCGGCCGATTCCCCTGATCGTGACTTCGTGGAGAGGATCGGGGATGCGTCCCGCAGGATCGAGGAGCAGCTTGGGTTCATGAGGGAGTACGAGCTCGAGGCGACACCCTCGTCCATGGGATGGAGGGACATCCGGGAGATCTTCCTGCAGGCGGCCATGGGGAGGGGTCTCTTTGGGATCAGAACAGACGTCCTCTTCGAGGGTGTCTCTGTCTACTCCGACCGCCTGATCGAGAAGATCTTTTACGCGCTCATCGACAACTCGGTCGTCCACGGGGAGAAGGTGACCCGCATTACCCTCTCCTTCCACGAGGAGGACGATACGGGAGTCCTCGTGTACGAGGACAACGGCAGCGGGATCCCTCCCGGCCAGAAAGAGATGATCTTTGAGCACGGCGTGGGCAGGAACCACGGCCTCGGCCTGTACCTTGCCCGCGGCATCCTCCAGGTGCACGGGATCTCGATCCGCGAGACCGGCGAGTACGGCAGGGGTGCCCGGTTCGAGATGCGCATCCCCCGGCAGTACTACCGGAAGGCGGGTGGTGCGGGGGGTCCCGGGGAGCCCAGGTGAGGTATTCCCGGGTGCGAACAGGGGGGTACATCGACGTTTCTCCGGAGTATTGGAAAGGACCTTTACCAGAAGGTATTCCGCCACGAATAAACAGGAAAAAAGGGATATGCCGTTGTATCGTCTCTTTCCGGAGGTCCTGGGACGGATCGCCGCCGGGGAAACGGAAGACGATTTGCAATGACCAGCCGGGTGAAAGGAGGGAGGATCCCTCCCCCGGAAAAAGGGTGTTTTCCTGCGACCCTCACGGGTTTCCTGCCGGTCCGGGCACGTACCAGTCGGGGAGGACGAAGTCTGCCTCCTTCATGTGGTCAGGCCAGACGATCCTCGGCCGGAGTTCGCCGGCCTTCTCATCCCAGACGAGCTGCTCCATGAAGAGCTCGAACTTTGCCTCCCGGAAGTCCGGCGTGAACCGGATCACGCCATCCTTCATGGCCTCGACGAGCTGGGGCATCTCGAGGGTGGCAAGGGCTTTCGTGACCGCATCCTTGTTCCGTGTCCCGGCATTCTCCACGGCCCGTGCCGCGATGTAGATCCCTTCGTACGTGGATGCACCCATCATGCCGGGGTAGGATCCCCATTTCCTGTGGTAATTCTCCCGGAACGCGACCATGTCGTCGGCAACAGGTCCCCTGGGTACCGCGTAGGGGGAGAACCGCGTCTCGATGACAGAGTACTCCCCGTACTTCCCGAGGCCCGCGTAGTAGTCCGGGTCGTCGTTGCACTCGACGGCAAGGAATATGGTGTCGAGACCGACGTCCCGCCGGGCCTGGGTCACCATCGGGATCTGCTCGTTGAGGAATGCGGCCGGGTACACGACGTCAGGCCCTGCAGCCTTCACCGCGGTCAGCTGCGTCCGGAAATCTGTCTCCCCCATCTTGTAGGTCTCTTCCGCGACGATCTCGATGTTCAGGTTCTCCTTCTCGATCGTGTCCCTGACCGCCTTCTGGACCCCCTTTCCGTACGGGCTGTCCTGGATGATAAGGGCCATGCGGAACGGGCGGGAATCGGGGTACCCGAACCGCTCGTAGACTGCCTTCCGGATGACATCGTAGGCAAAGAGCGTTGTCTGTTCGCCAAAGTCGTCCGTCGTCGGGCAGTAGTGGAACATCATGCCCGTGTCGATGTCGGCCTGGCGGGTGATCGTCGGCGTCGATGCCCCCGTGATGATGTACGGGACGCCGTGCTCCGAGACGATTGCCTGGTGGGCAGAGACGACGGCACTCGAGAACCCTCCGACGATGATGTCGACGCCGTCCTGCGTGATCAGCCGGGAGACTGCCTTCTGCCCCCCTTCCCGCGTGGACTCGTCGTCGGCCTGGATGAGCACGATGGGGACGCGTGCATCGAGGTCCTTTATTGAGACACCGCCCCTTGCGTTGATCTCGTCGGCCGCGATCACTGCCGACTGCCAGATGTCCTTCCCGGTCGTGCTCGCCGCCCCGGTCATCGAGGCGACGACACCGATCTTGAGGTTCTCGGTCGTCTGCGCTTTCTGCCCTGTACATCCTGCAAGAAGGACGAGGGCAATCACGAGGACTGCTATCAGGTAGAGCTGTCTTTCCATCTTCACCAACCCACAGGGATATGTTTAATAATGCTGTATGTTAACATATATCATGCTATTTGTTAGCAGGGTGCATGGATATGCTGGCAGTCAATAGCGTGACCAAGTCGTTTGGGGGCCTCGTTGCCGTCAACCAGGTCAGCCTCTCGCTTGCCGAGGGCGAGATCCTGGGACTTGTCGGGCCCAACGGGGCGGGAAAGACGACACTCCTGAACATCATCTCGGGCATTCACCGGCCGGATGCCGGGGCGATCCGGTTCTGCGGCGAGGACATCACCCGCCTCTCCCTCGATTCCGTCTGCAGGAAGGGGATCGCAAAGACGTTCCAGCACCCCCGGTCGTTCCCGGGGCTGACCGCCCGGCAGGGCGTGATGATCGGCGCCCTGTACGGCAACGGCAGGAGACCGACCGTCCGCGAGGCATCGGCGGAGGCAGAAGAGGCGCTCCGCATGGTCGGGTTCCCGCTCGAGAAGATCGATTCCCCGATTCACAACCTTAACACGTTCGAGCTCCGCCGCACCCAGCTTGCCCGTGCCCTTGCATCCCACCCAAAAGTCCTCCTCCTCGACGAGCTGACGACGGGCCTCACCCCGAGCGAGGGGAAGGAAGCCGTCAGCCTCATCCGGAAACTCCGCGACGAGGGGATAACCATCCTCATGATCGAGCACGTCATGCGGATCATCATGGGGGTCTCCGACCGGATTGTCGTCCTTGACCACGGGGAGAAGATCGCCGAGGGAGAACCGTCCGAGATCGTCGCCAACGAAAAGGTCATAGATTCATATCTCGGGGAGCGCTACCATTTCTGATCGAAAGGACTGTGCTCCCATGCTCCACGTTGCGGACCTTGACGTCTCCTACTCGCACCTCCAGGTACTCTGGGGTGTCTCCCTCGAGGTCGAAAGGGGCGAGGTCGTCACCCTGATCGGCTCGAACGGTGCAGGAAAGACGACCCTCGTCTCGGCGCTCTTTGGCCTCGTCCCTGCATCGAAGGGCAGGATCGCGTTTGACGGGCAGGATATCACCCGCATGCCCCCCTTCGATATCGTCAGGCTCGGGCTCTCCCTCGTCCCCGAAAAGAGGGAGCTCTTCCCGCGGATGAGCGTCCGGGAGAACCTCGAGCTTGGGGCGTTTGCAACCGGGAAGAAGGGCGACCTCGACCGGGTCTTCTCCCTCTTCCCCCACCTTGCCGACCGGCAGGAGCAGGAGGCAGGCACGCTCTCGGGGGGAGAGCAGCAGATGCTCGCGATAGCCCGCTGCCTGATGGCAGACCCAAAGATGATCGTTCTCGACGAGCCCTCCCTCGGCCTCTCCCCGAAACTCGTCCATACCGTCCTCGAGGCGGTGGAGCGGCTCAACGAGGAGGGCATCACGGTCCTCCTCGTCGAGCAGAACGTGCGGAGGGCACTCGAGATCTCCGACCGTGCCTACGTCCTCGAGGCAGGAAAGATCACGCGTTCGGGCCGCTCTGCCGACCTCCTCGACGATGCCCGGATACGCGAGGCGTACCTCGGGCTCTAAAAAAGAGTCTCCTTTCTTCCTGCAACAACTTTTCGGGATCGATCCTTTCGGGACCGGTCTTTTGCCGGGAAAAAGGGGAGATTCCCGGTCCTGCTGCCCGTATCCGGGTATATTTATTCCTTTCTTCCCCTGATTTTCCTTGCTATCTCCTCCGGGAGCGAGATGAGCCCCCGGGGGAGGAAGATGATGATGAGGACGAGCAGCACCCCGATGATGATGAACCGGGCGTACGTGAGGCCGAAGATGCTGAGGCCGTCCCAGAGCAGGGTGACGACGATCGTCCCGATGACCGGGCCCGCGAGGGTCCCAAGGCCCCCCGTGATGGAGTAGATGACCGGCCAGAAGGAGAGGTCGATCCCGAAGATCTCGGGCGTGATGTACCCGAAGTGGAAGATCTCGAGGCCTCCGGCGATCCCGCTCACGAACGCCGAGAGCCCGAAAGCGAAGAGCTTGAACGGGACCGGGTTGATCCCTGCCGCCCGTGCCTCGGTCTCGTTCTCCCGGATAGCGGCAAGGGCAAGGCCGATCCGGGACCGGAGGATGAACCAGAAGAGGAAGAGCACGAGGATGGCGATGGCAAGCACGAGGTAGTACTCGATGGAGAGAGCTCCCGGGATCAGGGAGGGGACGAGTTTTGGGACGGCATAACCGTCCCACCCGCCGGTGAGGGGTGCAAGCTGGGATACGACGAGTGTCTGGATGATGACGGCAAACCCAAACGTCACCATGGCAAGGAACCACTCCCGGAGTCGGACGCACGTCACCCCTATCAGGATCCCGATGAACGCCGAGAAGATCCCGCCGAGGAGGAGCGTTGCAAGTGGCGGGAGGCCGAAGTGAACTGCCGCAAGGGACGACGCGTACCCGCCGAGCCCGAGGAACGCTGCATGCCCAAGCGACCCCTGCCCCGAGAAGGTGAGGAAGTTCCACGCGGACGAGTAGATGATGAAGATGAGCATCAGGACGAGGACGGTCAGGAAGTACATGTTCTGCCCGATAAGAAGCGGCATTGCGAGAGCAAGGACGAGAAGGGCTGCAACAGGCAGGTTCCGGCGCGACAGCAGATTCCGGGGATTCATTCCTGCCCCTCCCCGAAGAGCCCGGTCGGCCGCACGAGCAGGACGATGATCAGGAGGATGAACGAGATCGCGTCCTTCCACGACCCGCCGAGGAAGAACGCCGTGAAGTTCTCGACCATCCCGATGGCGAGCCCGCCGACGATTGCACCCGGGATGCTCCCGAGACCGCCGAGGATGATGATCGCAAACCCCTTGATCGCAGGGACCGACCCCATGTAGGGGTTGAAGACCTGCCCGCTCACGGCCCAGAGGGTGCCTGCCGCCCCTGCAAGGCCGGCACCGATCCCGAACGTGAGCATGTCCATCCTCTCCACGTTGATGCCCATCAGCATCGCGCCCTTCCGGTTCTGGCTGGACGCCCGGATGGCCTTGCCCGTCGTTGTCCGGTGGAGGAAGACGTGCAGTCCGACGAGGATGAGCGCCGTTATGGCAACGATGATGATGTAGTCGAGGGGCAGCTGGATCGGACCTGCCGAGATGGTCATGTCTGCAAAGGGACTCTTCATCGACCGCCACTCGTCAGTCCAGATCATGGCGACGGCGTTCTGGAAGATGTAGATCAGCCCGAGGCTGATGAATATCTCGTTCAGTTTTCCCGTCCCGAGGATCGGCCGGAAACAGAGCCGTTCCACGACGACACCGACACTGATCAGGATCGGGATCGAGAGGAAGAGGAGGATGTAGGGGTTGAACCCGCTGATCACGAAGAAGAAGAACGTGACATACGTCCCGAGCATCAGGAACTCGCCGTGGGCGAAGTTGACGACCTTCATCACCCCGAAGATCAGGTTGAGGCCTGTTGCAAGCAGGATGTAGATGCACCCTGCATAGAGGCCCCAGAAAGCGACCTGGCCAAGTACTGCAATGCCGCCATCCATCCTGTACTACCTCTTCCCGACCCAAAATAAAGATTCAGGGGGATCCGGGGGTATACCAGTCCGGAATCGCAAACTCCCGTGCTTTCAGGCTGTCAGGCCAGACGATGACCGGCCGGGGTTCCCCTGACGCGGGATCCATCGCGAGCTGGACGACGTAGAGCTCGAACTTGCTCTCCCGGAAGTCCGGGGAGAACGAGATATATCCGCCCTTCATGATCTCCATCATCTGGGGGATCCTGATCCGGGCGAGGGAATCCCGGATCTTTGCCCGGTCGAGGCTTCCCGCGTCCTCGATGGCAGCAGCAGCGACGTAGACCGATTCGTAGGTTGCTGCACCCATCATGCCGGCGAACCCGCCGTACTTCTTGTCGAAGTCAGCGAGGAACTTCCGGGTCGCAGCCTCGGTCGAGCCTGCGGGCACTGCATAGGGGGAGAACCTGCTCTCCATGATCATCCCGTCGCCGTATGTGCCGACACCGCTGTAGTAGTCAGGGTCGTCGTTGTTCTCGATGGCAAGGATCAGTGTTGTCAGCCCGACGTCTCTGCGTGCCTGCTGGGTCATGGGCACGAGCTCGTTTAAGAACGTGACCGCGTAGATGACATCAGGGTTCTTTGCCTTAACCGACGTCAGCACAGTCCTGTAGTCTGACTCGCCCATCTTGAACGGCTCTTCTGCCACGATCTCGAACGGGAGGTTCTTCGCGGTGATCAGGGCCCTGACCGCATCGAGCTGGCCCTTTCCAAACGGGCTGTCCTGGTAGATGACGGCGACACGGAGCTTCCGGTCTTCCGAAAACCCAAACTTCGCGCTGATTGCCGGCCGGAAGACCTCTGCAAGGAAGTCCATGCACGCCTCTGCAGAGTCGTCCGTGTTTGGCCTGTGGAAGAACATGTAACTCGTATCAAGGTCCGTCCGCCGGGAGACGGCAGAGCTCGATGCCCCCGAGATGATGTACGGGACCTTGTTGTCTGCAACGATCGCCTGGTGGGCCGAGACGACGGCGCTCGAGTAGCCTCCCACGAGGACGTTGACCTGGTCCTGCGTGATAAGCTTCGTCACGGCCTTCATCCCCCCTTCCCGGGTCGACTCGTCGTCGCCCTGGATCAGCCGGATGGGGACCGATCGCCCGAGTTCCCGGACAGGGACCCCGCCTTTCTGGTTGATCTCTTCTGCAGCAAGTTCTGCAGACTGCCAGATGTCTTTCCCCGTCGTGCTCGCGGGGCCCGTCATGGAGGCGACGACGCCGATCTTAATCTCGCCCGGTCCGCCTGGGGCCGGGGCCTGCGTGCATCCTGCCGCAAGGATCAGTCCGATCAGAAACACTCCGAGTGCCAGGTAAACAAGATAATTGAGCCTCATGGACGATCACCATGCTATGATATAGCATGACACAGATAGCTCTGGGAGGGAAAAGGTTATAGGAGTTTTGCTTTTCACCTGCAGGATGCAACCTGGGGGAGAGGGGCAAGAGTGCCCTGACGGCATGCCGCGGAGAAGCCTCTCCGCCTCTGCCAGGGCGGCAACGACTCAGGGTGCCCGTCAGGGGGAGGATGTGGCGATCGCCTTCTTCTCGCCCGAAAGGCTCTCCCGTTCCGGTCGGGTGCCAGAAAAGGGATGGAGAGAGGAGGAACAGGGGAAATACATTCCCGGACGGGGCAGGGGTACAAAAAAAAGGGGAAGTTTCCGCCCGGAGAACAGTCTCCCGTCCTTCAGGGGGCCTCTTCCGGTGACCCGGATTCTGTTTTCCCGCGTGCAGAAATGTCGCGGACCTGCTGGATTGCATCGGTATACGCGGAATCGAGGGCTCTCTCGTTCTCCTCGCGGTCTGCGGGAGGCAGGTTCCTGACCGCACTGTAGCCCATCGTGCGGAACATCTCGAGGCTTTTTTCCGTGACCCCGGGTGCGGGACGGGTTCTCCTGTGCCGCTCGACGATCTTTGGGAACGTCTCTTCGATGATGATCCTGACTTTCGGGTTCATTCTCTTCCCGCCGAGGTGATTGATCAGGGTAATCCTTTCCAGCAATAAACCTGACCCTCGGGGAAGGAGATCTCCCGGGAAAGTACCCGACAGGCCTTCTGAAAGGGCTTTTAAATCCTGCCAGGCGCAAAAAGGAGAAGAACGGGGTATGTTCCAGGCGTTTGTCCGGCCCTCCCCCGGGAAAGCAGCATTCCTATTCAAAGAGTATGCGCAGTCTCTGCTCGATCTGTGGCGATACCTGGTAATAACCGGGTTCCATTGTTCCATTTGTCCAGTGCCTTACTGCCGATTCCAGGTCGTCTTCGGAGATTGCATATTCTTCTGCTGCCAGGACTTCCGTGAGCCAGGGCCGGCCCACGCCCTCCCGTGTCCTGCAGAGTTCGATCGTCTCTCCCGCCGCGTGCAGGTAGTAATACCACTGGCCAATCAGGACCCGGCAGTCCTGTGCCTCTCCGACGGGTGATACGCCGGGGAAGTCGTCCATCCGGCTGCTGCCTCCCTGGTCGAAGAAGAGCCACTGCATCCTTTTCTTTCCGTCCGCAAATATGGTTCTCTCACATCCCACCCTGTTTTTTCCATTCAACCTGTCTTTTCCCCCTGTAGATCAGTGTTTAAGATAGGTCATGGATGGAAGGAAATAGATTTCCATATATATATAAATTTTCCATTATTGGGGGGGGGCACAACCCCATGCTGTTCTCCCCCTGCCCTGGTTTCTTAAAGGAGGAGGGGAGAACCACGCGAAGCCGGAATACGTCCCCGGTTTATCCGTATCTCCAGCGATATGCAAAAAAAGACCAGGCAGCAAATCCCTGTCTCCTTCTGAGGCGGTTTGTGCTATCCTTATAAAGATAAAAAAGAATGGACATTCTCCATATCAGTTTATATGAATTGTGTCTCCCCTTGCCGTGAATGCTACCCGTGGGCTGTACGAGATGCCCGGGAGCCCCTGTCGTGAGATCCCCAGGAGACTGGTCGCCCGCACACTCTCGTCCCCTGTCCCGGATCTCCACCGGCCCTGCAGGTGCATCAGGGGTCACAACCCGCGACCTCTCATCCTCCTCTCCTCCCGGCACCCGGGTCAGGTGCAAAGAGACCCTTTTTAGATCTCGAGTGTCTCCCCGTCCTTCACCACCCGGACGCCGTCGAAGGTCTCCCGGAACCACTGGTGCCCGGTGGTGTGGACCGGGACGATGATGTCAGGGTCCACGCAGTCGACGATCCACTCGAGGTCTTCCCGGGGGGCGTGGCCCGATGCATGGTACCGGAAGTCGAAGGTGAGCCTGTTGTTCTCGTCGAGCGAAAGACCCCTCGCCTCGAACCCGAACCGACGGATCCACTGCCAGAGCCTCCGGAAGTCGATCTCCATCTCCTCGGAGAACGCCTCGCACGAGGAATAGATGTAGACTCCCCCTGCAGGTTTGATGTCGAGCAGGTGCTTCATGTCAAAGAACGAGAAGCAGAGGATGTACTGCGATGGGTTCCGGTGGAGTTCCGTGTGCGGGACGTACTGGCCGTGCGCCCTGCCCTTCACCACCTCGGTCTCCCACTTCCTCTTACTCATATCGGCAAGCTCGGCATAGATCCCGAGCCCCTCCGTCCTGCAGACACCGTCCGCGCACCCGAGGGCATGGAGGAGGTAGAAGTCCTTTGCCGTGACGACGAGCGTCCGCCCCGTCTCCCCTGCGATCCGGACGAAGGTCTCCAGCCGCTCGAAGTTCCGCGGCGAGAAGTCCGCGATGATCAGCCCGGAGACATCATCTGATGCCGCCCGGCAGGTCTCGTACACCAGCCGCTCGCTCGTCGGATAATCCCGATCCGCTTCGAGATCGGTATTGCGCCCGGCACGCGTCCCCTCGATGATCAGGACGGTTGCATCCCGTGCCCTGTGGACGAAATCCCGGGTATTCTCCCCGGATCGTCCGTGGAGCCGGAGGTCGCCGGTGTACGCAATCGTCTCGTCGCCCCCGAGGATGTATGCCGTGGCCCCGAAGATCGAGTGATCCACCTCGCAGGGCGTGACATCGAACGGCAGGCAGGCATCCGCGAGCGGCAGGCAGTCTGCCGGCTGGAACTTCTTTGCCTTCGGCGCATCCTGCCCGGGCCGGCGGGAGAGGAATGCGACCAGCGAATCCGGCGGGTTCGTGGTGCAGATGCTGTTCCGGCATGTGTACGGGATATCCCTTCTGGACCCGAGCAGCAGCTCGGACTCGCCGGTGGGGACCTTCGGAGATGCATAGCAGGCATCGGACTCGACAGAGGAAGATCCCGAGTCCTGCATCGCCTTCATGATGGCAAGGGTTGCCGGGGATGCAACGAGGGGGATGCTTGTGTCAAGCAGCCCGATGTTCCCGGTGTGATCCACGTGGGCGTGGGTGACAAGGACTGCGGCAATATCCGGGGCGGGCCACCCGTCCCTGCGGAGATCCGGGGGGACAAGGTCGTCCCGGTAGATGTTTAACCTCGGGACGAGGTCGAGGAGGACGAGGTCGTGGATGCCCCGGGGGTCCCTGTTCTTCAGGAACTCCTCGTAGTACACCCCGTACTTTCCGAAGTTCTTCCCGAAGTCGAGGAGGAGGTTCCCCTTCTCCCCTGCGAGGAGGATCTTGTTCCCGCCGATGCCCTCCGCCCCGTCGTACACGGTGATTGCGGTCATTTCTCCCTCTCCCTCCTGTGAGCATGGAGCGTGGCCTTTGCCCCGGTGCCGTCCCGCTGCCAGGGTCCGGGCATGATCACAGTCCGCACTTTTCCCCTTCCCGAAGAATCATCCCCGCGTGCGATAGCGTTTATCGTTCCTGGACAGGGGCAGGCCTCCCCGGAACAGGTGGGGCTGCCACCAGGAAAGTTCCGGTACACGATATCCCCCGGTAGTTTCCGGGACAGCCCGGGTCCTGCGGTGCGGGACCCGTTCGTGACCGTGTTCATGGGGACTTCGGGCAGCATGGTCTCCATCTTTCTGGTCTCTCCTGTTGCAATCGCGCCTTCGAAATGGCTGGCCCCGTCGCTGGTTTCCATTGCATCCCCATCCACGCCGTGCCTCTTCATGCCTGATACCTACCAGACAATGGTGTTGTCATTCCTGCCGGTCCGGGCCTGCCTGTTCCGTGCCGCTTGGGAGTCCCTGCGGGTGCGGTAGCCGGCCATCATTTCCCTCCCGAGAGATCCCGAAGCTGGATCGCGGGCAAAGCACGCGAGGTGGACAACGACACCGCCGTGGACGAGCGCCGATCCCACGAGGTCCTTTCCCTCCATGCGGAGCTCGGTACCGAGCCCGACACCCGAAAACTCTTCTGCCGGGCAGGCTGCAACCCGCGTCAAAAAGTCCCGGGCGTGTTCCGGCTTTTCTGGCGGCGCAGCGGGCGATTCCTCCTCGATCAGCGCTTCCACCACGTAACTCCGGATGAGCTTGTCGTGGATGCGGGCGTAGGCCTCCGGCCGGGAGAGGAACTCGATACCTGCCACCCGCCCGTCGATGTAGACGAGTGCGCCATGCTGGCCGGGCTGGAGGGGGAATACCCCGACGTACCCGTTCAGTTCCCTGACTTTTGAGGTATAGACATCCCTCATTGCCCCGGTCGGGGACGCAACCTTCACCTTGCTGGACAGGTCTGCGATCTCATTCCATATCTCCACCTGGTCTGCCACCCGGCTCTTCCGTTCCTTCATGGACCTGCCGACGGATGCCATCTTCTTGGCCCGGATCTTGAAGTCCATCATCACGCGGGAGTCATGGAAGACAGGGCTTTTGTAGGACCACCGGCCGTGCTCTGTGCAGCTGACCGGGATCGCTATCTCCGACTGGCCCGGGACGAGAATGCTCGTGTTCAGGACCCGGTTCTGCTTTGCCCCGGCAAGCTCCTCGCCGTCGATGAGGAGGACGGGGGTCGTTCCCCTGTTCTTCACCGCAAGCTGCGGGACGGATCCCTCCCTGCTCACCTCCGTGACCACGATCAGGTCCTGTTCGAGTGCCTCGCCGAGCGTCAGGTACTCCGGGCTGGTCTCCTGCGAAGAAAAGAGCGGGATGACCTCCATCCTCCCGTTGATGAAGCTGTTCTGAATCTCTATTGCATTAATGCATGACTCTATCTGTGTTTCCATGGGGTTTCCACCTTTATCTTTATGTTTCGTGGCAGGCAGGTTCCCTGCCACGGGGTGCATGCATTCCCGGGCAGTCTCTTCCTCCCCGGGAAAAGGGGCTCCGGCAGACCTCCCCGCCTGCCCGGGAAAATTCTACGTGATGTACCGGACCGGGTCGTCCCCTGCCCGGCCTGGGATATCCCCGCACTCCTCTTTCCAGAACCGGAGAATCGCGGCGAGGTGCACCGCGTCGTACTGGTTGTCCAGAGCCAGGTTCCTGATCCTCTCGAGCAGGTGACCGAGTCTCTTTGCGCTCCGCTGGAATTTTTTAAGGTTCCTGCAGGCGTGGATCTCCTCCATTGCCTCGCGGACTTCTTCTTCGAGGCCCGCGATCGTGTCCATCCTGTAACGCATCATGCGGGAGACGAGGAAGACTGCCTCGCGGCAGGTCTCCCCCGTCACAATCTCCTGGTACCCGGGAGGGAGGGTCACGGGTGCCCCTCCACGGTCGGGACCCTTCTCCTGTCACCCCGTGCAGGGACGGCAGGCGTCAGATCCTGCATTTTCCTCCTTCCCCCCGGGGAGGATCCCGGGCCGGACCGGATCCCTGCCACCGGCGGGGGGTCGACCCGCGCTATCTCCTGGTATGCGTTGATGGAACGGACACAGGCGTTCATGATGTGGTCGAGGTGCGTGTCGAGGAGATGCGTGCTCCCGGCCACGACCTCAAGCTGGCCAGCGAGGGCGTCATGGTCCGGGTCCGGGTCGTCTGCGGCCTGCTCGATAGCATGGACAGCCTGATGCAGTATCATAATGTGGGTGTGAAGACCCGCAAACCCAAGCGATCCCGTGATGTGCGTGAAACGGGCACTCATCTCCCTGTACTGCCGCTTTCTGCGACAGTACTGTATCCTTCCTGATTCTCCCCCTTTCATCAATCACCCCGGGCGGGCGGCACTCTTCCCCGCCCGTCCTTACATACATATGAGCTTTCATAAGTAAAAAATATTTTTATGTTAAAAATTATAGTCAGTTTTACTGGGTGCGCTCTTTTCATAATTTATCATTAAAATTTCAAAAAAGTGCTTGTTACGAGAGCTTTTGAGCTCAAGAAAGAGCACAAGTGAATGTTCATGCATAAAAAAATTTATAAAGCAAAGAAATCAGGATATCATAATGACATACACGCACATCGTCTTCGTCGGCCACCACAGGGACAGGCTGATGGACTCGATCACCCGCTGCCGGAAGTATCCGATCCACCGCGTTGTCCTCGTCCTCGGGAGCGACGATACCTCTGGCGAACGCATCTCGAAGAAGGTCGCCGATAAGGTGAAGCACGATCTCTCCCCTCTCTTCGATGTCTCGATCACCCGGGTGGACAAGCGGGACGTCATGAACGCTGCCTCCCAGCTCGTTGATCTGATCCAGAGGGAGCGGGAGATGGGATACAGCTGCCTCCTGAACATCAGCGGGTCGCTGCGGACGTTCTCCATTGCGGCGTACATCGCAGGTTGCCTGACGCAGTCTCCCCTGATCACGTCGATTCCCCGCTACGACGAGAATGAACAGGAAGCGGGCATCGAGGAGATCATCGAGCTCCCGGTAATCCCTGTACAGTTCCCGAAGAAAGACCAGGTGGATCTGCTCAGGGCCATTGCCAGCAGCAGCGGGTACCTCGAGGACCTGATAATCCGGATCAACCCCGGTGCAAAAGATGCCCCTCTCGAGATTGCAAAGGAGCGGAGCCGGCTCTCCCACCACCTGAAGAAGATCGAGGAGATGGGCTTCGTGACCCGGGAGAAGGTCGGAAAGCAGGTGATGTTCTCGCTCTCGCCGCTTGGACGGATCGTCGGGAAGGTGTGCGGAGGGTATGGTGGGAGATGAGTGGTGAGACCCACCACAATCCCGCACACCCGGCAAGCATTGACACCAGAAGAACAGAGAATATTCTTTTTTGATTCACTCTTTTCGACACAAGGATAACACCCCCCAACACAGGGACGAGGAGCCCCAGGAGAGACCTTCCCGGACGGGAAAAGACACCGACCCGGGGATTTTTCAGGTCCGGCATGATGGTACCCGACCGAGATCCACAATGGATGAAAGGAGAGACAAACCTATGGTTCCAGCCGTTATGTGCTGGCATCCGGCAAGATACGTATACTGCTAACCAGGATTGGTACTAATCTTGATGAGGGAGTTCGTTGACTGTGAGACGGAACTTTGGCTCATGGAGGAGGAGTGGGCAGGACCCGATGGCCGGTTCATCATCCTGTATGGCAGGCGGAGAATCAGAAAGACCCGGCTCATCAGCGAGTTTATCCGCGGGAAACAGGGGATCTCCTGTTTTGCGGAGGACACATCCCGGGACTCCCCCATGGGTGGAAGGTAAGAATCAGGAAGGGAGAAGGGAAGGGTCGCTGCGCAGTGTCAGGCCCGATCCCTCCGAAAGAAGCTCCCGCAGATGCTCTTTGTGCTGCACTCTCCCAATCCCTGCATAGTCAGGCCGCACCAGGGATATGCCTCCGGCATGGCAGGTCTTTCCCCCCTCATGCCCCTGCTGTTTTCGGCCTCTTCCGCCACGTCCCTGCCGGAACCGCGATCTCGAATTTTGCCCCCATCCCCTCCTCGCCGGTCTCCCTGATGGTGATGCCCGTGATCGAGAGGATCTCCCGCGCGAGGAAGAGCCCGAGCCCCGTGTTCTTCCCGTACCCCCGCTCGAAGATCTTCTCCTTCTCGCCGGCAGGGATCCCCACCCCGTCGTCCCCGCAGGTGACGAGGAGCCGGTCCCCGTCCTCGTATGCCGAGAACCGGATGGCCGTGACCTTCTCTCCATGGCGGATCGCGTTGTCGAGAAGGTTGGAGAAGACCTTCCCAATCAGCGGGTCGGCAAAGACCTCGGTTCCGGTCGGGATGTCATTTGTAACCTGCACCTTCCCGATCGTTGCCTCTCCGACCGCCTCCCTGATGAGATCCCGGAGATCCAGCCATGCCGGGGCATCCACGCCGATGTTCTCGTACTCCTTCGTGAACCGGATCATGGCCGATATCCGGTCTGCAGCTGATAGAATCCTCTGGTAACTCTCGGCAATAGCCGGGTTGGAAAGCTGCTCCCCGAGCAGGGCAAGGAAACCCCGGATCACCAGGAGCTGGTTGCTGATATCGTGCCGGGTGACACTGGTCAGCAGGCCAAGCTTCCTGTTTGCCTCCCGCAGCGCTTCTTCCGCGCGTTTCCGGTCGGTGATATCGAAGGAGTTCCCGAGCACCGCCGTGACCTCTCCTCCTTCACCCCGCACGGGGGTGAGGTACACGTCGATCCAGCGCACGCCCAGAGCCGGAAACTCCTCTCTTATCTGGTGGTGGATCGGTGTTTTCCTCTCCACGACCCGGCGGATCGATGCAAGGTGCTGGTCTGCAATATCAGGGGGGAAGATCTCGTCCAGCCTCCTGCCCACGAGGGCCGTCTCCCTGATGCCGAATGCTTCGGCTGCGTGACGGTTCACGAACCTCACGACACCGTCGGCGCTCACGAGATAGACCATGCCCGGTGTGGTCTCTGCAAGCGAGCGGTAGAGGGCCTCGCTCTCCCGCAGCGCCTCCTCCACCTGTTTCCGCTCCGTCATATCGACGATGATGCCCCGCAACCCGGCTATCCTGCCACTGGCAACGAGCGGTGAACTGTAGATGGAGACAGGAAACGTGCTTCCGTCCTTCCGGAGGGCCCTGTACTCCGTCCCGTGTGCTGGTGGCGCCCTGCCTTCAAGAATCCCGGATATTACCCCTGCAGCCCGGTCCCGTTCCTCGGGTGCGAGCATCTGGAGGACATTGAGCCCCTGTGCGAGTTCGTCCGTGCTGTACCCGAACTTCCCGAACGCGATCCGGTTTGCATACAGGAGGTTACCCTCTGCATCGCACTCGAAGATGACCTGGGGCAGGAGATCGGTGAGTTCCCGGAACCGTTCCTCGCTCCTCTGGAGCGCTTCTTCTGCACGCCGGCGTTCCGTGACGTCATGGAAGATACAGGAGAAATGCCCGGGGAGGGGGCAGTAGGCGGTCACCTCGAAGTATTTCCCGATCCCGGCGCTATAGTTCTCGAAGTGGGCCGGCTCGCCGGTGAGCGCCACCCTCCCGTAGGTCTCGATCCAGTGCCTCTCGGTGCCGGGAAGGACCTCGAGGACGGTCCGGCCGAGGATCTCTTCGCGTTTTAAGCCGGTCATGCGCTCGAACGCGGGGTTGACGTCAAGGAACCGGTAGTCCACAGGGTTCCCGGCCGCATCGAGGATGATCTCGTGCAGGGCAAAGCCGTCCAGCATCTCGCGGAAAAGTGTCCTGTAGTCCTTTTCCGCCCTGCGATGGGCGGTTATGTCCCGGCTGACCGAGAGGACGGAAGAGACCGCTCCCTGTGCGTACCTCTCAGGGAGGAGACGCCAGTTGAAGATGACGGGGCCGCATTTGCCCTCGAACGTAAACTCGGTCTCGAAGGGTTCACCACTGTCGAACACGCGGCGGATGGACTCCTCCCAGAACCGGCAGAGATCAGCAGGGAACCCGAGTTCTGCATGCGTCTTCCCGATGAACCGTTCCGGCTCGATGTCCACGACGGTGCGGACGTTCTTGGAGACGAACAGGTGCCTCCCCTCCCGGTCAAAGCGCATCACGATATCGGGCAGCCCCTCGACCAGTGCCCGGTACTTCTCCTCGCTCTCGCTGATCTGCCGTTCTCTTGTAGCAAGATCCCTGTACTGTGACTGGAGCTCCTCTTCCGCTGCTTTTAACTGCTCGTGTGTGGCACGGAGCTCGTCTTCCACGTGCTTGCGGTCGGTGATGTCGCGGATGGTCTCGATCGCACCGGCGATCTCTCCCGACCTGTCGTAGAGGGGAGAGGCGGTGAACCAGAGGAAAGCGCCTTCGCCGTTGTTGAAATGCGGGATCCTTATCTCGGAGATGAGCTTATCCCCCTCCCTCCGGATGAAGGGATATTTTGCGGCCGTTTCCGGGTCTTCTTTGAGCACGAGGTCGATGAGGATCGGGCGCCTCTCGCGGTAGAACGGGATCGCGTATTCGAAGTTGCCGCTGCCGAGGATCTCCCTTGCAGGAACACCCGTCATCTTTTCCATCGCCCGGTTCCATGCGATCACAACGCCATTTGTGTCAATGGCAAACGTCGCGTCGGGCAGGAAGTTGAGGATATCGGCCTCGCGCCGCTCGAGGTCGTGGAGCGCCTCCTCAACCCTCTGCCGCCGGACGGCATACCGGACCTTGTTTGCGAGATCGGCGAACTGGGACCGCGGGTCTCCGCCCTTCTGGATGTAGAAGTCTGCCCCCTCGTTCAAAGCCTGGATGACGACCTCCTCCCGGCCCCGGCCGGTGAAGATGATGAACGGGACCGTGTTCCCCGACGCCCTGACCTGCTTTAGGAACTCGATGCCGTCCATCCCGGGCATCTGGTAATCGGAGACGATGGCATCGTACCGCTTCTCCCGGAGGAGGTCAAGGGCACCGCGGGCATCTGTCTGCGTGTCGACGGCAAAGCCCTCCCTCGATTCGAGGTATATTTTGCTGATATCGAGGAGGGAGGGTTCGTCATCGACGCAGAGGATGCGGATCGGGTCAGGCATCAGGCACTCTCCGTGCGCTGCCAGGGATCTTTCCCCTCGTCGGGCCTCATTGTCCTCCGGAACGCGGGGTAACCGGCAATGGATATACATCTCCCGTTCGGGCAATCCATGATTAAGAGTCTCTTGTTTTGGGATTCTCGCTCGTGCAGCAGGACGGAAATCGGGACCGGAACATGTGACCTCACCATGCTTTTTCGACAAGGTCGTATTATACATTTACATCGGATCATTTACATCGGGTACACCCCCGAAAAGGGACAGTCACCCCTTCCTGCTGGCGGTTGACCCGGAGGAGCTCCTGGCCCTCAATGCGGCAATCGAAGCGGCAAGGGCCGGTGATGCAGGTCGCGGGTTTGCCGTGGTGGCGACAGAAGTGAAGTCTCTTGCACAGGAGTCCCGGAACTCTGCAGGGAAGATCGGGGAGATGATCAATACTCTCACCAGGGAAACCCGGAATGCCATGCAGGCCATGAAGAATGCAAAGACTGTTGTGCAGGAAGGTTCGCAGGCAGTCTCAGACACTCTCAAAGCCTTCACCCGGATTGCGGACTCCATCGAGAAGGTGGCAAAGAGTGCAGAAGAGGTTGCAGCGGCGACAGAGGAACAGGCCGCCGCAACAGAGGAGATCACATCGACCGTCCACGAGGTCGCAGGCATCGTTGAACAGACGGCAAAAGAGGCTACAGGGATTGCGGCGGCGGTCGAGGAAACGACCTCGGCGATGGACGAGATCTCAAGAATGGCCCAAACCGTGAGCAATATTGCTGCCGATGCACTCGCCGCCAACAAGCAGTTCAGGGTGGAATGAGGGGAGGGAGGTGCCTTTTATGACAGCACCCGGCGCTTCCCGCGAAACCGGCGTGTCCCGGGAAAAATCTTCGGGGACCGTCCAGGTCGTGGAGTTTTTCCTCGGGAAGCAGCATTTTGCCATAGACCTCTTCGATATCCGGGAAGTCGTCGAGTATACCACAATCACGTCGCTGCCCAATGCCCCGCCCCACGTGAGGGGCATCATCGATCTCCGGGGGGAGATCACTCTCATTGTCGATCTCCGGCAGAATCTCCATATCACCGAGACATCGGGTATGCCCGGGGAGAACCGGAGGATCATCGTCCTTGACGAGGCCGTGACACGGCAGAAGACCGGTATTCTTGTTGATGATGTAACATCTGTTTCCACATTCGAGATGGACCAGGTTCACCGGAATCCCGACGAATGCGAAAAGGAGGGATGCGCCGGGCCAATTCTTGGTATCATCAAGAAGAAGGTTCATGAGAAAGAGAGGGATCTCAATGAACTCATCATATGGATCGATGTGAAGCGATTGCTGGACACGATAACCATTCAAACCTGATTTTTTTTCCGGCCCGGCTGAATATTGGGGTTTTCTCTCCCGCTCCGGGCAGCACCACCGGGGACGATGGCAGGGTATTTTCGATCCCCGGGAAATCCCCCCAGGATGTCACCGGGTGAGCCTGCCCGTATCGCCATGGATTTTCCGACCGGGCGTGCAGCCTGAGCCGGCAGGTATCCCGGCCAGGATGCTGAGGGCGCGCCCCGGTCATCGCACCCGTATCCCCCCTGCCATCCGGGCTATCGCATCCCGGTACCGGTTCTCCGGGAAGGCATCGAGGCACTCCCTGCACCGGCGGATCAGTTCCTCCGCCTCTTTTCGTGCCTCCTGGATAGCACCGGGCGAAGCATTCCCACTTCCCGGGGCCACGGTCTCCCCCCCGTCCGTGCAGGCCTGGTCCGGAACCCGGAAGACCCCGCAGTCTCCGTCCCCTCCTCCCTGGATGATGGCAGGAAGTGTCATTTTCACCGCCCGGAGGTCACTGCCGGCAACTCTCCCCCCAGCTTTTCCATTCCCTGTGACACGTGCGATATCGTCTGCCACGTGGAAGGCGGCCCAAAGCAGCCTCCCGCACTCTGCGAGCGACGCACACTGCCTGCTTCCGGCACCGGACGCGATCCCTGCCATCGTCATGCCGGCCGCAAAGAGGGGGGCAGTCTTCCGGTGCGCAATCGCATCGTACTCTTCTCTCTCCATCCCGTGCGTTCCGGCACAGGGGCACTCCCGGATCCTGCCGTCGCACATCTCGCTTATCGCAGACGTGATCTCGCGGACGAGTTCCGGTCTCTGCAGGCCCGCAACCTTCCGGAGCCCGCCGGCGAGCAGGAAGTCCCCGGCAAGAACAGCGATGCTCTCCCCGAAGGGGAACGGGCGCATGGCCCATCCTTCCCGTGCCGGGACCCGCCCGATGACAGCATCGTGGATGAGGGTCCCTGCATGGATCATCCTGACAGCTGATGCGATCTCCACGATGGCCCAGTCCCGGTTCCCAAGCATCCTTCCCGTGAGCAGCACGAGGGCAGGGGGGGTCCGTCCCGCCTCCCGGAGGGCATGCCGCAGGATCCCGCGGAGCGGCGGTGCTGCCTCCCGGATGACGGAATCCAGTTCCTGCTCAACCCGGTCGAGATCTTCCGCGATGAACACTTCCCCGATGACCTCTTCCCCGCCGAGGGGGGACGGATCAGGAAGTGCCATTCCTCCCTCCTCCCGGGGTGCCCATGAAGCAGGAGGGATCCTCCTGCAGGAAGTCCCCCGTGGCGGCGTATGCACGTGCCCTGCAGCCCCCGCAGACAGTGCGAAAAGGACATGACCCGCACTTTCCCTTGAGGGATGTCTCCCGGCCTCTCAGGCGTTCGAGGACAGGGGACTCTCTCCAGATCTCCGAAAACGGTCTCTCCCGCACGTTTCCGCACGGGACCGGGAGGAACGGGCAGGGCACGACGGTGCCATCCGGCCTGATGTACACGAACCCCCGGCCGGCGCTGCAGCCATGGAAGAGCGAACCGGCGAGCCGCAGCGCCATGCCGCCGGTAATGCCGTTTCTGTCAAGGATGTAGGCGAAGTACTGGGGGGCGGCAACCGGCTCGATGATCGCCCTGCTGGACTGCTGGGCTTCCGCCATGAACCGGACGAGTTGGCCGTTTGCCTCCGCACCGAGGGCGAAGTCTCCGATCTTCTCCCCCCTCCCGATGGGGACGAGCTGGTACACGAGGATGATGGCGGCATCGAGTCCGTCGACCAGCTCCACGATGGCAGGGATCTCCCCGAGGTTCCGGGTCATCGCCGTGATATTGATGTGGATGGGGATTCCTGCACGGTGGAGTGCATGGATCCCTTCGATCGCTCCCTCAAACGCTCCTTTCACCCCCCTGACAGCATCGTGCGTCCCCGCGCTGCAGCCATCGAGGCTGACTGCAGCGATCGCAACCCCGCAGTCCCGGAGCCGGATCGCGCAGTCCCGGTCGACGAGGGTCCCGTTCGTCGCGATGGTGCAGGAGAACCCGAGTCCATGGGCATACGCGAGCAGCTCGAAGATGTCCTCCCTCACGAGCGGTTCCCCGCCGGTGAATGCACACATCCGGAACTCCGGGACAGTCGCAAGGTCGCTGATGAGCTTTTTTCCCTCCCCTGTCGAGAGCTCGGGTCCTGCACGCGGGGACCCCCGGGCGTGGCAGTGGATGCAGTCGAGGTTGCACCGTGCCGTGACCTCCCACACGGGGTGGTTCGGGAAGCCGATGCAGCCCATGCCGGGAGAACCGGCAGCGCCCCTCGCGCACCGCCTGCCATGGCGCACCATCCAGCGGAGCGTGTGCCGCCACCCCGTCAGCCTGCCGGCGAGGAGGGCGGATGCGGCCTGCCTCACGAGCAGCGTGGGCGGCAGAAAGAACGGGCGCACCGGTCTTCCGTCCCCGGCAGTCATGCGAGCAGCCCTGCGACGAGCGAGGCGGACATGCCGAGGTTGACGAGGATGTTTGCCCCGCAGAGGCGTTCGATCTCTCTTTTCTCCCTCCATTCTCCCCGGAGCATCCTGTGGACGAGTGCGAGGGAGAGAGCAAGGGAGGGGACGGAGAAGAGGAGGGCAGGCAGGATGGGGAGGGTTACTGCGGCATAAAAGAAGGTCCCCCACCCGAGCACGATGGATGCGACCAGCAGCCAAACCGCCCTCCCGTGCCCCAGCCTGACGAGCAGGTTCCTCTTCCCCGTGGCACGGTCCGCAGGGAAATCGGGGAACTCGTTGAGGAGGATGACAGAGAAGATCGAGCACGCGACCGGCAGGGCAAGGAGGTGAACGTCCGGGATGAACCCGCCTGCCTGCAGGTAGAACCCGGTTGCGACCGGGAGCCACCCGTAGCAGAGAGCGATCCAGAGTTCCCCGACTCCCCGGCTCACCCAGCGGACGGGCCGGGAGGAGTAGAGAAATCCCCCGGTGATCCCGAGGATGGCAAGCGGGACGGTCAGCGGGCCCGTGCCGCAGAGGAGAAAGAGGATGCAGGCTGTGCAGAGGGCAAGGACGAGCGCGACGACCGATGCACGGAAGGCATATACCCTCTCCAGCTGCCCGCCCGCGATCACGCCCGATCCGCCGGAGAACCGGGTCGCCCCCTCCCTTCGCGATATCCGGTCCTCCCCGATATCCCAGTACTCGCCGGCGTAGTACGCGGAGAGCATCACCAGCACGACCCCGGCAGCGCCGAACGCCGCGATATCCCACCGGAACGTGGCAAGCTCCCTCCACGCGATGGCATTGCCGAGCACGAACGGGAAGAGCCCGACGAGGTGGAACGGCGGTCTCGAGAGGGCGTACCATGCCGACAGCCTGCGGAGGAGGGCAGAGGAATGCAGGGGGGAATCTCCGGAGTCTGCCATGGAACAGGATGCAATCGGCACGGTACCAGAAATAGCTGTTCCCTGCAGGGCAGGCGTTCATCCCCGCCCGGGGAAGCGGTGCACGGAGGGGGTGGAGGGGTTTTGGGAAGGATATACCCGGGGTTTTATCCCGGCAGACTCATGCCCGGTAACCGGGTCTTTTTCCGAGAAACCGGGGGAAGGTATTATCCGGCAGAGCCCGGATACCTGAAGTGAGAGGCAGCACGGAGGCAGGGGAACCTTCCGGGAGCAGGGTCTTTGGGCCCGGGAGCCCTTCACTTTACGACCGGTGGGAGTTTTGCACGGTTCCCCTGCCGGGGAAGCACCCTGCAGTGCCCGATCGACGACGGTGGCACTCCCCGGTCCACCCTGCCTCCCTGCTGTGCCGGGAGAAAGGAGATGAGCCTTGTCATTGCCTTCTGCGGGAAGGAGCGGGCGTTCATGGCCGGCGACCGGAGGGAGATCTTCTTCTCCGGCGACGACTCTGCGACCGGGCGACTGGAAGAGGAGCTCTATTCCGGCGAAATAAGGGACGAAGAGGGGTTGTTCCGGAGGGCCGGCGAGCTTGGCGTGGGCCTTTTTGTCCATGACGGGAAGTGCAAGGTCACGGAGAGGAACGGTGTCCTCGTCGGCGAGGTGAGCGAGAGCGAAGGTGAACAGAAGCGGACGCGGAGGCTGCTTGTCACTGCCGGTACCTATGCTATCAGGGAGATACGGGAGGGAAAGGAGGTTGAGGTCGCCCGCGGGCAGGCAAGCAGGTTCATCGTCCTCGGCAACAGGGTGACGCGGGAGGTTGCGAACCGGTGCATCCGGTCGTGCTGGAAGGAGACCGGCGGGAGCCCTGCGGATGCCCTGCGGGTGATCCTCGTGACGATGGAGGAGGCCGCAGCTGCCACGCCCTCGGTCTCCCGGGGGTACACGCTCGTCCAGACGACGCGGTGCGGGGCGCCAAAGACAGGGCCCGGTGGCTGATGATCCGGCGGAACGAGCAAAATCCGCCGGAGAGGGGCGTTTTTTGGTCCCGCACGATCGCCAGAAAACCCCGGCAACCCGGAGCATACTGCTTTTTGTGGTCGTCCTGTCGACATACCTGTATCCGCTTTTCCGGAGGAAAACCGTGACAGAAACCCGTGAAAACGACCCCGGACACGCAGGAGAATTCAACATCACGCTCGAGGCAGCAATCCTGCTCGTCCTCTCGGTCTTCATGCTCCTCTTCGGAATACTCCTCTTTCCGATCTACCATGGCGATCTCCCGTACGCGCCGGACAGCACGTACGGGCTCTTCCTCGTCATCGTTGCGCTGCAGGTCATCACCCTGGGCAGGACGCCGTTTGGGGACGTGCACCGGTCGTGGCTCGTCATCATCATCGGGATAGCTGTCGGGGTCACCGGGATGGGGGCATGCTTCATCCCGCACGTGGCAGGCGAGATCGTCCGGGTTCTTGTCGGGGTCATTCTTGCGGCAGGGGGTGCCGTGCTGCTTGCCCAGCTGGTCTTCCGCAGGGAGAGAGCGCCGACGTGGCTTTCGTTTCCGGGCATCCTCCGGCACCTTGCCATCGCCTGTGCCATCGTGTACCTCGTGGCATTTCTCCTCGGTGTAATCACGCTCCTGCCCGGGATCGCGACCGGCCTGCTGACGTCCGCCCTCCTCCTCGTTTACGGTGCAGGCCTCCTGTACCTTGCGTGGTGCATCCAGGTCCTCGAGAGGACATACCCCCGGAGAGCCCGGCCGGCAGAACCAAAACGACCTTCCCGTTTCTTCCTGACCCGCGAGGCACCCCTCCCCTTCACGACCGCGCTCCTGCTCTTCCTCGGCGTCCTCCTCGCGTTCCTTGCGATCCTGCTCGTACCGGTCAACGCGGGCACGCTCCCCTTCTCACCGGACGGTCAGCTCGGCCTCCTGCTCGTCATCATGGCGATACAGGTGCTCGCCGTGGGCGAGACGCCTGTCGGCCAGTTCCGGCGCTCATGGGTGCTCGTGCTCACCGGCCTCGTCTTCGTGGGACTCGGTGTCTTCTCCTGCATTGTCCCGGGCATCCTGACCGACATGCTCCGTGTCATGCTCGGTCTCCTGAACCTTGCAGGAGGGATTGTCCCGCTGGCCGTGCGGCTGTACCCGGTTGTCCAGCAGCTTCTGACCCCTCCGGCCGTGCCGGTCCCCGTCCCCCCGCAGCTTCGGAACCTGCTCGTCACCCAGACTGTGCTCAACATCGTCGGGATCCTCTTTGGCACATCCATGCTGCTCCCGGGCCTCATCCCGGGCACGCTGACGGCAGCCATCCTGTTCTGCAACGGGCTGCTCCTCTTCGTCCTCGCATGGATCCTCTCCACCCTGCCCCCGGCAGGGTGAGAGATCCTCTTCATTTCACCCTCTTTCGTCAAATTACCCCGATCCAGTTTTAAAATGGGAACCCTGGCGGGATATGGCGGGGAAGTGCAAACCATCTATTTTTTTATGAACCCTTGCACATGAACTGCTAGATCTGTATTACACATGGTCATGATATCCATGCGAATCAGCGACCCAAAGGACAGTTTCACCCGTCGCATGCCTGCCCATTTCAGGAAATGGCTCCCCGCGGGAGGGATCTGTCCCTACGATGAATGCACGACCCTCGAGATCAGCTACCTGACTGATGAAAAAAAGCTCAAAGAGTACGTGCCGGAAGAGTTCTCGATCACCCGGCCGCTCGTCCTTGTCATGTACCAGAAATGCAATGCTGTACAGTGGATGGGCGGATCGGGGTATTCCGTTGTCACCGTCTCGGTCCCGGTCAGCTACACCGCGGCAGGGGAACCGATCAGCGGCGTCTACCACCTTGTCCTCTGGGAGGATTGTACCGAGGCGATCATCGGCGGGCGCGAGGAGGCCGGGATGCCGAAGATCTTCGCCGACATCCCCGAATACAGGCGGCGGGGAAACGCGATTTCTGTCATCATGAGCCATGGAGGACGCTGTTTCTTCGAGATGGACCTGGCAACCGGCCGAGACTATACGCCCGAAGAGATCGCGGGACTCAACGCCTGTTTCGGCAGGCTCGCCCAGTTCGGCTGGCGGTACATCCCGAAGGTCGGCCCGTACCCGGGACCCGCTCTCTCCGAGGCAACGTACTACCCGGTGGACAACGTGTATACCTCTGCATCCGCGTGCAGCGGCACGGTGAAATGGACGGTCCCGCAGCCGCACGAGAATCCGACCCAGTATGACATCATCGCTGCACTTGCTGATCTCCCGGTGAAGGAATACCTCCCCGGCTCGTTCAGGAAGGGATCGTGTACCATGCGCATGGACCTTGCGCGTTCGCTCCGTTGAGGAGGAGAAGACGATGAAGAGTACATTCGATGGAAAAATAGCAGTCGTGACCGGGGGGACCTCCGGCATCGGCTACGCGGTAACGGAAGAGATGCTCAAGCGCGGCGCAACAGTCTACGTCATCGGCAGCAGGAAGGAGAGCGTCGAAAAGGCACGAAAGTCCCTGGCAGCATACAAAAACTCACGGTTCCTCGTGGCCGATGTGACCGTCGCCGACGATGTGAAGCGGATGATTGACACTGCCGTTGCCGGGTCCGGCCGGCTCGACTACCTCTTCAACAACGCCGGGATCGGCATGACGCACCCGACCAGGTACCTCACGCTCGACATGTGGAAGAAGATTATCGATCTCAACCTCTGGGGTGTCATTTACGGGATCCACTTCGCACTCCCGGTGATGCTGGAGCAGGGGAGCGGGCATATCGTCAACACATCGTCCATTGCCGGGATCATTGCCCCGCCGGCGCAGGCGGCGTACTGTGCAACCAAGTATGCGGTCACGGGCATGACGGAAGCACTCCGGTACGAATTCGCCGCGGATAACATTGCGTTTACCACGGTCTGCCCGGCAAATGTCGCGACAGCAATCTTTGCCGGAACCGAGATCCCCAAGGATGCGATCCCTGCCGACGAGGCGGCCCGGATCATCCTTGACGGCGTGGAGAAGAAGGAGGCACTCATCATCTTCCCCGAGTACGCAAAAATGCTGTACGAGCGCCTTTCAGCAGACCCGGCACTGAAAGACCGGTTCATGCTGGAATATGCGCGGCGGCGCAAAGCCGGCTGGGAGAGAGGGGTTCCGTACCTCGGAGTGCCAGACGATCTCCTTTAAACGGGCAGGCGTGGCAGGGGGATTCCGCCGGGAAACGGTATCCCCGGCAACCCCTGCCACCTGTTTTTGCCGGGCCGGCGGGAACCGGCCGGTACCAGCCAGAAACCCGGGGCTTTCCCGGACGGGAGAGACTCTACCCCCCTCCCGGCGCCTGCACCCCCGCCGCTCCTTTCTTCCGGCGGTACACCTGCATGTCGATCAGGGCGAGGTACCGCGGGATCATCCGGGCCGCGTCCCTGTCCTTCTCCTTCTCGGGCTCGGGCAGGTCTGCGTAGGGGACCATCGCGGGGTGCTTCCTTGCCGCATCGTCCCGGACGGGTCCATGCGAGTACCCGTCCGCCACCATCGCATCCATCCAGCGCTGGTGCTCCATTGCCGCGAGGTACTCGATCTCCTCCGGTGAGAAGGAAAAGGAGGGTGCGTCCCAGTCCGTCATCGGCTGGATGTCGCACCCGATGGCATGGAGCTTTGCAAGGATGTCCCCTGCCTGGAGCCGGCTGGACTCTTTGAGCCGGTCGGAAAGCTCGTCCCACGGGACGAGGGCAGGGCTCTTTTCCACGGTGCCCTGATTGGCCATTCTCTCCCGGTACTGGTCGTGGATCGCCCGGGCAAGCACCTCCCGGACCCCGCCGAGGACGATCTCGGGCCGTGCTGCACGGGAGAGGCTGCTGTAGGGGACGAGGGGGACCATTCCCGGGGACTCTTCCCCGAGGAGAGCGGCAAGCCCCGGGTTGTGGTCCATCCGGACAAGGACCCGTGCGTCCTGCCCGGAGAGGTGGCGGGAGAGGGCCAGCCCGGCGGCAAGGCCTTCTTCGTCGGAATCGAGGCAGATGAACGCGAGGGCAAAGGAGAACGGCCCTGCCGCCCCGAGGAAGCGGCCACTCTGGAAAGCGGGGGACCGGGTATCGGAAGGGACGGCGTGGATCGTTGCAGCAGCCGGAAGGCGCGGGTACGTCAGGAGGAGGCGTTCCCGTTCCTCTTCGGCACGGGGGTCCACGAGGATGACCTCGAGCCGGGTCTCCCCGCGACCAAGTTCGTACCATGCCCGGGCCGCCCCGGCGAGGAGGTACCCGGCGAGGCTGCCGGCACCGGCGACGACGAGGAGGGGAGGGGGATCGGGCCTTTCCCGGATCCGGGGCAGGAAGTACTCCCGGATGAGGTCCTGTGCACTCAGTGCCGGCCCGTTGTAGAAGTCTATCCGGACGGACTGGTCCTTTCCCGGAAGGAGCGCCTGCTCCCGGATGAGCCTCCAGAGGGCCGGGTCGCTGACCTGCAGGACGCAAGCGAGCGGTTTTCCGTCTCCATCCCCTTCCCTCCGGATCTTCATCGCGGAGAGGACGATCTCTGCGTTCTGGCCGTCGGATCCGGTCAGTGCAAGCAGCGTGGACGCTTTTTTGACGCGGGCACGGGAGAGGACGCCCGGGTCCTTTGGGTCGCCGGAGAGGAGCACCGTGCAGGACCTCCGGATGTTCTCCATGGCCTGCGCATCCTTCTCCCCTGCAATCACGACCGTCTTTACCTCCCGTTCCCGGAACTGGCGGACGAGAGCCTCCGCTGTCTCGTCCGTCCCGCAGAGGATGACGTGGTCCCTGCAGAAGAGGAGGGGGATCTCCCGGATCCTCTCGCGGAAGTAGATGACGAGGACGCCTGCGGAACCCGATCCGGCAAAGGCCGCTGCCATGACCTGGATGAGCCAGTCGGAGTAGAGGGGGAGGATCCCGAAGCGGAACAGGGAGCCAAGTGCATTCAGAACATCGATCAGTCCTTGCGCCATGGTGCACCGGGGAGGCGGGAGAGGGCCTTTACCCTACCATCAGTCTCCGGGGAGAAAAACATGGTGAAGACCCCTGCCGACCGGGGCTCCCGGTCATTGCCCGGCCTGCCGGGTGCTCCCCGGGCGGTACACCTGCATGTCGATCAGGGCGAGGTACCGCGGGATCATCCGGACTGCGTCCCTGTCCTTCTCCTTCTCGGGCTCGGGCAGGTCTTCGTACGGGACCATCGAGGGGTGCTTCTTTGCCGCATCGTCCCGGACGGGTCCGTACGAGTACCCTTCCGCCGCCATCGCCGCCATCCAGCGCTGGTGCTCCCGTGCCGCGAGGAACTCGACCTCCTCGGGAGTGAAGGCAAAGGAGGGTGCGTCCCAGTCCGTCAGCGGCATGATCTCGCACCCGGCGGCACGGACCTTCTCGAGGATGGATTCTGCCTGGAGCCGGCTGGACTCTCTTGCCGGATCAGGGAGCTCGTCCCACGGGACAGCGGAGGGCGTTTCGTGCCCGGATCCGACCCTTGCGGCAGTTGCGAGGTACTGGTCGTGGATGGCCCGGGCGAGGGTCTCGCGCACGTCCCCGAGGACGAGCTCGGGCCGGGCTGCAAGGGAGAGCGTGGAGAAGGGGATGATCGGGATCTCCGGCGGCTCCCGCCTCTTCACGAACCGGGCAAGACCGGGGTTCTGGTCCATCCGGACGAGGATGCGGGCGTCTCTATCGGCGAGGTGGTGGGAGAGGGCGAGTGCCGCCGCAAGGCCCGCGATATCGTCGGGGAGGCAGACGAACGCGATTGTCCGGGACGGCGGGCAGTGCTCGTCGAGGAACCCGGGAGACTGGAAGACCGAGGAGAGAACATCGGTTGGAAGGGCGTCGACCCGGGCGACGCGGGCAAGGAGGGGGTAGGTCGCGAGGAGCCGGTGCCGGATCGCCCCGGCGTCCCGGTCGACGAGCAGGACGTCCAGTCTCCTCCCCGGGGTCATGCTCTCGTACCACGACCGGCAGGCCCGGACGGTGACCGCCTCCCCGAGCCTGCCCACCCCGATGACGACGAGGAGCAGCCCCTCCCCGTCTCCCGCGGCAGCAAGGAAAGAGAAGTGCGCAGACACGAGGACCCGTGCGGCCGCCTCGGTCTCGTTGAAGAAATTGACCCGGATCGCTGTGCTTGCGACCGGCGCAAGGGCCTCTTCCCTGATGATCTTCCAGAGGGCAGGGTTCGTGACCTGGTGGATGCAGGAGAGGGGCTCTCCCCCCTGTCTCTCCCGGATCTTCCTCGCAGAGAGGATGATCTCGGCGTTCTGGCTGTCGGAGCCGGAAAAGGCAAGCAGCGCTCCCGCCCTCCTGATACCGGCACGGGAGAGGACGCGGGGGTCTCTCGGGTCGCCGGGGATGACGACGATGCCCTGCTGCCGGAGTTCCTCTGCATCCCTGCGGGCATCCCCCTGCCCAACCACGACACTCCTCCTCCCCTGCCGGGAAAAGTGCTGCACGAGGGCCCCTGTCATCCCGTTGATGCCACAGAGGATGACGTGGTCCCGGAAGAAGAGTGCAGGGACCTCCCTGACCTTCTGCCGCAGGAGCGCGATCTCGGAGAGTATGGTGAGAAATGCCCCCACCCCGGCAACGATGAGGAGGACGACGATGAGCTTTCCGGCCGGCGTGCGGGGAACGATATCCCCGTACCCGACGGTCGCGACCGTGACGACGACGAAGTAAAGTGCATCGACCGGGGAGAGCTCCTCCACGAGGATCACGGCGAGGCATCCCGCGACGAGCACGAGCGGGAGCAGGAGGAGGTACCACTTCGCCCGGGATGAGAGATCCGCCATCACACTATAGTGCATGGGCAGTCCGATATGAATCCTTTGGGCAACCCCGGGTGGGGCCACCGTGCTCACGCGAGGCCGGGCAGGTGCCCGGTGTCCCGGCAGGACCGTGTCTCCTTCCGCTTGACCCACGGGGCAGGGGTCAGTGCGGTGCTGCTGCAGGCAGGGATGGCATCATTCCTTCGTCTTTTTCCGCTTTCTCTTCCCTGAGGGATCTTTTGGGTCGCCAGCGGGTACGGCTCCGGGAAGAGCCCCCTGTGCGAACTGGAAGATATCCCTGTTCTTCTGCGGAGCTTTTTTCGGAGGTCTCTCGTGCAAATCGTCCATCATGGCGAACAGATCCTCGTCGATAAAACCTCCGGTGTGTTCAATGAGATCCGCGATCTCGAGCACGCTCTGGTAGAGCGATAATTTCTCCTTCAAAACCAGTGCGCACCTGGTCTCGTTCAACCCGAAGGGACTTTCGTCATCGGCAAAGGGGAGGTCGGCCCCCTCCATCCACATCGGGCAGTCCCTCTCTGCACAGTCATGGGCAAGGTCCCGCCAGCACTTCATGGGAAGAAGGTGGGCGATTGGTGCCCTTGAAGGTTGCCATTCGTCCGGGAATACTCTCCCCGGCGTGGATTCAGCCCGTCCTGTCCTCTGCTGTTCCCTTCCCTGCCGGGGAGAGGAGGGACTCGATGGTGTCGCCGAGTCTCTGGATGTGGGCCTCGAGCGGGGGCGTGAGTGCATCCAGCCAGTGCGGGGCGCCGATCAGGTACTCCATCGGCTTCGAGGGGACGACGTCCTCGATCCGGAACGGGATGATGATCAACCCGGAGGAGACGGCCTTCGAGAGCTCGCGGATGACGTGGGGGGAGTTGTTGGAATGGGAGGAGAATATGAAGACCATGAACCGGGCTCTCTCGATGGCATCGATGATCCCCTCCTGGTACATGATGCCCGGCAGGAGATCCCGCGGGGCGATCCAGCACCGGATCTTCCGGGACTCGAGGTGCGCACAGACCGCATCGGCAACGGGCTTATCCTGGGACGAGTAGCTGATGAAGACGTCGTGGGGACGGGTCTTCTGCGGTTGTGCGGCAGGAGCGGCAGGCGGGGCCATCTCTTCTGCCATCTCCCGGCTGGCGGCCGCAGGGGCAACGGCCGGCTTTCCTCCGGGGAAGGAGGGTTTCCCTTCGCGGAGGGAGGGCTTTTCTCCGGGGAGGCAGGGCGGGAGGGAGGGCCGGCGCAGCAGGTACCATGCTGCGGCTCCTCCCCCGGCGACGAGGAGGAGGACGAGGGCGATGGCGAGGGCATCGGGGCCCGCAGGGGAGAGAATATCACCAGTGCCGCTCTCTGACGGCGTTTCTCCCCTCTGGATCTGCGCGATCTGGTTCTTCGCACTGGCATGGGCGGGGTCGAGTTCGAGCACCTTTCCCAACGCCGCGAGTGCTTCCTCCGTCTTTCCCAGCTTCCCCAGGGATATCCCCTTTGCGTACCAGGCATCCTTGTAGCCCGGGTTCTCCTGGATGGCTCTCTCGAAGCTTGCAACCGCATCCCCGTGGAGGTTCTTCTTCTGGTAGACGAGGCCGAGGCTGTACCAGGCCTGCGCGTAGTGGGGGTCAAAGGAGAGCGCACTCTCGAAGCTCCTGATGGCATCGTCGAACCGGCCCATCTGGGAGAGGAGGTTCCCCTTGTTGTAATACGCAAACGTGTACGAGGGGTTGATCTTCAGGGACTGGTCGAATGCCGCGAGAGCCTCCTCGTACCTGACCATGTGCTTGAGGGTGAGCCCCCGGTTGTTGTACGCGATGTGGTTTGCAGGCTTGAGCTCGATGGCCCTGTCAAACGCCGCAAGGGCCTCCTCGTACCTGCCGAGGTTGTCGAGGATCAGTCCCTTCAGGTTCCAGGCATTGTTCCCTTTTGGATTGAGGGCAAGCGACTTCTCGCACGCTGCAAGGGCATCCTCGTATTTTTCCCTGTAGTAGAGGTCGAGTGCCTGCTGGTAGAGAGTATTTGCGTCGTCTGCTGCTCCTGCAGGGAGAAGAACGGTTGCGAGGAGGAGTGCCGTCGCGATGCAGGCAGGCAGCAGGCGGGCCATCAGCTGGTTAGCTCTTTGTCTCCTGTAATAAAGGTGTTGGGCTCGCGGGAGCGGGAAGAACGGGCAGGACCGGCGGTCACGGGTTGACGGTGATGTAGCCGGCCTTCTCTGTCGTGTTCGAGAGCACCTTTCCTCCGGGTCCGCGTGCAATGACCTTCAGCGTCACGGTGTAGTTTCCGGGCCTGCGGTAGGTATGCGTTGCGTTCCTGCCGGATGCAAGGAACCCGTCCCCGAAGTCGTATATCCACGCGACCGGCTGGTGCAGGGAGGTCGCATGGAACGAGACCTTCAGGGGGGCACGCCCCTCCCGGGGTGACCCGGAAAAGTCCGCCCGGATTTCGGGTTGCGGGGGTTCCCGGACGGTGATGTACCCCTCTTTGACAGCCGTCCTTGTCGTGGCGTTCTTCTTCTCCATCCCCCATATCGTCAGGCTGACCGTGTAGGTGCCCGGCCTCTGGTAGGTGTGCACCGGGTTCCCTGCGGTCGAGAGGAAACCGTCCCCGAACCGGTAGAGGTGCATCGTGATGGTCCCCTCCGATGCATCCGCGAACCGGACGGTCAGGGGGGCCGTCCCGGAGAGGGGGTCTGCGCTGAAGTCCGGAAAGAACGGCGGTTCGGTCCGGGCATGGAGCGGGAGAAAGTCCGTGTTGTTTGCATCGTACACGTAGGGTGCGGTGCAGAACCCGTCACCGCGGTCCGCGGTCACCTGCGACCATCCCGTACCGTCCGGTGTCGCCCAGTAATTTCCGCCGATATAGGGGCCGCCGATGATGTTTTGGCCGGCAGTTTTGGTCACGTTCCAGGTATTGATAAGATCCTCCTCCCCGACTGGCCAGACCATCTCCCTGTCATTTGCCCATGATGGGCCAGATACGGCCTTTCGTGCAGCCATGGCACAGGAACCGATGACCGATCCTCTGCAGTCATCTCCAGATATTCCCGCAGCAGATCGTGCTTCGGGCCCGGGGTCGTCGATGTACTCGACGAGGAGGGGGATTGCGCTCTCGATGGAGTTGTTCGAGAAGGTGTTGTTGAAGGTCGGGCCCAACCCGGGACGGTATCCGCTGGACAGCAGGAACCCGAATGCATCGTCCCGGCTGTTTGAGATGCTATTGCTCTCGATGAGGCAATCTCTGGCACCGTTGAGGTTCATCCCGATACTGTTCTCCCGGAGCGTGTTGGAGAGGAGATGTGCGTCTTTCGCGAACAGGAGCAGGACGCCGCGGGCATTGTTTTCGATCGTGTTTTTCCTGATGGTGACACCTGCTGCATACGCGTCGATGACCGAGATCCCCTGACCTGTGTTCTGGTTCTGCCCAAAGAACGTGTTCCCGGTTATCAGGACGTCATCTGCGGAGGAGCAGTGGACCGTTATCCCGGTGTCCCCGTACCTCGAGAAGTCGTTTGCGACGATCGTTGCATTCCTGTTGTTTCCGATTCCGAGCCCGAGGAAAGGACCAACGAACCTGTTTTCGGATATGACCAAGTCCACTGAATCGATCAGCATGATGTCCCTGTTTTGGTATTCAAAGAGACACCCGGAGATGGTCGTCCCTGAAGAGTTGTACACTCCGACGCCAAGCCCTCCGTCCCTGATGCTGCAGTCTTTGACGAGCACGTCCCGGCAGCTCATCAGGACGACCATCGCGGGATCCTGCGAATCGATTGTGATCCCCTGCTGCCCCTCGAAGTATATTACCGGCCGGCCGTCTGCGGTGTTGGTCTGATCGAAGGTGAGGTTGGGGAGGAATTCGGTACCAGGGGCATAGTCGAAGGTGCAGGGATAAACACCGGTGAGTGTATTCCGGGAAAGGGTCGAGCTGGTGATGGTAGAGAGGTCAAACCCCGTCCCCCATGCGTCAGGATCGAAACTGCAGTCCCGGAGGGTGTTATCGGCGATATGGAAGGAGTCGAGCGTATCAAGGAGGATACCGGCTTTGACTCCTGACGAGTCCCTGACAGTATTGCGGGTGATGGAACCCCCCTTCAATCCTTCCAGCCTGATGTCTGCCACCGGATTATGAGAACCTTCGACACTATTTCCGGATACATCCACGTCAAAGACGTGGAAGACATCTCCTGTGGTCTCATCCGGGTCGTCCACGGATCCAAAGACGCATATGCCGTAGCCGGAAGGTCGCCGGACCGTGTTCTCCCGGATCGAGACCGAGTGAAGCCGGGTGGGTACCGAGGGGTCGTCGTTTTCGCAGGCGACCTCAATTCCCCCGTTTTCAAGGACGTTTCCGAGAACACGGACGCCGGAGGAGACGGTCCCCGTGTTCACGAAGGAGCACGCGATCCCGGTGCCCGTGAAATAGGGGTCGGGGTCGAGGGTGACTGCATTCTCCGCGATGGATATCTCGCTGCAGTTGTCGAGCACGATCCCCCTCACCCCGGACGAATGTATCCGGCAGGAGAGGATCTCAATCGAGGAGAGATCGGATCCGGCAATGACCGGCATGGAGGGGTCCTCCGGCCGGTGCAGGAAGGTGACGTTCTCCACCCTGACCCGGCCTGCCAGAAGGTCGAGTGCTCTCTCGTCTGCATTCACGACCGTGAGGTTCGCGAGCACCACGCCCGGTGCAGTGACGGTGACTGCGACCGGCTGACCCTCCCGGCCGATTACCGGCAGGCCCCCGCCGGTATCCATGCCGGCGATGGTGACCGACCGGTCTATCCTGACTGCCTCGCCGTATGTCCCGCTCTGGATGACGATGGTGTCCCCGTCGGAGGCTGCACCGATTGCTTCCTGTATCGAAGAAAATGTGCATCCCGACCGGCAGACGGTCCATGTCTCTGCCGCAGCAGGGAAGGTGGCGAGGAGAACCAGGAAGAAAAGGGAGACGAACACGCAAAAACACGTTTCCATTCCCCCCTGTGCGTGCGTGCGTTTTTCCGGCATGTGCATGCTGCCTGTGCAGGGTCTTTTTCCTGACGGGAAGAGTTACGAAAGGAGTTCCCCAAAAAGATTGCGGTGGAAGGAGAGATGCGGGGGAGGTACGGGATCTCTCGCGTTCTGATGCAGGCGTCACGGAGAAAAGGAATGCGGCACCTTTTTTGATGATCCTCCATGCAGGCCGCACCTGTGCCCACACCCGTGGTGGCGGGACGGAGGCGTTGAGGAGAGAGTCATAGAGAGGGCAGGAGTGTCCCGGTCAGATTCTCATCGTCAGAGTTCACGCAGCCAGATTGCCACCTGTCCGCCAGCGAATGGACGGCAAAGAATGATTCTCCTGCCCCATGTCTGCCCCGGGTGCAGGAGAACGATCCGAACATGATGTCACGAGATCCCTTCACCCCCATGTATGTCGGGACATGGCCCTGCAAAAAATAATTTTTTGTCAGGTTGTAAACCACCAAAAGATGGTGATTACTCAGTATAAGCCACCCGACTAAATCCAGCTGGTACCTGGACAGGGTCATCAAAAAGATCCCGGTCACGATGGTTATACCGGAACTCCAGTTCTTTGAGATAGAGGGGAAATTTCCCTGCATCGACTCCATGATATGTCAACAGGCGTTCCTTCGCGAAAGACCAGAACCCCTCCATACCGTTGATATACACTTTTCCATTCGCGATGACACGAGTAACACTTGTATTTGAATCCCCCGACTCTGTTGTTTCTCTTACTTGCACAATATGGGCATTCCTCGTATGTTTTGAGGATCCCCTGCTTCCTGAGATATCCCTCTGCGCTCTCCTCGTCATTCGTGTATCGTGTGAGTTCTACCAGGTTCATTCATCCGGCCACCCCTGGTTGGTATCCAGGTGTGGCCCAAATGAAGCAATCACCAAAAGATTGTGAAGGGATCGGGTCAGGACTTCCCGAAATAGCTCTTCACGTTTGGCTGGAAGAGGTACCAGAGAATGATCGCCGAGATGGCAATCCCGATCAGTGCTCCCATGCCGCGGGTGAAAAGGTCAAGAATTCCCGCAACGAGGCTGATGATCGTGATGATGACCCCGACAGTCCATACCCAGCCCCATGCCTTGAAGCACCCGATACCGAGGATGATCTCGATGATGCCGACGATGACGAGGACAAAACCCAGTGCAAGGCCGATTATCCCCCCCGAGTGGGCCTGCGATGACGGCACCGAGCACGGCAACACCGAGCCCTCCGAGCAGCAGGATCAATCCCCCGATGATCCAGAGGATTCCAATTATGGTGACTCCCAGTGGTCTTTCTGTCATGCTTGGTGCTTGAGTGAGGGATATGATAAAATTGTGGGAGATTCGTGGGAGAGCGTGGCGATATCCCGGCGGAAACCGCAGGGCGCCCCGCCGGCTTCCTGCATCAGCATGGCGTGGAATTCATCTCTCTCCCCGGCACGAGAGTACCTAAAAACGGATAACTGTACCACGCATGAACCCGAGTATCGCGTGGTTCCCGGAATGAATCACCTGATGCCCCATCCTTTATTTCCGGTCCCCTCCCACCTCTCTCCATGAACCCGGTCATCACCCGCATCCGGCAGGAACTTTCCGGGCGTGCGGACCCCGAAATCCGGGAGACCTCCCGGCGGTTCTTCAGGGAGGAGATACAGTGTTTTGGCATCAGGTCTGCCGCGGTGACTGCGCTCCGCTACGCAATCGAGCTGATGCCAAGGGAGTTGAGGGAGAAAGCCATGGAGAAGGATTGGAAATCTCCCGGATAACCGGTCTGCTTCTCTTCAGACCGCAGTTCTCTTTCACAACCTCTTTCGTGGCCTGCGACGAACCTTTCTGCCCGTGACTGCCGGGAGCAGGCCGGTCGTCCTGGTTCACGGGTGGAAGAGCCATCCCGGGATCTGGGACCGGCTCGTGGATTTCCTGGATGATGAAGGGATACCTTCCTGGACGTTTGATCACTCCCGGGTCCGGGGAGCTGCTGTCGGGTCGCTTGCCCTCCTCCTGCGGGAGTTCATCCGGGAAAAGAGGGCTGATACAGGGTACTCCGGGGCAGTCGACATGGTCTGCCACTCGATGGGCACAGGGATTGCCCGGTTTCTCGTCGAAGTCCTCGACAGGAACGAAAGGCACGAGAAGGTGCGTCTCCTGATTGGCCTTGGGCCGCCCAACAACGGCTCGTCGCTTGCGGAACTCTTCTTCGATCCCGTCCACGCGCCCCGCGTCATCCAGGGCCTCTGCGGGATCTTCGTGCCCAGGCGGTTCAATCCTGCTGACGACATCATCGTCCGGGAGTTCAGGCCCGGGAGCACGACGATGGCTGCACTCCGTGCCGCGGGGCTCCGGACAGATATCCGGTACCGGTTCATCCTGACCGGGAACTCCACCGCCGACCCGGAGTTCTTCCCTCCTTTCCATGGCAAAACGTGGGTTGGGACCGGAAACGGCTGGGAGACGACATACGCGGGAGACGGGATCGTCCCCCACGCAGACTCCCTGATCCCGGGGGCGGGCTGCGACGTCCTGCCCCTCGATCCCGCCTCGCTCTTCTCTTCCCCCGGCCTCTACTGCCACCTCCACCTGCCGAAGAACCCCGAGGTGATCGGGAGGATACACTCTCTCCTCTCCGGAAGAGAAGCAGGCCCGTAACATGGTTGCCCCGGTTGGATGGCAAGGGATTCGGGCTGGCTGAAACGAGGGAGAAGCGCGGTTTTTGACCGGCACCGGGACTCCCCGCATGGGCAGACGGCACAGGCGCAGCGGACATGACCATCGCCACCGGGCGTGCCCGCATGGGGGGGACGGCACAGGCGCAGCGGACATGACCATCGCCTCCGGGCCTGCCCGCAGGGGGGGCATCTTTCCGGAGCGGGGGCATCCCTGGCGAATGGCCGGACCGGGATCGCTCCCCGTATCAACCTCCCGGCATCCACCGCCACCCGGCGAGGCCGGCCTGGTCTCCCGTGCATTCCTTTTTTGCCCTTCAGCAAATGGTGCTGGAAAATCCTCCGGGACGCCCCTCCGCGTTCCTCTCCCTTTTGCTGGAGCGCAACCACGTGCCGGGAGGGAACACCGGGTCTTTTCTGGCAACCCCGGACAGGTCGCCTGCCTCCCGTCGTATCGGGGAGCGAGGAACATCGTTTTTCATCTCGCGTGCCGATCACTCTGGAGGATGCTTGTTACATTCCTTGGAACAAACGGGTGGTACGACACTCCGACAGGGAATACCTGCTCGGTCCTGGTCCAGTCCCGAGACGTTAATGTGATCCTTGACGCGGGGTTCGGTCTTGCAAAGGCCGACCGGTACATCGACCAGGAGCTGCCCACCTTCCTTTTTCTCAGTCACTGCCACCTCGACCATGTCGTGGGGCTGCACGTCCTCAACAGGTTCAGGTTCCGTCACCCCCTGCACATCTGCGGCCCGGAAAGTATCCTGCAGCATCTCCCTGCGATTGTCCGGGAGCCATTCACCGTTCCCTTCGAACAGCTGCCGTTTCCTGTCCGGTTCACCGGGATTGCCAGGGGATCAAACGAGGTTCCCTTCCCGGTCGAGTGCCGGCCGCTGGTTCATACCGCACCGTGTTTTGGGTACGCGCTTACCCTGGAGGGAAAGAAGGTCGCGTACTGCACCGACACGGGCTATTGCGCAAATGCCGTCGCACTCGGACGGGAAGCCGACCTCCTCATCACCGAGTGCGGGCTCAAGCCGGGCAGGGAGAGTCCTGAATGGCCGCACCTGAACCCCGGGGATGCGATACGGATTGCACGGGAAGCACGTGCCAGGCGGCTCGCCCTGAATCATTTTGCCGCCCACACCTATACCACGCTCGAAGAGAGGTTCGAGATCGAGAGGATGTACAGGCGGGAGTGCCCTGGCCTCGTTGCTGCCGTGGACGGGCTCTCCATCGAGGTGTAAAACCGCTCCGGTTGCCCGTCCGGGGATATCCCGGGTATGTATCCCGGGTTCATGGCACGTCAAGTGAGAATACACCGCCCTCTTCGGGAGAGTGTACCAGGCACTCTTGGATACGGCCCCGGGGCAAATTCCACCGTCCATTCGAGCGTGGCATCTCTGGTTCTTATCGTGATGGCGTCATCAGTTGAATAACCCGTGTCGTTGAGAATTTCCATCCCGGTTATTGAATCGTAGGGGATGACCACTGCTTCAGGGTGTTCCTTCTGGAGTTGTGTCGAATTTTTGTCAGCATACCTCATCCAGGGTCCACTCGACCAGTTTCTTTTGATGAAAAACGATCGCTGGTCCCCCACGTCATCAAAGGTATCCTCGTTAATGAGGGAATCGCGAGAGCCAGCAAGTTCTTTGTCTTTATCGAGATCGAAGGGGATGAAGATGAAATTCCTGCCTGTCAGGACAAGAGTATGATAGCGGGGAGAAAGAAAACTCCCGGTAAAGACAAAAGGGATGATCCCCACCAGTTCTTCCCGGGCATCCACCAGAGGGGAAGAAGAATAACACCCCTGCGCTATCTCAATTTTTGTACCACACTGTTCGCAGAATTTTGCGCCAGGCTCTAATGGTGCACCGCATTCGGTGCAGAACTGCTGGTCAGATCCCATCATCTGGTATTGTTCCTTTCGGTGTAATCACTGAATCCCTGGCTTGTTCACGAGAACTTCGTCCCCTGCGGTGCATGTTTCCGGATAATATCAAGCACCTGCCCGTAGTTTTCTTCGGTGCAATAGAGTGCAACCGGATTGATCATGGACATGTCACGGACGACAATGAGCCTCTCCTTCGGATACGTCCTGACGGACCGGATATCATTCCAGCGGATAGAGTTCCGCTCTTGCGAGAGGGAGATGAGGCTGCCTCCCATCACGACCGTTCCGCTCCGGGAACCTCCAAGAGCGGCGATCGATCCGATGATGAGACCTCCCCTGCTGATATTCCGGGATGTCTTCCCAACGCTGTGCGCGACTCCCTCGGAATTGACGATCCCGTCGATTTCAAGTCCCCCGTGGGTTCCCCACTCCATGATGATGGAGATAATGAGAAAGAGGACGATCAGGACGACGACAATTGCAAGAAACATGAAGAAGACGTAGATATTTGCGGTAACGAGGGCAAGCACACCCCCGATAAGGAGAGTCAGGACAAAGAGAAGAAGGTACCCGCGGAGGACCTCGGGGTTTTTTGCAAGTGGTGCCTTTCCGGTCCAGGTCAGTCGGGGAATATTTGCGGGCGTTGTCTGTGCGGGGACTCCTTCCAGGTTGTGCCCGCACTGGTCACAAAATTTCTGGGAGTCTTGGAGCGTTGCCCCGCATGAGCTGCAGGTTCTCATGATATCGATCCGAGAATTTTCCTCTATCATTTCATTAACTTTGGGATTTCTCTGCTGTGGCATACAATTCCCTGTCGGGCTCCGATTCCCGTTATCATCCTCTTTGGCCCTCTCTTTTGGGCATGCTCAAAGATCACAGAATACATCGGCCAGAGAGCGCTGTGAATGAAATTCACGGGCATCGAGGAACAGCGCCTTTTTGACCGGGAAAGACCGTGCCAGTTCTCTGAAACGTTTTCAAGAATACCCATCCTGGATCTTTCCGGATCACCGATGAGGGGAGTATTTCAGGGTATCACGTATGAACGCTCCCTTGCGGGGGATCCATTCTATGGGTTTATTTTGTTTATTTCAGGATTGTGAAGAGTCTTTGCCTGTACTTTGAGCCGGGGAGCGCGGTGTTCCTGTGAACGTGGACCGATACATGAACCGTGGTTATCTTTTTTCATAACGGAGAGGGGAATGAATAACTATTATTACGGGCCACCTGTGATGGTATTACCAGGTGCCAGGTGTTTTCCATGAAACGGATCCTTCTCATCGCGATTCCTATCGTTCTTGCAACTGCCATCCTCGCGGCAGGCTGCACCTCCCCGCAGCAGGCCTCGACCCCTCCTCCGGCGACACCCTCCCCCTCGCAGGGAGCCATCCTCTTTGCGCAGGCAGAGGGCGAACATGCAAAAGGCAACTTTAAAGCTGCAGCAGACCTCTACACCGAAGCGTTCCGCCAGTTCCGTGCCGAAGGCAATGCCGTGAAAGCGAGGGAAGCGTTCAAAAGAGCATCGTTATCCGCGAGGATGACTGCCGAATTCCCCTATAACAGGTCGGTCATCGTCGCAATGATCGATGACGCGTTCCCGGATGTGCCTGCCGACCGGAGAGCATCGTGGCTCCCCTGCGACAGGAGCCAGTGCATCGAAAGCGACGGGGAAGAATGGTTCTTTGTCAACACCATCAACAATATCCGCTCCCACAACCTCGACCTGATGCGCAAAGCAACAGAGGCTAAAGGCGAAACGCCGTTTTACGACCAGATGAAGTCCATTGCCCTCCGTCCCCACGCGGGCAACGACACGTATACAAACCCCATCACGTGGGAGGGAACAGAAGTTCTGAGTATCCCGGCAGAACAGCTGCCAAAGACGGGTACCCTCCGCCTCTGGATCCCCCTTCCGATCGAGACAGACTCCCAGCGGGATGTCGCCATCCTCTCCGTCGAGCCGGCAGAGTACGTGAAATCTGTGACGGCCCCGAGCGCCGACCTCGGGCTTGCGTGCCTGGAGATCCCGCTCGAAGAGGTGAAGGGCGATTACCTCAACGTGACTGCACGGTTCCGGTACACGCAGTACGAGGTCCGCTTCACAATCGATCCTGCCCGGGTCGGAAGGTACAGTACGAGCGACCCGGAGTACCAGAAATACACATCTTCCGGGAAGAACATCGTGGTGACACCGGAGATGAAGGAGAGAGCGCTTGCGATCGTGGGCAACGAGACCAACCCGTACCTGCAGGCCGAGAAGCTGTACTGGCACGTTGTCTCGCACCCCTACAGCAACGTCCCGCACGTGATGCTCTCTGCCAGCGGCAGGCCAGAATCGGTCTACATGCTCGAGACCGGGTTTGGGGACTGCGGCACGCAGAGCATGTACTTTGCCGCCCTCTGCCGGTCGCTCGGCATTCCTGCCC
>CAYSII010000002.1:0-157723 GCA_964431125.1 uncultured Methanolinea sp. | reverse complement strand
GGCTGCATCGCAAGGACGCAGGCGATGGCAAGGCGCTGGCGCTCTCCCCGGGAGAGCCACCGGGGATAAAGGTTCTCCGTCCCGGAGAGACCGCAGCGGTCGAGGGCTTCCCGGAGGACCCGATCAGGGTCGGGGATTTTGAGGTTCGTGATCCCAAACATCACCTCTTCGGCCACGGTATCGGCAAAGAACATGTGATCAGGATTCTGGAAGACCAGCCCGACGGAGTGTGCAAGAACCGGGATGGATGTGGTGGCAGCATCCCACCCGTCGACGAGAACCCGTCCGCGTGTTGCCCGCAGCAGGCCGATGAAGTGCCTGATCAGGGTCGTCTTCCCTGACCCGTTCTCCCCGACGATGGCAACGAACTCGCCGGGATGCACATCGAGGGAGACCCCGGAGAGAGCAGGAATATCCCCGTAGAGATACTCAAGGTCGCGAACGGAGATGACCGGGTCCCTGCCACGCTGCCCGGGGCCGGGATGTCGATCCCGTAACCCGGAGAAATCCGGGAGGATAATCTCTGAAAGAGAGCTGTCGGCAAGGAGGGTGGCAGGGGAGCCGATTGCCCGGAACCTTCCCCCTTCCATCACGACCAGCTTGTCGACGAGATTCCCGAAGGGGGAAAACTTGTGCTCGGTCAGGAGGATTGTCTTTCCCTCTTCCTTCAGGTCAGCAAGGATCGAGACGATCCCTGCAGTCCCCTCCTCGTCGAGCTCTGCCGTTGGCTCGTCGAGGATGATGATATCTGTTCCCAGTGCAAGGGCCGCAGCGAGTGCGACCCTCTGCTTCTGTCCGCCGGAGAGAGCATGCGGCGGCCGGTCTTTCAGGTCGGAAAGCCGTGTGATCGCAAGGATATAGGAGAGCCTCTCCTCGACCTCGCGCGGATCTCTCCCGCTGCGTTCGAGTGCCGAGAGGATCTCCTCCTCGACAGTGGTAAAGATCAGCTGAGCTTCCGGGTCGTCAAAAACGCAGCAGACATGGGATGCGATCTCGGGGATTCCCGGGTAATCCTTTGCATCCCTCCCGAGGATGGTGACGCGTCCCCTCTTCTCTCCCCCGAATTCGTGCTCGAGGATGCCTGATGCCGCCATGCACAGGGTCGTCTTCCCGGCGCCGGAGGGTCCCGTGACCATGATGCATTCTCCGGGTGCAACAGAGAGGGAGACGTCCGAGAGAGCATTCCCCTCTCCCCTCTGGTACCTGTAACTGACATTCTCGAGCGCAATCATCCACTAACCCCTTGAAATGACCCTTTTTGCAGGATAGAAGAGGATCTGGACGATGATTGCATTGAAAACCGCAGTGATCACCACGATGGGGACAAAGACAAGGACGAACCCGACGACGGTCGAGTACTTGTCCAGTATCTTTGGGGCTACCGCGAGCAGTGCGACTGCTGCAAACGTGAAACCGCTTGCAAGAGTCGTTACGAATGTCGTGACGGCGGGTGTCCCGACCCTCTCCTTCAGCACGGCATACAGTCCGAAACAGACCAGTGCACCGACGGGCTCGCTCACGAGGTTCGCAGGCGGGAAGATTGAACTCGATATCAGCATCGAGAGTATCCCGGCAACGATCCCTATTCCCAGTGCTTCGGGCACCTTTGGCCGGACGAGAATGATTGCGAGGCAGTAGAACGCAATGATCATGTTCGGAGTCAGCGGAGTGTGGAGCATGGCCAGGAAATAGCGCAGTATCGCGCCGACGGCCAGCAATATGCCAACGATGGCAATGTCCCTTGATTTCATGGAAATTTATCTCTCCTCTCCTGGGTTTTTTGGAATCTGTTCAGGTTCGCAAAATGAACTATCCTGTTACCGGGTGCTTCCGGAAAATGAGATAACCTGGCACCCCGGGCAGGGATAATGGCAGAATAATGCCTTTTTCCTGTAGGCAATGCAGGGAGAATCTGCAGGTTGGTCATGGACAAACCACATAATTAATCACTGATGTATAAATTTATACATTTATGTATAAAAGATTATTGAAAAAATGATCTGGAGACTGCCACGGTTATCTCTTCCGGAGGTCATGGAGCAGGCGTTCCGCCTGCCGCCTCTGGAGGACAGCAGAGCAGTGGATGATGAACAGGTCAAGGACATCGGTGTTTTCGACGGTGCAACCCGGGGGGAGCAGAACGACACAGCTCGCATGGATACTCCCACCCCATACCATGCTGCAACCGATAATCTTCTCGAAAAGATGGAGCTCCTCGATCTGATTGCACAGGTTTTCCGGGAGAAGTCCAAACGTGATTGTTCTGATTCCACCCTCAACGGGAACAAATACAGACGGGGGGATGGAAAGAGGGCTCTCATCCGAAGGGAGGGGGAACTCGAGTTCTACCGGTGACTGCCCCAGGATCCGGGTAACGGCAGCGAGATCTTCCTCCCTCCCCCGGACGGCTTCCACGCGGATGATCGGGCCGTGCCTTATGGAGCTTACAATGACGATAGATCCCGCGGGGACAAGCAATGCAAGAGAATCAGCGATGAATGAATAGATATCCCCATCGGCCGGGAAATCGGCCATCTCGCTTGCCTTTTCTGAAAAGATTCGCATATCCCTGATATATGACTCGAGGCGTGCCCGTGTCTTTCTCTCCTTCGTGATATCCGTAAACGAGGCGATGAAACCGAGCGGCACTCCGGAATCGCCGGGAACGACATTCACATGGACCTGGACATCGAAGAGCGATCCATCCTTCCGGCGGACCACGGCCTGTCCGGACCAGCCTCCCATCGAGAGGAGGTCAGGTATTGCCCGGCCGTCTATTTCAGGCGAGACGACAAACTCGGTTGCAGACTTCCCCGTCACCTCTGTCTCATCGGAATATCCCCACAGCATGATCCCTGCCCTGTTTGCATAGCGGAGCCGGCCGTTCGTATCACAGAAGGCGATGGGAAAAGGAGACCCCTGGATTGCAGCTTCTAAAATCCGCAACCGTGAAGAGACACTGTCATGCTTTTTTTCTGCACGGCGGCGCATCACGGACTCGCGTATCGCGTGTTCGAGCTGGATGCACTGGGACCTCACGTGAAGCCCTTTCTGGAGGAAAAAGTCAGCCCCGGAGGTGAGGGCATCGATCACAATCTCTTCGTCGGACTGGTCGGAAAAAATCAGGAAGGGTATGTCTCCGTCTCTTTCCCTGACGTATCGTAAAAGGTCAAGCCCGCTGCACCGGGGCATGTGGATATCAGAAACAATTGCATCGTATGCCTTTGACGTGAGCATCTCGATTGCAGATTCACCGCTCGTTGCTGAATCGATGCAGAAATCTCCGGACTTTCCAAGGAAGAGTGCTGTAATTTCGAGGATCGTCCTGTCATCGTCGACATGCAGCAGCCGTATCACAAACGGGATCCCGCCATAACGATCTTGTGAGAATAAAGAATAATATAAATATTTTGAAATAAATCAGGGGAAGGAGTTTCCTCCCTACGCCGTCAATAACCCGAAAGGAATAACCCCCATGGAGGGCGAATATACCGTGCATGCAGGGATCGGCGTCACCGGAAGAGACATCCACCGGTCTTCTCATCCTCTCCATCTCGCTTGCGATCTTCATGTCATCGCTTGACGGGACGATTGTCAATATCGCCCTTCCCACGATCTCCGAGGCATTCTCCATATCGTCGAGCACGGTCAGCTGGGTTGCCACTGCCTACATGCTCGTCATGGCAGGATGTATCCTCGTCTTTGGAAAAATCTCGGACGTGATCGGGCTCCGTCCGGTCTTCCTCTCGGGTTTTGCTGTCTTCACGGCAGGATCGTTCTTTTGCGGGGTTCTGCCGGACCTTTTCTCCTCGTTCTCCCTTCTCGTCGGATCCCGTATCTTCCAGGCAGTCGGCGGTGCCATGATCACCGCGATTGCCCCTTCGATGGTCACGGCGTATATCCCCCGGGAGAAGACGGGGAGTGCAATGGGGACGGTCATGACTCTTGCTGCCCTCGGGACGGCGCTTGGCCCCACGATCGGTGGTGCCCTCACCCAGTACCTCTCGTGGAACTGGATCTTTTTTATCAACATCCCGGTCGGCATCGTTGCGATCCTCCTTGGGGTACGGGTGGTTCCGCGCCCGGCGGCGCAGGCGGCCATGTCACGCTTCGACGTGAAGGGTGCAATATTTGTCTTCTGTGGCCTTGCGGCCCTCATCTTCTCGGTCACAGAAGGCCCGGCACGGGGATGGACAACTCCCCTCATCCTGTCATCCCTTGCCGTCTCGGCTGGAGGCCTCCTCCTCTTCGTCCGGACTGAAATGACTACAAAAGATCCCATTCTCGATCTCCGGCTCTTTTCGAACCGGAACTTTTTCATGAGCAACGTGCTGCTCTCCCTCGTCTTCCTCAGCTTCGCCGGGATCAACTACCTCCTCCCGTTCTTCCTCGAGTACGTCCAGGGATTCTCCCCATCGGTCTCCGGGTTCATCCTGACCGGTCTCTCCGCAGGCATGATGATCGGCGGGATTGTCGCCGGAGCCCTCTACACCCGCACCGGCCCGCGCCCCCTCACTATCTGTGCAGCCCTCGTCCTTCTCGCCGGGTATTTCATGATCTGGCACGTAAAAGCTGACACGACCCTCTCCTTTATCGTTTTATGCCTGCTTGCCATCGGGCTCGGGATGGGCCTCCTGATCACCCCGCTCATGAACATGATCATGAACTCGGTCTCCCGGGCCTGCCAGGGCATGGTCTCGAGCCTCACCAGCGTCGAGCGCTTTGCACCCATCACGCTGGGCATTGCCCTCTTCAACCTCATTTTCGTCCAGGGGGTCGTCTCCCTTGCACGGCACGAGGGAATCACCATGTCTGCACCGGCCAGCATCGCTATCCCTGTTATCTCGGCCGGGTTCGATATCTCATTCTTTGCGGCCTTCCTGCTCGGACTTGCAATCGTAGTCCTGACGTTTCTCGTCCGTGAAGAGGTGCACCCTGACTTCCGCGGGGAGAATGGCATTGCCGCGCCGGGTGACGGGAACCGCATGTGGCAGGGTGTATGAAAGACTGCCAGGCCAGTTACCCAAAAAAAAAAGTTATATGTGCGTTCCTTTGGGGATACGCTCTCCACGATCCCGGTTATCTTGCCTGCAATGGCAGTGACAGTGGGAATCACAGTCCTGTAATTTCAAGGGACCAGGACGGTGGTTCGTGCCCATGCCATTTATTGAGGAGTGTTGCAGGATCCTGCCCGTGCCTGTCTCACCCTGCCTGTTCACTCCCGGGATTCCCGCTGATATGCGCGGAACACTCCCGGAAATTGCAGTACCGGGGATATAACCCGGAACCAGCTTCCTTGGATTTCCGGGGAGAGTCACTCCCCATGACCCGTGCATCCCCCGGCACGTGTTTCCCGTCACGCGGTCGTCCCTTTCACCGGGAAGAGGTGCCGTCCTGTTCCCCTGCATATCAGGGGGCATCCTGTCGCGCACCTGGTTTGCCGCGGAACCGACCGTCGTAACGCCCCGGCGAGCGGAAATTCCGCGATCTTCTCACCCGGGGTATACGTCCCCGCTGGAATAGAAGCCGTCTGATTCGGTTCCCGTTGAACTCCCCCCATGTATAGAGAACATAATCACTGCCCCGGACGAGGTCAGGCGAACTGGATACGACTGACAGATACACCTTCTGCGGCCGGATCGTCAGGACACTCCCGCCCCCGGATGTCTCAACATGCACAAGTGTCCCTGCAGGTTGAACCGAGGGAAGAATGATCATGGCAGAAGGCTGGCCTGAAGAGGCACTGGGTGCCATTGCCATGCCTGCACGGCCTGCCGCAATCAGAGTCCTCCCCGTGATTGTGAAACTTCCCGTGCAATAATGCGGATAATCCCGCCGGTGACTGTACATCCCGGTATTTTATGTAAAATATATTCAACAATATGTAAATTGTTTTTGTTATTTCAGCGGCATGAACATTTTTCACCCCCGCCTTGAACCTTCCGGGTGCACTTTCACACCGCGTGCTCTCCACACTTATGGAGGGGAAGGTGCAAGGAGAGGAGGCATGGAGCTTGTGCTGCACCCCTCGGTGACGCTCCGGAGCGGGACGTTCTCGGCCGTCGTTGCACCCGAGGACGTGGTCCTTGCCGGGATAAACGACAACCCCGTCCTCTCGCGCTTCCTCTTCCTCTTCGTGAGCGGGAACTATTCGCGGCTCCTCCCGGGGATCAACCGGAGAACGGTCAGCATCGAGGTGAGGCGGGCATTCACCGCATTCCAGCTCCTGCAGATCCTGCGGGAGTCGTACCACACGATCGTCTTCGTGGAGCACGACCCCACCCTGTACGGGGGGGCCGGGGGTGTGGTGCGGCAGGTGGGAGAGGACCTGCGCCAGCTCGGGCAGACATCCCTCGTTGTCCTGTACACTCCCTTCCCCGACCCTGCCTTCGAGACGCTGGCGGGGCTTGCCGACCGTGTCTTCTACCTTGCAAACCCTGTGGCAGGGCCACCCGCACCACGGGCACGAGGTCGCGGGAAGATCCGGTTCCCGGGAAAGCTCCCGCGGGGGCAGCAGACGCTGGAGGGTGCCTGAGATGGGGAGGAGCTTTACGAGTGTCCGCCTTGGGGTCAGGGCGCTTGCCGAACGGTGGGAGAGGGCCGCCCGCACCCTCCCGGGCCGCGACCGGGAGTGCGCCATCCGCGTGGCACGGATGGCACGGGCCCACGCGAGCGCGTGCTTCTACGCGTTCGATGACCCCCTGGAAGCCGCGTTCTTCTCTGTCCTCCTGGAACTTGGACGGGAGGAGAGGGAGGGAGAGGACCGTGTGGATCCTTGACTCGTTCACCCGCCGGGGGCAGGTGGAGTTCTGGGAGAGGGGACGGGGCGGCCGGCACGTCACCCTGCCTGCAGACCCTTCCTTCCTCCTCTACCTCCCCGACCCGCATGCATTCTGCGATCTCCTTGAGGGCCTCGAGAGCCGGTTCGGGGTGGAGGAGTGCCCCATCCGGACGATCTACGGGGTCCTCGACGGGTACCGCGTCCGTGCAGGAAAGGAGGTTGCCGCCCGCATCGAAGAGCAGACGCGGTATGCGGCGCAGATCTACGATGCCGATATCCGCCCCGACCTCCGCATCATGGCAGAACGGGGAATCTTCCCCTGCGGCGGGGAGGGGGAGTCCCGCTTCTCCGTCGACGTCTCCCCCGACCTTCCGGTGGTGGAGATCTCGGCCGGGAAGAACCCTTTCTGCAGGGGCCCTCTCCCTCCCCTCGCGGTCGCGGCCGACGGGCGGACGGAGAGGCTGGACGGGGACGAGAGAACCATCCTCTCGGATCTCGCCGGGCTCCTCTCCTCTCTTGACCCTGATGTCATCCTCTTTCCCCACGCCGACCTCTGGGTGCCCCGGATGGTTGCCCGCGCTCGCGACCTCGGCACGGGGACAGGACTCTCCCGGTCGGGGGAGTTCCGCAGGCTCCCCCGGAAGTCATACTGGAGCTACGGGAGGACGGAGTACCGCGCCGGTGCCCTGATCCCCGACGGGCGCCTGCTCGTGGACACCTGCGGGAGCTTCCACTACCGGGAGGGCGGGCTCTCCGGCATCCTCCTCGGGTCGCGGCTCTCGTGCCTTCCCCCGAACCTCGTCGCGCGGTTCTCTTCCGGGACGCTCATCTCCTCCTACGAGGTGTACGAGGCAAAGAGGAGGGGCATTGCCGTCCCCTGGAGGAAGGCAGATGCCGAGGGTGCACGCTGCATCCCGGCTCTCCGTGCCGTGGACAGGGGAGGGATGATGTTTCAGCCTGCACCGGGCATCCATGAATCCGTCCACGAGATCGACTTCACGTCTCTGTACCCCTCCCTCATCGTCCGGGACAACCTCTCCCCCGAGACGCTCTCTGACCCCGGCAGGAGGGGCTTTCTCCCCGAGGTTCTCGAACCCCTCCTTCTCCTCCGCCGCAGGACGAAGGAGATGAAGGGAGCCGATCCCCGGTACGCGGGCCCCGACGCCCTGCTCAAGTGGATGCTCGTCACCTGCTTTGGGTACACCGGGTACAGGAACGCCAAGTTCGGGCAGATCGAGGTGCACGAGGCGATAACCGCCGGTGCCCGGGAGGTCCTGATCCGGGCACGGGACATCGCCGAGGAGATGGGTTTTGCCGTCCTGCACGGGATCGTGGACTGCCTGTGGGTGAAGGGGGGAGAGATCCTCGCACTCAGGGAACGCATCGAGCAGGAGACCGGTCTCCATGCCGTCACGGGAACCTATGACTGGATCGTCTTCCTGCCGATGGCCGACGGGTCCGGTGCATACAACCGCTACTACGGCAGGATGAAGGACGGCAGCATGAAGGCGAGGGGCGTCGCCGCGCGGAGGGGCGACACGCCCGCATATATCAGGAGGGTGCAGAAAGAGATGCTCGACCTCCTCGCACAGGCGCAAACGCTCCCGGAAGTCGCAGCGCTTGCGGGACCCCTCCGTTCCCTCTACCGGGAGGCACGGGAGGCCCTCCCCTCTGCAGACCCCTCCGGGATGGCGGTCTGCCGCCGGATCAGCACCCTGCGGTACCGCCATGCCTGTCCCGAGGCATCGGCTGTCGAGGCATGCAGGGCAGAGGGTATCGACCTCTCCCCCGGTATGGAGGTGCGGTTCGTTGTCACCGATGCCCGCACGTGGGCAGTGGATCTCGATGGGAAGGCAACCCGGTTCGACACCGGGTACTACGCAGGACTCCTCCGGAAGGCATGGGAGGAGATCATCTTCGCCGTGGAGAAGGCCGGGGAGACTGCCGGACAGGGGAAACGGGTGCAGGCAGGGGAAACGATGGGATGAGATGCCCGGGAGAGGAGGCGGGCGGTTTTATGAGACCGTGCGTCCACGAGGAATCATGGAGCCTGATTCCGAAGATATCTACAGGGAGGCACTGGAACTCCACGCCCGGCACCGGGGCAAGCTCGAGATCCGGCCAAAGGTTCCGCTGGAGACCCGTCACGACCTCTCACGGGCCTATACACCGGGAGTCGCCGCGGTCTGCCGGGCGATTAAGGAGAACCCTGACCTCGCCTACAGGTACACGCTCAAGGGAAACTCGGTTGCGATCGTGACCGATGGCTCCGCCGTCCTTGGGCTCGGAAACATCGGGGCACATGCCGCTATCCCGGTGATGGAGGGGAAGGCAATCCTCTTCAAGAAGTTTGCAGGGATCGACGCGTTCCCCATCTGTTTTGCAAGCTACCAGACCGACTTCGTGGACCAGGTGAAGAACATCGCACCGGTCTTTGGGGGAATAAACCTCGAGGACATCGCAGCTCCCCGGTGCTTCGAGGTCGAGGATGCGCTCCAGGAGATTGGTATCCCCGTGATGCACGATGATCAGCACGGGACCGCAATCGTCGTGCTTGCAGCCCTCCTGAACGCCTGCAGGGCGACCGGCAAGAACTTCGATGACCTCCGGATCGTTATCTCCGGCGCGGGGGCTGCAGGGTACGCGATCACCCGTCTCCTCCGCTGCATCGGGTATAGTCCTGACGTCTGCCGGTCCGTGAAGGAGATCGTTGTCTGCGACCGGCAGGGAATCATCCACAGGGGTCGGGAAGGCCTCTACAGGAACAAGTACAAGTTCATCATCGGGGACGAGACCAACCGCTCCGGCAGGACGGGCACGCTCGCGGAAGCCATGGAGGGTGCCGACGTCTTCATCGGTGTATCTGCTCCCGGTATCGTGACAGGGGAGATGGTCCGGAAGATGAACGACGACCCGATCGTCTTTGCCATGGCAAACCCCGTCCCTGAGATCATGCCTGACGAGGCAAAACGGGCAGGTGCCGCAGTCGTCGGGACCGGGAGGAGCGATTTTCCAAACCAGATAAACAATGCACTCGCATTCCCCGGCGTCTTCCGGGGAGCGCTCGATGCATACGCAACGAGGATCTCCGACGAGATGAAGGTCGCGGCAGCCCACGCGATCGCCGGTTACGTGGAGAGACCCCACAGGGAGCACATCCTCCCGACGATCCTCGACCGGGACGTGACGCGGGCGATCGCCCGGGCCGTACGGCAGGCCGCGATCGAGTCGGGGTGCGCCCGGGAACTCTGAACAGCCCCGCGGACCTGCCGGGAGAGGATTGACCGCTGCACGACCGGTCAGGAGCAGGGCAGGGAGATCCGCCGGTTTTTTGGAGGCCGGTGACAGATGCATAGGCATGCCCGTCGTCACGATCACAATGGCAAAGGGACGCAGTTACGAGCAGAAGAGACGGATGGCAGAGGAGGTCGCCGGGACCATCACCCGCGTCCTCGGCGTCCCGCCCGAGAGGGTCACCGTCCTCATCCATGAACTGGAGAAGGAGAACATTGCAATCGCCGGTACCCTGCTCTCCGAGCAGGAGAGATGACCGGAAAGGACAGATTTCAGCCTCTCCTGCCCGGAGGCGCACCATGAAGGGATACCTCCTCTCCAGGAAGAATCGGGGAATGCTCGGCGCAGCAAGGGAGATCCTCTCCTTCCTCCGCGAACGTCTCTTCCCCCGGCGGAAGATGGAGGGTAGAATATTCCTCGTCTCCGACCTCCACTTCAACCATGCCCGGATAATACGGTACTGCAACCGGCCGTACAGGTCAGTCACCGAGATGAACCGTGACCTTGTCCGCCGGTGGAACTCTGTTGTCGGGCCCGATGACACCGTGTACTGCCTCGGGGACTTCTGCATGAGGGGAAACCCCCTGGTCTGGATCCGGGCGCTCAACGGGAAAAAGATATTCATTCGCGGAAACCATGATCACCCCCTCCTTCGGGCCCGGCACCATTCTGTCCTCTCCTGCAGGGGATACACCTTTTACCTTACGCACGATCCATCCGACGTCCCGGGCTCGTGGAATGGGTGGGTGATCCACGGGCACACCCATAACAACAGGATGGATACCCACCCCTTCATCAACGGGCGGTCGCGGACGATCAACGTCTCGTGCGAGTGCACGGGCTATTCTCCGGTGGCGCTCGACGATATCCTTGCGCTCGACCCTGATTCAATAGAGTGGATGGAGATACTCTCTGCCCCCCCTCTCCCAAAGAGGCCCTGACGGGAAATCCTTCCCGGTGGATCGCGACGTCTCAGGGAAAATTCCCTGAATCTGAGGGAAAACAGAGGAGTGAGGATGTTTAAAACTTCAGCTTCTGGAGGAAGAAAACCCCGATGCATAGTGCAGCAATGGAGAGGGCCATGAAAAGCATGTCAGTTCCTGTCTGCATCTGGAGCGCGAGAACACGCTGGAAGAAGCTGACGATCAGCACCATGATGATGACCTTGATGATCTTGTTTTTTAAATCATCGAGGTTCGATATCTCGAGGATCGAGTGAAAGATCTCTCCCCTCCTCGCGATATCGATCTCCGAGATGAAGAGCTCGTAGATACCGAAGGAGAAGATGAGCAGAACCATCCCGATGAGGTAGAAGTCCACGGCACCGATGATCCCAATCAGGATCTCCGTGTGCTCTACTTCCAGCGTGGATAATGAGATCGCGTGACTGAGGGTATTGATTATCTCGAGCGAACCCGAGACGAAGAGGACGAGCGCGGAAAACGTCCCGAATACAACGGCCAGCAGGACGATAAGACGGGAGTTCCAGAGCGCTCCTTCAAACAGGCGTTCGACCGGATTCTGTTCCTCGCGGGAACCGGGAACCCTATCTGTCTCTTGTGTGGTCATTTCTATGTACTGGGAACGGGAACAGGAAAAAACCACATGATTGTCACAGCGACCCGGGCGGGGGAGGACAACCGGAAATGTGCCTTTCATCAAAATAGCCTGGTGGACAGGCCAATCCTCGATTGAGAGGAATCGATCCATCCCGTGTTCAATCCAGGAAGGTGTACCAGGTAATTGGTGGATCGGGAATACTGCAGGGAAGAACAGGGCTCAGCCTCCCAAAAATGCCCCTGTAAAAGGGGCTTTTCTGCGCCCGTGGTTCCTGCCGGCATGAATGACAATGGCTAATAGTCCTCCGGAGAGTACAGTGGTACGCCCTTTATTCCCCGGGGCCTGCCCGGCAGAATCCGGATCGCGGGGAGGGGGGAGGTTTTCTCCATGGACGTGCAGAAGATGTTTAAGGGAAGGGAAGGGGTATGGAACACCGTTCTCGTGATCGCAACGGTCTCCATCCTCCTCCTCAACGGTGCCGGTCTCCTGCTTGGGATTACGGTCGTGTTTCCTCACCTCCTTTACATCCCGGTTGCCATCGGATCCTACAGGTATCCCCGCATCGGCGCGTACATTGCCCTCGGGATCGGTCTTGTCTACAGCCTGATGGTCTTCTCCCTCTACGGTGCAGGGATCACGCTCGCAGAAGCGGCCTCCCGCACCTTCTTCCTCGTCCTCATCGGGTGGCTGATCGCGTTCCTCTCGGCACGGCTGCATGAAAGGGAAGAGCTCTACAGGGAGGTTTTCGACAGCTCGGAGGCGGGGATGCTCATCGTGGAGAGGTCCGGAGCGGATGCGGTTATCCGCGAGGCAAACTGGAACGCAACCCGGATCTTCTCGAACGGCAGGCAGAGCCTCGAGGGAGCTACCCTCTCGGCGTTCCTTGGAGAGGATACTGTCCCTGACTTCATGCTGCGGCTGGAGAGGGAGAAAAGGGTCTACGGCGAAGAAATCGCGTTTGTTTCCCCCACCGGGGAGACCCGCCACGCGATCGTCTCTGCAGCCCTGCTGCCGGGGGGAAAGGCTGCACTCTCTCTCGTGGAGATCACGCAGAGGATTATTGCCGAGGAGGCTGTCCGGACGGCAAACCAGAAGCTCCACCTCCTCTCCCGCATAGCATCAGATCACCTCCTCGGGACCGCGGGCGAGATCTCGGGGCTTGCTACCCGGCTTTCTGCACTGTGCCATGACGCTTCGAGCCGCCCCATCATCGCCGGGATCCTCGAATATGCAGAAACACTGGTCCGCCACATCCAGCTCGGAGAGACCTACAGGAACCTCGGCGTATCTCCCCCGGAATGGATCCGGGTCCAGGAGGTACTCCGGTCGGCGTATCCCGGTGGGAGAGCTGGGGATATATCCGTCCGTTTCTGGGCGGAACGCCTTGAGGTCTATGCAGACCCCCTCTTCCGGGACGTTCTCCTGCACATTGTCGGGAATGCCGTGCGGCACGGGAAGACCACACAAAACGTGGTCGTCTCCTGCCGCGAGATTCCCGGAAATCTCGAGATCTTCATCGAGGACGATGGAATAGGGATACCAGAGGAGAAAAAGGAGGATATCTTCACCTATGACTCCGGCAGGCACTCGGGGCTTGGCCTCTTCATCTGCCGGCAGATAGTCTCTGTCACGGGCATGACAATCACCGAGATCGGGAAAGAGGGGAGCGGTGCCTGTTTCGTGATCAGGGTGCCGGGTGAGAGTTACAGGGTCGAGGGCACCGGTGATGATGCCCCCCCATTCCCCCTTCCGACCGCTGCAGAGGGAGCCCTCTTCCCTGACCCCGGCGTCCGGGAGCTCCTCTCGGCAGAGTTTGCACTCGCAAACGAGATCTGGATGGATTACCACCAGACAAGGGGAGACCCTGCCACGGACAGGATCTTTGCAGCCTTTGCGGGAGGAAGGGCCGTATCGGTTGCGCGCTGCCGGCGGCACCCTGACGGGCTCGAGGTGGACGCCGTCTTCACGCCGGTGCAGCACCGCGGAAGGGGTTTTGCGAACATGACGGTCGGCGCGCTCGTCGAGGCGTGCGGCCGCGAGACCCTCTACATGCACTCAGTCCTGAATCTCGTGGATTTTTACGGAAAATTCGGTTTCCAGAAGATCCCGGAGAACGATCTCCCCCCAACCATCAGGGATCGCTTTGCATTCGCCGGCGGCAACCTCGAGGGAGCCGATGTCTGCCCCATGAAGCGGGAAGCCCACAGGTGTGATCAGAAGAGGGAGCCAGTCCATAAGAGAGCCGCAGCAGGAACCTGATCCCGGTCTGCAGGAGATCACTCCCAGTACTTCGGCCTTGCAGCATATCCCCACCCGCTCTTTTCATAGAACTGCTGGTGGTACTCCTCTGCCTTCCAGAACGGTCCCGCGGGAAGGATCTCTGTTGCGATCTTTCTGCCCCTGAACCGGGGGGAGTTCTGGAGCCTCTCCCGCGAGGCAAGTGCCTTCCTTTTCTGCTCCTCGTCGTGGTAGAAGATGGCAGACCGGTAATTCGTCCCGATATCGGATCCCTGCCGGTTCACCTGGGTCGGGTCGTGGATCTCCCAGAAGAGATCGAGCAGCTGGTCGTAGGTGACGAGGCGGGGATCGAAGACGACCCTGACTGCCTCGGCATGGCCGGTTGCGCCGGAGCAGACCTGGTCGTACGTGGGATCCGGGACTGTGCCGCCGGTATACCCGACCCACGTCTCGACAACCCCGTTCACCCGCCGGAAGCTTGCCTCAACACCCCAGAAACACCCCGCGGCAAACGTTGCCTGTTCGAGATTGGACCCTTCCTGCATGGTAAGAGCTCTTGTTCTTTGGGATAATGGAACTGGTGGTGCGGAGAGAGGAATCACCCGGGTTGATAAAAAAGTATTACAGGGCGTATGCCTCGACGAGATCCCTTGCCGTGATTATCCCTGCAATCCTCTTCCTCCTGACAAGGGGAAGTCTCCTGATGTGATGTTCGGCCATTATCCGCGCGGCTTTATGGATGCTTATCCCTGCCGGTGCCGTGATGAGGGGTGAGCGGGCGACTTCACCGACGGGGACATCAAGAGATGCATCACGGGCAAGGAGGGTGGAGAGGAGGTCCCGTTCCGTGAATATGCCGGACGGCGTGCCGCCTGTGGTGACGATCACGCTGCCTATCCTCTCCGTCCCCATGGTCCGGACGACATCATGTATTCTCTCGTCCTCTCCGGCGTATATGATATCTCTCGTCATGAAATCGTTCACATTCATCGAGGTCTCCGGTGCATCCGGCATCTCCCTGATGAGATCGGACGCCGTGATGATCCCGCATAACTCGCCGCAGGCAAAAACGGTCAGGCGGCCCTTCTTCCGGATCATCGTCCGGGCTGCCTCCCGTATCTCGATATCTGGACAGACACGGATGAGAGGATACGACATAACATCTTCGACGGACACGTCACCGGGATCGAGGTCAGCGGCAAAGATCTTGGAGAGGAGATCTCTTTCGGTGACGATTGCTATCGGTGTCCCGTAGCGGATAACGACAAGGCTTCCTATGCGGCGCTCACCCATTATCCGTGCGGCCTCGGTCATGGATGCCTGGGGTGTGATGATCACGACCGAAGAACTCATGATGTCAGATACTTTCCGGTGCCTCTTGTACTCCTGGTAAGCACGGTCCACGATCGTGGGAAAGGAGACACGGGTTTCATCTGGTGGTACCATCCTGATTCCCCCACAGTGTGGAATGTTTCGCCTGCTAAAAAAAGGTTGCCCCATATTTTCCGGTTAGTGTGCAGGTGAAAGAAAGAGTTTACCGTATCCTGGAAAGGGCATCTTTTGCCATGAGCCGGACAAAGCAGTTATCATCGGTGCATGCCCGTGATAAGGGCTCACGTGCTGCCGGATCTCCGGTTTTTCCAAGGAGCGATGCCGATATGAACCGAATATCCTTGTCACTGTCGGAGAGGAGGGTGATGAGTGCATCGATGCACCGCCTGTCACCGATCTCGCACAGGGCTCTTGCAGCAGCGATTCTGACCCTTTTATCGTCCTCCTTCAATGCCAGGAGAAGAAAATCGACTGCCGGATGGCCTTTTCTGCCCATTTCATCTATCGACTGGATGATGTCGTACCTGGTCTTTTCAGCCGTTGCCTCCGTTTGGCCGGCCATTGCATACTCCCCCATGACCCTTTTTCAGGGCAGGGAAGAATCGGACAGGGAGGTTAAAATTGCTATGCCATGCAGTAATGCAAGGCATATTTTAATATATACGATGCATCAAGAAACCGCGGATCTCCTTCTTGGGGAAGACTGCGAGAAAAGTTATGATGCCACCTTGATTGTCTGATTGCTGCTTTGGGTTTTCTATGTGAGAATGGGGAAAAGGTGAGGTTTATGCGGACTTTGCCGCAAGTTCCACGTCCTCTTCCTTGATCGTCTTTCTCCCTGCATGGAGAGCGAGACGGTTTGCCTCCTTAGTCAGGTTTGCAATGTACTCTTCTGCCTTTGCAACAAGAGCTGCAGCAGCATCGCTGCCGACCCGCTCAGCACCATTCTTCTTGGCGATTCTCACAACTGCAGCAATAGGTAAATCTGCCATTTATTTTACCTCAATTCAAAAAATGTCTCAGGTAATATTTAAAGATTTCGTGTTTTCTGACCAATTTTAGCGTTGTTGCCGCTTTGCAGTCATTTCTGGAACAATTCCGGGAAATTATCTTCCCCATCAGGGCCATCACGATAAAAATTCATATCCGCTCTCTTTCCGCAAAACAAACAATTATACACCTGTTTCTTTTCTTCTGGAGAGAAATTCTGCAAGACGGAGTGCATTTGCATAATCGGGCGAAGCGCGCGAGGTATCGATGAAAATACGGTCGATATTCAGGACAGGTGCGCCATGCCCCTTTCCGCAGCCCAGGAGTACAAGAGTCCGGAAGATCAGGTTGCCGGAGATGCCATCGGGAGCGATGATCACAGAGCATTCCTTTGCCGCATCCTCGATCAGGATCTCGAAATGGGGAAATCCTGTCAGGCGGGCAATCAGCTCGGCCTGGGCGAGACTCTCGTCGACCTTCGGGTGCCTCCCGGCATCGGAGATCCTGCCGCCCGAGAGTATGGCAACACCTCCCTTGAGGCCAAGGAGCATCGCCATCTCCCTTGCTCTTTTTGCAATCGTCACCCTGTCGATAACCGTCCATCCCTCGTCGATACCGACAGGGGCAAGCAAAAACCGGCGCCCCCTGTGGTCCTCGAGGAGTGCAGCACGCTCGAGGTGGGATACCCCGGCTCTTGCCCTCACCGCAAGGAGGGCATGGCTGGACGGGAAGGTCCCCCGGACGGCTGCATTGATCTCTCCCCTGAAGAGATCCTCTGCAAGAGTCTCCCAGGGATTTTCAGATTCCCTGACGATGATCTCTCTTTCTCCCGTGACGAGTCCCGGACGCGCATAAAAAATTACACGGGAATCGATACCGGCCCTCTCTGCGCTCTCCAGCACCTTCTCTGCATCAGTCGAGACCCCGATACCGATCCGGCCTACTGGCATACGTCCCTGCCGGAGAAGAGGCGCATGATACCGTCCCTGTCAAACGCGAAGACGGGAGTCCTCTCTTCATCGAGGGTTATGGAAAGAACCCTGTCAGTTGTGACCATGCCGACCTTGGCAGCCGTCATACCCGCATCGGAGAACCGGCGGCAGATCTCGCTGACAGCCTCCTCCGGAGCGGTCAGGACAAAGCCCATCCCGGGATAGACCCTCACCCACTGCTCGAATGTCATCCTGTTTTTTGCAAGGTCGGGGGTCGGGAGCCGGTCGAGGGCAATGGTTGCACCCTTCCCGCTCATTTCGAGGAGCATCCCGAGGGTCCCGAGGACACCGGGGTTGCTGATGTCCTTTCCTGCAGTGACGAGATGATCACGACCCAGTCCTTCCATGACCCTGATCTGCGCCCTGACCGCCTCAGGGCTCTTCATGGTGACCGAGTCCCAGTTGAGACTGCAGGAGGGATGCACCCTCCCGTCAAGGTCGACGGCGACCACGACCGCATCCCCCTCCCGTGCGGTATGGGAATAGATGACAGCATCCCTCTCCGCGATTCCAAGGATTGCCACGTCGATCACGCTGTACGGTGTGTCCGGGTGGAGGTGCCCGCCCACGATGGGCACCCCGAACTGGAGGGAGGCATCGTGCATCCCGGAAATGACCTTCCCCTGTATCCCGGGATCAGAGATGGAGAAGACGTCCACCATCGCGATGGGCCGTCCGCCCATTGCCGCAATATCGTGGATGTTGACGAGGACAGAGCAGTACCCCGCCCAGTAGGGGTCTGCCTCCATGAGACGGCTCCAGATTCCATCGGCAGCAAGGAGCAGGACTTCATTTCCGTGCTCGATAACGGCCGCGTCCTCGCCGAAGGATGCCAGGATTCCGGGCGAATCGATCCGGACTGCCCTCACCATCTCTCCGATTGCGTGTTTCCGCCGGACACCCTCGTACTCCCTGACTGCACGCGCAATCTCTGCCGTAGATACACCGTTCCATTCCATAAGACCAACAGGGGCGGGTTGTAATAACTCATTGGAGCATCATCAGTGATAATTTATTTGATACCAGGTCGAGAATCTGGACATGGATTGGGCGGAGAAGTACAGGCCCCTTCATCTTGACGAAATCGTTGGAAATACGTCGGTTCTCCACCAGATGGTAGCATGGGCGCAGGACTGGAAACCCGAAAAAAAGCCGCTCATCCTCTTCGGTAAACCCGGGACAGGAAAGACAACAAGTGCCCATGCTCTCGCCCATGACATGGAGTGGGAGGTCATCGAGCTGAACGCGAGCGACCAGCGGACGAAGTCCGTGATAGAAAAGGTTGCCGGGAGCGGGAGCACGACTGCAAGTTTTTCCGGCAGGAGGCGGCTCATCATCATCGACGAGGCAGATAACCTCCATGGTACGGCTGACCGCGGGGGGGCCCGTGCCATCCTTGACCTGATCCGGGTTGCCCGGCAGCCGGTGCTTCTCATTGCAAACGACCTTTACGCAGTGCCCGGGGAGATACGAAACAGGTGCGAACCCCTCCAGTTTCGTGCAATAATGGCCCGTTCCATTATCCCGAGGCTCCGGTTTATCTGCAGTGCGGAAAAGATTGCCTGCAGCGAGAACGCGCTCAAAAAGATTGCAGAGTCGGCCGCAGGAGACCTCCGGGCGGCGATCCACATGCTCCAGGCATCGGCGGCAGGACGGGACCGGCTCGACGAGGATATCGTCTTTTCAGCAAAGGACACGCGATCGACCGTTTTCGATGTTATCAGTGCCCTGTTCGGAAAAACAGATCCTGAATCTCTCCTCCGGACAGCATACGAGGCTGATGAACCCCCGGATACGCTGATCCAGTGGATCGAGGCGAACCTCGGAGAACTGAGCCGGACCGAGGATCTCGATGCTGCATACTCTGCGCTCATCCGGGCAGATACGTACATCGGGAACACGTACCGCCTCCAGTATTACACGCTCTGGAAGTATGCAAACGCGCTGATGCTGCTCGGTGTCGCCCGGGCAACTGCCGGGAAGGGCATACACTCCCGCATCATGCCCCCTGAGCGCTGGAAGAAGATCTCCTCGTACCAGAAGCAGAAGGCTGTCAGGGAATCGTTCCTTGCCAAGCTCGCGTCCGGTCTTCACATGGCCGAGCGGACACTCCTCGAGGAGTACATGGACCCCATCTGCCTGATCATCGACCATGACCCCCTCCCCATCGCCCGTGAATTCAGCCTCGATGCCGATGAACTGGCGCTTGCAATCCATGACAGGAACAGGGCCGCTTCGGTCATCAAGACACTTGCTGCAGAGGAAAAGGAGCGTGAAGCAAAAATAGAGAGGGAGAAGAAGAGGGAGAGGACAACACGGTCCCAGAAAAAGGCAGAGACCCAGCCAGTGTCCCCGGAAGATCAGGTGCAGAAAGCTCCCGGAACGGGAGAGACACAGAGGAGTTCCCCGACGAAAAATCAGCGGACCCTCTTTGACGGGTTCTGAGCCCTGTGGTACCTGTGCAGGATGACCCCGCAATCGATGAGTTCGCCTCCCGTCCCGTAACTCTCGAATCCAAGGTGGTAGACAAGGAGGTCGCAGTCGACAGTCCGGGCGAGCACAATGAGGGCAGGAACCATCTCCTCGTGGGGCCGGAGGGAATAGATGAGGTCGCAGTCACGGTACTGCAGGACATCGGGGGAAAATATGTCATCAAGGAAGAACGGGACACCGGGATCAGGCGGTGGTGGCCGGATATCCGTGCAGAAGACGGAAATGCCTCTCTCCTGCAGCAACCGGGCAACTGTCAGGTTCCTCCCGGCACCGATCTCCGCAGTCTTCCGGTAATTTTTCGCAATGTAGGACGCAATCGTCCTCTCAATATGTTTAAGCCCCTCCATTGCCATGAATAGTGAGGAATGGAACTCCTTATTTTTTGGGATGCAGGTGCCCCGACCGGTATCCAGGCCTCGTTCTCCCGGGAGATCGCCTCTCTCCTGCCGCTCGACCTCCGCATGTGCGAAAACCCCCTGATCCTGACCGGGTTCCGGCCCGGGAGGAAACAGACGGATGCAACTGTTCTCCTCGACTCCCTCGACCTTTACAAGAGGCGGTCGCGATGCGACACCCTCATCCTCCTCGTCGTCTCCGAGGATCTCTGCCGGGAAGGTGACGAGTATCTCTTCGGACTGGCCCGTTTTCCGACAGGGAATGCCGTCGTCTCCACGTTCCGGCTGGAAAATGACCATTACGGTCTCCCGTCCGACGACGAGGAACTCCTCGACCGCCTCGTCAAGGAGGCAGCCCACGAAATCGGGCACCTCCTCTCCCTGTCGCACTGCAGCAACCGCGAATGCATCATGTTCAACCCCCTCACCCTCGAGGATCTTACCCGCCAGAAGAGGTGGTTCTGCACCGACTGCCGGCAAAGCCTTGACAGAGTCTCCTGAAAAGGCTTGCATACCCGCATCCTTTTAATCCACAATGGTCATTATTGCATCAGGGAGGCAGATGCAATGGCAGGAAGACCCGGGTCACGCAAAGGCGGGGATGCGTCCCCCGAGGGAAAACCGCGTCCGGAATTGCTCCGGGCGATATCTGTCGGGGAGATCATGAGCCGCACCGTGGAGAGGGTATCTCCAGAAACTCCCCTCGAGACGTGCATTGCGCGCATGACTGCATCAGGATGCAGGGATCTCTGCGTGACGGACGGCGCGGGGCGGTTTCTCGGCGTGATAACCCCCCATGACATCCTTTCCCACATGATCACGGAGATCGGGGTAAGAAGCAGGAAGAAGACCTTTCACCTCGGCAGCATCCTCTCCGGTGCCCCTGTTCTTGCAGAAGATATCATGTCCCGGAGGCACATCGCCGTGAACGAGGAGACGCCCCTTGCCGAGGCGCTCAGGCTGCTCGAGAAGCACCACCATCCCGATATCATCGTTGTCAGCGGGGGGGGAATCCTCCTTGGTGTCGTCGAGGTCTGTTCCATTCTCAGGTACCTTTCCGGACTGATTCACCCTCTTCCGCCAGAAGTCCCGGAAAGCCCCCTGTCATGAGGAGAGGGGAGACAAGGACAGTCGCAATGACCATGAGTGTCAGTGTCGAAAAGAGCGCAGCGGAAATGAGACCTGCGGCAAGCGAGACACTGACGACGACAAGGGCGATCTCTCCCCGCGGGCAGAGCCCGATCCCGACCAGGAGGGACTTTTTCCAGTCACGAAGGGCAAAAAAAGAACCTGCAAAACCGCCTGCAGTCTTTGTCACCATTGCAAGTGCAGTCAGCCCGGCCAGAGAGATAAGGGAAAAACCCGTCAGGCCCGGGGGGAAGAGGAGACCGATCGAGGCAAAGAAGACTGTCACGAAGAGGCCGAATGCAACATCCGAGAGGCTGTCATACAGCGTCCTGTCGCTGCGGATGCTGTCGCCGAGGATCAGCCCTGCAAGGAACGCCCCGATGGCATAATGGAGCCCTGCGAAGTTAGAGAGTAGGGCGCAGGCAATCCCGATGATGAGTGCAACAGAATAGGACATCTCGTGCGTTTTTGCCCTGTGGGAGACAGTGAATAGCCAGGGGATCCACCGCCGGCCGGGGTAAAGGAGCAGGCCGATGAAGAGGATAGCTGATAGCACGAGGAGCAGGGAGCCGTGGAGGCCCCCCTCTCCCAGGACGAGAGAAGAGAGAGTTCCGAGAAGGAGAATCCCGAGCACATCGTCGATCACTGCGGCACTCACGATGACAAGGCCGACATCTGATTTGAGCTGGCGGATATCGACGAGGGCCCGGAGCGAGACACCGATCGAGGTTATCGAGAGGGTGATCCCGATGACGAGAGACATGACCGTGTCATATCCTGCCATGTAGCCGGCAGCGACCCCGCAGAAAAGGGGGACGGCCACCCCGCAGACGGCCACGGGGAGACCGGTCTTTAACGACCGCAAAAATGATCTCTGGTTCAGCTGGAGACCGCTTGCAAAGAGCAGGAGGATGAGACCGATGTCTGCAACGGTGGTAATCGTTTTGTCCGGCACCACCATCCCAAGGATCCCGGGGCCAAGGAGAATGCCTGCACTTATCTCCCCGATAAGCGAAGGGAAACCCGCCCGCTCGACGAGCTCTCCGAAAATTTTTGCCACGACCAGGAGGAGGAGAAGCGCAGGGAGCGGGTCCATGAGAAAGATGGTGGCAGATAGGCAGATATAAGAATTGGCTTGCGGGGACAGAACCGCAAGATGCCGGGAGAGAACGGGACGCGCCTGCGGGGATGAAAAGGAATACGCCGGATGCAAGGCTGGGTTTGAAAAAGAACCGGGTCTCTAACAGAGGGAGGCGAAAAAACCAAAGAGAAAAAGAGGTGCGGGATTTACCCGAACAGGGCACCGAGCCCTGCCATGCCGCTCTCTTCCTCTTCCTTCTTCTCTTCCTTGCTTGGAGCAGCGGGTGCAGCAGCAGCTGCCGGAGCTGCAGCCGCGGGTGCAGGTGCAGCCGCTGCTGCGACCGGGGCGGCAGCAGCCTTTGCAATGGCCTCCTCGATGTTGATTCCCTCGAGGGCGGCAACCATTGCCTTGACCCGGGATTCGTTGACGGCGATACCGGCAGCGGTAAGGACTGCCTTCACGTTCTCTTCCTTGATCTCCTTTCCTGCCTTGTGCAGGAGAAGGGCTGCGTAGATATACTCCATCTCAATGACCTCTCATTTCCTCTTTTACCGGTGCTCTCCCGTGACACTCATGAGAGCAGCGGATTCTCGATAGGCTTTACCAATTATCGCATCAATGACGTCCTTTGAGTAGACTCCCGCGTCAATTGCGAGAGCCCGGGCCTCGCGGGCAGCCTTCTCCACGATCGGGACTGCAGTATCCCTCGTCGGGATGACCGCGTTGACCGAGAGGTTGAAGGCCTGCAGGGAAGCCTGTTGAAGCTGCGAAAGGACCTGTTCTTCGTCAATTGCCAGAACCGAAGGCTCGTAGACTGATCCCTCGAAGAGGGCTGCCTGGAGGGAGAGCCCGACATCCATGGGCTTGATGCCGAGCTTTGCAAGGACGTCCGCGAGTTTTGCGCTGATGACCTCCCCCTTCCTGACGACCGTCCGGGTCTCCCGGATCTTGACCTTTCCTGCCTCTATTGCCGCGGGTATCCCGGCCTGCTGCAGTTCACCGACGATGGGGCCGGGCTTGAAACTCGTTGGACCCTTCTCCACGACGATGTCAGCAGGAGCTGTCTCCCCCGGCTTTGCAGCCATCTTCGTCTTCGTCTTCTCCAGGGTCTTGAAGAGCCTGAAGGGGTTCTCGTTGGTGAAGATGAGTGCCGAGTGACCGGAAATGTGCGGTTTCAGTTCTGCAACCGGCCCCCCCACCTCGTCGAAAGCGCAGCGGATGAGCGTATTGCGGGTCACCTTGATCTTTGCCTTCGACCGCAGGTTACGCCTGATCTGCTGCAGCTGGCTTGCAGGGATACCGTACATGTCCACGAGACCGACGAGTGTGTACTTCCCGGCATCGGCCTTGATCTCCTCGACCTCCTTCCTCTTCCATGGGGGGAGATGGTGCGTGTACAGGACCATCTACACCACCCTCTGGGGCGGTCCCATGGTGGTCTTGACGTAGACAGACCTGATGTTCAGGGGTCCCTGTTCAAGGACGGACTCTACCCTGCGCAGAACAGTGTCAATGTTCTCTGCTATCTGTTCCGGGGGCATTCCCGTCGACCCTACCTTGACATGGAAGGTCTTCTTGTCCTTCGTCCGGATCTTCACCGAGTTTCGGAGACGTTCGATGATGGGCCGGATATCGGTCCCGGCAGGCACAGGCGTGGGCATGCGTCCCCTCGGTCCAAGCCGTGGACCGAGGAACCGCCCGACCTGAGGCATGACACTGGTCTCGGCCAGGAAGAAACGGTACATGCTCGCAATTTTGCGGGCCTCCCGGGGAGCACCCCCGAGCCGTTCTATCTCTTCCGGTCCGATGATCAGGTCCGCGCCTGCTTCCCGGGCCTGGGTGGTGATGTCACCCTTCCCGAGAACAGCGATGCCGACTTTCCTGCCGGTACCATGGGGGAGGAGGATCGTCTCATCAATACGATTTTTGGGCTGCGCCATGTCAATGTTCTTGAGATTGACAGTGATATCCACGCTCTCAGCAAACTTGCGTGAAGGCGCCTTTTCGATGGCCGCTTTGACAGCCTCTACTATTTTTGCCCTTTCTACCATCTGTTTCCTCCATAGTACGCGACCATGACTGATCTTCTATGGTTCTCTTCCTCTATTCAGCGAGGAGTTTGTCGTAGGCGCCAGCGTCGATTGCCTTCTGGGCGTCCTTTGCCCGCTTGCCATCGACCGTGATCCCCATGCTGACGCAGGTTCCGATGACCTCCTTGACCCGCGATTTCAGGTCATAGGAGAGCATGTCGTCCTGCTTCATGCGGGCAATCCTGACAGCGGCCTCGATAGGCAGGTCCCCGACGATCTTGACGTTGGGTTCCGGAGATCCCTTCTCGACATTGACCTCCTTCTTGATGAGGGCGGTGGTGGGGGGAACCCCCACGCTTACCGTGAAGTTCTTCTTGTCATCGACCTCGACCCTGACCGGGACCTGCATGCCGTTGAAGCTTGCGGTCTTTGCATTAATCTCGTCGACGACTGCTTTCACGTTGATGCCGAGTGGCCCCAGGGCTGGTCCCAGGGGTGGACCTGCGGTTGCCTTTCCTCCAGCAACTAGTACCTCGACCACTTCTGCCATGTGTGTATCACCATGCCGTCCCGTATAGGGCCAAGCGTGGGTAAAAAAGGTTTACTCCGGCAGACTTAAAGGTATACCAGCGATCCGGGAAGGAGGGGGGAGAATCAGTTCCCCTCCCCCCTGTCCACGACCCTGACGTTGTCGCCCCTTACGGTGATGGGAATGGGGAGGACGCTCTCGTACAGTTCGACCGTTATCTCCTCCTTTCCCGTGTCTATCCGCTTGACGACCGCTTTCTCTCCCTTGAAGGGTCCGGCGATCAGCTCGACGATTGTCCCCTCGGAGATGCCGCTCACGACGGGTTTGGGGACGAGGAAGTGAGCGACCTCGGAGAGCGTCGTCTCGCCCCGGACCACGGTGCGCGCATGGGCGACCTTCTCGGCAAGCTGCTCGATCCGGGGAAGGCTCTCCGGCGTCTCGACGAGGACGTAGCCTTTCAGCTCGTCCGGGACGATGATCGCAACGACCTTGATATCTGTCGCCCCGGACTCGATTGCCTTCTTGATATTGTCAGCGACTGTCCTCTCCTGCTTCGAGGTTGTCTTGATGGCAAAGATCCTGTTGGCCTGCTCTTCCATGGCAATCAGAGGAGAAGGAGCATCAGCTCATAGATCAGGAAACCGATCAGTCCCACGATGAGGACGCCGGCGGCTGCCACGAGTGCGATCTTCTGGAACTCTTCGCGAGTTGGTGTCCGGGCCAGCTTGATGACACGCCAGTACTTGCGGAAGAGCTCCTCGTTGATATTGAACTTCACATCCGGCTTGGCTATCTCCATGGTCAATCACTTCAAAAAGTCAATCTCGAATTGCTTCTGGACTTTGGGGGTAATTTTTTCATTCCTCCCATATATTTGTGGCGACCGGACACCTGTCACCACGAGCATCGTCCGCATCCTGTTCTGCATATTGGGGTCTATCTGCGCGCCCCAGATGATCCGCGCATCCGGGGAGATACGGTTGTAAACCTCCTGCAGGACGCCCTCTGCCTCTTCCATGGTCATGTCCGGGCCGCCGACGACATTGACGAGGGCTGCATGGGCACCCGAGATGTCCACGTCAAGGAGTGGGGAACGGATCGCCTTCTTGACCGAGTCTGCTGCTTTCTCCTCGCTCTCGCTCTCGCCGACACCGATCATGGCAACACCGCCCCTCTCCATGACTGTCCTCACGTCGGCAAAGTCAAGGTTCACGAGCCCCGGCAAGGTAATCAGCTCCGTGATGCCCTTGACCGCACGCATCAGGACCTCGTCTGCGACCTTGAAGGCTGCATAGAGCGGCAGCTTCGGCACGACCTCAAGGAGACGGTCATTGGGAACCACGATGACCGTATCGGCCACGTCACGCAGGCGTTCGAGGCCTGCCTCGGCGTTCTCCATCCGGATGACCCCTTCTGCCGTGAAGGGGAGGGTCACAACGCCGATCGTGAGTGCTCCCTCGTCCCTCGCAGCTTTGGCGACAATGGGGGCAGCACCGGTACCTGTACCTCCTCCGAGACCGACCGTGATGAAGACCATGTCGCATCCTGCAACAGCCCTCTTTATCTCCTCCTCGTTCTCAAGGGCGGCCTCTTCGCCAATCTGGGGGATTGAACCGGCACCGAGACCCCGCGTCCTCTGTCTCCCGATGAGGATGCGCTGGTCAGCAACCGTCCGGGAAAGGTGCTGGGCATCGGTATTGATTGCAATGAGCCGTGCCCCGTGTATTCCCTCCTCCTTCATGCGGGTGATGGTATTGGATCCGCTTCCCCCGCACCCGACAACTGCAATTTCTGTCCTGAGTTCTTTGAGGACCTGTTCGAGATCCTCGTTTCCCTTCGAAGTATCCGGTAAATCCTTGTTTGCTCTGGTCAGCGCCTCTTCAACGATAGACCTCATAGGTATTTCTCCAGCCCCGGGATGTGGATTGTTCTTTCCTGCATGACAGTAACCATCTCCGGTGTAATCATCCTCTCCCCGACGGAGACCGGGTCTCCGCTCATCAGCCGGGAAAAGAGCGGACCCCGGGGAATGCCGAGCATCTCTGCCCTGCCCGCATCGAATCTCCTTCTCCGGATCACGAGGTAATCACCCGTAATGGACGTGGTTTCCCCTCTACGTATGATGTTCACACATAAGCTTATTAAATGATGCAATACGTGTTCCCTGTGTGCTGCTGTCGTGATGAACAACGGTAAAACCTGTTTTTTTCCGGTCGCGATCCGTGCCACGGGGACCTGTTCAAGGCCCGCGAGCAGACTCCGCTGGTCGCACCGGAGTGCTTCCTCGAGGAGGTCGGGGGGGATCTCGATGGTGGAAGGAGTCCCGTCCTGCCATGTACCGTGGAGTAAAAGACTGCCCTTTGGTGCAATTTCCCGGGCAAGAGCCCTGACTTTCCTGTATGAGTCAAGGGAAAGGGCTCCCATGTGGACAAGGTCATTTTCAGGGATGGTCTCTATACCCTCCAGGGAAAGGAGGTCCCCGAGCCTCCCGAGATCCCCGGCAGAAAGCGATTTCCTGTCGATGTATGCGGCAACTCCTCCTGTCTTTTCGACCATCGCTGCAAGCAGGTCCCTGTCGAGGAGAGGGATCTCCCTGCTATGGGCGATGTGTCCGAATGCTCCCCTGCCCGAGAGGGCGATGTGGGTCTGCCGGGCGGCATAGTGCGTGCCACCGAAGCCGACGAGCGGAATGCAGGGGATCGGTTCTGCAGAGAGGACGCTTCGTGCAGCAGCGGTTGCCGCCGCAGGATCTCTCCACTGCTGCTCCGTGCTCCCCACCTCGACGAAGAAGGAGGGGGTAGAAAGTTCCGTCGGGCCGTGATGGGTTACCTCGTAGGCAACGCGGTATCCAGCGGGGGCGTTCCGTGCCAGTCCCAGGAGTACTGCGTGCATCCAGCCCGGTGCGGCCGGCGCCAGGGACCTCTCCCGGCCACCGAAGGCAGCAGGTCCGAGGTTTCCTGTCACGTGCACGGTGAGGACGGGGACAGGCTTCTGCGAGGTGTGCCGGGAGAGGAAGATGAGAAGGTCGGCATCAAGGTCTCGATCGATCCCGTCCTGATAGATCAGCCTCCCCTTCACCCGGTGGTGCAGGAGTTCGTGGCGCTCGAGTGGGTACGGGTCATGGGGTTCTGCAAGTAGGGATGAAAGTGCACCATGGATGGTGGAGCCGCCCGGGTCTGAAAGGGAACTGATGAGAGCGATTTTCATTGGGTACTTTTTAGTCTATGCTTACTCCCTTTAATCAATCTCTAAAAAAGGACGATCTCCGATCTATCTGAACTCACGATCCTGAAATCGGAAAGGACTTCTTTATCGTGAAAAAGTGCATCAGGACTGCCGGCACAGGCAGATACCGAAACCGGAGGACTTCATCACGGTGACGTGAAAAGCGGGGAATCCATTAAAAGGAAACAGGGTTCATGATGGAGGGATCACACTGGTGATTATGATGCACGATCAATTTCGCTATCTTTTGCTCATGCTCGTTGCAGGGGTCTGCATTGCAGCCCTCCCCTGCGGGGCCGAGGCACCGATTGGAGGAGACCAGGCATGGTACGCCGTCCACTGCAACGTGGAAGGTGCATCCGTGTATTTCGACGGGGAGTACAAGGGAGAAATCCAGGCAGGTGTCCTCTCTGTGCCGGTGTACACGACCGGGACACCCTACCGGACATACACCGTCAGCAAGGAAGGGTACACGACGTTCAGCGACTCGATCCCGGGTGTGCCGGGAAAAGGGGAGGTGTTTGACCTGTATGCTACCCTGAACCCCACCCAGCCCACCGTGCCCCCGGTCATCGGCGGTGATATCGGGTGGTTTGCCGTCCACTGCAATGTCGATGGCGCCTCCGTCTCATTCGACAATACACCCCAGGGGGTCATCACGAACGGTATCCTGACAGTCCAGGTCTACACGACTGCAACGCCGTACAGGACGTATACCGTGACGATGGCAGGGTACCAGCCCTTCACCGGGACCATTGACCGCTATCCCGGGAAGGGCGAGACTGTCGACCTGTATGCAACCCTCAACCCTGCACCGACACCTTCTCCCACGAAGTCCCCCCTGACTCTCCTGTCAATACTCGGGGCAGCTTGTGCAGCAGTTCTCCTCCTCTTGAAGAGAAGGGAATAATAAAAAAGCGCGGGGGACAGACTCCGTCCGGACACCCCGCCCCACCATTTCTTTGACCTCCGGGAAGTCAGCTCACATGGCGCCTTCTGCCGGGAAGCGCATGGCCACAATAATTTTTGGTGATTACTCAGTATAAGCCACGCGACTATATCCAACCAATACTTGGACGAGGTCGTCAAAAAGATCTCGGTCGCGATGGTTATATCGGAACTCTAATTCTTTGAGATAGAGAGGGAATTTCTCTGCATCGACTCCATGATATTTCAACAAGCGTTCCTTCGCGAAAGACCAGAATCCCTCAATACCGTTGATGTATACTTTCCCATTCGCGAATCTCTTTCCATGGTCGATTCTCCGATGTTTGAACCCATAAGAGACAAGGCCATTATAACTACCGAATTTATCAGTGTAGATGAGACTTCCTCTTTTCACCATCTTGATGGCCAGTTCCAGGAGGGTTTCTCCCTGAACATCTGTTACGACCTCCACGGTAACCTTCCCCCCTCGTTCCAGAATGCCGAATACAGGGACCTTTCCTGCCGCCCCACGTCCGCGTTTTCCTTTTCTTCTCCCTCCGAAGTACGATTCATCCATTTCAATCTCACCGGAGAATGAGGATGCATTCGCATCAGTCGTGAGTATTGCCTTCCTGATGAGAGAATGGATATTGTAGACCGTGTTATAGGCCAATCCCAGTTGCTTTGCGGCTTCTCGTACTGACGTATCGAGCTCGAAGAGTTTTATCGCCATGAGGAATTTGGTGAAGGGTATTCTCAATCCTTCGAGGATACTCCCGCGTCTTACTCCCCATTCGCGATTACAAGAATAACACTTGTATTTGAATCTCCTGACTCTGTTGATCCTTTTACTTCCACAATATGGGCATTCCTCGTATGTTTTGAGAATCCCCTGCTCCCTGAGATACGCCTCTGCGCTCTCCTCGTCATTCGTGTATCGTGTAAGTTCTACCAGGTTCATTCATCTGGCCACCATTGGTTAGTATATAGTTGTGGCCCATATTAAGCAATCACCTAATTTTTAAGAGAAGTGTCTGATCATATTCAAAATTAAAAAAGTATTGTTAATTTCTCACATACCAGGCCTGATGCCTGCATCACGGCGTTCATCTCTCTTGAATTGCGAGATACCGGGAAAGGGATTTTCTAAAAGGGGTTTTTTCCTGCGTGGAATCGTGGAGTTATGAGGAAGAGCTTAACTCGATCCGGAATGTCAATTTTTTTTATACTCTCCCGGTCTCATATATGGGGTGATGGACGAAGAGAAGATAAGGAAGGCATTCGAAACAGAGGGAATCGGAAAGGAGATTAGGTGCCCGGATGCGTTTGCACTCTCGGAGAAGTACGGTATCCCGAAGATGGATATCGCCCGGTACTGCAACACGCACGGGATTAAGATCCGGGCATGCCAGCTGGGCTGCTTCAAATGAGCCTCTTTCTCAAAACGATTCCTGTCGCCGATGCCGTGCACATTGCAACCGGCATCGCGCGACCCGTCTCCACCGGAGAGGTCCCTCTCGAGGAGGCCGAAGGCAGGGTCCTTGCCCGGGACGTGTATCCCGATATCGACATCCCCGGTTTTGACAGGTCGACCGTCGACGGGTACGCGGTGGTCGCATCGGATACGGCTGGTGCAGGAGAAGCCATACCATCCATCCTTTCCCTCGCAGGAAACGTGAGGATGGGTGAGGAGGCGTCATCTGGAGTCAGGGAGGGGTACTGCGTCTACGTCCCGACCGGGGGAGAGGTACCGCCCGGGGCCGATGCCATCGTGATGATCGAGGACTGCGATCTCCTCGGTGACCAGGTCCTGGTGAAGAGACCCGTCGGGAAGGGAGAGAACATCGTCCGGAAGGGCGAGGACTTTTCGCGGGAGAGGCCGGCACTCCGGGCAGGGTGCAGGCTCCGCCCGTCGGATTGCGGCGTACTTGCCGCCGTGGGATGCACGCACGTCCCGGTCTTCTCTCTTCCCCGGGTCGGCGTGATCTCCACCGGAAACGAACTTGTCGGGATCAGAGAGGTCCCGGGACGGGGAAAGGTCCGTGACAGCAACGGCCCGATGATCGCCGCATACCTCCGGAGGTGCGGGTGCCGCGGGACGACATACGGAATTGTCCCGGACGAGCGGGCGGCCCTGCAGGCAGTCCTCGAGCGGGCTCTCGAGGAAAACGATGCTGTCCTCCTCTCGGGGGGGAGTTCGAAGGACGAACGGGATCTTACGGCTGCCCTCATCGGGGAGCTCGGCGAGGTTCTCGTCCATGGGATTGCCATCTCGCCGGGAAAGCCCACCATCATCGGCAGGTGCAGGGGAAAGCCCGTCATCGGGCTCCCCGGCCATCCGGCCTCGGCACTCGTCGTTCTCGACCGGATCGGCCGCCCGCTCCTCTCGGCCCTCGCGGGAGAGGCCCAGCGCGTGGAGTGCACGGTAACGGCAGTTCTTGCAACCAGCATCCCCTCGGCACGGGGAAGGGAGGACTACATCAGGGTCCGCATCCGGGAAGGGAAGGCCTTTCCCGTCTTTGGGAAATCCGGTCTCCTCAATACCCTTGCGGATTCCGACGGGATGGTCCGCGTCCCGGCAGGAAGCGAGGGTCTTGAGGCCGGGACGGTCGTCGAGGTGATCCTGTGGTGAGGCGGTACCTCTCTGTCATCTCCCTTTCCGACGCAAGGGAGGTCCTTGCAAAAATTCCGGTCAGGTGCAGGGAGAAGACAGTTCCTCTGGCAGATTCTGTGGGGAAGGTCACGTCAGGCCCTCTCTTTGCACCATATTCTGTTCCCGGCGAGCACCTCGCGGCGATGGACGGGATTGCCGTCCACAGCAGCGAGACTTCCGGGGCATCGGAACAGTCTCCCGTGATCCTCACCGATGCAGTCCCTGTCAACACCGGAAACGTCATCCCGCAGGGGTACGATGCGGTCATCATGATCGAGGACGTGTGGAGGAAGGGAAATACGTACCTCATCCGGAGACCGGCAAGCCCATGGCAGCACGTCAGGCCGCCGGGAGAGGACATCGCCGAGTCCGAGATGGTTCTCCCTTCCGGGCACTGCATCAGGCCCCAGGAGATCGGAGCCCTGGCAGCCTACGGGTTCACAGAGGTCCCCGTCCGGTATTTCCGTGCAGGTCTCGTTCCAACCGGGAGTGAACTCGTCCCCCCGGGGACAAAGCCCGGGCCCGGGCAGGTCGTGGAGAGCAACACGCGGCTTGCAGCTGCATGGCTTGCCCGGTATGGCGGGGAATGCACCCTGTATCCGCCCGTCCGCGACGACCCCGTCCTCCTCCGGGAGGCCATCCTGAAAGCCGTGGAGGAAAACGATCTCGTCATCGTATCGGCCGGCTCTTCGGCAGGAACGAGGGATTTTTCGGCAGAAGTCATTGCCAGCGCTGGCAGGGTGCTCGTCCACGGTGTCGCCATAAAACCGGGAAAGCCTGTCATCATCGGTGCAGTGGGAGATATCCCTGTCATCGGGATGCCGGGATACCCCCTCTCGGCCCTGACGGTCCTTCGTGAAATCGTCGCACACCATCTCTCCCTGTCAGGCTTCCCGGTCCCCGGTTCAACGACTATCGACGCACACCTGACCTCGACCCTTCCCTCGGAGGCCGGAGTGGACGAGTTCGTCCTCGTCTCCTGCGGGAAAATCGGGGAGAGGTGGATCGCAACACCCCTCTCCCGTGGTTCCGGCGTGCAGATGAGCGCTGTCCGCTCAAACGGTCACATCTGCATCCCTGCCTCTGTGGAGGGCATTCCTGCCGGAGAGAAAGTCACGGTCCACCTCTCGACAGGGATAAACGAGGCACTCTCGGCGGTTATCGTCACGGGGAGCCACGACCCTGCCCTCGACCATCTCGCCGAGATCCTCGGGAAGCGCAGCACCCGTCTTTTCTCGAACAATACCGGGAGCATGGGGGGACTCCTTGCCCTCGGGAAGGGTTACTGCCATGCAGCACCCATGCACCTTCTCGCGGATAATGGCGACTACAACGTGCCCTTCATCGAAAAGTACCTCACGGGAATCGCGGTCGAACTCGTCTGTGTCGCCGGAAGGGAGCAGGGAATCATCTCGAGGACAGGACTCTCGATAGATGACCTGCCCGGAAAGACGTTTGTCAACCGGCAGAAGGGGTCAGGTACCCGGATGCTCCTTGACCACGAGCTTGCACGGAGGGGAATATCCCCGCGCGATATCCCCGGGTACGGGCGCGAGGTCTCGACGCACACGGCAGTTGCCCTTGCCGTCCGGAGCGGAGAAGCCGAGGCGGGGCTCGGCGTCTATTCTGCAGCACGGGCCTACAATCTCGCCTTTGTCCCCGTGGCAACCGAGAGGTACGAACTTGCCGTCCCGGTCGCCACCCTTGGGGATGCACGGGTCCGGGCACTCCTCGATGCAGTATCATCCCCTGAATTCAGGGAGGTCCTCTGGAGGATGGGCGGGTACAACACGGATCTTACCGGGTCACGGCGGAGAGTGCCATAATACAGGCATCCCGGGGTGTCGGGCAGTCTGTAACCCCGGGAATATCCCACGTCCTGTACCCGAAGATCGGCTTTCCTGACTTGAGTGCGAAAGCGATCTCCGAGAGCGTGCCGTATCCTCCGCCGACTGCAATGACGGCGTCGGCACTCTCCACGACGAGGAAGTTACGTGCATGGGACATCCCTGTCCTGACACGGACGGATAGGAAGGGGTTGCCGTTTCCCGTTCCCGGGAGAATCCCGATCGTGGTGCCGCCGGCGAGGAAAGCCCCCCTGCAGGAGGCCTCCATCACGCCGCCCATGCCACCCGAGATAAGGATCGCTTCATTTTCTGCAAGTATCCTCCCGATCTCCTCTGCAGCAGAGGCCTTCTCGCTGCTGCAGTCCCCCGCCCCGATCACGGCAACCTGCACCGGGCGTCTTCCGGCATTCACTGCGCACCACCCTTCGGGTTAAAGGCGAGGAGGCGGAGTGTTGTCATCTCCTCGATGGCGTACCGAGGACCTTCCCGTCCGAGACCCGAGGCTTTTGCACCCCCGTAGGGCATGTGGTCTGCCCGGAATGTCGGGATATCATTCACCTGGATGCCGCCAAACTCGCCCTCCTCGAATGCATTGAGAATCCGGTTGATGTCGCGGGTGAAAAGTCCCATCTGCAGCCCAAACGGCGTTGCATTTGCAAGAGAGAGAGCCTCCCCAAAGTCGCTGTAGGAAGTGATGGCAACGACAGGGGCAAAGATCTCCTCCCGGAAGAGGCGCATCGCCGGGGTCACTCCTGTTACCACCGTTGGAAAAAAGAGTGCACCGCTCACCTCTCCGCCGCACATGACCCTGGCACCCTGTGCTTCAGCCTCACGGACGGTTGCACGTGCGTCTTCTGCGGCTTTACGGCTGATCATCGGTCCGACGTCGGTCCGTTCGAGACGCGGGTCGCCCACAACGAGGCTTTCTGCCCCCCGCTTGATCCCCTGGCAGACGTCGCTGTAAAGTGATTCGTGGACGAGTACCCTCTGGACAGAGATGCAGACCTGCCCCGCATTGGAGAACCCGCCCTGCACGATCCGGGAGATAGCATACCCGGCATCGGCATCCTCGTGTACGATAACGGGAGCACTCCCGCCGAGTTCGAGTGTGACCCGCTTTCCTCCTGCACTTTTCTGCAGGTTCCACCCGACCTCCGCACTCCCGGTGAACGAGACGAACGCGATGCGGGGATCCCGGGCGAGCATCCCTGCCCGTGGACCGGGACAGGGGACGACACTCAGGGCTGCAGGGGGAAAACCGGCCGCAAGCAGCATCTTTCCAAGGATAAGGGCAGAAACAGGCGTTGCCGATGCAGGCTTGAGGATGAGTGCATTCCCGGAGGCTACCGCAGGACCCAGCTTGTGGCAGGCAAGGTTAAGGGGGAAGTTGAAGGGCACGATCCCGAGGACGACACCAAGCGGCATGCGGCGCGTGATTGCAAACCGCCCCTCGTTTCCCGGCGACCAGTCGAGAGGTATCACCTCGCCCCCGATGCGCAGGGCTTCCTCTGCAGAGACGCGGAGAGTCTCAGCGGCCCGCCGGACCTCTGCCCGGGCAAAGGAGAGAGTCTTTCCCCCCTCCATGACGAGCGTCCCCGCGAGCCTTTCGGACTCAGCAAGGACCATCCGGGAGAGGGTCGCAAGGATGCGGTACCTCGCCGCGCTGGAGAGGGTGCGCGTCTCGGGAAATCCCCCTGCGCAGGATGCGACGGCATCCTCAAGGTCTCTCTCCGTTGCCTGGTGCACGAGGGCAAAGGGCTCCCCCGTATAGGGGAACCGGACAGTCAGGATATCTCCCGAAAACCTCTCCTCTCCGCCGATGATGCACCCGTATTCGGGGGGACTGGTCTCCTCCCCCACCCGTGGCATGTCCATGCAGCAGGTTTTCGCGTGGCAAAAAAATAATGGTCACCCGATTGATGGACGCCTCACCGGGAATTTCCGTTTTCCCAGCGCTGGTGCGATTCGTTGACCTGCCACCGGAGGTGCCACGATGGTGAGCCTGTTGACGGGAAGGAAATACACGGAAATATCCTTTATACTGCCCCGCAGCAGTCAGATTGGGTGGACAGAGAATGCAGTCGTTTTTTATACACTGCTCTCCCACCTATATCTTCGTGGTGGAATAATTCCATGACAGATTGTTTTATTCCCTGATGGTTCGCGCAGGATTTCCCCGGGGGAATCCCGCGGGGGAACGGGAGGACTTTTTGCCCGGGAGAGCCCCTTTACCGTCCAGGGTGCGGAAAGCCCGCGTATTTTCGGAGGAGAAGATGACGGGGGCGGGTCCGGTTCCGGGACAGGTCCGCTGTTCCGGAAGTGCAGAAGAGCATTTTTTGGGGGTTTTTGATCCATGAAGGAGGAGAAGAGCAGTTACCAGGCGTGCGAGATCGAGGAGGCAGTATTGGCCTTCTGGAAGGAGAAGAGCATTTTTCAACGGGTCGCGGAGATGCACAGGGACGACCCGGACTTTTTCTTCGTGGACGGTCCTCCCTACACGACGGGGCACATCCACCTCGGGACTGCCTGGAACAAGATCATCAAGGACTGCATCCTGCGGTACCACCGGATGTGCGGCAGGAACGTGATCGCACGGGCTGGATACGACATGCACGGCCTGCCTATCGAGGTGAGGGTCGAACAGAAGCTGGGGTTCTCCTCGAAGAAGGACATCGAGCGTTTCGGGATCGGCCCCTTCATCGAACACTGCCGGGAGTTTGCAGCGAAGAACAAGGACATCATGAGCGAGCAGTTCATGCGGCTCGGTGCATGGCTGGATTTCGAGAACCCCTACCAGACGATGCAGCCGGGGTACATCGAGGCGGCCTGGTGGACGCTGAAGCGGGCCGACGAGGAAGGGATGCTCGAGCGCGGGTTCCGGGTCGTGAACTGGTGTCCCCGGTGCGCAACGGCCATTGCCGATGCAGAGGTCGAGTACTGGGACGAGACTGACCCCTCTATCTTTGTCAAGTTCCCGGTCTGCGACAGGGAGAACGAGTACATCGTCATCTGGACGACGACACCGTGGACGCTCCCGGCGAACGTTGCCGTGGCAGTCAGCCCGGAATACACATATGCGCGGGTGAAAGCCGAAAAAGACGGGAGAGAGGAGATTCTCTGGATGGCAGAGCCCCTAGTCGAGAGCGTCCTCCGGAAAGGGAGGTACAGGGACTATTCTGTCCTTTCGACGTGTTCCGGAAGAGAGATGCAGGAGCTCTCGTATTCATCGCCCCTTGAACGACAGGTCCCGCTCCAGGAGAGAACGGAACACAGGGTCGTCACTGCGGATTTTGTCGCGCTCGAGAATACCGGGATCGTCCATATCGCGCCCGGCCACGGGTGGGATGACTACGTGCTCGGCTGCCGCGAGGGCCTGCCCATCATCTGCCCGGTCGACATCCACGGGAGGTTCACCGGCCAGGGAGGAAAGTATGCAGGCCTCTTTGTCAAGGAGGCAGACCCGGTCATCCTCGAAGACCTTGGGTCCCACCTGATTGCAAAAGAGAGCATTGTCCACCGGTACGGGCACTGCTGGCGGTGCAAGACACCCATCATCTTCCGGGCGACGGAACAGTGGTTCCTGCAGGCTTCCCGGATCAGGGACAGGATGCTGGACGAGGTCGCGAAGGTGAGATGGTTCCCGGAGTGGGCAGGGAGCGCGAGGTTCCATGACTGGATCAAGGAGGCACGGGACTGGTGCATCTCCCGCCAGAGGTACTGGGGCATCCCGATTCCGATATGGACATGCGGGTCGTGCGGGAGATACCGCGTCATCGGGACTTTCGGGGAGCTTGAGGAAGCCAGCGGAACGGCGGTCAGCGACCCCCACCGCCCGTGGGTCGACCGGCTGGAGATCCCGTGTTCCTGCGGGGGGATCATGCACCGGGTGGAGGATATCTTTGACGTCTGGTTCGACTCTGCCGTCGCATCGTGGGCGACACTCGGATTCCCGGCCAAAAAGGATGATTTCGAACGCCTCTGGCCTGCAGAATTCATCACGGAGGGGCAGGACCAGACCAGGGGCTGGTTCTACAGCCAGCTTGGGGCGAGCGTGATCGCGTTCGGGCGGGCGCCGTACCGGAGTGTCCTCATGCATGGGTTTGCCCTCGATGCAGAGGGGCGGAAGATGAGCAAGAGCCTCGGCAATGTCGTGACGCCCGAGGAGGTCATCAGGACGCACGGGGCCGATGTCCTCCGCCTCTACGTCCTGTCGCAGAACGCACCATGGGACGACCTCCGGTTCAATTGGGAGGGGGTGAAGAACACCGCGAGGGCGCTCAACATTCTCTGGAACGTGTACAGGTTCCCCCTCCCCTACATGATCCTCGACGGCTTTTCCCCTGCATCCCGGGACGGGAGATGGGAGGGATCCTTCATCAGGGAGCATCTCTCCTCTCTCCGGCCCGAGGACCGGTGGATCGTCTCGAGGATCAACAGCCTCGCTGCACGGGTGTCGGCAGATATCGCCACGTGCAACCTCCACCGGGCATCCCGTGCCATCGTCGGGTTCGTGCTCGAGGACCTCTCGCGGTGGTACATCCAGCTCGTCCGCGAGAGGATGTGGCTCGAGGGGGACTCGCCGGAGAAGACCGCCGCGTACGAGACGGTGTATTACGTGATACGGGGGCTCCTTGCTGTCGCTGCCCCGTTCATCCCCCACGTCACCGAGGCGATGTACAGGAACCTGAAACTTCCTTCCGAGCCGGAGAGCGTGCACATGCTCTCCTGGTCGGAGGGGGACCCTGCTCTCGTCGACCAAAAGCTCGAGGAGATGATGGAGACCGTCAGGTCCTTCGACGAGGCACAGGCGAATGCCCGGCAGGAGGGGAAGCGGAAGCTCCGGTGGCCGGTTAGGGAATGCGTTGTTGCCACGCAGAGCCCGGATGTTGCAGTAGCAATCACGGAACTTTCCTCCATCTGCCGGGAGAGGGCGAATGCCCGTTCCGTAAGAGCGATCATCGGTCACTGGGAAAAAATCGGGTGGAGGGCAGAACCGGTCATGAAGCTCCTCGGGCCGGCCTTTGGTAAGAACGCACCGCGCGTGCGCGACCTGATCCTTGCAGCCGACGGGAACGCAATGAGAGCTGACCACGAGGCCGGTCGCGTTCACGTCCTCGTGGACGGGAATGACAGGTTCGAGATCGCGCCCGGGCAGGTCACTTTCGTCGAACAGCTCCCCGAAGGGGTCCATGCAGCCCCGATGCAGGGCGGAGTCGTGTATGTCGATGTCGCTCTCTCCCCTGACCTCGAGGCCGAGGGATATGCCCGCGAGATCATCCGGAGGTTCCAGGAGATGCGACGGCAGCTCGACCTCCGCGTCGAGGACTTCGTCCGTGCTGAAGCCCGGATTACCGATTCCCGTGTCTGCAAAATGGTCGCAGAGACGTGGAAGAAGGGTATCATGGACGAGATACGGGCAGTCTCCCTCGATTTCGGCTGCGGGGAGATGCCGGGGAAGACAGGCGCTGATATCGTCCGGGACTGGGACGTCGAGGGGATCGCAATGACCCTCTCGCTCTCACGGGCCTCTCAGAATTGAAGAGAGGAGAGATCGGCCCGCTGGCGACGAAAAGACGGGGAGTTCCCGGTCCGTGACGACCTCGCTCCGGTAACTCTCGACAGGTTGCCCGGACCTTGGATCAAACCCCTTTACCTTCCGCTCCCTCTTCCGGACGAGAATGCCCCTCCTCTGCCACGCGGGCGTCTCGGCGAGGTTGATCCCGCGGGAGAACGCTATATCGTGCAGCTCGGAGGCAGGCCTGCCCTTGAGGAAGGTCGCAGCCTCCTTCCTGCTCATCCCATCCCTGATCAGGAGGAAATGGCAGTAGGCATTCATGTGGTTCCTCCACGCCTCACCCTGCCTGTGAATGAGGTACTCGGGTGCAATGTCGGGAGTGACATGGATGATCCGGGCATCGAAGGAGACAGGCACCCTGCTCTCCATCCCGATGGTGAGGGCACTCGAAGCATAGGAGGCTGTCACGGAATCGAGTTTCTCCACGCGGCCATTGAAGGGAAGGCGGGAGAAGTAGAGGTTGATCTCGTCAGAGAAAGTGTATGCGACATCCGGGGAGAGCCCGCTCTCCGTGATGAGGAGTTCTCCCACGCGTGCCATCTCGCTGGCAAACCGCTCGTCGAAGGGGCGCTCCAGGTTCCACGACTCGGCAAGCCGGTGGAAGGTGCGGCCATCCAGCCGTATGAAGAGGGGTGGGAGAGCCACGAGGTTGCTGTATAGTTCCCTGTGTCGCATAAAAATGGATGTTCGAGGTATTTTTCATGAGAAAACCGGGCCGGCGATCTCCATGCTGCAGACCTGAACCCGGGGGATGGACGATACTCTCTTTCCCAGGGAAGAGGTCGCCCCCCGTTCCCCCTTTACTGGGGGTTTTCTGCCTTTGAACCGGTCTTGAAGGCTCCGGGGAGGTGACGGATGATCACGATATCCCCGACACTCCGGATGATCCGGAAGGGAATCTTGAGGCCCTTGTAGTTCTTGATGTCCACGAGGTCCGGGTTGAGCTTCCCCACGACGAGGGAATCCATCTTCTTCCCCTCGATGTCAAGGATGACGTCCTCGACCTCCCCCACGTAGACGCTCTTCTCTGTGTACATATTGAGGCCAAATACCTCGGTAATCTGGGTTCTCATCCTGATCATGGTAAATATATACGATAATGGTTAAAAAGATACTCCTTATATGAACGGGTCGTTCAAAATCGGGTCGATTTTTGGGATTCCGATCCTGATCCACTGGACATTCCTCGTCATCATTCCCGTTTTTGCATGGATCATCGGGACCCAGATGGCCCTCACCGTTGACGTGCTCTCAACGACGTTCCGGGTCCCGATCGACACGACCCTGCTTCTCTCCGGGATATACCCGTACATCTTCGGTGTTTTCGTTGCCCTCGGGCTCTTTGCAGGTGTCCTCCTCCACGAGATCGCACACTGCATCGTTGCACGGAAGAACGGTGTTCCTATCCACAGCATCACGCTCCTTGTCTTTGGAGGGGTCTCCTCCATGGAGGACAGCTCGCCCGACCCCCGTGTCGAACTCCCGATGGCGCTCGTCGGCCCCCTGACCAGCCTCGTGACAGGTCTTGTCTTCATCGGACTGGTCTATTTTACCGCGGCCACGCTCGCAAGCGGCCCTGTATCCGGGATCCTCGTCTTTGCATTTTCCTACCTCGGCCTCCTGAATGTCTTTTTATTCGCGTTCAACCTCCTCCCGGCATTTCCGATGGATGGGGGGCGTGTCCTCCGGGCATACCTTGCGACCCGGATGCCTCTTCCCGACGCGACCCGGATCGCAGCGGACGTCGGAAAGGCCTTTGCCGTCATCTTCGGGATCATCGGAGTCCTCCTCTTCTCCCCCATCCTGATCCTGATCGCGTTCTTCATCTACATCGGTGCGACGCAGGAATCGACCGCAATCAAGTACACTTTCCTCCTCAAGGATGTCACCGTCGGCGATATCATGACAGGGCCCGTGATGACAGTCTCACCCTTCACGCCTGTGCGGGAGGTAATCGAGCTCATGTATGCGACAAAGCACCTCGGGTTTCCCGTGACGGAGAGGGGTCACCTCGTGGGGATGGTCACGCTCGCCGACCTCCACCGGGTCCCTCCGATCGACCGGGAGGCGATGCAGGTCCGGGACATCATGACGCGTGACGTGATCACGCTCCCCCCCTCGGCACCGGTGATGGATGCCCTGCGGGTGATGTCTCTCCGGAACATCGGGCGGATCCCCGTGACATCAGGCGACCAGCTCGTTGGCATCGTGACAAAGACAGATATCCTCAAGGTCATCGAGCTTCGGGAGATCTAGGAGAAGGAGAAGAGGTGGTCGAGGGGGAGCGATCCTGCGACTGCCCTGAACGCGGCAAGGTCACGGAAGGGCCGGGCAGCGGCGATCCGTCCTGCCATCTGCTTTCCTATCCCCGGGATCCAGGAGAGTGCACGGAGGGGAAGTGCATTGATCTCGACCGGGACGGGGAGGGCAGAGAGGGATCGCATCCCGTGGTCGACCACGACCGCGTCGAGGACCGAGAGTGGCCGGACCCGCAGCGGGATCCCGACGAGGATGGGATAGGACCCCATCTGGCGGCCGAACGAGGGGAGCCCCTCCTCCTCGACGACAACGCGCCGGAGGATCGTTCCGACCGGAAAGACCCGCTGCAGCATCGGGAGGTCGAACTTCTCGCGGACCTGTGCCTTGAACGTGGAAAAGAGCGCCTTATGCAGGCCGAGGGTGTTCTCGCTGTAGGCCCGGGTCCCCTCAAACGGCATCAGCTGCCGGATGTTGACCCTCCGCACGAGCAGCCCGGACGAGAGGACACGGTCGAGGAACCGCATGTTCTCCCGGTAGGTCTGGGCGGTCTCGCCGGCAAGGCCGGCAACGAAGTTCAGCCCGGGGAGAAGGTGGGGGATCCCCTCCTCGCGGTGCCCGCCGATCTCGTTCACGAGCCGTATCGCAAAAAATACCTGTTCGGGATCCGCTTTCAGGTTGTTCTTCTCGATCACGACAGGGTCTGCAGTCTCCATGCCGAATGCGGCAACGTCTCCGGGCGTATGGTGGGCAACGATCGCCCCGAGTGCAGCATGGCTCTCGTCCGGGTGCCGGGCTATCGTACCCGGGTTGACATTATCGATGTGGAGCGTCTCGAGGGAGGGAGCGGCCCGACGGACGGTTGAGAATAGTTCCTCGACCTTCTCGGGCCGGGGAGCCGGGAACTCCTCTGCAGGCGATGCACCGTACACGAGGATGTCGGGCTGGCGGCCGAGCCGGAAGTGGCGTGCTCCTGCCCGGGAGAGGGCTTCGACCTCCTCTCCTATTCCCTCGACAGATCGGAACGCGGGCGGGCCGTAGAAAGGTTCCGTGCAGAAGGAACACCCGCCGGACCGGGATCGCGGGCAGCCCCGTGCGGTCTCGATCTCGCAGATAACCCACGGGAACCGGGGGTGTTCCCTGATGATTGCCGCCCCAAGCACGCTCCAGGGGTCCTCCCTCCGGTAATCGAACGCACCCGCGGGCTCTCTCCCGGAGAGGAAGTTATCGAGTGCCGATGCAGGGGAGCCCGCGAGGAGGGCATCGAACCCGGCAAAGGTTCCCTGGCTTGCCTTCCTGCCGCCACCGGGCGAGTACCCGAATGCTATCGGCCCTGCAAGGAGCAGGAGTGGCCTCGGGAGGGCCGCCCCGATCTGGTGGATCTCGGTGAGCGTTGCAGGTGTTCCGCCAAGGTACTTCCCCGGGACGGTTGTTCCTGCAACCATGACCACGAGGGATGCACTGTTCATCTCTGCAATCACCCCCGGGTCCTGCCGTACCTGGTCGATCGTCACGTATCGCAGAGCGTAACCCCGTTCGAGGATGACTCCCGCAAGGGTTCTTGCATATGGCGATATGTAAGGAGGGACGCCGAGGCAGGCCGGCTCGTCCACGTACCCGTCGAGGATGTATGCAGTCTCTTCCTTCATGGCAGAACGAGCCCGAGGAGACGCCTGGCCCAGGCGAGTTTTGCCCTCTTCATGCGATCGACGCGGGTATCGTCAAGGTCAAAACCAAGGAGCGAGATACTTGCGGCCCCGAGGGAGGTTGCGGCAAAGACAGCGCGGTCGCCATCGGTGAACCCCCCGAAGTTGTGGACATGGGAAAGTGGCCGGCTCTGTGTCGTTCCGACGAGGGGGCCCCGGAAACGGGGTACCCAGAGGCGGAGGAGGGGGATATTGTCGCCGTGGGCATGGACGACGATGATGGTGCCCTTTGCGTTCATCTCGATGAACTCGTCCGAGGCCCCGTCCAGATCGGAGAAGATCGCATCCGGCCGGATACCGTGGGAGAGGAGGACGAGTGCGGCTGCATCGGCAGCAAGGACGCACCCGCTGACGAGGGAGACCTCCTTGCCGAGGGTGGGGGCGTTCCCGCACACGCAGACGTCCTTCCCCCTGATTCTCTCTGCAAGGAGGGAAAGGTCGTCCCGTTCGAGGAGGCCGGCGAGGATTTCTGCAGCCCTCTCGTCCTCTCCCCGGTCGAACCCGAAGTATTTGACTATCTCCTCGTAAATGGGTTCCCACTCGTCAAATTCCATTACCTGCCTCTGTGCCGAGCCCGACAAGGCTCATGAACTTGCCAAGGAGCGGGTCCATGACAAGTGCAAGAAGGCTCTCCTTGTTCCTGACCCGCTGGAAGTAGGAGAGTTGTATGGTGGCCGCTGCCATGTTCGGGTGTCCCCCGGCATCGCCGATGTCGCCGAAGGCTTCTGCAAGGACGTTTCCGATGTGGAGCCTGATGTCCCGGTTCCGGGCCGAGATGACGATGGCATCATCCGTTATCCCGTAGACGAGGGCAGTATTGACGCCCTCGAGGGAGATCAGGAGGTCTGCTGCCTGAGGAAGGGAGTCCCGGTTGTGGACATAACCCACGTTCGAGAAGAGGTACCCGCTCTGGATGTGCCGGTTCCTGATGGCGTTGCCGAGAACATCGAGAGTCTCCTGGGAAAGCGACGGGGACGTGATCTGGTCGAGGAGGTCTGCATCCGTCAGGGGCAGGAGGAACGCCGCGTTCGAGAGATCCTGGGGTGTCACGTTCCTCCGGAACTCCCGCGTGTCTGCCCTGATACCATAGAGGAGACCGGTTGCAACGTTCTTCTCGACCGGGATGTCCAGTTCCTGCAGGTACTGGGAGAGGATGCTTGCCGTTGCACCTATCCCCGGCCTGATATCCGAGAATGCTGTCCCTTCCTGTCCATGCCCGTCCCTGTGGTGGTCGATGATGATGGATACCCTCGTCCGCGGCGAGAGAGCGTTGTTCATGCCCGGCCCGGGGCTGTCCACGAGGGCGAGGTGGGTGCACTCCTGGATCGCCTGCGGATCGAACTTCTCCATCCTGATGTCCAGCAGGTTGACCATGGTCCTGTTCTCCTGGTGCCCGATGATCCCATCGTAGAATATCCGGCACTTCAGTTTCTGGGGATTGGCACTCCGTGCAATGGCAGAGAGGGCCATCGCGCTCCCGATGGCATCGGGGTCGGGGTTGTTGTGGGTGATGATCCCAAGCGTCCCCTCCCAACCGGAAAGGAGGGTGTAGAGCTTTCGTGCGAGGCCCCCGAAGTGTATCTTCTCGGCCTGGAGGATGGCAGCCCGTGCGACCACCTGCTGGGGGTAAAGGACGAGGTCAGCCCCCGCGGAGCCGAGCTCCCCCGCACCGAGGGGGTCTGTCGCCCGTGCAATGATATGGATGCCGGGGAGGGTCTTCCGGAGTATCCTGACGGCCGCCGTGTTCACCTGGATGTTGCCGGTGAGGACGAATGCTATCTCGAAAGGGGGCAGGCCTTCGGTGAATCCGGGATCGGAGATGTCTCTTTGGATCGCATCGAACCGCTGGTCACGCAGTTCCCTGACCCGTGATTCATCGTGGTCGCATATCAGGACGTTTTCGCCCCTTCCAGCCAGTTCCTGTGCAACATGGAACCCCGTGCTGCCGCACCCGAGGATAGCGTACCTGACACCCGTTCCTTTTCCCTGTTCACCGGCTCTGGGCATGAAAATATGTCATTTTAAGAGATAATTAAGGTTACAACAGGGATACGCCGGAAAAAAAATCTGGCTGATCTCTCCTCTCGCGGGGAAACGGTAAAACATAAGATTTATACTTTATTCAGGCCCATGAATAAAGGCCGTTTGTGCAGGGGCTTGTAGCTTAGTTCGGAAGAGCGACGGACTCTTAATCCGTAGGTCAAGGGTTCAAATCCCTTCAGGCCCGCTCCCTTTTCTGGTCGCGACACCAGGCAGGATAACTGCCGGAAAATTCCTGCCCGAAAAGATACTGTTATCCCTCACGCCCCGATCTTCTCCAGCATCTCCTCGAGACTCGGGTAATGGGACTCGACACGTTCGACGGTCCCGCCGGCCGATGCGATCTCCTGCGTTATCCTGTTCATCTCGCCAAAACTCGGTGCACTGACGCGGAGGTATCCCCCGTCACGGGAAATCTCTCCGATTCCCCGGAGACTGCCGGCATCGCGTATCGTGAAAAAAACAGTGTAATATATCGACCCGAACATCTCCCGCAGCTCGTGAAGGGTCCCGAGGGCAACGCGTTCACCCCTCCGGAGGATGAGGATCTGGTCACAGATCGCCTCGACCTGGTACAGGTTGTGGGCAGAGAGGATGATCGTCTTTCCCCGGGAACGGAGATCCCGGAGGAATTCGACGATGTGCCGGGACGTCATCGGGTCGAGGCCTGAGGTCGCCTCGTCATAGATGAGGAGGGAAGGGTCATGGATGAGCGAGCGGGCGATTGCGGCCTTCCTCTTCATACCCTTGGAGAACTCTCCCATCCGCTTGCCATTGTCTTCGAGGGCGAGCCAGTCAAGGAGTTGCCGGCTCCGTTCCCTGATGGACTCCCTGTCCATGCCGTAGATCTCGCCGAAGAAGGTGAGGTATTCGTCCACCCTCATCGTCTCGTAGAGCCGGGACTCCTCGGGAAGGTACCCGATCATCTGGCGGATCCCATAGGAGTCCTGCAGGGCGTCCTTTCCATCGACGAGGAGCTGCCCCCCGGATGGCGCGATCAGCCCGGCAAGGATCTTGAGGAGGGTGGTCTTTCCCGCACCGTTGTGCCCAATCACCCCCAGTATCCTGCCCCTGTCGAGGTCAAAACTTATCCCTGAGAGCACGGTGCTTTTCCCGTAGGTCTTCGAGAGATCCCTTGCCGATATCATGAGAAGAGGTGGACTGCCTTGCTGGAACAATCCTCGACCTGCAAGGTATTATAGGTACTGAACCTACCATACACCGGTAAACAGCCGTGGAACTGCAGGCATTTCTCTCCCACACGGCCACCATAGCCCGGTGGGAGATCAGGCGGACGTTCGGGGTGATGGGAAAAAATACGCTCCCGGTTGCCATCCTCCTCGTGGTGTGCCTCGTTGGAGCGACAGGTTTTGCCGCGGAGAGGGGGCTCCACCTCCAGGACGGAATCTACCGGCTCGGGACGGACAACCCTGCTGTCAGCCAGATCGTCGGTGGCGATACCCGCTTCACTCTCTATTCGGGTGACAGGGAGACCCTCTTTGCGAACCGCGCATCCCTTGACATCATCATCACCGGCCCGGAAGTTTTTGTCCATGACAGCGACAAGGGACGATCGGCCCTCCGGGCATTGCAGCGCGACTACCAGCAGTACCTCGACTCGGTCTACAGCGCCCAGCAGGATATTTTTGCGGCATATCCCCTCTGGATAGACACCCGCGAGGAAAAAAGCGAGCTCGATTTCTCTGCAACGCAGTCCGGACGGCAGATATCGGCAGTTGTAACCCCCGGCCAGCCGCCTGTCCCTGACAACCCTCCCAGAGACGTCCCCGTGCCGGAGCCCGGCATCCCCATACCGGTCGAGGAACTCCGGGAGGGACTCCGGCAGTCACAGGGGCAGCAGAGCGAAATTGCCCGTTATTCCGATATCCTGGGTCCAAAAAGCCCGTTTGGCTCATACAGGACGCCGGCCCAGCTCTCCCCTCCCCTCCCCTTCGACTCGATCATCCTCGTCTTCCTCTTCATCTTCCCTCTCTACTTCTCGGCCCAGTTCTACATGATGAGCATCATGCAGGAGCGGATTGAACGAAAAGGCGAAGTCCTCCTCGCGAGCCCGGCAGGTGCTGCGGCCATCGTAATCGGAAAGGCGCTGCCGTATCTTGCAGGGATGCTTGCCATATCGACAGCCATTGCCCTGTACATCCGTGCACCGCTCACCATCCTCCTCCCCCTCGTCCCGGTCATTCTCTTCTTCCTTGCAAGTGCACTCGTTATAGGCATGGTATCGAGGAGCTTCAAGGAACTCTCCTTCGTCTCGATCTTCTTCTCGACCGTTGTCACGTCGTACCTCTTCTTCCCGAGCATCTTTGCCAACGTCCATGTCATCAGCATCGTTTCCCCCCTCACCCTGATCGTCCTTGCACTTCAGGGGGAATCCTACACGGCAGGCCAGTACCTGTATTCGACCTCCCTCTTCTTCCTGACCAGCACAATCCTCTTCTATGTCGGGATCGTGAATTTCCGCGAAGAGCGTCTCTTCTCCCTCTCCGGGGTCATCACCCGTGTCCGAGAGTTTGTCTCTGCCTCCCTCTCTGCCGGGCACCCCTACCTCTCCGTCTTTTCCGTGAGCGCCCTCCTCGTTCCCTTCGTCTTCATGGTGCAAATGCTCCTGCTCGTCCTCTTCTTCAACCTGCCGATGCCGCTCTCTCTCGTCCTCCTCATCGTCTCGGCAGCATGCGTGGAAGAGGTTGCAAAATCGATCGGTATCGTGACATTCATCCTGGACGAGCGGTGTAGAGTCTCCCTGACGTTTGTGGCACTCGCAGCCCTTGCGACAGCAGCAGGATTCCTCTTTGCCGAGAAGCTCCTCCTCTTCGTGACACTCGCACAGATAACGGAGAGTGTCTTCGGGAGCATCCTCTTTCTCACGGCCGGATTTCTCCTGTATCCGTTCCTCCTCCACTTCTTCTGCGTGTTACTCCTCGCGCTCCCTGTCAGGGCATGGGGACGCAGGGGGTATCTCCCCGGACTTGCCGGTGCCACCCTCCTCCACTGTATCTACAACGCATACCTCATCCTGGGGCTGACCTGAATGAAGAGAGAAAACATCTGGCTCATCATGAAGAAGGATTTAAAAAGCCTCGGCAACGAGAAGACGATCCTCCTTGCCATCCTCCTGCAGCTCTTCGTCGCCCTCTTCTCCTCGTTCCTCCTTGTCGGACTGACCTCGATGTATGACCCCTCGGCACTCGCCCGCATTCCGGGCGTACGCTACCCCGTCGGGTACGTGGGAGAGAGCGGCGACCTCCGTGTCCTCCTCGAGAAGAGCAGGCAGTTTACCATCTACCCGATGGACCTTATAACGGCTGTGGCGGCACTGAAGGAACGCAAGCTCTCGGCCGTGATCTTTGTGCCCGCAACGCCTCCCGATGCAGAAGAGCCTGTCACGGTGACCCTCTACACCATCCAGAACGACATCCAGTCGACAATCGTCAGCGTGAAGCTGAAGGATGCATTCCTTGCCTACGAGGATGCCCTCCGGAAGGTCCGGGCATCACGGCTCGACGTGGTACCCGAGACACTCGAGTTCCCGGCGACAGGGAGGGAACCGGGTTTCTACGAGTTCATCTATGGCCTTCTCCTCCCTCTCCTCCTCCTCATGCCGGCCATCCTCTCGGCAGCCCTTGTCATTGACCTCATCTGCGAGGAATACCAGCACCACACCCTGGAGACACTGCTTTCGACTCCCGTGACAATGCCCGAGGTCGTCTGGGGCAAGGTCGCTGCATGTTTCATCCTTGTCCCGGTGGAGGCCGGAACGTGGCTTTCCCTTCTTGCCCTCAACCGGATCACCATCGAGAATATTCCCCTGATCATGGCGCATGTCCTTGCCGTGGCGCTCGTCCTGATCCTCCTTGCAACGCTCGTCTCCCTCTATTACCGGGAGAGAACATCGGCCCAGTTCATCTTCTCCACGGCCGTCGTGGTCATCATGCTCGCTGTGCTCGCACTTCCGGGCAACCCCCTCAACACGATTGCACAGCTTGCTACAGGGACGCAGACTCCGGTGCAGTTCTTCATGCTCGGTGCGATCTCCGTTGCATGCCTGCTCCTTGTGCTTCTCACGCAGGTGTATGCAGGCAGGGTCTCGGCCAGGGGAGGTGGAGAGTAGGAAAGATCCCGCACGGGTATCCACGTTCACACGGAACCGGCGGCAGGATCAGGGGAAAAATAATCCTCTTCCCGTGTGGAGGGATCAGCCCCGGCGAAAAAAATCCGATACATTGAAGTTATACCCGTCGAGTACTACCTGAACAGGAGGAGCGTGGCTGATGTTCTGTCCCAAGTGCGGGAGGGAGACCGAGTCGGGGGGAAGGTTCTGCCAGTGGTGCGGTGCGGATCTCAAAGCCGCTCCCCCGCGTGCCATCCTCCGGAAGAGGGTTGGTGAAATATGCACCGAGAAGTATGCAGGTCTCCCGAGGCGGATCGGGGCAGGCCTCCTTGACATCATCTTCCTCATCTTCTTCGATATCCTTGTTGCAGGCGCAATCACGGTCATCTCATGGCTCGTGCAGAAGCCAAGCCCGCTTGCCGAGGCAGTGGTCATGCTCTACCAGTATTACCTGCACGTGCCGAGGACAGACGCGTATGGAAACGTCGTCAATGCCCTCGTCCCCAATCAGGTGATCATCTTCATCGGTGTCTTTTTCGTTCTCGTGCCCTGGTTCTACTTTGCATACCTCGAGAGCTCGTCTAACCAGGCGACACTTGGAAAGATCGTGATGCGGATCGCGGTGACGGACATGCGCGGGAACCGGATCACGTTCGCACGCGCGACCCTGCGGTTCTTCTGCATCTTTCTCTCGGTCCTGACACTCTTCATCGGGTTTCTCATTCCTGCATTCACGCGGTACAGGCAGGGACTCCATGACATCATCGCAGGCACCCTCATGTTTCTCCAGGAATACTAAAAAACCCGGGAAAAGGAGAAGAATTTAGGGGAGAATTCACTCGTCGTACCTGCCCTTCAGGCCTGCCCACCCGGTAAAACCGCAGTAGATGCACCCGTCACCATCGCAGTGCCGGCACCGGCAGGCAGGTGAGAGGACGAGGACATACCCTGTCTTGTCGCAGTAGATGCAGCCTGAACCCTCGCAGTGGGCACAGAGGGCCTTTTCGTATTTTGACGGCTTATTATCAGTCATTCTGGACACAACCGGCCTATTTTTTCCCCCTCTTTGGGAAGCCCCCCCTACTTCCGGAGGACAGCCCCCCTGTCTGCCTGCCCGACCATCTCTGCGTATCGGGCGAGAACCCCGCGGAGCTGCTTCTTTTTTGGCTTCCACAGTTTTTTGCGGCGTTCCAGTTCCCCTTGATCGACGAGGAGATCGAGAGTCCGGGCATGCAGGTCGAGCGCTATCCTGTCACCGTCCATGACGAGCCCGATGGGCCCGCCGGCGGCTGCTTCAGGGGTCACGTGCCCGATGCAGGGGCCGCGTGTCCCGCCCGAGAAACGACCGTCGGTAACGAGGACGACAGACCTGTACCCGAGCCCGACGATTGCCGATGTCGGAGAGAGCATCTCGGGCATCCCGGGCGCTCCGGCAGGCCCCTCGTTCCGGATGACGACGACGTCTCCCTCCCTGATCTCGCGGGAGAGGATCGCCTCCATTGCCGGGTCCTCTCCGTCGAAGACGCGGGCAGGCCCGGTATGCGTCCACATCTCTTTTGCGACGGCAGCAGCCTTGACCACGGCTCCACCGGGAGCGAGGCTCCCGAAAAGGATGCGGAGACCTCCTGCGGGATGGACGGGAGTCTTCACAGAGTGGATGATCCCACCGCTGCGGGCTCTCGCGTCCCGGGCAATCGTGCGAATGCTTTTTCCGGAGACTGTCCGTGCCTCCTCGAGGTACCCGGCGAGTTCGTGCAGGACAGCCGGAATACCTCCCGACCGGTAGAGGTCGAGCATTGAGTGGGGGCCGGAAGGCTGCATGTTGCAGATATGGGGGATCTCATCCCCGATCCTGCTGAACGATTCGAGCGTGAGGTCGACGTCAGCTTCGGATGCGATTGCCATCAGGTGGAGGACGGTGTTCGTCGATCCTCCGAGTGCCATGTCGACCCGGATCGCGTTCCGTAAGCTCTCCCCCATGATGATGTCGCGGGGACGGCACTCCTCCCGCACCAGCTCAACAACCCTCTCCCCCGAGACGCGTGCAAGCCGGAGCTTTTCGGCATCGACTGCAGGAGTCGCGGCACACCCCGGCAGGGACATCCCCATGGCTTCTGTCATGCAGGCCATCGTGTTTGCGGTATAGAGCCCCTGGCAGCTCCCGCACCCGGGCATCGCCGCGCATTCGAGGGTATGGAGATCCTCCTCTGACATGGAACCGGCAGCGACCCGCCCGACCCCCTCGAAGACATCGATGAGCGATAAGTCCCTGCCCTCGAGGAACCCCGGGAGCATGGGGCCACCGGTCACAACGATCGCGGGGATGTTGCAGCGCGCAGCCGCCATCAGCATCCCCGGCACGATCTTGTCGCAGGTTCCAAGGAGGACGATCCCATCGAGGGCATGGGCCTCAACCATCAGCTCCACGGAGTCGGCAATATTCTCCCGGGAAGGGAGCGAGTACCGCATTCCCTCGTGGCCCATCGCAATCCCGTCGCAGATCCCTATCACCCCGAACTCGAAGGGGACACCCCCGGCAGCCGTGATACCCTCCCTGACCTTCGTTGCGAGCATCCGCAGGTGGACGTGGCCCGGGACAATGTCATTCCATGCATTTGCAACCCCGATGAACGGGAGATCCATCTCGCGATCGGTAACACCGAGGGAACGGAGGAGCGACCTGTTAGGAGCCCTCTGATACCCTTCCTTCACCTTCTTGCTCCGTATCATTCGCAATCGCCTGCTGTCTGGATAGAGCTCTCGTCCTGAGACGTATAATGGATTGCCCCTGCTTTCCGGGGATGGAAAGGCAGCTTTCCCCCCATTCTGGAACCAGGGATGTCCTTGAAAAATATAGAAAAGCTCTCCTTTTCAGGTCTTTTTGTATTTGCGGGCAGCCTGAATGAAAGATTGTGCAAAAGCCGGGGAGAAACAGGAGTGTGTGTATGTCCCAACGGTTTCGTGCGCGTAACACCCGTCCTGCCCGTCTGAAATACCCTTCCCCCGGGAGAGCATGAGTGCAAACCGTGCATCGCGCCCGCAGGAAACGCTCGAGTAGTGGAACTCGTGGCCCCGGAGGGTGGCATGGCCCGGGACGAGGGAGGGGCCTTCTTTCCATTCACCCTCCACATAATCGAGCGCCTGGAGCTTGTCTGTCATCCGCGCCGTGGCAGGGAGGAGCCCTGCCATCGGATATCCATCTTTTGCCTCGAGGCGCTCGCAGAGAAAGAGCAGTCCCCCGCACTCGCCGAATACCGGCATTCCATCTGATGCGAGTCTCCGGAGGGAGACCGTGCACGGCGACCGGGAGAGTGCCTCTGCATGCAGTTCGGGGTATCCCCCGCCGAGGTAGACGGCATCGACAGGCGGGAGCGGGTCTTTCATGGGAGAGAAGAAGGAGAGTTCCGCGCCCTCTGCCCGGAGCAGGTCGAGATTCTCCTGGTAGTAGAAGCAGAAGGCAGCATCCATGGCAACGCCTATCGTTACGCCTGCTTCCCGTTTTGTCTCCCTGTTCCATCCACAGCCGGCAAGGAGAGGGGCTTGCCGCGCGATCCGGATGATCCCGTCGATATCGCAGGATTCTGCAATCACGCATCCGAATGTCCCTGATGACGGTGTCTCGTGGGCCATCCGGAGACCGAGGTGCCGGCTCTCCACGTGGAGTCCGGGCTGCCGCGGGACGAACCCGAATGCGGGAACCTTCAGCCCGGAGGCGATCATCGTCCTGTGTCTTGCGCTGCCTGTCCTGTTGAAGATAGCCCCCGCGATGCTGATGCCGGGATCGAAGCTCGCAAACCCGTGAAGCAGGGCATGGACGCTCCGTGACATCCCGTGGACATCCACGACGAGGAGGCAGGGGAGGGAGAGGATGCGTGCGACGTGGGCAGTGCTTGCACGGTCGGTCCCGTCGATCCCGTCAAAAAGGCCCATCACTCCCTCGACGACGGCGATGTCTGCCCCCCTGCACGCCCGGGCAAACGTCTCCCTCACTCCCCCTTCTCCCATCATGAACGGGTCGAGGTTGCGCGAGACTCTCCCGCAGACCGCCGTGTGGTGGGTGGGGTCGATGAAGTCGGGACCGACCTTGAATGGCTGGACGGTAAACCCTCGTGCAACGAGGGCCTCCATGATCCCTCGGGTGACAGTCGTCTTCCCGCACCCGCTGTGAGTCCCGGCGATGAGGACCCGGGGGATCCTGATCCCCTCTCCTTCGCCCCCGCCGGGTGAGGGATTGCCCGGAGGGATCCTCTCCTCCTTCACCCTATCCCCCACTGGGCCAGCGTCGTCCGCGACGGATCAATGTCTGCCCATGCCCACCCGAGAGCCTCGATGATCCGGGATATGGGCTGCCGGATCGTCTTTTCCATCATCACTTCCCAGTCGACCTGGAATTCCTTCGGGACCTGGTCGCCGTACTCGAAGCAGAGGACATCGGTCTTGGGATACTTCCCGGTCACGTTCCTGATGTAGACCCTCTTGGGCTTGCTCCCGCGCGAAAAGTCCATCCCCAGGTACTCGTTTGCATACTTTGCACCACGGACGTGGGCGTCATCGTTCTGGTAGTCCCCAAGCTCCTTTCCTATCCCTCCGGGTATGCCGATCTCGTCGAGCGGGAATTTTCCCGCACGGAAGTCCCTGATCACCTCTCCGAGGTATTTCCGGACGGCATCATAGCCTTCCCCGCGGAGGATCAGCTCGATGACCCGGGCCTGGACGATCTTTGTGATCTGGGGGTAGTCGCTCCTCCGGATCTCGAATCCCACGATGTCAATCCCATCGACCTTCTCGCCCTCTTTCCAGATCAGGTGGCCGGCATACCGTTTCTTCTTCCCTGCCTGGAAGAACCTGCGGTAGACCTTCTCGAACTTGATCGAGAAGTAGTGGACATCGGCGTTCAGTTCCTTCTTTGCAAACTCGCTGTAGCTCTCGTTGAGCCGTGCCTCGATCTTTTTCGATTCCGCAATGGTTGCATCAAGGTCAAGGCCAGGCAGTTCGACCATGCAGGAGTCCGTGTCCCCGTAGATGACCCTGTACCCGAGACCCTCGATCACCCTGCGCGTGTGCTCGATGATGGCTCTCCCGACAGAAGTGACGGCCGCTCCAATCTCCCTGTCGTACAGCCGGAACCGGGCGTACCCGCTCACCCCGTAGTACGTGTTCATGATGACCTTGATCACGTTCTGCTGCATGTCGTAGATGGTGTACTCGGGCGATCCGAAGGGGAACCTGTTCCTCATGGCCTTCTTCTCGTCCCTCTCCACGAGCAGGTCACGGATGATGCTCCGGGTCAGCCCGTCGGGCTCTCTCCTGAACCGGACACCGTTTGGTGCACGGAGTTCGCCTCTGGGGTCTTTCGTCTCGGGAGACGCGTTGATGGTCATCATGGCCATGGGATAGAGCGACTTGAGGTCGAGGACGACGACGTTCTCCCTGATACCGCGGCTCGGGTCAAAGACTGTTGCACCCTCGAACTCTTCTGCCGGCGCATATCCCTTGGAGGGCAGGACGTACCTGCCGTATGCCTTGCGGAGAACGAAGATGTCGATGACATTTGAGGAGTTGAGCGTCTTTTCGAGCGGGCATCCGACGTAGCGCGCTATCTCCCGGTAGAACTCGATGATCCTGTTCTTTTCGTTGATTCCCACGCAGAGAAAGACATCCTTGAAATTGTACTCGACGAGGAGGGCAGGATCGCTTTGCCAGAGCTCCGAGAGCGTGCCCCTGTACCGGACCTTCGTGTCTCCCAGTTCGGCCTCGGCAACGGCATCGAGCCTGTAAGACTCCTTCTGGGTCGCATGCATCTTCCGGTAGGCAAGGAGGAGATCAAAGAGTGCCCTCCCCCTGACAGCAAGCCTCTCTGTCTCGCCCTCGAGCCGCGAGAGACTTGCAGGCGGGATCGAGAGGACCTCCATCCGGCGGGAAAGGTACGGGAGGTCGAACTCCTGGAAGTTCCACCCGGAGAGGATATCAGGGTCCGTCTTTTTGATGTATGCGACGAATGCCTGGAGCATTTCGGCTTCGCTTGAAAAGATGGCAACCTCGTGCCGTGCCGGGTCAAAGCACCCGGAAGGACGTGGCGACGTTTTCCGGAATGTCTCCTCCGGGATCTCTCCTCCGGGCGGTGCAGACAGAAACGTGCTGTAGGTATCCCCGTAGGAATCCCATGCCGTGATGCAGATGATGGCGTCACGCGCCGGCTGCGGGAACCCGTGGGCGTCCTCGCACTCGATATCCACCATGCATATCCGGGGGGGAACCTCCACGTCAGCAGGGACGAGTTCCCTGTAGTCTGCGGTCGATGAAGGGGAGACAAGCCCCCCCTTTATCCCGCAGTCGATTGCAAAACGGGTCGTGAACGGGATATCCGCCTCGAAATGGGACCGGTACCTCTCCCTTTCCATGCGGACGTCAGTAGGCCGCGCCGTGTAGATTCGCACGAGTTCTTCGCCACGGATCGAGACGTACCTCTTTCCGGGCTCTATTTCTGCCGGCGGTGAGGGGGGGTTCGCCGCGGCAAGATCCGCAGGCACGTACAGGTAGGGGCGGAACCCTGTCACCACGACGTGCACGGGTACCCTGTTTTCGTCCCTCCCGAAGACATGAACGAGGGGGCCGGAAGGACCGACAGTGTACTCGATCTGGTTTACGGATATCCGGATTCCACCCTCTTTTCCCTTCTGTGCATCCAGTTTGCGGGTTCTCTCTTCAGTCACGGGCATGGATTTTTCCACGGGATGTTTCAGATGCCGAGTTCCCTGCACAGACCGGTCACGGTGGTCCGGGCCATGGCGAATTTTTCCTGTTCCCAGGGGTCAAGGGGCCACTCCTCGATCCTTTCCACGCCCGCCCTCCCGATGAGAGCGGGAACGCCAAGCGAACAGTCCTTTGTGCCATACTCGCCGTCGAGAATGCAGGAACAGGGAAGAACGGTCCTCCCGTTCTCAAGGACTGTCTTTACCAGTGTTGCGATGTGGAATGCGGGACCAAAGACAGTCCCCCCTTTTCCCCTGATGATCTCCATGCTCGCCCCCCGGAGGCGGTGCAGGATCTCCTCCCTCCGGGGAGTCTCCACCGGGTCGTCGAGGCGGCTGAAGAGCGGGACCTGGTTCTCCCCGTGGTCGCCGATGACGAACGGCTCTCCGCGGATGCCGTGTTCCCGCAGGAGGAGGCCGAACCGTGCCGAGTCCACCTGTCCGCCGAACCCGATACACCTCCCCGGTTCAAGGCCGTTTTTCCTGCAGAGGTAATAATTGTTTACGTCCATCGGGTTCGTGACCGTGATGAGGATGCCGGAGAACGTCCGGAGGGCCTGGCTGCACTCGAATGCTACAGGGAGGTTTGCGTGCAGGAGGTCGGCCCGGGTCTTTATTTCGGGATTCCGGGGGAGACCGGCCGAGAAGATGCATATATCCGTTCCCGCGACGTCCCTCCAGTCCGTGCTGACAGGGATGTCGAGTCCCGTGTGCTGGAGGTCGAGGACCTGGGCCCGGAGGAACTCGGATGCCGCATCGTACATGACGAGTTCGTCTGCAAGTCCGAGAACCGCGCAGAGGTATGCAACCTCCCCGCCGATCCTGCCTGTCCCGAGAACCGAAATCCGTGCCATACCCTCTATCATTTGCGGGACAGAAGAATAAATAATTACAATCACGGCGACCTCTCTTGCAGATGCTCACGATCCGTCCCGGCCCGGTCTCTGCGGGGGGAGTGACCTTAAACAACCACCTCGTGCTGGCGGCAGGAATCCTCGGCACAACAGGTGCATCCCTCCGTCGCATCCTCGAGAGCGGTGCGGGGGGAGTCGTGACAAAGTCCATCGGCCCCGTCCCTATCGAGGGCCACCCCGGTCCCTGCCTTGTCCCCCTCGATTGCGGGCTCCTCAATGCAATGGGGCTCCCGAACCCCTCGATGGAGTTCCTCGACGAGCTTGTCTCCCTCGCCGGTCAGCCCGTCATCGCAAGCATCTTCGGGGGATCTCCCGAGGAATGCGCAACGGTGTGCCGGTGGTTCCGGGACAGGGTGGCAGGAGTGGAGCTGAACCTCTCGTGTCCCCATGCCCGGGGGTACGGTGCAGCCCTCGGTACCGACCCTGTCCTCGTCGAGGAGTGCACGCGGGCAGTCGCATCGGTCGGGCTCCCGACATGGGTGAAACTGACCCCGAATGTCACCGACATCTGCGAGATCGGCATGGCCGCAGAGCGCGGGGGTGCATCGGCACTCGTTGCCATCAACACCGTGAAGGCCATGCGCATTTCTGTCGGGTTGAGGCGGCCCGTCCTTGGAAACAGGTTCGGCGGGCTCTCCGGAAAGGCAATCTTTCCGGTTGCGGTCCGGTGCGTGTACGAGCTGTACGAGGCATGTTCCCTCCCCATCATCGGGTGCGGCGGGGTGAGTTCGGCCGCTGACGTGCTCGAGATGATGATGGCCGGAGCGACCGCTGTCGAGGTGGGATCTGCTGTCATGGAGGATATCACTCTCTTCTCCCGCATAGAAAGGGATCTTTACTCAGGGGATGGCATCCCCGCAGGCGAAATCGTGGGGTGCGCCCATGAATGACGGGATGCCCTTTCCGGTCCGGGTAACCCGCGTCACGCAGGAGACACCGTCTGTCAGGACTTTCTGGTTCGACCGGGAGTTCTCCTTCCTGCCGGGCCAGTTTGTGATGGTCTGGGTGCCCGGTGTCGACGAGATACCCATGGCACTCTCCTCGGCATCATCGATCACTGTCCAGCGCGTGGGCACTGCGACCGCAGCACTCTTCCGGATGGGGCCGGGCGACACCATCGGTATCAGGGGACCGTTCGGGAACGGTTTTCCCCGCAGAAAGAAGATGCTTGCGGTTGCAGGCGGCGTAGGAGCGGCCCCCCTCCTCCCTGCTGTCGTTGCCGGGGGGGTGGAGAGGGTGCTCCTCGGTGCCCGAACGCGGGACGAACTCCTTTTCATGGAGAGTTTCGAATCCCTCGCCGAGCTCCTGGTGGCAACAGACGATGGTTCCCTTGGTTTCCATGGGTTTGTTCCGGATCTCCTCCAGACACTGGATATCACTCCCTGCGATGCCATTCTCTGCTGTGGCCCGGAAAAGATGATGTCTTCCGTCCTCTCGTTCCTCGTGGAGAAAGGCTGCCCGGAAAAGGGCCATTTCAGCCTCCACCGGTACATGAAGTGCGGGGTCGGGGTCTGCGGTTCCTGCTGCATCGATCCCGTGGGTTTGCGGGTCTGCCGGGACGGCCCGGTCTTCTCCGGCGAGATCCTTTTGAAGAGCGAGTTCGGGCGGTACTGCCGGGATGCAGCTGGCCGCCGCCGCCCCGTCTGATTTTGCAGGAGAAAGTTTTTGTATGACGAAATATCACTTTCCTTTTACTAACCTGTTTTATTGATTGTAAAACGTCAATGCACTGCAAAAATCATTTAGAAAGGTTTTAATAAGACCAGAAAGGATTTTAATTTTGAACCTATACGCGAAGTGAATTATTGGGTATGGTATAGGTAGACATTCGAGAGGTGTGTAACAAATGGTGTTTCATCCCCCTGTAGCAATCGTCGCAAAAGCGGGCGATGCCGGGAAGTATAAGGTAGGACTGCCAGCTTGGAACATGATCATGCGTGGATTCATGTCCGGCGCCTACATCGCCATGGGTGGTGGCCTTGCAACCGTATGCAGTACAGGCATACTTGCAACGGATACAGCCCTGAGGTATGGTACAGCCAGTGCCGGATTTTCCCAGCTCATCCTGGGATCAGTGTTCCCTGTCGGGCTTATCATCACCGTGCTCACCGGAGCAGAACTCTTTACCGGTGACGCCATGCTCGCCCCGATGGCTGCATTCATCCACAAGGTCTCCTGGGCACAGGTCATCAACCTCTGGATATGGGTCTATATCGGCAACCTGATCGGGTCGATTGTCTATGCCTACATCATGGCAAACGGGCCGTTTGTGACGTTTGATGCTGCCGGGGCAGCGACTGTAACCGCTTTCGGTTCGAGGGCCATAGCCATCGCATCGGCCAAGGTCAGTTATGTCGGCACGATGGGAATGTGGTCAGCCTTCCTGAAAGGTATAGGTTGTAACTGGCTTGTCAACCTGGCCATCCTGCTTGGTATCTGTGCGGATGACGCAGTCGGCAAGTTCTTCGGAATCTGGTTCCCGATCATGTGCTTCGTCTCCACCGGGTTCGAGCACTCGATTGCCAACCAGTACTTCATCTCCGCGGGTATCCTCACCCAGGGATTCATCACCGACCCGGCAAAGATCAATGCCGGTCTGAACTGGGTCACGTTCTGGACGAACAACATGATCATCGTCACGATTGGAAACATCGTGGGTGGCATGTTCTTCGTCGGTGTGATCTACTGGGTTGCCTTCAGGAAAGAGATCGCAGCCCTGAAGTAACGGGACTGAATGAAGATCGGAGAAGTCAATGCGAAGGTCTCGATACTCGCCCTCGTGGTGGTCGGGATCTTCACCATTCTTTTAATTTACACGTACCTTGTTACGGGAGACCAGATCTTCCTCATCTGGGGCATTCCGACCGTTGTCCTGCTTTTTGTCATCCCCCTCGCCCTCAACTACATGAGCCAGAGCGAGTATGCTGCCCTCGAACCCATGTACCGGGAGAAGGCGCGCCCGGTCCGGATCAAAATGATCAACCCGTCAATGCTGGGCCAGATGGTCCGGATCGAGGGAGTCGTGGAGAGAGTCTACTTCCAGTTCCTCAACCGGCCCCAGTACCTCGTTGCCGACCGGAGCGGAGAGATATCTGTCAAGATGTTCACGACGCCCCGGGATAAGGTGAAGAAAGGGGACGTTGTCGAGGTCTTCGGACAGGTCATGAAGAGGTACGTCGTGACAGGGGACCCGGTCGTCAATGCAGTGGCAATCTCTCCTGTCGAAAAGACCGTTTCGACCCGGCCGAAGGGGAAAAAGGAAGATTAAATCCTTAATCTCCGGTTATCAGAATGTCGTATCGAGATCACCGGAGAGGGATCTCCTCCCTCCTGCCGGAACAGAACTGATGTAATCTTCGAACTTGTGGATCCTCGTGCTGACCGGGAAGGGGATCGAGAAAGAGCTGATGATAGCCTCGCCTTTATCCAGTGTCTGGATCTCTGTGTCCATCCGGGAGAGATCCTGCTTTGCAGAACCTGCAATGGTCTCCCTGTCACCGCGGTCGCCCAGTCCCATGATGACAAAAGTGTTTATCTGGGCAAGGACTTTGGGATCGATATTCTTTGGCTGCTGGGTGATGACACAGAGTCCGACACCAAACTTCCTCCCCTCCATGGCGCATTCCCTGAAGACCTGGGTTGACTGGCCCCCGGACCCGAGGACGCGCTGGGCCTCCTCGAGGGTGATCAAGATGGGGGAGACAGTCGTGGTCCTGTTCCCATCTCTCAAGTACCGTTCTGCCTCCTCCTTCTGGTGCTCGAGGATGACGCGCGCCAGCACCGAGAGGACGAAGAGCTCGCTCCTCTCGCTCATCCCGGGAATATCGATGAGGACGACTCTCTGCGCCCGGAGGGCTGCAAGGATGTCAGGGATGCAGGAACCTTTCTCGTGGAAGAACCTCCGGTTGCCCTTGACAAGGTTCTCGAGCCTCCTCTTGATGACCCGGAGGGGTCCCGGGTTCGATGTCCGGAGTCGATAGGCGATATCCCTGTCCGGTCCCTTCAGGGACTCGTACGTGGTGGGACTGAACTCTTCCGGGTCGAGCCGTGAGAAAAACCCGATGATGTCGCTCCCCCTGTACTCGCCGAGTGCCTCGAGGATGTCCCTCTGCGGGTCGGAGAAATCATACAGCACGGTGATGTCGCCTGCCCTGAGGTCGTCGTACTCGAGGGAGAGGCTGCCTGCACTGTAGGTCCTCCTCTGCTCCTCTGTTCTCGTGGTGAAGATCGAGAGCCCGTCCCGCCCTCCCCTGACATGGACGAGCCCCTTGGTCGGTTCGCCGGTTGAACTCCTGCCTCCTGCGAGGTACTCACCGTGGGGATCCACGATGAGGAGTCCGAACTTTCTCTCCTGCATGCAGGATGCACAGAACACCTTCATGAAGTTGCTCTTCCCCATGCCTGTCGTTGCAAAGATGCCCATGTGCTGGGGGAGCACGGAGCTGTGGATCCTGACGGGGACACCGCGGAGGACCTCCTGCCCGGTTCTCATCATGCCGACCTCGATATCCCCCATCACGGTGGAGAGGAACGAGAGATCGGTCTCCTGCGGGTAACTCACCTGCGAGAACTTGGTCGGGATCGTCCGGGGTTTCCGGAACTTGCCACCCGTGTCCACGTAACCGAGTGGTACAGCCTCGACCCCGAGGAAGACATCCTCGCCGAGAGTGTAGAATCGCCCGGAATAGGGCCGGGTGTCCCACTTGTCGTCGGCAAAGTTACTCTCGTGGACGAGGTCGGAAACCCGGGCAAAGAAGACGAGCCTTTTTTTTGTGTCCACCACCTTGACGATGTCGCCGACAAAGACTGTCTCGTCGTGGGGAACGATGAACCGGTAGGAGAGCACGCTCGTTCCAATCAGGCGCCACTTCGAGCGATCGTCCGTTTCAGTACCTTCCAAACGTATCATGGTAATCACCAAAGAGTTCCCCGATATCGCGGGCAGAGAGCCCCTCCTCTGCGCACACGGATATCAGGTCGGATCGGACTCTCCCGAGGAGATCCTCCGTGATCACGACGCTCCGGTGGGCATCCATCAGGGGATAGGGGTACCCTTCGACACGGGCATCGTCGGAACACCCTGCAAGAAGGGAGAAGGTGCGATGCGCAGTATGATCGTCTGTGCCGCGCGGGAGCTCCACCTTGAGCGGCACCGGTCTCCCGGGCGAGGCCGAGCAGACGAATATCTCCCCGTGCTCCCACTGCGTGTACCGTGTCCGGTCAAGGATATCTTCCCCGATCCTTATCCACCAGGGGGGAGCAACCCCGTAGTCCCGCGAGAGTGCCTGCACGGCCGGAAGGAGGGGGTACCTCTCCCCCCATGTCGCTGCAGTCCGTTTTGCTACCGCGGCCACGAGGATGCCCCGTGACTGGCACTCCCGGATGATCGTGACAAGGACGTGGTCGTGGCTCTCCTCCGAGACCCGGAGTGCGCCGTCGAGGAGGAGGAGTTCTCCCCCGGCCTGGTTCGTGCTGCAGGCAAGGGCAACAAAGTACTCGAGGGTGTCCCGCATCGCGGCTGCTGCCCGCGAGACATCATCCACCCGGAGAGGGCTCATCGGGGTGACACCGAAACATTCCCTGTACAGATCAGAGAACCCGCGTTCTGCGTCACGGGGGCCTGCCTGGAGGAGGACAATCGGCGTCAGCCCGCCTGGAAGCCTCCTTTCTCCTGCAAACGAGGAGAAGCCGGCCCTCACGGCAACGACAGAGATCGTCCCCCCTTCCATCACTGTCGCGTTGCTCCCGTCGACAGCGCGGACGACTCCCTCGCGGGCAGGTGTGAGGGGAATGAAGTCACCACGGCAAATGCCGCTGTGCTCAGCAAAGAGTCTCCCGATATCCGGGGGGAGGCTGGACCTCACCGCGTGGGCGATCTTCCGGATGGAATCCCTGTATGCATCCTCTGTCATCTCACGATACCTCGACGATCCTGCTCTGCATGTCATCCACCATCTCGACGAGGAGCGTGTGTGCAAATTCACCCTGGATCTCAGGAAGATGGGAGATCAGGATGATCTGAGGGAAGTTTGCCTCCTGGGATCGGAGTGCCTGGAGGAGGTTTGCCCGCCGTTCCTCGTCCTGGCTCCCGAAGATCTCGTCGAATATGAGAAACGTGTTCTCTCTCACCCCGTGGATCCCGGAGAGGCACCGGGAGAGAGCAATGCGCAGGGCGACGGCGATATCGTCCTGCTCCCCGCCCGAGAACCTCTGGACCGGAAAGTCACCGTCGATGTCACGGACGAGGATCGTGAAGTCCTCGTCCATGATGACCCGGTCGTACCTCCCCGAGGTTATCATCGCAAGTATCCTGCTTACCTCGTCCTCGATCTCGGCCCTGATCACGCCTGCCAGGTACAGGATGAACTCGCTGACCGTCTTCCTCGTGATCCGGAGGAGGACGAGCCGCCTCTCGAGGGTTGCAAGCTCGGCCCTTGCCCTCTCCTGGTCAGCGGCAATTGCCCGGAGCCGGTCGAGACGTTCCCTGAGAATACCGCTCCTCGTGTTCAGGAGGGAGACCTCCTTGGCAAGTTCACCTATCCGGGCAGACACTGATGCAGGATCTGCACCGGGGAAACCCGACCCTGCCATCGTTTTCCTGCAGGAGAGGAGTCGGGCCCGAATCTCTTCCCTCTCTCCCACCAACCTCTCGCGATCCCTCCTGATTTCGGGTTCCCGCCCGAGCCGCTCCTCAAGGACGAGAGCCTCGTCACGGAGGATACGGAGAGCCCCCAGCTCCTCTTCGATGCTCTTTTTGTATGCCGGATCGTAGCCAAGCGACGCTGCTGCATCTTCGAGGGAGCGAAGCGTTGCGACCTCTCTCTCCATCTCCCCGAGGAGACGGTCTCTCTCGAGCGTGAGGGAGGCAAGGCTCTCCTGGTGGAACCGGAGTTCCCGGTATCGCTCCGCCTGCTGCTCGAGCGCTGCGACTTCCCTTCGTGCCTCGCTGTGTCTCCCGGGACTGTATGCAGGTATGCCGAGTGCTGCAAGCTCCTGCCGGCGGGAGGCACAGTCCCTCTCGATCTCCTCGAGCCGGGATGTGAGGCTCTTTTCCTGTGCCTTCACCTCCCGAAGCTCCTGCTCGGCCCTGGTAATCTCCCCGAGCTCCTGCTCCACGAGGGCACGCTCCCCCGCATTCTCTGCTCTCTCTTTCTGGCTGGATTCTCTAGCACGGGAGAGAGAGACAATTTCCTCCCCGATCCGGGCAAGGCGCCCCGTGTACTCCTGCTCGATGTGGGCAAAGAAGTCTCCGAGGGTCTGGTGGCAGAGGGGGCAGGTCCCCTCCCTCCCGGAAGAACGTATCCGCTCCCAGTCTGATGTAAGGCGGAGCCTCTCCTCCGCGAGAGTCTCCTCTCGGAGTGCTAATTCCGCAGACTCCCTTTCTAGCTCCTTCTCCCGGGCAGAAAGGGCCACCAGTCTCTCCTTCAGGATAGTGCCCTCTGCAAGTCTCCGGGAAAGAACCTCCTCTCTCTCTGTGCATTCGCGGAGGAGGGCGAGGACCCTGTCCCGGGAGAGTGAAAGGTCAGAAAGCGCCTTTGCAATGAAAGATGCCCTGTCGAGGTCGGCGAGATCCTTTCGTGCCTTCGCGAGCCGGTCGGGAGTCGCCGAGAGAGAGATAAATTCCGCTGTCTCTCCCGTGTAAACCTCGATCATCTCGGAGATGTCAAGAAGCCTCTTCTTTCCGGCCTGGATCGCCGCTCCTGTCCTCCCCATCCGGTCCCGGATATCCGCGTACTGCTCTTCTTTCTCCTTCAGGCTGGCGATCTCTCCCGAGAGCTCGGCGAACCGGCGGAGTGCGGGTGACAGTTCTTCCAGCCTTGACCGCGCAGCGGAAAGTCTCGCGAGCTCGGATTCGGCCTGTTCGAGTCGCCGTAAAAGATTCATCTCGGACTGTTCAAGGGATGCAGCCTCGCGGAGAAGGCCCGATACTCTCTCGAGCATCGTCCTTTCCTCCCCCTTCCTGAATAGAGCCTGCTCGATTCCGGCCAGTTCTTCCTCGAGGACCGGGATCTCGGTGATGTCTCCCTGGCCGGAGAGAACCGCAAGCCTGTTCTTCTCCCGTTCGACGGCCTTCTCCGTCTCGTCGATCCATTCCCGTATCGTCTCATCGCTCCTGTTTTTCAGGCTCTCGATCCCGAGTGCCTGCATGAACCACTCCTTGCGGGCGCCGGGACGGCTCTCGAGGAGTGCCGGGAGGTCTTTCTGGGCTGCATAGACAGTATTTTTGAAGTCGGACGGTCCCATGCCGCAGAGTCTTGCAACCTCCTCCCCGACCTCGGAGACGCCGGATGCAAGCAGCTTCTCTCCCATGTTCAGTCGAGCCTCGTGGACCGTCTGGTTTCCCCTTCGGAATGTCCGGGTGATCGTGTACCGCATGCCCTGGATCTGGAAGTCGAGTCGCACCTCGCATTTTGCCTTCTCCCCGGCAAACGAGGAGACGATGTACTCGGACTGGATGCCGGTCCCCTGGACGCCGAAGAGCGCAAAGAGAATGGCTTCCACGATGCTGCTCTTTCCTGTCCCGTTGTTCCCGACGATCCCGTTGATCCCGTCCCGGAAATGGATCTCCGCGTCCCTGAACCGCTTGAAATTCCTCAGGATGAGTCTCTCAACCAGCAAGCGGGTTTTCCTCCTCCAGTGCCCGTGATATCGCCCGGGATCCGTGTTCCCTGACAAAATCAGCATCAGCCTGGTTCAGGTTCCGTGCGGAGACGAACCGTGCGAACTCGGCAAGGTAATCGATCGAGCGGAGATCCCTGCTCTCCCCTCCCCGCGTGTACTCACCCGGGATCCTGACCTGTATTTTCAGGTCGAGCAGCTCGCGCCGCAGGTCTGCGAGGTCCTTTTCGGCAATGAGCCGCTGGTGTTCCCTGTCCGGGAAACAGAGAGTCACCCTTGCCATGGAGAGGGGGCAAACACCCTTTTCGGTGAGCCTCTCCCTGATGAGAGCGGGGACATCGCGGGGTGATACTTCCCGAGCATCGATGGTCCCGAGGTCTGCCATCGGGGTGTGGGGAAGACCGAGGTGCCCGATAGTCCCCCTCCCGAGATCGATACAGAGTCCTCCCTTCGTGTCTCCCATCTCGCCGTAGGTCAGGAACTCGACTGACCCCGAGTACCACGCACGGTCGCCGACCCTTGCCTGGCCGTGGTAGTGTCCGAGGGCGATGTAATCGAACATGCCACCCCCCGAGACCATCGTTGCATCGATCTCGTGCTCGGCGACCGTGTTCAGTCTCTTCTCCTTGAGGCATGATGCGAGGCCATGGGTGACGAGGACGTTATACCGCCCTTTATCGGGAACGATCCTGTCATATGCGTCCCGGTAATGTTCCGGCCGGAGCATGTTCGGGATGAGGTGGAAGACCGCATCCCCGATCTCGACCCGCTCGTACCTGTACGAGTACGCGGCATGCAGTTCGCCGGGGTGGAACTCGAGGACCCTGAAAGGGGACGGGGTATACCGTGTCTTTGGCATGCTGTGGTTGCCCGAGATGAGGACGAGGGGGATTCCCGCAGAAGAGAGCCTTCCGACAGCCTCGAGGGCAGTGGTGTAGGCCATTGTCTTTGGCCTGACCTGGTCGAAGAGATCCCCGGCATGAACGACGGCGTCCGGTCTCCTCGCGATGATACTGTCAACAGCAGCAAGGAAGTTCTGGTAAATCAGCTTCTCCCGGAGGTTCATCCCGGTCTCCGGGTCGACCTTCTGGAACTGTGCGAGCCCAAGGTGCGTGTCGGCGATGTGGACAAGCTTCATCCGTCACCACGGTATCCGGTTCTCACTCTCTTAAAGGAATGACCGTGCAGGGTGAATATGCAACCCCTGTCCATCCGGTATCTTATAGTCCTGCTCCGCATATTAGTATGGTGATCTGGTGTCCAGAACCGCGATTGTCGCCCTTTTTGAAGCGATGTTCATCCTCACCGATATCCGTGTCATCCTCCGGAAGACCGCACCGCACCACCGGCTGGGACCGGATGAGAAGGCAGAGGTGGGCGCCCTCCTTGCCCGACTGGAAGAGCGGATCGACGTGCTGAAGAGGGAGCTTTCTGCATGAAGTGTGCGGGCGATATCGATGTCAGGGATGTCGAGGAGTCGGCCATCAACATCGACCCCATCCAGGCGGGGGGCCGGCTCACCGCCGAGGCGATGAAGGCTCTGATTGCCTACGGCGATGGGTACTCGGTCTGCGATAACTGCAGGAAACCCAACCGCCTCGACTACATCCGGAACCCTCCGATCGACCGGTTCCACAGGGAACTCGCTGAATTCCTCTCCATGGACGTTGCACGGGTGGTTCCCGGAGCCCGCCGGGGGTTCCAGGCAGTAGCCGATACATACGTCAAGGAGGGAGACCCGGTCCTGATCACGGCCCTCTCCCACTACACAGAGGTGCTTGCAATCGAGGCACGCGGTGGCATTCCCCGGGAGATCCCTATCTCGCCCGGAAACATTGTCACGCCCGATGCAACCGCCGAGAAGATCGAGGCCGTGATCCGGGAGACGGGGAGAACCCCTCCCCTCCTCTTCCTCGACCACGTGGACTACAGCTATGGAAACGTCCACCCGGTCAGGGAGATTGCACGGGTCGCACACCAGTACGATATCCCCGTCCTCCTCAACGGGGCCTATACAGTCGGAATCATGCCCGTGGATGGACGGGATCTGGGGGCTGATTTCGTGGTTGGTTCCGGCCACAAGAGCATGGCCGCACCTGCCCCCTCGGGCGTTCTTGCCACCACGAATGAACGTGCCGGGGAGGTCTTCAGGACGACAGCTGCGAGGACGGATATCACTTCCCGGACCTTCGGTATCAAGGAGGTCGAGATGATGGGGTGCACCCTGATGGGTGTGACCCTTGTCGGCATGATGGCCTCTTTTCCTGCCGTGAGAGAGCGCGTCAGGAGGTGGGATGCCGAGCTTGCCAATACGGGAATCGTGGTCGAGGCCCTGCGGAGGATCAGCGGGACGAAGATCCTGAGCCAATACCCGAGGCAGCACACCCTGACGAGGGTGGATACAACCGGTTCATTCGACCGCGTGGCCGCGACGCACAAAAAGAAAGGGTTCTTCTTCATCTCCGCTCTCCGGGAGAGGGGTATCACCGGGATCATCCCGGGTGCGACAAGGGTGTGGAAGTTCAACTGCTATGGACTGACGCGGGATCAGGCCGTTTACGTGGCAGAGTCCTTCATCGAGATCGCGCGGGAGAATGGAATTTTGGTCTCGTAAGTGCACAGGTCGCGAGGAATAACTCCCCGCTCATTTTATTTCATTTTCCCTGCAATCGAGAGAAACCTCCTGATGATCTCCTCGTTCCGTGCTTCAGGATGGAAGAGAACGCCATGGAGAGGCCGATCCGGGTGAGAGATTGCCTGAATGCAGTTTTTCGAGACTGCAAGGACAACCCAGTCTTCCGGGGGAATGCAGGAATACCCGTGGAGTTCGTAGGCCATAAAGGAGGGGCCCTCCGGCAGGAGTGCGTGGGGGGAGAGGACCCGGATCTCCTCCATCCCGATCTCGCAGCATGGCACGAGAGATCCCGAGAAGGCAAGGGAGAGAACCTGCATCCCGGCGCAGATACCGAGGACGGGGACATTCACCTGATTGAGCCAGGAGAACCGGGCACTCTCAGCCTGGTAAGCGGTGTCCCGGAGAGCTGTGCCGCAGAGGATGATCGCATCGGACTCCTCAACCCGGTCCCTGGCAAGGCAGGAATAGTGCATGTATTCCCACGACCTGCCCGAGCGTTCCACGACCTGCCCGACGGGACGGACGAACTCTTCCCGGATGAGTGCGGAATCGCGAAATCCAAGCCCGACAAGCAGGATCATTTCTCCTCCAGCCGGGCTCTTTTCACCGAGAGGAGTCCCCGGTAGTTCTGCCAGCAGGCCTCTTTCTCCTCTATCACGACACGATGGGAAAAAAACGGTGCATCGAGGACGAGGGTCTCGTATTCGCCACCCTCCCCTGTCAGGGACGTCCCGTACTCGCCGGCGTACCCGCGGAGGTCGCGAAGGGCTGATGCATCAAGCCTGCGCCCGAGCCAGTCAGGCCCGAACGGTTCCGACCCGACGGCAGAGATTATGACGTCGAACCCGGACTCAAGGAGATCCTCCATGTAGGTATCCGGGTCCCTGCACCAGAGCGGGTTGAAACACCAGAGGTCAAGGTCCCTGCAGATACGCTGGACCCGCGATGACTGGTAGACCGACCGGAGCGCTCCTGTCACCACGCCGGCGATGCCATGCCTCTCCCGCGCCATGGCGACAGCCCTGGCAAGGTCCGCCACTTCCTCCTCTTCCCTGCCCCGGCTCTGGATGGCAACGAGCGGGAGACCCGCAGCCTCTGCCTGGAGAGTGACCAGGTGCAGGTTAGGGGTATGGAACATGTAACTCTCCGGGTTCTCTGGTAATACCGTGATCAGGCAGGAGACCTCCTCCTCCTGCATAGCACAGAAACATGCAAAGAGCGAGTCTTTCCCCCCGGAACAGAGTACCCCAAGGCGCATTCTCCCTGTATTCTCCATGGCGGACTGCTCAGAGAAGGTGTGGCGGGAAGAGATAGCCATTTGCATGTACTAAAAATCAGTGCCCTTCAAAGAGAGGAGGAACCATGCCAGGTCAATCGCGGATTTTTTGGGTTTTTTTCACCAGCATGGTCACCGTCACTTCCTGTCGTCTCTCTCGGCGTCCTCGCGCCTCGTGATCTTCAGCTCGCAAGTCCGGTCCCCCATGCACATGCTCCGCACGAACCGCAGTGTAAAGGCCGGGTTCAGTGCCTCGACCATGGCAATCGCGAATGCAAGGCACCGGGGAAGGAGGTTCTCCGGTCCCGTTCCGATCTCCTTCTCGCGGAAGGCGAAGGGACACCTCTTGATGACGAGCACGCCTCTCTCCTCGTCGAGGAGGGCCTCCTCCATCCGGAACTCCGGCCCGAAGAAGGTGAGGAAGATGGTCTCGAGAGTCTCCATGATCTCCCGAGCGTTGCCGGACGGGAGGCCCGCGCCGGTGGCAAACTGCCGGACAATTGCCGCGAGGCTGACCCAGATATGCTGCTCGAGGAGATCGTACTCCTCGCCCACCCTCTCCCTGAACTGGAGATCGTAGAGGACAGGGAGGGCGGTCGCGAACCGCGTGACAGCCATCCACCTCTGCTCGGGCGAGGGGAGTTCGCGTCGTGGCATACTCTGCTGTTGCCGTGGCAGGTTAAATCTCTTCCCCGGTCCCGGCAATGGACTCGGGCACGATTCCTGCTTTCATCAGCCAAAGGTGCCTCGCATGGTTCCTCTCCACTGCTGACCGGGACGCGTTCGCATAGCAGTACGCGCACAGGTGCATGCAAGTCGAATAACGCCCGATATCCCTGCTCGGGATGCAGCCGCATTCCTTCCTCTGCCCGGGATCCTTGAGAAGAACTCCGTGTCCCGACTGATCATCTGCATGGGGGGGCAAGAGAAAACCGAGGAGATCTTTGTCTGCGGGAAAGGCGTCCTTCATCTGGCCGGCACTGATGCATTGCCCCCTGTGGATCCCGTACCGGGAGAGGTCTCTTTCCTCCCCGCATGCAGAGACCTCGATCCCCCAGCCCGAGGCAATCTCTGAAAGGCCTGCACAGAAGGAATCGACCTCGGAGGGCAGGAGCTCCCGGACATCAGGGTGCCCGGAGGCAGAGAGGAGATGCCGGACTCTTGGGTACCTCGCGATGTCCACGAAACTGATGATGAGCCGTGTCGTGTACCTGTGCAGGCGCGATCCTACCGATTCCACGCGCGAGAGGAGATCGTCAACCGAGAGAGAGTCCGAAAGCAGGAGGGGGTCGTACCTCCACGAGACCCTCTGCGGCCCAATGCGCCGGGAGAGTTCAAGAAAAGTCCTCTCCCGTTCGGCAAGGGGAGGAAGGTTTGGCTCGAGGTTCTCTTTCCTGTAATCATTGAGAGTATAGAGGAAGGAGAACGAGTACCCCATCTCCTCGATTCTTGGAAGATAGGGGAGAAATGGCCCGGGATTTTTCGACCAGAAGACTATTGCCCGTGTCTTTGCAAAGGAGACATGCGTTTTGCGCCCGTTCCAGGGATTGATCCATGCTGCATGCCCGCGCTCGAGCCTCCGGATGAACCAGTCGCCGTAGAATGCCGGTATATCGGTGGAACGGCTTGCAGAAACGATGATCGGGGCAACTGCCCGCCTCTCCACTCCCCGGTCGTCACGGATGGTCAGCACCTCCCATCCCCTGAACCCTGCGCGTTTTCCTGCCGGCATCCTGCCACCTCTTCTACCAGGTATCACACCTCGCAGGGAAAAAACCGCTGGCATTGCCAGCGCGGTTTTGCCAAGGTATATCAAAAACGAATGATGTATCTATCTATTAACGTACACGGTACGGCAGGGGACGGGGAATGGGAATCCGGTTTTTCAGGGGAGAGAAGATCAAGCTCGAGCACGAGTTCCGCCAGCTCCGGGAGATCGTCTCCATCCTGCGGAAGGAGTACCCCGGGGAACCGGTTTATGTCCTGACCGGTGTCCTTGTCGCCAACAGCCAGATCGACTGTGCCATTCTGACGCGGAACGGTCCTATCCTCCTCGAACTGAAGGCGTTCCGCGGGGAGATCCGCGGTCTCGAGAACGGGAACTGGGAGGTGGAGACAAAGGACGGTCCCATACCGCTCCCCAACCTCTTCCTTCAGGCAAAGATACACAGGCAGGACTTCATCGACAGGATGATCCCGATCTGCCGCGAACATTTTCCCCACATCGGAGAGCAGAACCTGCGGAAGACCTCCTCGTGGATCTATTTCTGCCGGGGGAGCACGTACCCCGAGGGTCAGATCGATTTCCGGAAGGTCAAGTGGTTCAGGATCGTGACGGCTGATGACCTCGTCGAGAAGATCCGGTTCGTCGATTCAGGGTACACTCTCCGGATCCAGGACATGGATGCCATCGTGGAAGGTCTCCACCTCGAGGAGTACTCGTTCGAGAGGGATACTCCCCTCATCCCGGCGGCAAGGCAGAGGAAAAAGCCCCTCCTCTCCCGGAGGGTTCTGACTCTCCTCGTCATCGTCTTCTTCCTCTTTCTCCTCACTGCGCTCGTTTTTGGTGCAGTCCCCGGGGTGCGGATCGCTGCGGGAAATACCCTGCAGGACATCATCACCATGGTGGGCAGCTCGTTCCAGCTCCTCGTGCGGGGAACCTTCAAGACGAACACCACTGCAGAGGAGAGCAGGCAGGCGATCCTGTACCTCAACAGGATTCGCGTCTCCGAGGGCAGATCTCCCATTGTCTTCGATGAACGGGCATATGAACTTGCTCTGGCCCGGGCACGGGACATGGATGAGTACAAGTACCTGGATTACACGAACCCAAAAACCGGCTCGTCTGTCCTTGCCCTGAAGAGGGATTATGGTTTCTCCCTCAATGATACCATAATCGAGACACTCTACGGGCAGTGGACAGCCTACGTCCCGGGAATCGAGACCCAGGCGATAGACTCGTGGATGATGGATACCGGAAACCGCCAGCACCTCCTGTACAACCAGACATCCGGGGCTCTGGCCTGTCACAGGGGATACTGTTCCTATATCGGCGTTCGTCCGGCATTGCCTGAAAACGGAGGCGGTTCTCCTGACGGGAATATCACAGGGATCCTGCCTTCCTGAAAGATCCTGTCACTCCGGTCCCGGTCTCTCTTCGAGGATCTCTCCGTTCAGGGCATAGTACTCTTCAGCTTGATCGATAAGCCCGGATTCGAGGGCTGATATATCCAGTCCTTCTTCAAGGGACCGGATCTCCTCCTCCCGCGATACTGTCGCAGGCATCGCCGGTACATAGGGGCAGGAGAGATCACCTGGCCTCTCGTCAAAAGTCCCGATTCTTCGTGCGAGGGTGACAATCTCCTGCTTGTCGAACGCGATGAGCGGCCGGAGGATCGGGATTGCTGCCGCCTGTGAAATGACCACCATGTTCGGGAGGGTCTGGGAAGCGACCTGGCCAAGGCTGTCCCCCGTGCAGAGTGCAGGGATACCTTCCCGCAGGGCTATCCTGCTGCCGAGGCGTACCATGAACCTCTTGCAGAGGACGCACCGGAACCGGGGATTTACCCGCCCCGCGATCCTTTCAAAAAAAGGTGATGCATCAACCACGATGAGGCGAAGGGGAAACCCCCTGCACCACGTGGAGAGGAGGGAAAGGTTCCGGAGGGTCGGGGAAAGGGTGTTTTTCCCATCCTTCTCCTCGAACCGGACGTGGAATGAGAGAATCCCGCAGCCACGTTTCATCATCAGCCAGGATGCAACAGGGGAGTCTATCCCGGGCGAGAGGAGGGAGAGGACTTTTCCCTGGGATCCAAGCGGCAGACCCCCGGGAGCAGGAATCCTCGTGTCGTAGACGACACCCCCGGACTCCCTGAGCTCGACGAAGATCTCGTAGTCCGGGTTCTCGAGATCCACCCGTGTCCCGGGACAGGACAAAAGAACGGCAGATCCGATGCCTGCGGCAAGTTCCTGACTCGTTATCCCCCTGACTCCCTCGCGCCTCGCCCGGACCGCAAACCGGGTGCCCGGTCCGGCAGCCCTTGTGGCCTGCAAAACAGCGGCCTCTGTGACCGCACGGACTTCAGGAGGGGTGATAGTGCAGACAGCGACATCGACGACACCAAAGATACGGGAGAGGACCTCTGCCACCTTCAGAGGTGAGTCCCCGAGAAAGAATATCCTGCCCCGGACCGTTTTAACGTCCGGGAAGAGACCCATGGAGCGGAGGGCCTGCCGGCAGTTCCTGATGAGGATACCGGTAAATTCCCTTCTCACAGGTTCGCTCTTGAGGAAGACCTCGCCGTAGCGGAGCATCACGGCAGGTCCGGGGGGCAGGGCTGTCATGAATCGAATTATCCAAGATACCGTTCTCCCTGTGCGGGGATAAAGAGTGCAGGAGGAGAGAGAGAAAGGTATCTCCCTATCAGGTTCTGGGGCACGGATCGTCCCGGCCGGAAAAAACTGCCCCAATATGCGGCAGATGGAAAGCGCACCATCTCCCGGTAAGCTCAGGACACCATTAAATATCCTCCGTGCCACCTATCTACACCGGTTCCGACGGTTTCGCGGAAGGTGCAGACGATGTACGAAAAGGTCCTTGTCCCCTTTGATTTTTCACCGAATTCGCAATATGCTGTGGCTTGCCTGAAAAACATCCCTGCGGTCAGGGAGGTAATCCTCCTTCACGTGATCTACACGAAGACTCCCTCGGTTCCCGGCGATTTCATAAGCCCTGAGTCAGATTACGCCCGCCTCCGGCTCGGGGAGTATGTAAGGGGCCTTGGAAAAACGAATTTTTCCATCAGGACACAGGTCGAGGAGATCACGGGTGGAAACATCTCCGATGTCGTCAACAGGGTGGCAGCCGCAGAGCGCACATCCCTGACCGTGTTGGGGAGGAGGGGGCAGGGAGTGATCGAGACGCTCCTCATCGGAAGCGTCGCAAACGATATCCTCCGGTACGGAACAACTGACCTCCTCCTTGCTCCCCTTGGAAGCAGCCAGGACGCCGGTACGAATAAACAGCCCTGTTCTGACCTTTTCTCCCATGTCCTCATCTGCACGGATTTCTCTCTCCCGGATGTCACTTCCCTTGCCCTTGAGAGAATACCCCGGCCCCGCCGGATCTCCCTCCTCCATGTCGTGAGCCACGGGGAGTCAAAGGAGGAGGTCGAAGAACTCTCCAGGTCGGCATGGCTGGAACTCGAGAGAGAGAAGAACGAGATCTCCTCTCCCCCTGCCGTCATCAATACCGCTGTGCGGGTCGGCAGCCCGTCACTGGAGATTGTTGGGTACGCCGCGACAGAAGGTGTCTCTCTCATCATCCTGAAGTCTGCCGGGGTGAGAGGTTTCATTCCAAGATTCCTTGGATCGACAGCGGCACAGGTCGCACGGACTGCCCGGGTACCCCTTCTCGTGATCAAGCAGGGAGGCACAGCGCCGAAGTGATGTGTCCCGGGACATCCCCGGGATATCCCCGGGACATCTCCCAGACATTTTCCGAATCTCCCGTCAGTATCGTTGTGCACCTCCCCGTGACCGGGGCGATCCCCCATTTTTTCGCACGATCAGGGGTTGTTTTTTCGCACAATTCCGATACACCTTTAAGATGCAGGAGAAAATCTGTATGTCAATGGCAAAAAAGAAGGAAAAGGCAGAAAGCCATGAAGAACCGCTCAAATTGTTCTACATATTTTATAACAAAGAGCGGTGGGACAACTGGATCAAAACCCTCCGGGAGTCCCGGTTTGATGCAGAACCCGGCAGCGAAGAGATGCCGGAAGGATATAACGTCCTCTATAACTTTGCCATGGACATCACCCTCTCGGTCCTCAAGATCATCAGGCTCTACCAGAACGGCCGGTTCACGAAGGAGGAGGCAACCGAAAAGCTCAACGAGGTTGAGGCAGTTGTCATGGGTGAGGTGCCCGAAGACGAACTCGAGGATTACGTCGAGTCTCTCCAGCTATCCCTCCTCGTCCTCTTTGCAGGATGCCGGAAGTTCCTCTCGGGAGATTACCAGAAGGATATCAAGACACTCGTGAAAGAGGGGAGGAGAACGGTCGAAACGGACATGGAGAAAGCGCTCGATATCGCCGGGGACATTGCGGCATGCGTGATTGACGGGGCTGCCTGCTGTGGCAGGTACGTCAAGGACGATATCGAGCAGCCGACGCTCTTTGACGAGTGGCTGATCGAGATCGAGAGCATGGCAGAAGCGGTCTCATCCCTCAAGAACTTCGATGAAGAGGCAGGAGAAGTGTGATAGCTGAAAAAGCCCGGTTCCGGCACGCCCGGAGACTGGAGAGGCTCGTGGGTTTCCGGATACCTGATCAGGCCTTTCATGGGGCAACCCTCGAGGCTGTCTCGTCCCGGCTCAACTTCGACCGGCTCGACCATACCCTCCACGACCAGCTCGTCCGGTTCGTCCATGCATTTCTCCGCTGTAAGTGCCGGGACGCGCCTCTCTGCGGCTGCCCGGAGAGGAAATTTACGCGGGAGATCCTCGAACTGAGAGAGAACGGCCTCGATCACCGCCAGATAAGCCAGTACCTCCTCGAGGAATACGGGATCGATATCTACCCGGCAGATATCCTCTCTTTCCTGGAAGACTCCGTCCACGTGCTCGAGGCGATCGCGGACATTGCCAGGCTCGAGAACCTCCCCGGTCTCTCCCTTGCCGCATCAGGCCATATCAAGAATCTAGAGAGGTAAAAAATGGATTGACAGTCCCTTCGGACCTGTTTTACAGCGCACCACCCGAAGACTCCACTGGACCTTTTCCGGCCTTCGATTCCTGTTCCTTCTTTTTTTCATCTCTCCTTGGGGATTGCCCGGGTTGCGGCCCGCCGACAGTGCGGGAGAGCGCGATCATCCCGGAGGTGTCCCCGAGAGTCATCGTGTCGAGCACTGTCGAGGGGACGATGACGAGGGTTGCCTTCTCTTTCAGACCTTCGTACAGCATGTTCATGGCGCGCAGGTGCAGGGCGGTGGGGTTGTTCTGGTAAGTCCGGGCAGCCTCCTCGAACTTCTCTGCGACCTGCCGTTCCGAGTCGCCCAGTATCACGCGGGCCTGCCGCTCCCTCTCGGCCTGGGCCTGCATCGACATTGCATCCTGGAGTTCCGCGGGGATGAGGACGTCGCGGATCTCGACTGAAGAGACGTGGATTCCCCACTGTTCCGCACGTTCCTCGATGATCCTCTGGAGTTCGAGATCGAGTTTCTCCCGCCCCTCGAGCATCTCTGCAAGGAGCGACCTCCCGATCACCTCGCGGAGGGCAGTCTGGGCCGCCCAGCTGACTGCGGCCTTGTAGTCCTCGACGAGGAGGGCTGCCCGTTCCGGGTCGACAACCCTCCAGAAGAGGACAGCCTCGACATCGACAGGAACGGTATCCTTCGTGAGAGTCTTTTCCGCCGTGAAGGAGGTCGTGATGATGCGGGTGTCTATCCAGTACGCAACTGTCTCGATGAGGGGGATAATCGTGAAGACTCCCGGTCCATACAGTCCCCTGAACTTTCCAAGGTGCAGGACAACGGCTTTCTCCCACTGGTTCGCAAGCTGGACTGCTGCTGCCAGAAACAGGGCGGCGATGACCAGTGCAGGTGCAACGACAAGGGCTACCGGGTGTCCGGTCATCTCGTGGAGGGTGTAGGATGCCCATGCACCGGTTCCAGACAGGACAAGGAAGAGTGCGACCTGGAGGTTATTTGGTTGTTTCATGGACGAGTCTCTCTGCTGTGAACAGGATAATGATATGGATGCGGGCAGGCTTTTTTTTCGGAAACACCGGGCGCTGGCAGGGATGATCCACGAGACCCGGTTCCCCGCCGCAGTGCAGGTGTGGACCGAAGCAGAATGCGGGGAGGAGCGATCCCGTTATTTTCCCGTGCATCTGTCCATCATGGTTCCTGCGAAAGCCTTGCAAGGTCCATGACATACCGGGAGACTCCCGGCGCAACGTTTCCGCATCGCCGGACAGCCAGGAGAGAGAGACCAAACCCTGAGTAATGCGTGGAGAGGCCCGCGAGATCCCTCTGCCTTTTAAAGGTATAGAGATGGAGCAATCCATTCGGCCTGACCAGTGGCACGGCCTTCAGGAGGGCATCGTCCCTCCCGTAGGGAGCGGGAATGACAGCCCGGTCGAAGTCGCAGGGAAGGGAGGAAGCGACTGCATAAAAATCACCCTCCACGATCCGGACCGCCGGGGAGACGCCGTTTTTTTCGCAGTTCTCCCGCAGAAACGAGAGTGATGCAGGACTGTTCTCGATTGCTGTAACGCGGGCACCGCGTGCTGCAATGGGCACGACAAACGGGCCGACTCCTGCAAAGGGGACAAGGACTCTTTCTCCCGGCCGGATGAGACCTGCGATTCGTGCACGCTCGGAGGCAAGGCGGGGTGTGTAAAAGACACGTGAAAGGTCGAGGTGGTAGGAGAAGCCAAATTCCCGGCACGTGGTCTCTGTCTCTTCTCCATGGATGGGAACGAACTGAGGGACGCGGGAGTCCCCGCGGGGGATGGGCTTCCTGCAGAGGACTGTGTGTACATTCCGGTGGCGGGCAAGTATCGTGCCGGAAATGGACGGGGCAGTCTCCTCGAGGGTATCAGGGAGGGAGATGACTGCGATGTCCCCGATAATCTGGTAACGGAAAGGTTCTCCGGCGATTCCGGATTCCGGTATGCCCAAAGATTTTTTCCTTCTCCATCGCATGGGGAAAACTCCCTTCCTTCCTGTGCAGGCGCCAGGCAAGAATCCCCCGGGACTGCACGGGGACCCGTTTCAGGTGCTTCCTGTATCAAGTCCCAGGGGGCCGACCTGGATGACTTCCTCTCCCCTGACAAGCGTTGCCGCAGGGGAATTCCGGTTATGGAAACGTACCTTGAATGTGTAGACAGGAGAGGTAAATTTTACCCATACGTCCTTTCCATTATCCCTGATAGTGAAGATACCCTGTGCATTCACCTTTTCCATCCACTCTTCTCCATCCTCTCAAAATTCAAAAAGAATGTCCCGGTCGTGAACCTGTCCTGCACGAGGGTGTTCTTTTCTGGGACGTGGATGTCGATCTCTCCAGCCATGAGACCAAACAGGAAAGGAACTGCCTGATATCATCGGAAGGAACAGGGAACCCGGGGAAACGATGCGGGGTATCCGGGGAATATGCATGACCTGCAAGGAGAAACTGGAGCAGGATCTCCCCTGTCCGGACATTTCCCCCATCTCTCATCCGGGGCTCCTCCCCTCCAGAAGACCCGGGATGGAAATGAAGACGATGCCCGGTGTGAGAGAATTTTTCCCCTGAATGGACGATAGTGTGATTTTATTTCTCTCGAATGATTCAGATGACTGAAGCATACCTTCACCGGAGAATCCCTGCTCCACACTGTACATGCGAGGATAATGTAGTTATTTATCACGGACTTTCATATTCATCGCAGCGATGAATATTCATCGGCATAATGAATGTGAACCCCCTCCGGGTACTTTTTTCCATGGAATACAGGTTCCAGAACGACTGGACATCCGGCAAAACGGGATCCCGGAAAGGAATATCCAATGGTATTTCGGATTTGTGGAATCTCTACCTGTACAGCTCTCTTTTTCTGGCTACAGCAGCCGCCGGGATGGCTTTTATCTCATGTCTCCTCCAGGGCATCGGTTTTTCATGGGCCAGCGGTGCTGTCCTCTCCCTCGTCGTCTTCTCCGTTTATAACCTGAACAGGAAGACCGACATGACAGAAGACAGCCTCAATCATGCCGATCGTTTCCGGGTCACATCGCGACATGGTTCCCTGCTCTATTTCTGCGCTCTCGGGGCATATGCGCTTGCCCTCGGGATATCGGCATTCCACGGTCTTTTACCACTTGTCTCCTGCGGTATTCCCCTTGTCTTTGGTCTCTTCTACAGTCTCCCCCTTCTCCCCCGGGGGTGCCGTTACCGCCGGTTGAAGGAAGTGCCCCTCGTCAAGAACTTCGTGGTATCTGTTGCCTGGGGTTTCTCGTTCTCGTTCGTGCCGGTTTCCCTTTCCCAGGCACCAGCAGGAAAAGAAACCCTGATAGTGTTCCTCTTCATCTTCTCATGGACATTTATCGCATCGGTTCTTCCCGATATTCGTGACAGCGGAGGTAACGCAGCCGCAGGGATCAGGACTGTTCCCGTCATTCTCGGCGCCGGCGCGACAGAGTTCCTTCTCGTTTTCTTCAACGTCGTCATTGGGGTCTGCATCCTTGCTGTTTCAATCGGGACTCTCGGCGTGGTGAGCCTTGTCATACTCTCTTCGTCCCTTGCCTACTCGCATGGGTGCATCCTGCTGATAAACAGGGTGACTGATAAGAATTTTCTCTGCGATGTCCTCTCTGACGGGCAGTTCATTGTGATCGCACTCCTCGGACTCGCCCTCTCCCCGGCACTCTCCTTCCTCTCCACCCTGCCTGTTCCCGGGTTCTGGAGGTGAGGGTCAAACAACAGAGATATATTCCCTACCCGTGAAAATTCAGGTGGCATGGATGATCTCTTCATATACGGAAAATATTACCGGCTGATACATTCTCTGTTCAATTCCCGGCTGAAGATCCAGACTCTTCTTGTTCTCCGGGAGAAGAACTCGCCTCTCTCGGTACTCCGGGAGGTGACCGGCAGCACCTCGCAGGCCCTCATCCCCAAGATCCGGAACCTCGAGGCCCTCGCTCTCGTCGAGGGAAAGGGGCACAATTATGCCCTCACACCGCTCGGGCAGGTCGTTGCCGACGAGATATCCCGCTATGTCACCCTCCTTGGAGGAATCGGGTCGCACCAGCATTTTTTTGCGACGCATGACCTCTCGGGGATACCTCCCCTTTTTCTTGCCCGGATTGGAGACCTCATCTCATCAGAGGTCCAGTATGACACCACGACGGACATGTTCTCGGTCTATACTCATTACATCGCTATCCTCCGCGATGCCTCCTACATCCACGGGCTCTCATCGGTGGCAAGTCCGGGTCTTGCCCAGTTCCTGACAGAAAAGATTAACGAAGGGATTCCTGTCGATCTTGTCGTGAGTGAAAACGTCGTGGAGATGCTTGTAAAAGACCCCTATGAACAATTCATGCGCAGCCTCTCCGGTGCTGAAAATTTCCATGTGTTTGCCACTTCACGGGATATGCGGATTGGGCTCACCGTGACAGACAGGAACCTCTCCCTCGGCCTCTTCAAGAGGGAAATCCCCCAGTATGACAGCTCGTGCGACCTGTTCTCATCCGATAGCCAGGCTGTTTCATGGGGTGAAGACCTCTTCCAGTATTATAAAAAAAGGGCACGGATGATCTCCCTCGAGGACATCTCCCGATGAATGCCTCTGGTGACGAGTGTGGTTCCTGCGAGTTTTTTCGCCCGGGTTGTATCCCGGAATGAATGGCATGAACCAGGACAGGAGCAGTAAAACCCGTCTGCAGGAGGAGACCGGAAGCGAGTGGAACGGCGTTTCCCGGTCCGTTCAGATGGAGCAGCTGGCAGGAAGGATATCTGCCTGTGTTCTCTGTCCCCTCGCCTCTTCCCGGACGCATACCGTCCCGGGGGAAGGGCCTGTTCCCTGTTCCTGCGCTTTCATCGGGGAGGCCCCCGGGAAGAGGGAGGACGAGACAGGGAGACCTTTCATGGGACGGGCGGGAAAGATCCTCTCGGATCTCCTTGCATCATGCTCTCTTGCGCGGGAAGAGGTCTTCATCACGAGTGTCGTAAAGTGCCGGCCGCCGGGGAACAGGTCCCCCCGGCCTGCCGAGATCTCTTCCTGCATGCCCTACCTCGAAGAGCAGATATCGCTCCTTTCTCCCCGTCTGATCGTCCCGATGGGAAGGATAGCTGCAGGGGCTCTTTTCCGGATGTATCATCTTCCCTTTCCATCCCTTCGGGAAGTCCGGGGCAGAGTCTTTTTTGTGCCTGCGGGAGAGAGAGGGCACGAAGTGATCATTCTTCCTGTCCTTCACCCTGCGGTCGTCACGCACAACCCCCCGGCCCGGCATGAACTCGAGTCGGATTTCCAGAAACTGGCAGAGATCATCGGGTCACTCCGGAAGGAGCAAAGGTAAATTTTTCCCGACGGGGAAGGGTACAGGAAGAAGGTTTACCAGTCATGGATCGCATCAGCCGCATTATTCCTCTTCTCCAGATGGCAGGAGGGGCAGGGCTCCTCTTCCTCGGGGGAATTGAACTTGTCATGGAACCCAGCCTGATCGATTATTTTGCAATCGTCTTTGGGACATTCTTCTTTGCGACCGGGACTCTGGGGTTCCTGAAGGGAAAGGTGTATTGAGAAGGAACAAAACGGGATGCCCCTGTCCATTTCCCCCATCAGGCATGCCTCTCCTGCCATCTGACGGAGGGGGTGAGAGGGGAAAGCCCCCGAAGAACAGCCCCGGTCCATCCCTTTGCTACGACAATTTTTCCTGTTTCCTGATTTTTCCTGTGATCGGTTGGTCCTCTGCACGAAAAAATCTCGACTTCCTGCCGGGATATGCGTGGAAGAGACTGATGAAAAAAGGAGCGGGAGATATCAGGGCTGCGGGAGCGATCCCGGTGGTGCACATTTGAGGAGAGTCCTCGTGATATCCTCCTCTCTTGAAAAGTAGAGGTTGTTGTGCCCTTTCCACGACCCGCACCCGCGGAAGACCACTGCGGGGACGCCGTTGTTGCTCTCACCCATGACGAAGTTGGCAAACCCGGCAATCTCGTCCACCACGGCCTCCTCCGTGATCCGAAGGATGTGCCCGAAGAGATCGGTGTCGCCCCGGAAGTCCCTGATGGCATCGATCCCGCTCCACCCGACCGCGTGCCCTGTCTGGCCCCGCCGGAACGATCTCCCGCATGTATCCGTGATGATGACGCCGATGGACTTCCCTGTAATATCCCTTATCGCTCCCCGAACCTCGCCGGCAGCGGCCATGGGATCCGGTGGCAGGAGGATGACCATGTCATCCTCGATGTTGCTCTGGTCGACACCTGCACGAACGCCAACGTGGCCGCACGCGACCTCGGAGAGGACGAAGGGATACTCGAGGAGAACCTCGGTCGACGCATCGAGAACCGCCTGGATGAAACGCGGGTCTTCCCGCGTCTTTTCTGCAATCCTCCTTGCTCTCTCCGAGGGGACGATATCATGGAGACAGCGGGTATATCCTTTTGCCTTGGAGTAGACCGAGGACGCAATGCAGAGAATGTCCCCGTCCATAAATGTTACTCTCTCTGCAATCAGGGCCGGGAGATCGTCTCCCTTTTGGATTATCGGGAGCCCCCGGATACCCTCGACTTCGATGTGCATGAGAGTAGGTAGGCTCCTATTCCCTCATTAAGCTAGAGAATGGCTGGGGAAAGAAACAGGATTTGTGTCGAGCCCGGAATCCCTGATACCGTCCCTTCCCGGGAGAGAGGGTTTTTTAAGGGGACTCTTCCCGCTTGAGGCTCCGTTTCAGCTCCACGAGGAAACTCCCTGCAGGGGTTCCCTCCACCTCCTCCTTCCGGAGAGCACCATACCGGAGGAGGAGCATCAGCGCAACGAGGAAGAGAGAGATCGCAAGGAGTGAGAGAGATTCGATCTCGAGGACACCATACAGGATGACTTCGCGGAGTACGGAGACAATTCCAACCTCTATCATGATATCGACAGCGATCCTGTGTTCGCGAAGGTAGATGATGAGGAGGCGGTAGATCTCCACGAGCACGAGGATGTAAATAAGCTCAGATGCGATGAACCGGAAGTTCATCGGTCCTGCAAAGCTCTCGAAGAGACCATGGAGGATCCTGATCATCAGCCCGAAGAGGAGAATGCATATGACAATGACGATGATGTCCTGTATGTTCTCGAGCAATCTCCTGAAGATATCGTGGATCCTGTGATAGGTCTTCTCGGCCATGAATTCCTCCACCTCGCTCTTTTTTCCCTGTCACCTGCGCGGTATCCCGTATTCCTGGTCGATCTCGCCGGCAGCAACCTCAAGGTCATCGAGGATACGGAGAGCGTCCTTCCGGATCTCCTGGACGAGTGTTTTCAGGCTCCGGCCCCGGATATAAATCCTCCTCTTCTGCCGGAATACAATTCCTGCCTGGACCAGTTTGCGGATGTGGTGATTCACGCGCGAGGGCGAAACATCCAGTTCGTGTGCAATCTCCTCAACGGGAATCCCCTCTCCGCAAGCCCGGGAGGAGAGGAGAGCGATGATGATCCGGGACGCGACGCGATCGATATCCCGTCCCTCCCCGATTCCGAGGCACTGGCAGAACCAAATCACTCGCTCCTCGCCGCTGCTAGGGATCGGTCGGTCTTCAAATCTGAGGACGATCACCTGTGCCATGGATCCCTCTTGATTATATCAAATAAGTTCAAATATTATATAAATATATTCCATATTGTAGAGATGATTTATACAAATTCGATACATTTTTTTATATTGAGAAGAGAACTGTACATGCTTTCCGGAGGTGCAAATGCACAATGGAGATTGTTCCTATCGGTGAAAGAGTTCTTGTCAAACCGATACAGGCAGAGGAAAGGACAAAGAGTGGAATATATATCCCTGAGACTGCACGGGAACAGAGGAAGCAGGGGTCAGTTGTCTCTGTCGGCACCCGGGAGGACGGGACACCCCTCCCCCTGAAACCCGGTGACCACATCCTCTACGGAGGCTACAGCTCCGAGACGTTCGAGATCGACAGGGAGACGTACGTGTTCGTCCCGTTCAAGGACGTCGTTGCAAAAATTGTCAGGGAGTGATGGCGCATGGCCCAGTCAAAGCAGCTCATCTTCAACGAGGAGGCACGCAAGCTCCTCCTCTCCGGGGTGAACAAGGTCGCAGATACCGTCAAGATCACTCTCGGGCCGAAAGGACGGTACGTCGTCATCGACAAGCCGACCAGTCCTGTCGTCACCAACGACGGCGTGACGATAGCAAAGGAGATCTCCCTCCATGACAAGTTCGAGAATATCGGCGCCAAGCTTGTCAAGGAGGTCGCCCAGAAGACGCAGGACAAGACCGGTGACGGGACGACGACGGCAACGCTGCTTGCGCAGGCGATCCTCACCGAGGGTTTGAAGAACATCTCCTCCGGGGGAAATCCCATCGAGATCAAGCGTGGTATCGATGCAGCCGTTGCCGCTGCGGTTGACTACATAAAATCGGTGAGTGTCCCTGTCAATGACCGCGAGAGAATCGTTCAGGTTGCGACAATATCTGCAAATAACGACGAGGAGATAGGCAGGCTCATCTCAGACGCAATGGAGAAGGTGGGGTACGGCGGACTGATAACGGTTGAGGATGCAAAGAGCCTCGAGACGAGCCTCGAGGTCGTCAAGGGAATGCAGTTTGACCGCGGGTTTGTCTCTCCCTACATGGTGACCGACCACGAGAAGATGACAGCAGAATACGAGGATCCCGCGATCCTGATAACCGACCGGCGGATCTCGACCCTCAAGCAGATGATCCCTATCCTCGAGACAGCAGCCCAGGAGGGAAAACCGCTCCTCATCATCGCCGAGGACGTGGAGGGCGAAGCCCTTGCCGCCCTGATCTTAAACATCATCCGGGGTGCCATCAAGGCCTGCGCCGTCAAGGCTCCGGGTTACGGAGACGAGAGGAAGGCGATCCTCGAGGATATTGCCATTCTCACAGGTGCAACCGTGATCTCCGAGGACCGCGGGATGAAGATCGAGAACGTCTCGCGGCAGGCATTCGGGTCGGCCCACACGGTGCGGGTGGATAACGAAAAAACACTGATCGTCGGCGGGAAAGGAGACCGGAAGGCCCTCGATGAACGGATCCGGCTCATCGAGTCCCAGATCAACATCTCCGACTCCGAGTTCCGCAAGGAAGAACTCAGGAAGAGGCTCGGGAACCTGACCGGGGGAGTTGCCGTCATCAGGGTGGGTGCAGCCACCGAGACAGAATTAAAGGAGAAGAAGATGCGGATCGACGACGCCCTGAACGCGACAAAAGCTGCTGTCGAGGAGGGCGTCGTTCCTGGCGGAGGGCTGACGCTCTTTTGGGCTGTGACTGCCCTCGATGCCCTCGCGTTCGATGATGACAGGAAGACTGGCGTCTCGATCGTCCGCAGGGCCCTCGAGGAGCCCCTCCGCCAGATCGCCCGGAATGCCGGTGTCGAGGGTGCAGAGGTCATTGCACGTGTCCGGAGCAGCGGCGATCGGAAGTTTGGATACAACGCAAAGACAGGCACCTACGAGAACCTGATGGAGAAGGGTGTGATCGACCCGGCAAAGGTCGTCAGGGTGGGTCTCCAGAACGCAGCCTCGATTGCAGGGATGATCCTTTCGACAGAGGTTGCAATAACCGATTTCGACGAGGAGAAGGACAAGAAGACAGCCGCAATCATCATCTGATTGGACGGCGAAACCCCCTCATTTTATCCGGTGCCCCCCTCGAAAGAGCGGAGAGCCTGTTATGTCTCCAGTGATGTCTAATCCGCGTGCTTTTGGGACCTGGTTTCATGGCAACAGGCCAACATTTATCCCCCAGAACATGCTTTACCGGGTAACCAGAGGACGTGTTGCATGTCTGTCTCACGGTTCCTGCTCTCCCATCCCGAAAAGGCATGCAGTATCAGGCGTGCGGCCAATTCCCGGTGCGAGATATGCGGATGTCTCCTGACTGAAGAATCGGCCGAGATTCACTGCTTCTGCGATACGGAAAAGGAGGAGAGCCTCGACCCGGCAGATCTGGAAAGGTTCCTGCTTGTCCTCTGCTCCGGCTGCCATGAGTCACTCCACGACTCCGGTGCAGCCATCCGGGACCAGGAGGCCCTTGCACAGGGGAGAGATAAAGAGGTCTCGCGGAAGATACAGAGGATCCTCTCCTCCGTTCCCCGGAATTACGAGCCGCCTGATTCCGACGTGGAAGGGGCATACAGGGATGCCTGTGCATCCCGGTACGGAAACCTCATCTGACACGATGCGGGTTTTTTGGGCCATGCCATAACGGTTTTTTCCCTGCCCGGTGACCCCGGGAGCATTTCTTCCGGCAAGTACCCTGTTCATTTCGGTTGGCACGACTCTGCTTCCGGCGACCCCCCCGTTTTTTTGGAGGAAAACCATGCCCGGGTGCAGGTAAAACGGCCGGACTCCTCCTGCTGGTCTCCTGTTTCCAACCGTTGAGCCGGCTGGTGCACAGCATCACGATATGAAAGGAATGGTCCGTGGTGGGGCAGCGACTGCTCTTCGATAGGTGTTCAGAAAAAAATTCCCTTTTTTCCCGTGAGGAAATGCCTTCAATTGCCTCCTTTTTGCCTTCTGAGGATCTGTTCCTTCTGCTCCCCAAACTCCTCTTCTGTCAGGATTCCCCGCTCCCGGAGTCCCTCGAGGCGTTCGAGGAGTGCGATTGTCTCCTGCGGAGAGTCTTTCCTGTCCCGCTTCCCCTCCCTTCCTTTCTTCTCCTCGACTTCCTCGAGAAACGCGGTGGCAAGGATCCCGGTTGGAACGGCAAACATCGCGATTCCAAGGACCGCGATGAACGATCCGACGAGTTTTCCTGCCGGGGTAACAGGACAGATATCCCCGTATCCAACGGTGGTGAGAGTCTCGATCGCCCACCACATCGCGTGGGGGATGCTCGCGAAGGCCTCGGGCTGGGCCTCGTGCTCGAGTATATACATCAGGCACGATGAGAAGATCACGAGTATGACGAGCACAAACCCGGCAACAGCGAGGGTCTCCTTCTCCTTTAAAAAAGCATTTTTGACGAATTTGAGAGCAGTGGAGTGTCGCCCCAGCTTGAAAAGCCGGAATATCCTCATCAGGCGGAGGACACGAAGGAACCGCAGGTCCAGGGGGATGATGAAGGGGATATAGAACGGCAGGACGGCAAAGAGGTCGACGAGAGCAAGAGGCGTTACCGCATACCGGAGCCTCCCTGAAACAGTGTCGGAAAAAGCCGGATTCTCCGTGCAGACCCAGAGGCGAAGGACGTATTCCACGGAGAAAACGAGAATGGAAAAGGTCTCGAAGGATGCAAAGAATGCCGGGAACGCATCCGCGATGCTCCTGACAGACTCAAGCACTGTTGCTGCAACGTTTGCGATGATGAGGAGAACGAGGAAGAGATCGATTGCGAAAGCTGCACGGCTCCCTCCTGCCGGCCCTACCTCGAGGAGAGAGTATACGTCAGACTTCAGGGTCGAAGTTCCCGCTGTATTCCGGCTTTCCTGCTCCTGCATCATTCTCCCCTTTTCATTTGGAGGTGCACTGTATTGTATGTGTCTCCCGGACCGGGACATCTCCTCTCAGGAGCAATATCTCACCGGATCCTTCAATTCCGGGAGGGACTACCCCGCCAGAGCGCTGGAGAGGCTGGTGGAAGAGAGGATCAGGGATGGGTACCCTTCCGTGATCAGATGATATCCAGTATAGGCAGTTCCCGGATCTCCTGCTCTCCCTCTTCCTCTTCCGCTTCCCTGTCTGCAACCCGCGCTCTCTCCATCTCCAGTCGATGCAATGGGCAGGAAGCAAAGAATTGTTTTACCCGGCTGATGAATCCCATTGTCATCTCCCTCCTGATCATCCTGTTTGGAGGAGATGGTTAAAAAGGGCGGGTGGATGATCAGGCAGGAGAAAAGATCCCCTCGTGGATGGATGGAGGAAAAGAATGCGAGGGGTGGGATTCGAACCCACGGACTCCTTCGAGAACGGATCTTAAGTCCGCCGGTTTTGGCCAGGCTTGCCTACCCTCGCGGATATTTCTCCTTAGTCTGTCACCTCCGGACAATAAGGCCGTCGGTTGGGAGCGTATGCCTCTCCCTCCACCATGCATGGAGTGCACGTGCAAGGAGAAACGTTCCGGGGCAGATGAGGAAGACCCCCACCACACGGGTGATGAGTATGGCGGTCATCTCCGACCGGAAGATGACGAGGAGTCCTGTTGCAAGGAGCCCCGCCCCGGCGAGAACGAGGAGTGCTCTCCGGCCGGGAGGCTCCAGGGAGAAAAACCCGGATATTGCAATGCCGAGTCCGCCCACGACGAAGACCGCCCCTGCAATGGTCGCAAGGATGCCCCCGAGGAGACCGGGCCATGCAAAGGCAGCGAAGGCAACGAGAAGCATCAGGATCCCGATTCCGAGCGGGAGGAGAAACGGCCATCCGCCACCGCGGGAAAGAGTTGCGGCAACCACGAGGAAGATTACCGCGATGACAAGCGCGAGTGCTCCAAGCGAGTAGAGTGCGAGTCGTAGGGAAACGCCGGGCTCGATAAAGAGGAGGAGTCCAAGGAAGAGGAGAATAAATCCCCCGGCAAGGGAAAAAACCCATGATTGTGGAGAGAACGTGCAGGAGACTGATGCCATGCCATACAGTTTCTTTCCCGGAAGGAAAAAACTGCTCGTGCATGCTGCAGATCAGAGGGAGCTTCCATCGTGCAATGACGGACAGACCCGCGGAAAGGCTAAATTCCTTGCCTGCTCCATACTCTCAAACAACAGGGTAAGACCGGTTCTCCATGTACGCAATCCGTTTCTACCGGATCTTTGATATCGGCGAGGAGATCGATCTCCGGGGGCTCGAGGAAGGGCTTGCCAGGAGCATGGCAACATCGCGTTTCCGGTTCCAGAGGGTCAGTCCCACATCGATCATCATCGACCAGCCCCCCCTCCTCATCAGGCTCCCGGGGATGTCGATCGAGACCGTCAGGGGTACTCTCCCGCTCTCCGTCATGGCCCGGATCTACGAGTTCGGTGCGTTCTCGCTCTGCCTGTCCCTGGAAGAGATGGATGCACCTCCTCTGGCCCTCCGGGAGATGGCTCTCTCGCTCTCCGGGCGGGATACCCTCTCCCGCTTTTTCGATGCAGCGCTGTCCGAACTCCGGGGTATCCTCTCCGTTCACATCGGGACCCGGCCGGTCGACCCGGCCTTTTACGATGACTACACGATCTACCTTGCCGACCGGCAGGATCCGTCCCTTGACCCTGTCGTCATCCTGCTCGGGGAGGATGCAGAGTTCTCGCCGGAGATACGGCGGGAAACCCTCCAGTACTCTTTCTCCTACTACCCTGACGAAAGGGCAGTCCTCTCGTGGGGCGGAGCAGTCATCTTCTCGCCCGGTCCCCCTGTTGACCTGATCGAGCTGATCGAGTTTGCGGCAGTCCAGGTCCTCGAACTCCGTTTCTACGACAGGGAGCTCTCCCGGCAGATGGACAGGATGTACGATGATATCGAGAATGCGGATCGCCAGTGGTGGCTGATCCGTTCCCTCCACTACCGGAAGCTGATGAAGGATCTGATGAGCGAGCAGGCAGAGGTCTCCGAGATTGTCGAGGATATCAACAACCTGATCAAGGTCACGGACGATATCTACTATGCAAGGGTGTACGCGGCCGCCCTGCATGCCCTGAGAAGTGATTCATGGAGCCAGAGCGTCAACAGGAGGCTCTCGACGATTCGCGAGACCTACAGGATGCTCTCGGACGAGGTGAACGTCCAGCATGCCCATTTCCTCGAGTGGATCGTCATCATCCTCATTGCTCTCGAGATCATCCTTTTTACGCTGCCGCTGGCCGGTCACTGACAGGATAGATGGCATGGAGAGAGCAGTATGCCGGAAAGCTGCCAGTAAAACCACGATGCCGGGGGAGTTCCAGCCCTGCCCCCAGCCGTTTGCTCCGGGCTCTTGCAAGGAATCCCGGCATGAGATGGAATGTGCACCGGCGTCCGGGAGACAGGGGCAGGGAAGGAAAATGCATTTCTCCCATCTCCCGGAAACACGCATTTATTGACTTTTTCATCCAGATTACACCATGATGGTCCCGCAACCACGCTGCATCAACAAGATAAGGGGAAAGATCCTCCTCAAGGATACAACGGAAGAATCGGTGGAATCTTACGTCATGGAAAACTGTTCCGAATGGTACTATATCCCTCCAAACTTTTCCCTCCGCGGGGTCACCATCCTCCTCAAAAAGCCGATGCCCCTTGGGTTCAAGGTGAAAAAGAAGAAAATTCTGATTCCGTTTGTCAAGCCCTGTTTCGGCCCGATACTCGTCGAGGCCGACGCAAACGAAGAGGATTTCAGGGTGCTGCGGGAGACCCTCGGGCAAGAGGGGGATTGATCCGGACAGAAAAACCCGGATGAAAACCCCGGAATACCATCGGAGGAATTCTCTCCTTTTCCAGGACGCTATCTGGCCTGCAGCTTTTTTAAGAGCCAGGCCATGTTTTTCCCGAGGGCTTCCATGGTGGCCATCCCCTCGTTATCGCGCTCCACGTCCCCGGGGTTCATCCCGATTCCGATGTTCCAGTAGATCGATCCCACGGTGATCATGTTGCTGATGCCAAAGAAGTGATTGATGGTATCGAAGGCATGGATCCCGCCAGCCCTCCGGACTGCCACGACAGCCGCGCCAACCTTGCGGGAGAACATCCGTCCGTTTGCCATTGCAACGAAACCTGCCCTGTCGATGAGGGCCTTTGTTTCCGGGGAGACATCGGCGAAGTACGTGGGCGATCCGATCAGGATCCCGTCGGATGCCGCCATCTTTCCGATGCAATCGTTGATGATATCGTCGTCAAAGACGCACCTTCCATCCTGGTTCGCAAAGCATTTCCCGCAGGCTGTGCATCCATGGACCTTCTCTCCGCCGACATGGACAAGTTCTGTCCCGATTCCCTCTTCTTCGAGGATGGAGCAGACGCGAAGGAGCAGTCTCTCCGTGTTTCCACCCTTCCTCGGGCTTCCACTGAACGCAACGACTCGCATGAGCAGTATGGTGGGAGCCGGACGTGATAAATATCATTCACGGTCTTCCTGCCCGGAAAGATACAGCCGTTCAGTGCTTTATCCGAATATACAGGGCTATTGCGCCGATGATGGCTGCATTGGCAATGCCATAGGAGAGGAGATCCCCCGTCCCGTTGGGCCAGACGAGCGATTCGCCAAGGAAGAGCACGGCGAGTGCAATGGCAACAAGGCCTAGGAGTTTCTCTTTGAGATCGTCCACGTCGCAGATCTTGAGCCAGCCGGGGAGCGGTGCTTTCGCAATGAACAGCTCGTACAGCCCGAGGGAGATGATGTAGAAGACCGTTGCAACGAGAAAGAGGTCGATGATCTCCACGGCGACTGCCATGGTGTGCTTCATTTCCTCGATCCCGAATGAAAAATGAGCGAGTGCAAAGGCGAGGCTCGAGATCGTGATGACGAACCCGTAGAAAAAGAGGGAGATGGAGAGGAGTCCGGACCCGATCACGGCAAGGAAGAAGACGACCCTGCTCGCATGCCCGACAGGGAATTGCCCCCTGGGGGTCCCTCTCTCGCACGGATCGGGCTGTTCATCAGGGGGGTTTTCCGGTATTTTACCCTCTTCATTCATGGTAGCAAGCCTCCTTCCCCCAGTATCTCGTTACTTTCCTACATAAATGCGGCAGGTCAACCCCGGACAGGGAAGGGGGAAGGGATCCTGTCCCATGATATCATCTCCTTTTTTTTCAACTCATAACGAGGGGCCGCAAAAAAAGACGAGGCCTCCTTACAGGGCCAGATCACGGTGCCTGGGAAGGGAAATCAGGAGATTTTTCCATTATTCTCCCGGTAACCGTCATGAACGGGTCAGATAAAAACAGAGTACCCGCGTTCGCGAAAGAACCGGGCAGCGGCCGCATCCCACTCGTCGTCAGAGAGGTCATCCATCCTCTCCCGGAACGCCATCCATGACGGGACAAGTCCCTCCTCCTCGAGGTGGAGGTACCGCGGCTCCATGACCCGGGCGACCCTCCGCCCCTCTCTGTCAAGGACCAGGACCCGCCAGCACTGGTACTCCCGGCAGACGTCGGGCCGGGTCTGGTGCACCGTGCAGAACGATAGCCCCAGGGTTCGGTCCAGCCGGAGAAACGGGCAGGGGTTCTCCCACTCAGCGGGGACGAGGGACTCCGCAAAGAGCCGGCGAAGCGGCGGGGCCACCTCCACTTCCTGGGTGTCGCCGGTGTACTCGTTCCGGATGAGGAAGCGGAACTCGTCGATTTGCCGGATAATGGCAAATACCTGTCCCATCACGCTGCAGCATTCACCGCACTGCTGGCAGAAGAAAGCCATGCAGGTGTACTGTTCGGCCCGGTGGGATATGCAGGTTTGGGAGGGAAGGAAGAGTGTTTCCCGGGGGGAGCGGTATATTCGCCATGAAACGGCTCATACGAATGAAGGAAGGCAAGCTTACCGGAGGAGTGTTGGGAAATATAGGGAGCTATTCAGAGATCGACCCGGTCGTCATCCGGATACTCTTCGTAGTCCTCACCATGCTCCCGGTCGGGATCGGCGTGATCATGTACATCGCAGTCTGGACCCTGATGCATGAGTAGGGGAGCAGGAGAAGCGGGGAGCCACGCCACGCAGTCTCCGTGAACGCCCGGGATCGCACATGCAATCGGAAGTTGGGAAATGGAAGGAGTCTTTCTGGTATTTCATAGCTTTTTTTGGTGGAGGGGGGTGAATTGACGTATTGTCCGGATACCACTGAACAGTCGAACTTTCCCATGGCGCCCTTTCCGGGAACAGCCGGAGATGGTCTCACCAGGATACGAAAGCGACAGCGCCCCTTCTTTCTCACAAGAGACGGATGAGGTGATAATCCCACACCTTCTGTCGTCGTGGACCGTGACTCGCAGAAAAAGTGGCGCTATTCTTCTCCCTTCTTTTCTTCCCACCCGGGAATATCGATATCCGGTACAAACGGCTTGATATCGATGACCGGCGTGCCGTCAAGTGCATCGAGGCCGCGGACCGAAAGGACACACCCCTTTATCCCGAGGAGATCGACGACGGATATCGAGACGGGGTTCGGGCGATCCGGCGAACGCGTGGCAAACACCCCGTGCTCGACCGGGTTTTTCGGCGGCGTGACCCGGAGCCTCTCCCGGTCCGCACGGTCGAACCAGCAGAGGACAAAGAGGTGGGTCTTCTCCCCGACGCGGAAGAGCCCCTCCTCGTAAGCAGGGTCGATCACGATCTCCGAGACCGTGTCCGAGAGCCTCCCCTGCCGGGGGGCATCCCCCCGTTCCCGGTAGGGGGACCGGACGAACCCGATGGGGTGGAGTTCTATCTTCATGGAGAGCGGCGCTCCCCGCCCTGCGCACGGGATTCGGCGCAGGGGATGCAGACCCGCGAGCCATCGACCACGCGGGTCTTTGCGTCTGCGACAGGCTCCCCGCAGCAGGCGCAGGTGATCGTGGCAAAGATCCTCGCCGTCGCCGGAGGTGATGACGAGATCTCAGCGATCTGCAGCAGCGTGTCCTCCGGGACAGAGAGGATGCGTGCCGTTGCCTCCTGCATGAGCTCCCGGAATATTCTCTCCTCCTCGTGTGAGGCGGTCCCCGAGAAGACTTTCTTGCGGAGTGCGTCCATCGCCGGCCGCCCGCCCCTCTCAGCCTCGCAGACACGGACGCGGATGGCCCGGTTCGTGTTACGGGAGAAGAACGAGAAGGCGTGCTTTCCATAGTCGTGGATGACGAGGTTTCCCTTCCCCGCGGTGCAGCCGGTTATTACCTGGATGGCGTCGACCCCGCAGGCATCGGTCTCCGCGACGCAGACGAGTTCCTCGTCGTAGGGCCGCGCAACCCCGAGCCTCTTCATCGCGGCGGTCGCGACCCGGTACCCGGTCGCAAGCCCGGGGCAGGCGTGACCGTGGAACGCGACGCATTCTTCAAACGAAGGGAAATGTGAGTGAGAATGGGTTCCTTCCTGGTTCTCGCACATGGGTATCTCCATTTATGGGATGAATACAATATCAATCATTCACCAGTTCACAGGCCTCTCCTGCAGGGACCACGCAGCGGACACCTGCGAGCTCCCCGATGACCACCGGGAGTCCATACACCTCTTCGATCACTCCGGGGCTCACCACATCGTGCCCGCCGTGCGAGTAGACCCTGCCGCCTTTGAGGAAGATGAACCGGTCGGCGAACCTGAGCGCCTGGTTGAGGTCGTGCATCGTCATCACGGCCGCGATGTGATGCTCGCGGACGATTTGGGCGATGATGGAGAGGATATTGACCTGGTTCTTCAGGTCGAGGTTGCTCGTCGGCTCATCGAGGAGGAGGACCTTTGGCTCCTGGACAAGGGCACGGGCGATCGCGATCTTCTGGAGCTCGCCCCCGCTCATCTCGTCGATATAGGAGAGCCGGAGGTGATCCATCTGGAACCGCCTGAACACCGCATCCACGACTCGCAGGTCTTTCTCAGTCACGTCCCAACCGATGTGAGGTCGCCTTCCGAGGAGGACCGCGTCAAACGCCGTGAGCCTCCCGGTCTCGACCCGCTGGGGGACATACCCCACCTTCCGGGCGATCTCCCTCATGTCAAGCCGGGAGAGGTCATTGCCATCGAGGAGAACGGCGCCTCCCCGAGGCGTCAGGATGCGGTTCAGGCACTTGAGGAGCGTGGTCTTTCCGACCCCGTTTGGCCCGAGGATCGCCATGATCTCCCCTTCATCAATGGAGAACGCGATATCCGCGAGCACTTCATGGTTCCTGTAGAGGAACCGGAGTTCGTCAACAGAGAGGATCATCTTCGATACCCCCTGAGCAGCAGGTAGATGAAAGCTGGCGCACCCATGAACGCAGTCAGGACTGCGACCGGCAGCACGTAGGGTGCGACGATCAGGCGTGCCACTGTGTCCGATGCAAGCAGGAGGACCCCTCCCATCACGGCGGACCCCGCGGTGAGGTACCGCTGGTCGTCGCCGATGACCCTCCTCGCCATATGGGGACACACGAGCCCCACGAACCCGATCACGCCGAGGAAGGCAACAATCACGGCCGAGACGAGCGCCGCGACGACCATCCCCGCCAGGCGCACCTGCTCCACGTTCACGCCGAGTCCCTTCGCAGTCTCATCACCGGCATCGATCGCGTTGTAGTTCCAGCGGTTCGCAATGAAATAGATGGTCGCTGCCGCGACAATGACCGCGATGAGCGCCAGCTCCGGCCAGCTTGCACGGGAGACATCCCCAAACGTCCAGAAGACCACTGCCGCAAGCTGGGCATCGTTCGAGAAGAACTGCAGGAACATGGTCCCGGCAGTAAAGAGCGAGGAGAGTGCGACCCCGGCAAGCACCATCACCTCGGGAGACGCTCCCCGGATCCGCGAGATGAGCAGGATCACGGCGGTTGCAAGCAGGCAGAAGATGAACGCCATGATGGTCGTCAGGTAAGGGTTGTTGATGGTGACCGCATCTGCCACCCTTGACTGCATGGTGCCGGTCTCAAGCACGATGACGGAGACTGCCGCCCCGAATGCCCCGGCATTGGAGATACCGAGCGTGAACGGTGACCCAAGTGGGTTCCGGAGGATTGACTGCATTGCGACACCGGCGACCGAGAGCCCCACGCCCGCCGCGATTGCCGTCAGCGCCTGGGGGAGCCGGATGTTCCAGATGATCGCATCCCACTTGTGGGAGATGTTCTGGCCAAGGAGCGTGGCGATGACCTCCTGGAGGGGTATCTCGACTGCACCTACCGAGATCGAATACACGAAGAGGACAAGGAGGACGAGAATCCCCCCGAGTATCCAGGAGACCTTGTTTCGGATATAGCCAAGGTAGTCGGCAGGAACCTCTCCGTCAGCAAAATGCATCCTGTCTCACCACCCTCCCCGTACTGCACCGTCCGTGGTCATGCCTGCATTTACACCCGGATCTGCGAGAACCCGAACCCTCCGTACTGGCTATTCATCTGCAGGAAAACCGGCTTTCCGACAAAGAACGTATAGATCTCATCTGCCTTCCGCACCGGGTCGATGTCGGCAAACTGGTCGGGGTAGAGGATCTTACCGACGAAGTAGGCATCTGCGAGCACCGACTCGTAGTTCGTGTTGTAGAAATTGTAAGGGAGCACCCCGTAGACCCTGCCCTCTTTAACCGCAGAGAGTCCCCGGAGCGCAGGGTCGCTCTTCAGCTCCCCGAGTGCTCCCTGGTTGTCCAGCTGGAGGGTCCCTACATCGACGAAGATATATTCAGGGTCCCACTCGACAAGGGCCTCCTTGGCAATGTCGGCATGGGCGGTCCCCATTCCCGCGGCGACGTTCTTTGCGTTCACCCAGAGGAATGGCGGATAGGCTGGTTCGGTAGAGATGACGCCGTGCGCCCCGGCAAAGCTGACGCCTGCAACGTATGCCGTCTTCCGATTGGTTTCCGGAATATCCGCGGTCCTTGACTGGAGGTCCTTTATCGTCGCCTCGATATACGCGATGATCTCTTCCGCACGGTCTTCCTTTCCAAGCGCTTTGCCCATCACGCGGAGTCCTGCGTACATCTCGGCCTTCTCGGCGTCGTTCCGGAGCGATCCATAGGGAAATGCCACGACAGGAATACCAGTCTTCTCCTGGAGCTTGTCGGCATCCGCCGCGCTCGTGGCATATGCCGTTCCCGTGGAGCCGGTCTTGAAAACCACCTGCGGGCCGATCCCGATAATCTTCTCAGGGTCATCCTTGCCCCTGAACTCGCCGATGAGCGGAAGCGCCTTGAACTGTGACCCCCATGCGAGGGCATAGGGGCGCCCTTCGACTGCCTGGTCCTTCTTTTCGATGTCGTCAACCCCGACCACAAGGTCCTTTGCCTGCATGTAGACGAGGTAGCGGAGGCATCCCGATCCCGAGCAGACTACCCGCTCGAGCGGTACCGGGACAGTCACGTTTCTCCCGAACCCATCCTTCATGGTGATTGGCGCAGCCTTTCCGGAGGCTGCCGGAGGAGCTTCAGTCGATGAGCTGGTGGTGTTCACGCATCCGACGACCAGGATCAGTGCGAAGACCGTCACTATTATCATTGCTCTTCCAGGAATTTTTTTCATACTTTTTTAATTTTTCATAAGATTAATTAAATTTAACCAAATAAAATTCGCACTTTAAGCAATATTATCTATAAATTATTTGAATTTATAAATTAATTCATTACAATAATCATATTCGTTCTTGAAACCCTGACTGGGGTGAACGGGGGTTCGTGCCTTGATTCCCTAAAAACCCTCCCAATGTGCCATAATGCCTCCTCCTTCCCCTCCTATATGAAGCAGGCCGCATCGGTCAAAAAGAGATCATATCAGGTGCAAGACCTGCGCTTTCCCGGCCTCTATCTCATCCGGGGTGATGACTTTGACCGAATCTTACTGGCTGTCACACCGACGGTCCGCTGCCGGGAGAGATGATGCCCCCGGGATTTCTCACCAGGACACCCCTGCCATAGGAGTATCCGTACCCGTAGATGATGACGTCCGCAAGGTCGCCTGCATCATTCCAGGCCGAAGCATCATTCCAGGCCGAAGAATAGACCGCGAGGTTGATCCCCATCCCCCTGCATCCCTTTGAGGGCGCCAAAGATCCGCAGCCGGTCCCTCCGCCATCGGGATGCTTGCGCAGGTAGTTTTACCCTGGCAGCTCGCGGAGGGCTCGGTGTCACCAGAGATAAAAATTGACGACAGCAGAGGCAGGGAGGCAACAACCGAGTAAAGAACAAGAGCACTGCACTGACTTGCCTCTTTGCCACCAGACGGCCCCGACTGCTCCCGGCATTCCGTTGTATGGAGTCCCTGAAAAAGGCTCTCTCCAATCCTGCCCGGGCAGGGGGAGAGCATTGCGGCGCACTTTTCAGCAACCCCCGAGGCTCTCCCTCCACAGGCCCTCGGGAACGCGTATCTCGAACCGGGCACCCTGCCCGGGTGTGCCGCATTCCCGGATGGAGAGCCCGGTAATCGAGAGGATCTCGCGCGAGAGAAAGAGTCCAAGGCCCGTCCCCTTCCCGTACCCCTGCTCGAAGATCTTCTCTTTCTGGTCTCTTGGGATACCGACACCATCATCCTCGAATGTAACAACCAGACTGCCGTTCTCTTTTGCACACGAGACGCGTATCCGGGTTATTCCGCCTCCGTACCGGAGAGCATTATCAACGAGCGTAAAGAAAACCTTCTCGAGCATCGGGTCGGCGAATACCTCGCAGGAACACTCCCCGTATTCCACTGCAATACCGTCCAGTTCGAACTGCCCTGTGACACGCTCCATTACCCCGGAAAGGGACTGCCACTCCGGGGATCGAACGCCGAGATCCTGGTAGTTCCTCGTGAACTGGATGATCTGCTCCATTGCATGGAGAGCATTTCTCATTGAGTCGATACATTTCACCTGGACATCACTCCGTGTGCCGTCTGAAAGGAGGGAGAGATAACCGGAGAGGACAGAGACCTTGTTCTGGATATCGTGACGGGTAATGGAATTGAGGATATTCAGCTTCCGGTTTGCACTCATGAGGGCATCCTGCATCCTTTTCCGCTCTGAAATATCCCGGAAAACGACCAGTACGGACATGTCACCCTTTTCCCGGATGGGTATTGCAGCGACTTCGACGTGGACAGGCGAGCCATCGGGCCTCACGAACTTCTCCTCGAGGAGAGGCATGACTGCATCGTTATCGTTTTTCATTCGGGAGATCCTTTCCCTGACATCAGCCTGCGAGTCGGGATGGACAAAGTCGAGGACATTGTGACCGACCAGATCCTGGAGGGAGACAGCTCCGATGACCTCGAGTGCCCTCCTGTTCGCCCACGTGATCTTTCCCTGCCTGTGGATGACCATCGCATCGAATGTGCCGGACAGGATCCGGCGGTATCGTTCCTCGCTCTCCTCGAGAGACTCATGGTACTCCCTGAGTTCGGCAAGCATCCTGCGGAGCTCCTCTTCCGTTGCGGTGATCTGCTCGTATGCTGCCATCAGTTCCTGGTGTTCCCTCCGGAACTCTTCCTCGATACGCTTCCGCTCCGTGATATCCGAGAGCATCGTGAACGAACCCCGGAAATTGCCATCGCTATCAAAGACCGGTGTCGCAGAGAGGTGCATGATCCGGATCGAGCCGTCCCGGTGGAGGAACCTGCGCTCGTATTCGCCGGGTTTTCCTGCCATCCGGTCTTTTAATTTTTCGCTGTTGTCAGCAAGCTCGCTCTCCGGCATGAAGGATGTTATCGGCTGGCCGATCATCTCCTCCGGCATGTACCCAAGAAGGGATGCCATCCGCGGGTTGACGTACGTCGTCTGGAAATTCTCGTCCATCTCCCATATCCCCTCGTTTGCGGTCTCGACGATCCGCCGGAACCTCTCCTCGCTCTCCCGGACCTTCCTCTCAGCCTCCCGGAGCGCGGTGAGATCCGTGGCAACGGAGACCATGGCCGGTTTCCCGAGCCAGTTGATCAGCTTCACCACGACCTGGAGAGGGATGGAATCGCCGTTTTTCTTCCTGTGGAAGACGGAAAACGACCCCTCCCCTCTCTCCATGATCTCCTGCATCCTCTGTCCAATCAGGGCAGCACTCTCGGGGGTGTCGAGGTCGTGGAGTTTCATTGCCATGAACTCGTCGCGGGAAAAACCGTGCAGCTCGAACGTCTTCAGGTTGGCGTACAGGAAATTTCCCTCCCGATCGTGGACTGTGATGGATGCAGGAGCGATGTCGATTATCTGTGCGAGAATACGGGATTTCTCCTCGGCGGTGACCCTGTCCGTGATGTCCCTGATCGACTCGATGGCGCCGGCAACGTCACCGTTCTCGTCAAAGAGGCGACTGGCCTTGCCCCAGTAGTGGTGAACCCTGCCGTCTCGCCCGGTGGCGCGTGTCTCGGCAGTCAGGGTGGTCCCGTCGCGGTTGGTGAAGAGGTACTTATCTCTCTCGAAGTCCTCCATGGGGGAGAGCACGAGGTCGATCAGCATCGGCCTTGGTTCCCCGTAGAAGGCCATCCCGTGCCGGAAACCACCCCTCCCGAGTACCTCTGTCCCCAGAACCCCTGTCATCTCCTCCATTGCCCTGTTCCATGCAATCACCCTGCCCTCACGGTCGATGGCAAACGTGGCATCCGGCAGGAATTCTATGATATCTGCGAGCCGCTTCTGGGACTCGACGAGCATTCTCTCTGCCCTCTTCCGTCCGATTGCCTGCCGGACCTTGTGAGCCAGTTCCACGAACTGTGTCCGGGGGTCACCTCCCTTCTGGAGGTAAAAGTCTGCCCCCGCGTTGAGAGCCTCGATGACAACCTCTTCCCTCCCTCTGCCGGTAAAAATGATGAAGGGGATGCTGTCTCCGCCCGACCGGATCGCCTTGAGGAGATCCAGCCCGTTCATGGAGGGCATCTGGTAATCCGAGATCAGGGCGTCGAACTTCCGCTCCTTCAGGAGGGAAAGGGCCGATGCGGCAGAATCCGTTATCTCGACCGAGAAATCGCCCATGCGCTCGAGAAAGGTCTTTCCGATGAGAAGGAGGTCATGGTCATCATCCACGTAGAGGAGGGAGAAGATATCAGGAGATGACATCTGCGGTGAAAACGTAACCTTTCCGGATTTATAAAATATTTCTTCCTGCCCATTTTCCCCCTTTTCGTGCCTACCATCCCTTTCCCGCAGGGCCACCTTTATCGGAGAGGGAATCCAAGGTTCATCCCATGCCTGATGCGCAGGAGATTATCAGGGCGGCAGGCCTGACCGGCTGGGTGCTTGGGGGACGGAAGTACCCGGGTGCCCTGCCGGAAGGTGTCCGCAACTATTACTGCTATACCCGCGACGGGGGGCACTCCCTCCTCGTCGTTCTTGAGAACGAGTATCGCCACGGGGCACCCCCGGAGAGGTTCGTTGTCCCTGCTCCCGTGAAGATGGTTCTGCGGGAGGGCTACAGGCTGCAGGACGGCTATCTCTGGGCAAAACTCCCCTACGTCCCGGATGTCGGCCTCGCGGTAAAAGACGAGGATATCGAGTTTTAACAAAACCCCGGACTTTCTTTGCGGGGGTTCCTCCCTCCTGGGCCGGGCGAGTGCCCCGCGGCTCTCTCTTAATTGCTCACCAGCAGGCCACAATGAATTCGCTCTGATTGGGAACAACATTCTTATGTTCCCCGGGCAATCATCAGCACCGGGGGATCGATGATGCACTTGGGCGAACAACCGATCGAAGTCATTCCTGTCCGGCTTGGCCTGACCTCACGGGCATACCTGGTCAGGCAGCACGGCGTGGCCCTGGTCGATACGGGCATTCCGGGGAGAGAGGGTGCCATCGTTGCGAGGATGAAGGAATCCGGGATATCCCCTGATGAGATCAGGCTCATCCTCCTCACGCACGGACACGCAGACCACGCAGGATCCGCCCGGGCTCTCAGGGACCTCTCGGGGGCCCCCGTGGCCGTGCACAGGGAGGATGCGCCCATGGTCCGATCCGGGCGCCAGGGTGCACTCAATCCCACGGGAACCGCGGGGTTTATCCTCAGGGCCGTGTATGGCAGGAAGGCCAGCGCTCACTTTCCTCCCCTCGAGCCCGATATCATCCTTGCGGATTCGTTTTCGCTCAATGAATACGGGATCAGGGGCGAGGTTATGCACACCCCCGGGCATACCGCCGGATCCGTCTCCCTACTGCTCGGAAACGGGGACGCAATCGTTGGGGATCTCGTCTTCCCGACGATTCCGAGCGGACGGCCGGGGCTCCCGTTCTTTGCCGACGACCCTGATGAGGTGCGGGCAAGCATAGGAAAAGTGCTCGCGTTCCAGGACGGGACGATCTATCCCGGACACGGAGGACCGTTCTCTGCAGCCCAACTCCGCCGGTATTTTCCGGCGGATCGCACGAAGGCACCCGGACAGGGTTGATGCGGGAATTCCTGCTCAGCAGGGACGTTCAACGCCGTGACGGGACACTGGCAGGAGGCCCAAAGAGATTGCATATTTTTTTATTATTGATGATAGATTCTTCATGGCAGGGGAAAATCCGCATGATTCCTTTGAGACCGTTTCATTACCTGGCCTTGGCAGGGGCATTCCTTCTTATCTCCTGCGTCATTGCAGGATGCACTGCGCCCGGAATGTCCCGGACAGGCACGGAAGCCACTCCCGGCTGTGCGTTAGAAGAGATCGTCTTTTTGACCGAGGAGATTTACCCGTTAAGCTACGCCGGCACTGGCGGAACGCCGGAAGGACAGTCTGTCCAGGTGATCCGGGAACTCTCGCGTCGCCAGAACTGCAATAGCAGTATCGAGATACGTGCGTGGAGCGATGCGTACGGGACTGCGCTTGCGACACCCGGCTACGCGGTCTTTCCGACTGCAAGGACCCCTGAACGCGAGAGAGAGTTCGCCTGGGCGGGCCCGATTGCCACGTTTGACTATGTGCTCTATGCCACAAAAGACTCAGGGATAGCGCTCCAGAGCCTCGAGGCCGCCCGCAACGCCGGGACAATCGCGGTGGTTGAGAGAGATGCCCGCCACGACTTCCTCGTCAGGAACCAATTCACGAATATCAGGGCGTATTCTTCCGATGCCGAATGCCTCGACGCCCTCCTGAACGGCTCCGTCTCCCTCTGGTTAGGATCATCGGCAACCACCCCCGAGACCCTGCGAAGGAAGGGCATCCCTGAATCTGCACTGGTTCCCGTGTACTCGCTGATCCGGACAGAGCTCTACATCGCGTTCAACAGGAATACAGACCCGGTAACTGTCAGGGCATACCAGGAGACACTCGATGCCATGAAGGCGGACGGGACATTCGCACGCATGACCGGGAGCAGCACCCATGCACCTCCTTCACCCGCAGGTTACGGGGATCGGGCTGCGCTCGCATCTCAAACCCTGCTCCCCGTGTTTTCTGCGCTCACCGGGACGCGAATCCACGGCATCTCTGCTGCCATGGAGACCCTTGCAATCACCGGTGAACTGGAGAGCGGGGACTGGGATAGGATCCGCCCGCTCCTTGCCAGGCTCGAGGCCGAGTATCCCGAGGCCCGGTTCTGGTACGCGAGGCCTGATGGCTCCTACTACACGACGGTCGACAACCTGATGAGCGTAAACATCAGGGACCGGCCCTATTTCCCGGAGGTGCTCGCGGGGAAGACCTCGATCGGTACCATTGTGCTCGGCAAATCGACCGGGAAATACTCTGCTATCGTCGCGGTCCCGGTACGTGCAGGGGGAACGGTTAGCGGGATCGTGGGTGCATCAGTTTCCTGTGATTCGCTTGAAGAGGAACTTTTCCGTGACTTTGTGCTCCCTGAAGGGTATTATGCGTTCGCAGTGGACAGCGAAGGGATGCCGGTCATGGACTCCCTGCCCCAGAGGATCTTCTCGCTCGATGAGGGTGTCCGGTCACAGGTGGTAGGATTGAAGGAAGGGGAGGTGAGGTACCGCGACGAAGGCGCCCTGCATGAGGCTGTCTTCATGACAGAAGGCCTGACCGGGTGGAAGGTCGCTATCGGGTGGAAGGCCTGACGGAGCCAAAACGACTGCAAGGGACCGTCTCCCCCTTTTTACATCTCCGGGAAAAAACCCGGTTTTTTTCAAGGTTTCTCCTCTCCCAGCGCCTCAACACTTCGCATCCGGTAGAGAGCGACGGGATCCATCTCCTCGTACGTCACCTCGCCGGTGCGCATGATCACCGATCTCAGCCCGGAGTTCACGATCATCTTGGAGCAGAGGAAGCAGGGCCAGATCCGGGTGAGTTTCCCGGTCTCCACGTCGAACCCGGCAAGGTACAGGGTGCAGTTCCGGGCGAGCTTTCCTGCCTGCAGGAGGGCGTTCATCTCGGCATGGACGCTCCGGCACCGCTCGTAGTTCGATCCGGAGGGGATGTTGTGGTCCTTTCTCCAGCACCGCCCGATCTCGGTGCAGTCCCTCTGTCTCCGGGGTGCTCCCGTGTACCCGGTGGAGACGATGGTGTGGAACTCGTCCACGATGATCGCCCCGAAGTTGCGGCGGAGGCATGTGCCCTGGTGGGCGCACCGGAGGGCAAGGTCGAGGAAGTACTGGTGACGGTCGGTCCGCATGCTGGATCAGTGTTTGGGGAGAGCAGGTATTAAAACCCGGTCAGGACGAGTGCGTGGCACCGCGGGACAGTGTCCCAGGGAACCGGAAAAATTTGATTTTTCCCCTGATTCAGGCCGAATAGGTCTGGTAATTCTCGATTATTTCACCCCCGGTCAGTCCCCTGTTGTACAGGGCAAAGGAGCCGATATCACCCTTGTAGTAGAACTGGTTGCTGGAAGAGGCGGTATTCTGCTTTCCCATCATGAGGGGGTGGTTGTTGTCTTTCAGTCTCACCTCCGGATACTGGGAAGGAGTGGTTATTTTGTTCGATCCGGGAACATTCGACTGGTAATAGCTGAAGGGTTGCGAGACTCCGTTGACGTAAATCTTTGGCTTTCCATTCTCCACGACGAGGTTGACATACTGCCATGAACCGGAAGATATGGCGGTCGCGTCCGTCATGATATGGTAGTGTTTTGCCGGATCCACCCTGTCATCCCATTCGAAGTATATCCTGTCCCCGATGAGGTAGAGGTCGTAGTTCTTGTCCTCCCTGCTCTGGCTGATCTGGAGGCCCTTGCCGATCACCTGTTTCCAGTACTGGGAATTGGTGTACTGACCGGGATTTCCGACATTCAGGGGATTCAGCCAGATCGAGATGGTCAGGTCACCGGTGTAGGTGAGGGTGGGGTCATCTGCAAACGTCAGGTAATCATTTCCATCGAAGGAGAGGTAGCTCATGTTCATCGGGGGTCCCGTGTTCCCCCGAACAGGGTTCCCGAAGATGCTGTAGTCAAGGGGCGAGCAGTCCGTCCGATAGACTCCATTCCCCGGCGTTCCCCCGGCAAGGGCATAGGATGACGTCCCCTTCGTGATCCTTGCCCTGTCATCGCTCGAGATGAGGAGGTTTGCCTCAGGGTCGATGAGCTGGATCACCCACGTGCCGAGTGAAAAAGGCTTGAGGCGCCCGGAAGGGGCAGTATCAGAGACGATGTAATCACAGAAGGAAGAATATCCGCTCGAGTTCGGGTAGATGTAGAGGGTCTTTCCCTCGAGGCTCCCGCCTGATAAGAAGGGCATCGGGTACAGCGTCCGCCCGTCCGGCGATATCACTTTTATCACCACTTCTTTTCCGGCTGTAGGGGGTTGCTGCCCGGCGAAATGGAAGGGTTCTGCCTCCCTGATGAAGAGTGTCACGACCTCCATCGGGAGTCCTCCCGGCTGGATTATCTCCTCTGCTTTTGCCTCGCTTGCAATATAGACCGTGTGGTGGAGAATGGATGGGTATCCCATGAAGACCGACCAGAGAACGATAGCAATCCCTATGACCAGGATAACCATGAGGATGATGCTGACCGTTGCACTGATACCCTCCTCCCGTTCCCGTCTCGCTGGTGTCATTTTTTCATCCAATCTTTACCATTAATACATTCCATGGAATAAAACAATACTGATATGAAAGAGACAGGATCGTTCCTCCGGGAGAATAAATGCAGTAAAGGATTGTATCTCCGGTTCCTTGCAGTTCTCTTCTTTTGTGCATGCACGCTCTTTTCAACCCCCGTCAAGGCCGTGACAGCCCCGGGTGCAACCTTCCCGGCTGATGGTCTCCCCCCGGGATCTCCCCAGTCAGGGGAAGTTCCAACAGCAAATCAAGCCGCCGGCATGGTACCAACAGTGCCTGCGCAGGGGAGCGGTCCGTTCCCCGATGTGCCGTTCCCGGTATGGACCATCATCGGGCTTTTGCTCGCGATCGGTGCAGCATCTGCCCTGCTCATTACGAGGCGCCCGAAGGGTTATCTCCCCCGGGCAAAGAGACTGCGGAAATGAAGGAGTGCTCCGGTCTCACGCTGGTCGGGTGGGTCGAGGCGGGGGGACGGATCCTCCAGCCCGATGAGATTCTCGAACGTCTCCAGGCCGACCCCCACTCTGCCTCGTCTTTTGGTGGCGAGTTTTACCTTGCCTTCGGCAGGTACACTGCACGGGACACTCTCGGTATCGTTCCGGGCGACGGGCCTCCCGGGAAGATCCTCCATGACGGGCACATCATCGGGACCGTCGAACCCCGGTATGACAGAATGGGCTTGAAAGAGGCGATCGTCGCCGCTGTCAATCTCCGGAGAGAGGGGAGCGCCGTTGCCCTCTCCGGCGGGGTCGACTCTGCCCTCGTCGCCGCGCTGGCGGGCTGCCCCTGCATCACGGTCGGGCTGGAAAACAGCCCGGATCTCGCCAGAGGGGTGGATGCGGCACGTGCACTGGACCTTAAGTCCTTCTCTGTCACCATCGAGCCCGGGGAACTGGAAGGGGCAATTGCCGAAGTTCTCCCGGTCCTTCCGGAGAAGACCCCTCTTGACCTCTCGATCGGTCTCTCCTGGTACTTCGTCACGCGGGCTGCAAAAGATGCAGGGTATGACCGTGTCCTCACCGGCCAGGGTGCCGACGAGCTCTTCGGGGGGTACCACCGGTACCTCGCGTCTCCTGACACCGAGGGGCTCCTTGCGGTGGACTTCGCCCGCCTTCCGGATCAGATCGCACGGGACCAGGCTGTCGCCGGTATCCACGGGGTCACACTCTCGTACCCCTACCTCGACGGGAGGGTTATCCGGGCTGCCAGGGATCTTCCCGCGAACGAAAAAGTGGCCGGCGGCATGCGGAAGCGGGCACTCAGTGAGGTTGCCTGCCAGTTCCTGCCGGAGGAGATCGCGTGGCGGGAGAAGAAAGCGATGCAGTACGGCAGCGGGATCTGGCGCGAACTGCAGCGGTTTGCAAGGAAGAGAGGTTTTTCGTCGGTGGGGGACTTTCTCGCGCGGGAATCGTCGTGATTCCCCCCTCCCGGACGGGAAGAGAAACTGGAGATACTGGTCGATCCAAACAGGATTTCTCATTTTTTCGGCTCCTTTTCTGGTAAAACGAATGGACGTCTGGATCCATCCGGCAGGCTCGGGCAGCAATGGTTATAAAAAGAAGTGCAGAGGGTACTTATTCTCATACGTGGAGGGACACGAGAGGAGGATGGGGAAGGAATGATCACAGAGAGAGACGTGGAACATATCGGGACGCTCGCAGACATCGCGATTCTCCGCGAGGAGCTCGAAGGGTTCACCGCGAGTTTCAACAGGATCCTCGAGTACTTCGATATCCTCGACCAGGTGACCGGTAGCGGAGAGGGGGAGGAGCGGTCTTTCAATGTCTTCCGGGAAGACGAGGTGGAACCCTCCCTCTCCCGGGATGATGTCCTCTCGAATGCGAAGGAGACCGAAGACGGGTTCTTCAGGGCACCGCGGGTGATGTGATGCCCGGAAAAACCCTCTCCTTCCACCCAGACGACCGGTACAACGCCTTTTTAAGGACAATTCCCGAGGCCAGCTATGGCGGGGGACGGCTGAGTGGTGTTCCTGTCGCTGTCAAGGATAACATATCAACACGGGGGATCGAGACGACGTGCGGATCCCGGATACTCTCAGGATATGTCCCGCCCTACGATGCAACGGTGGTCACTCTCCTGCGCAAGGAGGGGGCTGCGATCGTGGGAAAGACCAATATGGACGAGTTCGGCATGGGGAGCACGACAGAGAACTCCGCATTCGGACCGACAAAAAATCCCCGCGACCCTTCCCGTGTCCCGGGGGGCTCTTCCGGCGGGAGCGCTGCGGCAGTTGCCGCAGGCCTCGTCCCCCTCGCCCTCGGGACGGATACCGGCGGATCCATCCGCTGCCCCGCGGCATTCTGCGGGATCGTCGGGCTCAAGCCCACGTACGGACGGGTCTCCCGGTACGGCCTTGTCGCGTATGCAAACTCGCTCGAGCAGATCGGCCCCATGGCAGCGAACGTCTCTGATGTCAACCTTCTGATGTCTGTCATTGCAGCGTACGATCCGCGTGACTCGACATCCCTCGATGCACCCTATTCCCACGTCCCGAACATGGACATCAGAGGTACCCGGATCGGCGTTCCCGAGGAGTTCTTCGGCGAGGGAGTCGACCCGAGGGTCGCATCGGTCGTCTGGGATGCACTCACCCTCCTTGAACGGAAGGGTGCAGAGATCATCACGTGCCGGATGCCGTCCATGTCGCATGCGCTTGCCGCGTATTACGTCACCTGCATGAGCGAGGCAAGCTCGAACCTTGCCCGGTACGACGGTGTCCGTTACGGGCCCCCCTCCGATGTCAGGAAACCATGGCACGAGGCCTTCCAGGAGAGGCGGCGCGAGGGGTTCGGCCTCGAGGTGCGGCGGAGGATAATGATCGGGACCTTTGCCCTCTCCTCCGGGTACTACGGGAAGTACTACGCCAAGGCACAGGCCGCACGGAGAAACGTCCGGGAAGACTTCCGGCGCCTCTTCTCCGAAGTCGACGTGATTGCCGGCCCGACCATGCCGACGGTCGCCTTCCGGTTCGGGGAAAAGAGCGACCCCCTCTCCATGTACCTCTCCGATATCCTCACGGTTCCCGCAAACCTTGCCGGCGTCCCTGCAATATCGGTCCCCTGCGGGAAAGTCGAGGGTCTCCCTGTCGGCCTGCAGGTCATGGGCCGGTGGATGGAAGACGAGCGGGTCGTTGACGTTGCGTACGCTTACGAGCAGGGGGTGCAGCCGTGAGCGTCATCGTGGGGCTCGAGATCCACTGCCAGCTGGACACGGCCACGAAACTCTTCTGCGGGTGCTCGACAGACTACCGCGATGACGGCCCGAACACCCATGTCTGCCCGGTCTGCCTTGGCCTGCCCGGGTCGCTTCCCGTTCTCAACAGGAGGGCGGTCGAGTATGCCCTCCGGGTCGCAAAGGCCCTCCACTGCACCGTTCCGGAGGAGTCCGTCTTTGCACGGAAGAACTATTTCTACCCTGATCTGAACAAGGGGTTCCAGATAACGCAGTATGACAGACCCCTTGCAGTATCCGGTTACCTCGACATCGAGGGCGATGACGGGGAGAAGAGGGTCCGGATCACGCGCGTCCACATGGAGGAGGACCCCGGCCGCCTTGTGCACAAGGGCGGGACGGACAGGCCCCGGTATTCCCTCGTGGACTACAACCGTGCAGGAATCCCCCTGATCGAGATCGTCACCGAGCCCGACCTCCGGTCCCCGAAGGAGGCCCGCCGGTTCCTCAACAAGCTCCGGGCGACACTCGAGTACCTGGGTGTCTTTGACAGCGAGAAAGAGGGGTCTCTCCGGGTCGATGCGAACATCTCCCTTGAGGGGAGCGAGCGGGTCGAGATCAAGAACATCACATCCTACAAGGGCGTGGAAAAGGCCCTGACGTTCGAGATCACCCGCCAGAAGAACGCTCTCCGCCGCGGCCAGAAGGTGGTGCGCGAGACCCGCCACTTCGTCGAGGCAAGAGGTGTGACCACGTCTGCCCGGAGCAAGGAGATGGAGCAGGACTACAGGTATTTCCCCGAACCGGACCTTGCACCCCTGCGGGTTGCAGACTGGGTCGAGAGGATCGTCCTGCCCGAGCTCCCGGACGCCCGGCGCCAGAGGTTCATGGAACAGTACGGGTGTTCCCTCATCCATGCCCGGACCCTGACAGGAGACCTTAGGCTGGCCGATTTCTACGAGAAGGTCGCAGGGGAAGACCCCATCCTTGCTGCAACATGGGTTGCAGACACTCTGCTCGGGGAGCTGAACTACAGGGACATGTCCATCTCTGCCGTTCCCCCGGAGGTCTTCTCCGGTCTCTTATCCCTGGTCAGGAACCGGGTGATCACGGACAGGAACGGGATCGACGTCTTGCGGGTCCTCCTCGACCAGCTGAAGGAGAAGGGGACCTGCGAGCCACCGGCAGAATGCGTCGGGAGACTGGGTCTCCGTGCGATCCCTGCCGGAGAGACCGGTGACGATCCCGTCACCCGGGCTGCCCGCGAGGCACTGGACGAGAACCCGTCAGCTGCGCAGGACTACAGGAACGGCAGGAAAGAGGCTCTCAATTTCCTCGTCGGGCAGGTCATGAAGAAGACACGGGGATGCGCAAAACCTGCAGACGTCAACCGCGTGCTCGTCCGCCTCCTCGAAGAAGGGTGAGTGATTCCTCGAATGCACCTCATCGTTGCTGAAAAGAACATATCTGCAAGGAGGATTGCATCCATCCTCGCAGGGGAGAAGAAGGTCCGGGAGTTGCGGGACGGGGGGATCTCGAGCTACAGCTTCGACGGGACAACGGTCGTCGGTCTCCGGGGTCACGTCGTGGAGGTCGATTTCGTCGAGGGATACTCCAATTGGCGATCCGAGTCACGGACGCCACGGAGCCTGATCGATGCACCGACCACCAAGGTCCCAACGGAGAAAAAGATTGTTGATCTCCTCCAGAAACTTGCAAAAAAAGCTGACCGTGTCACAATTGCAACCGATTTTGACACGGAAGGGGAACTGATCGGAAAAGAAGCCTACGAGCTTGTCCGGGAGGTGAACCCGTCCGTCCCTGTCGACAGGGTCCGGTTCTCGGCGATAACCCCCGGCGAGATAAGAAATGCCTTCTCCTCCCCGACAGGGATCGATTTTGCCCTTGCATCGGCAGGAGAGGCCCGCCAGATCATCGACCTGATGTGGGGTGCATCCCTGACACGGTTCCTATCCCTTGCGGCAAGGAGGGGAGGATCAAACATCCTCTCCGTCGGCAGGGTGCAGAGCCCGACACTCGCGATGATCGTCGACAGGGAGAGGGAGATCGAGGCGTTCCGGCCGGAAAAGTACTGGCAGCTCCGTCTCCTCACCGGGAAGGACGGGGAGGAGATCGAGGCACGGCATACCACGTCCCGGTTCCACGATTTCAGCGAGGCTTCTGCCGCACGGGAGAGGAGCGTCCCGCCCCTCGTCGTGACCAGCGTCACGGAAGGAACAAAGGTTGACCGGGCGCCGTCGCCCTTCGACACGACCTCTTTCATCGTGGCTGCAGCCCGGCTGGGGCTCTCTGCGGCGAACGCCATGCGCATCGCAGAGGAGCTGTATATGAACGGGTACATCTCCTATCCAAGGACGGATAACACGGTCTATCCGCCGACCCTTGACCTCTCCCACATCCTGTCTGCGATCCTCCCCACGGTCTTCCGGCCGGATGTCGAATGGGTGATGGCGAACAGGAGGGCTGTTCCCACGCGCGGCCAGAAGACGAGCACCGACCATCCTCCCATTCATCCCACGGGGGCTGCCAGCCGGGAGGAGCTGGGGGAGGAGAGGTGGAAGGTCTACGAACTGGTTGTGAGGAGGTTCCTTGCAACGCTCTCGCCGGATGCCCGGTGGCGGACGATGAAGGTGATGCTGTCGGCCGGTGGCGAACCCTACACGGTTACGGGTGGCCAGATCGTCGAACCGGGGTGGCGGAAGGTCTACCCCTTCAGTGCGGCAACGGAATACGTCCTTCCCCGGCTCACAGAGGGGGAGACCCTCCCCCTCCGCGAGGTGAGGATGGAGGAGAAAGAGACGCAGCCGCCGCCACGGTTCACCCAGAGCAGGCTGATCCAGAGGATGGAGGAACTCGGACTGGGGACAAAGAGCACGCGGCACGAGGTGATCCAGAAGCTCATCTCGAGGAAATACGTCGAGGGCAACCCGCTCCGTCCGACCCTCGTCGGGAGGGCAGTCATCGAGAGCCTCGAGAACCATGCCGACACGATCACGCGGCCGGAAATGACCCAGACACTCGAGGAACACATGCAGCAGATTAAGGAGCGGGCCCGTGATCGCGACGAGGTCGTCGCCGAGTCCCGGGGAATGCTCCACGAGGTCTTCGACCAGCTCGAGGCACACGAGAGGGAGATCGGCGAGGAGATCAGGGAACAGACCGCAGAGGAACTGAGGCTAGGGCCGTGCCCTGTCTGCGGCAACGACCTGCGCATCCGCCACGTCCGGAACCAGACCCAGTTCATCGGGTGCACGCAGTACCCTTCCTGCACCTTCAACATCGGTCTGCCTGCCACGATGTGGGGCTATGCCGTCCGGACGAACGAGAAATGCCCGGAGCACGGGCTCAACTTTGTCCGCCTCGTCAGGAAAGGCTCCCGTCCCTGGGAGATAGGCTGCCCCCTCTGCCACCATATCAGGTCCCTTCGCGAGACACTGGAACTTCTCCCCTCGGCAGGGGAAGACCTCGCGTCGAAGATGGTCTCGTCCCACCTTTTTTCTGTACAGGACCTGTTGCAGGTGCCTCCCGAACGGCTTGCAGAGACCCTCGGAGTCCCTGTCGACCGTGCCCGGCAGGTCCAGAAGGAGGCGGGGGAGGCGCTTGAACTGCTCCGGAGGCGTTCTGACTGCAGGAAGTTCGTCAGGTCGCGCCTTGCTCCCCGGAAGGGGAGAAGCCCCGCTGCGCTCTTAAAAAGACTTGCCAGTTCAGGCATCAACGGGATCGATGACATTGCCCGGGCAGATCCCTCTCTCCTCAGGGAGGCGGGTCTTTCACAGAAGGAGATAGAATCACTCCAGTCCGAAGCACGCCGTGAATCCGGAGAGAGACGCCTCAGGGGCACCGGTATTCCCGCCGGCAGCCTGAAGAAATACCTCGAGGCAGGTTTTCTCTCTCCCGAGGCCCTCCTCTCCGTGCATCCCCTCTTCATCGCTGAAAAGACAGGAATTTCCCCTGATACCGTCTTCAAGCACGTGGAGGCCGTGGCTGCAGCCCTCGGAAAGCCCGCACCCGTGCGCGTGACCGCTGCAAAGTTCCGGCGGGGGAAAGAGGATCTCCTCTCGCTCCCCGGAATGACACAGGGGATCTATGAAAAGCTCCTGTCTGCCGGTGTCTACGACCGCGAAAGCCTCCACCAGCTCGACGAATCCCTGGTTGCGGTCAGGGCAGGTCTTCCCCGGCAGAAGATCGCTCTGCTCCGGAAGGCCGCCCCACTCATAAAGAAGAAGAGGTCTCCGGGAGAGATCATAGTAATCTAGCGAGGAGGATGGCCATGCACAGGAACTGGAAGAGCTGGACGCACGTGACAAAACTCGACCCTGACAGGCAGCTTACCCCGGAACAGGTACAGGGTGTTGTCACGAGCGGGACCGATGCCCTGATGCTCTCAGGGACGCTGAACGTGACCCGGCAGAACATGCAGGAACTCCTGCGGCAGGTCGCCCGGTATGACCTGCCCCTCGTCGTGGAACCCTCCGGTCCCGAAGCTGTCATCAGCGAGGGCATCGACCTCCTCTTCGTCCCGAGCGTCATGAATACCCGGAACGTGGAATGGATCGTCGGCAAGCACACCCAGTGGGTAAGCCAGCAGGAGATCGACTGGGATCGCGTCGTCCCCGAGGCATACATCGTCCTCAATCCCCGCTCCTCGGTGGGCAAGGTCACGGGAGCTGCCTGTGATCTCACGCCGGAACAGGCCGCAGCATACGCAATCGTCGCGGACCGGTACTTCCATTTTCCCATCGTTTACATCGAGTACTCCGGCATGTACGGAGACCCCCGCGTTGTCAGGGCAGTATGCGAGGCCCTTGACTCGGCAGTACTCTACTATGGCGGGGGTATCGACTCTCCCGAGAAAGCAGCCGAGATGGCCCGTTTTGCCGATACAATCGTCGTCGGGAACGCAGTCTACGAGAAGGGAATCGACGTCCTGAAGGCTACCGTTAACGCCGTTTCGTGACCCGGCCCGGACAGGAATGGCTGATGTTTCTTTTGTCCTGGTCCAGCCGCTCTACGAGGGCAACGTGGGGTTTGCAGCGCGGGCGATCAAGAACTTCGGGTTCTCCCGGCTCGTGCTCGTGGACCCCTGCCCTCTCGGTGACGATGCGCTCGCCCGGGCCGCACATGCCTCCGACATCCTGAAGAAAGCCCGGATCTGTTCTCTCGAGGAGGTCTTCTCCGAAAGCGACATCACCGTTGCAACAACAGGGGAGGTAGGAAAGACAGTCTGCCACCCGATGCGCATGCCGTATTACTCCCCGCGCGAACTCCGCGAGATGCTCTCCGGGGTCAGGGGGACTGTCTCCATCCTTTTCGGCCGCGAGAACTGGGGGCTGAACAACGACGAGATCCGGCGCTCCGATATCATCTGCACGATTCCGACGTCCCCTGATTACCCCATCATGAACCTCTCCCACGCGGTTGCCGTGATTGCGTACGAGCTTGCATCCCTCCCCCGGGGGGAGTACCTGCTCGCGGGCAGGGAGCAGATGGAGCACCTGTACCGGCACATCGACCAGTACCTCACCCTCATCGACCACCCTCTCCACAAGCGGGAGGGAACCATGCTCATGATGCGGCGCATCCTCGGGAGGGCAAAGCTCACGCCCCGGGAAGCATCGACCCTCCACGGGTTGATGCGGCGATCCGAATGGCACATCAGGCACGAAGACCGTAATAAGAAGTCCTAATACTCCTCCCACCGAACATTTTCTCCATGATCCTCGTGGACTGGCAGATCACGGACAGGATCCGGAGGGGGTTCATCACGGTGGAACCGTTCGATCCGGCGCTTGTCCAGCCGAACTCCCTCGATATCCGCCTTGGAAACCACTTCGTCTGGTACGAACCCGGGGATCTGGTCATCGATCCCTACCGTGCGGAGACGATCTGCGAAGGTACATCTGAGATGACTGCAGATTCGATCGTCATCGCCCCGGGTCAGTTCATGCTCGCCGAGACCCTCGAGGTGATCGGTCTCCCGGACAACATCGTTGCGAGTATCGAGGGAAAGAGCAGCATCGCGAGGCTCGGGGTGGAGCTCCACCAGACCGGGGGATGGATAGATGCAGGGTTCCGCGGCTCGATCACGCTCGAGATGTGCAACGTGAACGCCCGGCCGGTCCGCATGTATGCAGGGATGCCCATCGGCCAGCTCGTCTTCTACACCACGGAAAAGGCCCTCTCTCCGTACAATGTCAGGAAAGACGCAAAGTACATGGACCAGAGGCAGGCGACGCTTTCCCGGTACCACCAGAACATCCGGGATATCTGAATGATATATACGGGATGAAACCAGAATTATCTGGGATGATCCCAAGAGAGATGGAGTTCGACCATGCGACTTCTCCTAATCCATTCTGATTTTATCGAGTTCGAGGCAAAGCAGAAGACCGGGATGGCAGAGGAAGACCAGCCACTCAGGGGTTTTTTTGAAAATGCCCTGACAGTCTTCTGTGCCGTCGAGTCCGGGGACGAGGACGATATCCCGGGCGTTGTGGAGCAGGCCGGCGAGGAGATATCGAAGACGGCTGACCAGCTCTCCGTGGAAAATATCGTGCTGTACCCGTATGCGCACCTCTCGAGCGACCTTGCCCGCCCCGATGCAGCCATCGAAGCCCTCAGAATGCTCGAGCACCTCCTGGAGGAGATCGGTTTCGAGGTAAAAAGGGCTCCGTTCGGGTGGTACAAGGCCTTCCGGCTCTCCTGCAAGGGCCATCCCCTCTCCGAGCTCTCGCGGACGATCCAGCCTCCAGAAGAGGGAAAGAAGAAGGAGAAGAAGGAGGTCACACACGAGTTCTTTGTCCTCACCCCGGATGGCAAACGGTGCGACGCAAAGGAATTCATGGACGACTCGGCCTTCGGCTGTCTCATCAGGAAGGAACTCGGCGAACCATCGGAGGGTGGCGGCGAACCGGCGCACGTCGAACTGATGCGCGCAAAGGAACTCGTGGACTACGAACCGGTCTCCGACGTGGGGCACATGCGCTGGCTGCCGAAGGGAAAGCTCATCCGTGACCTCCTTGCAGACTACGTGCTCGCCCGTGTCCTGCCCTACGGGGCGAGTCCCGTCGAGACCCCCGTGATGTACGACCTTGGTGACCGGGCCATCTACGAGCATGCCGACAAGTTCGGTGAACGGCAGTACAGGTTCAGGAGCGGGACACGGAATATGATGCTCCGCTTCGCTGCGTGCTTTGGGATGTTCTCGATCATGCGCGACATGCACATCTCCCCAAACACCCTCCCGCTCAAGATGTACGAGCTCTCGACGTACTCTTTCCGCCACGAGCAGAAGGGCGAGGTGATCGGGCTGAAACGGCTGCGGGCATTCACCATGCCGGACATGCACACGCTCTGCACGGACATGCCCGAGGCCCTGCGGTGTTTCGAGGAGCAGCTCGTGATGGGCTGGGAGAGCGGGAAAGACTTCGGAACGGAACTTGTTGGTGTCATCCGGTGCACAAAGGACTTCTTCTCTCAGTACAGCGACTGGGTCGCGAAGATGGTTGCCCTCTCGGGGCGCCCGATGCTGATCGAGATCCTCTCCGACCGTGTCCACTACTGGGTCGCGAAGGTGGACCTTGCAGCAATCGACGGGCAGGGCAGGCCAATCGAGAACCCGACTGTCCAGATCGATGTCGAGAGTTCCCACCGGTTCAATATCAGGTATCACCTCGATGGCAGGGAGGTGCATCCTCCCATCCTCCACTGCTCCCCGACAGGGTCGGTGGAGAGGGTCATCTGTGCCATCCTCGAGAGCTGTTCCCGGCAGGGGGTCCCCCGCCTGCCCACGTGGCTCTCCCCCGTGCAGGCACGGGTCATTCCAGTCGCCGAGCGGCACCTCGAGTATGCAACATGCGTTGCACGCGATTTGAACCTCCAGCGCATCCGTGCCGACCTCGACGACCGCGACGAGAGCGTCTCGAAGAAGGTGCGGGAAGCAGCCGTTGACTGGGTCCCCTTCGTCGTGGTCGTCGGTGACGCGGAAGTCGAGAGCGGACATCTGACGGTGACGATACGGTCACGGTCAGAGCCCGGGAAACCCCACAGGGAGAGTCTCTCCCTCCCGGACCTTGTCCGGGTCATCCACGACGAGGCGGGGGACAAACCGTTCCGTCCCCTTTACACGCCGGTGCAGCTCTCAAAGAAGCCCCGGTATATCTGATGGTTTCAATCGCCCCTTTTTTTAATCTCTCAAAGTCCTCCCTGTTTTATCACTGGTCCCATCAAACGCGTATCTGCCGCGTTACCGATCCGCACCACTTATGCAGGATTCCGGCAATACTGGTCATTGCAGAATGGATCAGGAATGCAGGCAGTGCGGGCGCTGCTGCGAGCGGTGGGGCTGGGGGCAGAAGGGTACTGCCGCAGACCTCGTCCCCTGGATCGAGGGAAAAAGATGGGACATCCTCGTCCACGTTGCAGTCCGTCTTGCCAGCGGGAGATGGGTCCGTGGAGACGCAATCCAGGGGAAGGATATACCCTCTGTAACCCGCGTCTCGTACTGGCATGAGCCGTCCGGTCTTACTCTCCGCTCCTGCCCGTTCCTCGGAAGAGGGGAGGATGGCCGTGCATTCTGTGCCATTCACGCTGTCCGCCCTTCCGTCTGCAGGGAGTACGAGCCATGGAACTGCACGGGAGACGAGTTCCTCCATGTCAGGTGCCCTGCATGCAGGGAGATGATGCCCTGAAAGAAACCGGCCGGGTCTCCTCCACCCGGAAACGTCCTTCCTTGCAGGAGAACGAGGTGACACCCGCCGGTTAATTGCGGTTTTTTTCGCAGTTTTCGCCACCTTAATCTGCTTCTTGCCCCTACCTGCAGATATGTTCCGCAGGCCTCATCTCCTCGCCATCGGTTGCTCCATCATTCTCGTCGCCATACTTGCAGCCGGTTGCATGAGCATCCCGTCAAAAGCACCTCCCGGTTCGCAGGGACCCAGAAAGTTCCACTCGACAGCCGAGATCGAACAGTACATCAGGGAATCGGCGGCCACCATACAGCAGGACGGCTATTATCGCACAATGGTTCCAACCGTGGCGATGGGAACCGGTGCAAACGCCAAAGAACAGTCCCTGGCAATCCCTGCACCCGCTGCAACCGGTGGTGGTAGCTTGGGGTACTCGCAGACCAACATCCAGGTTGCCGGGGTCGATGAGCCTGATATCATCAAGAACGACAACCGGTACATCTACGTCATCTCCGGCCAGAACCTCGTGATCATCGATGCCTATCCCGCAGGGGATGCCTCGGTCATCTCCAGAATCCGGATCGACGATGCACCCCGGAATATGTTTGTCGATGGAGACCGCCTCGTCCTCTTCAGCACGGGAAACGGCCCATCCAGCCGCCGACCGGTATCTTCGGATCCCTGGATGGACGCGGTTCCTCCGTATTACCGGTTTTCGACCCCCGTTACCCATGCCACCATCTACGATATCTCTGACAGGGAGTCCCCGAAAATTCTGAAAGATTACACAATCGATGGCGATTATGTCGATGCCCGGATGGTCGGCCGGATCGTCTACCTGGTCACCCGGGAGCAGGTAGACACATTCCATGATGACCCGGTAACCGTCCCGGTTCTCCGGGAAGGGGGACGGACGGTCCTCGAACCAGATGTCTGGTACTTCGATCGGCCGGGGTATCCGTTCACTTTCACGACGATCACAGCCCTCGATGCAGCAGATGGAAAGGAGAGAGACGCCCAGACCTACCTTCTGGGCAGCGGGGACACGATCTACGTCTCCAAAGATGCGATATACGTCAGCTACCCCCGGTATTATCCCGTGATATACCGCAGTCAGCCGGAGGGACCTGTCCCGTTTTCCACCGGCATCTCCCGCTCCGAGGCTTTTCCGGGCAGTATCCCGCCTGATTTCAACACCCTTCCGGGGGAGGAACGGCAGGCCATCATCGATGCTATCCGGAATGCCGAACAGGATGCAGTCCGCCGGAAGGAAGCTGGGCAGACAGTGACCGTTATCCATAAGATTGGCATCAGGAACGGTGTCATCACCTACCGTGCAGAAGGAGAGGTCCCCGGCACCCTCCACAACCAGTTCTCGATGGACGAATACGGGGGCAATCTCAGAGTCGCAACGACATCGAGCATCTCAACTCCCCGGTTCGGGCAGTACACGTACAGCAATGTCTACGTCCTCGACGAAAACATGGCAACGATCGGGGAACTGACACACATCGCCGAACAGGAAACGATCTATGCAACCCGCTTCATCGGTGACAGGTTGTACATGGTGACATTCCGGCAGATCGATCCATTCTTCGTCATCGACCTCTCTGTCCCCCAAAAACCAAAGGTTCTTGGTATGCTGAAGATCCCGGGATACTCCGATTACCTTCACCCGTACGATGCCCGGCACATCATCGGGATCGGCAGGGAGACAGAAACCGGTTACTGGGGCGGAGTCTCCGTGAGCGGGGTCAAGCTCGCGCTCTTTGATGTCTCGGACGTCTCGAAACCCGCACTCGTTGACAGCGTGCAGATCGGGGATGCGGGATCCGATTCGGCTGCCCTCTCCGACCACCACGCTTTCCTCTTTGACCGGGCCAAAAATCTCCTCGTGATCCCCATCCGCGCGGTCACATCTGCCCCTCCTCTAAAAGGAGAGCCCTATTCCTATCGTCCGAAAGTCTGGTATGGAGCATACGTGTTCGGCCTCTCTCCCGGGACCGGGTTTACGCTCCGCGGCACTGTCCGGCACGGGAGCGGAGAGAATGCATATGTGCCTTACCAGGACTCCTCCTCCGAGGTGAAAAGGTCCCTGTATATCGACGATGTCCTCTATACCATGTCCCCGAAGATGGTGAAGGCAAACCCGCTCGATGACCTCCAGAAGACACTTGCAACCATTCCCCTCCCTTCAGGAGGAGAGGTATATTACCCGGAATAGGCGGAGGAGAAAGAGGATTGAAGGGTATTTCCCCTGGCCTCTCTTATTTTCTCCGGGGAACCAGGTCCCGGAAATCTGCCGGACACGGGAAGGCTCCGGCAGGAAACGGATGGCCGCCGGCGGGCAGAAGGAATGCCCTCTCTCTTATATTACCCCTGGATCCCGTGGGGGTGCTCTCCCTGCCCGTCAGAGGGTCCCCTTCGTGCTCGGGACGTCTGTGGGCCGGGGCCCGGGGCGGGTTGCCTGGCCAAGCGCGATACCGAATGCCTTGAAGAGGGCCTCGCACTTGTGGTGGTCGTTTTTCCCCTCCATCGAGAGGTTGGCGGTGACACCGCCGCGTATGCAGACGCTGTAGAAGAAGTGTTCGATTAGCTCCCGCTCAAGACCTCCGATCCTGGGGTGGGCGAATTCACCCCGGAAGACAAGGTACCCCCTCCCGCCGCAGTCGAGTGCAGCACAGGCAAGCGCCTCGTCCATGGGGATGAGTGCATGGGCAAACCTGACGATACCCTTCCCATCCCCTATTGCCTGCCGCAGTGCCTGACCGAACACGATCCCTATGTCCTCGACCGTGTGGTGCGAGTCAATATCGAGATCCCCCTCGGCCCTGCAGGAAAAAAAGAAGTGGCCATGGCGGGACATCGAGTCCAGCATGTGGTTCAGGAACGGTATTCCGGTCTCTATTTCGCCAGTCTCCGAACTATCCAGATCGAGGACGATCTCAATGCGTGTCTCCCTCGTCTCCCGTGCAATCTCAGCTCTCCTCATCGGGCTGCCTCCATCGCTTCTACTAAGTCCAGTCTCCCGCTATAAAGGGCTGACCCAAGGACGACTGCGTGCGCCCCGAGCTCTTTTAAGAGCCGGACATCCCGGACCGTGGTGATACCCCCTGCAACGGTGACCGGGAGGCATGTCTCCTTCAGGAGTCTCTCGACCGGCCCGGGATCGATGCCCTTCTCGAGACCTTCCACGTCGACGTTCGTGAAGAGGAGCGATCCGGCTCCACACTCCTCGAACCTGCGGGCCCAGGCGAGGTAATCCCCGGCACTCCTCTGCCAGCCCTCGACGGTCACGTTCCCCTTCCGTGCATCGAGGCCTGCCATCACCCGTTCCCGCCCGAATTCTCCTGCAAGCCTGCCGAGAACCTCCGGCTCCTTCGTGGCAAGGGTCCCGAGGATGACGCGGAAGACACCGGTATCGAGCCATGCGGCCGCATCATCGAACGAGCGTATCCCACCCCCGAGCTGGATCTCGACTCCCGTCTCCCGGAGGATCTTCCGGATATACCCGGCGTTCTCTCCTGACTGTCCGAAAGCACCGTCGAGGTTGACGACATGGAGGCAGTCAGCACCGAGCGAGAGCCACCGCCTTGCACAGGAAAGAGGGTCGCCGAAGGTCTTTGCAGACTCCCGCCTCCCCTGAACGAGCTGGACGCATTTTCCGCCGAGGATATCGACTGCTGGAAAAACGCGCATATCAGGGGATCATCCTCTCGATTGACATGACGAGGATATCGCGTGCACCTGCCCTCTTGAGGAGATGGATCAGCTGGTATACCCTCTCCTCGGCGACGACAGCATGGATGGCGACCATGTCCTGCCTCGATGCGACCTCCATCACGGTCGGGCCTGAGAGTCCCGGGAGTATCGACGAGATCTCTGCAACACGGGATCGTGGAGCGTTCATCATCATGTAACACTGCCCGCGGGCACGGATCACGCTCTCGAGAGCGACCTGAACCTCCTCGATCTTGGCTCGCTTTGCTGCAAGGGAGCCGTAATGTGCAATGAGAACCGTTCCTGTCTCCAGCACGCGGTCGATGACACGCAGCCGGTTCGATCGCAGGGTATTGCCGGAGCTCGAGAGATCCACGATCGCGTCGGCTATCCCGAGGTAGGGTGTTGCCTCGCATGCACCCCCCACGGGGACAAGGGTCACGGGGACGTCCATTTTTTTGAAGTATTCCCCGGCAATGACAGGGAACTCAGTTGCCACGCGGGCGCCCTCGAGATCCCGCGGGGTTTGAAACGGAGCGTCCTCGCGCACGGCAAGGACGAGTGTTGCCCTGCCGAACCCGAGATCGAGGAGCTTTTCCACGTTGGCACGCCTCTCGAGAACCATGTCCATGCCCGTGATTCCAAGGTCGGCAGCGCCGAGGCTGACATACTCGGGTATGTCCACGGGCCGGGCGAAGAGGACCTCGACGTGAGGGTCAGACGTCCGAGCCATCAGCCGGCGTTCCGGACCCTCCTCGAGGTTCAACCCGCTCTTTTCCAGGAGCTCGAGGACCGGTGCTGCTATGCGTCCCTTGCTGGGGATGGCCAGGCGCACGAGAGATTCATCCATGGTTGAAGGGGATTCCCTGTCCCGGTCAGAAGGTCCTGATCTCACCACGGATGATCTTCTCCGTGATACAGGTGACATCGGCGAGTCCCCTGTCAATGATCGCCTCGATGTCAGGCCGGATCGTCTTCAGCTCGGTGTCGGGTTTGGGAAGGATCTGGACGCTTGCAACGAGGGGCTGGTCGATCGGTTTGCCGATCTGAGAGAGGAGCCGCAGGTAAATCTCCTCGATCCCATCGACTGAGCGGACGCACTCCTGCGCGAGCTGGGTGGCGAGGATATTGTAGATCTTGCCGATATGGTTGATGGGATTCTTTCCGCTCGTTGCCTCCATGCTCATCGGGCGGTTGGGAGTGATCAGACCGTTGCAGCGGTTTCCGCGACCGACGGATCCGTCGTCACCCATCTCTGCAGAGGTTCCCGTGACAGTGAGGTACACGCTCCCGCTGTCGATGTCGTCGGCGGTGTTGACCGCGACGCGGACCTTCCGCGGCGTGTATTTCCGTGCAACGGCAAGGGCCTCCTCCTCGATTTTGTCCTTGAACTCGATGTACTCGGCGAGGCCGGCACAGTACCTGTCGACCATCGCGCATGCGAGGGTGAGGGTTATCGTGTTGCCTTCCCGCAGCCCCATGATCTTGATATCCTGTCCGATGACCGGATACTTTGCACGGAGAGTCTGGTCGATGTAATCGCTGAGGGCAAGGACGATTGTCTCGGTCTCGGAGAACGGTGCGTGGCCCACTCCAAATGACGTGTCATTGGCCCGCGGGGGGGTGTTCTGGCAGGGCTTGAAGACCTCGCGAAGGTCTGTCGAGCCGGTCCCGAGCCGGCAGTCCACGATGACATCCCGCTCGAGGTTGAGGTTCGTAAGTGTTCTCCGGAGGTAGTTCCGGGCAGCCTCGATGGCGATTGCATCTGTCGGGATGCTGATACCGTTGAACTGCTTCGTGGCACGACCATCGATCAGGATATAGATCGGGCGGATGACCTTCCCCCCGCCGTATTTCGGCAATGATTCCCCGGCCACGATCTCTCCCTGGTCGGTGTTGTGGTGCAGAATTGCTCCGCATTCTTCAAGGTAGGCAAGGGAGAGCGCCCTGCTGATGGACTCGGCAATACCGTCTGCGAGGCTGTCAGGATGACCAAGGCATTTTCTCTCAACAAGCTCGATCTCCTGGCGTTCCAGTGGTATCTGGTGCAGTTCCTCGACCCTGATATTTCTCTTCAATGGTATCCCCTGGTAACCGGATGCGTAACCAGTATAAAAACGACGGGAAGACTCATAATCATTCCTTCCTGTTAAAACCGGTTGCACTGTCCCGGCCATGGCTGGAGAATGAGCCGGAACGGACTGGCAGAAAAAAATTTGGGTCTGGAAACAATCAGGATTTCTTCTTTTTCCGCCGGAAAAAGTTCAAAATCCTTCCTCTCCTCGTCTCCTTCCCAGATTCCGCGGTATCTGCCGGGACGGGCCCGGGAGGCGGGTGGGAGGACGCGCCCTGTCCCTGGGGAGGGATCATCCGCGTCCCGCAGTACGGGCAGAAGTTAGCAGCCGGAGGAATTCTGTGCCCGCAGTGGAAGCAGAACTGGATCTGTGTCGTTCGGACCGTCGATTTTTCCGGGGCAGGGGATGGTATTGTCTTCTGCCGCTCCCTCGGGGGTGCATGCCTCGGCATGGCCGGGATGTCCCGGGAAGGCGGGGGCGGGGGCGGAGGCGGGGATGGAAAGACGATGGTCTCGGAGAGCGCCCTTGCCTCGGGAGAGATCGGGGGAACACCTGCCTTTCGTGTATCAACCCCGGGACTCACTCCGCTTCCTGATTCAGTCCCGCTGTGCTTGATCAGGTGCATCCATTCCTCGGCTTCAGTGACCCGGTCCTTTCCGGTATGCACGAAGGTCAGCTTCATGGTCCGGACATCATCCTCGGATGTCTGTATCGAGAGGACGAGGATGGGTTCCTGGGCAGGGGAATGTTCGATGTAGCAGTCGACAATCGAGTCCCGCGGGATCTCTTTTGCTGTCACTTTCCCGCCCTTCTCCGCGGGGTCTGTCAGGAAGAGCCTGGAATCCGTAAGGTATGCATCGAAGCGGAATTTCTTGATCTGGATATCAGGTGTATAGATGAGAAGTTCCTCTCCCGGCCTGCAGTATCGTGCAGGGCCGGTGAGTTCCTCCTCTTCCTCGAACGGATCGCTTTCTCCGGTATAATGATCGGTCATCGTTCCTCCTCTGTGGTCAGTACTCACATCAGGTAGTAACCGGGAGGTTAAATGGTTTTTTTAAATGAAGGGGGGGAATCGTGTCTGCTGTGACCGGGATCAGAGCAGGTCATGGATCAACCGGGGGATCTCCGAGGGACGCTGCGCAACCGGGACTCCCATCTTCTTCAGCCGCTCGATCTTCGACCGGGCATCGCCCTCGCCTCCCTCGATGATCGCCCCCGCGTGACCCATCCGTTTCTCCGGCGGGGCCGAGATCCCCGCGATATATGCCGCGACCGGGAGGTCCGTTGATTTTGCCCCCTCCTCTTCGAGCGAACCCCCGACCTCGCCGATGATCACCACCGCCTTTGTCTGGTCGTCCTCCTCGAACCTGCGGAGCACATCGGAGAACGTCTGCCCGATGACAGGGTCTCCGCCGATGCCGACGATGGTGCTCTGCCCGAGGCCCGCCCGCGTCAGCTGGTCTACGATCTCGTAGGTGAGCGTGCCGCTCCTCGAGATGACCCCCACGTGTCCGCGCGTGCAGAGGTGGGCAGGCATGATCCCGAGTTTTATCTCTCCGGGAGAGATGAGCCCCGGGCAGTTCGGCCCGATCACGGCACAGTCATGGAGCCTTGCAAAAGCGATCGCCTTCATCGTGTCGTGGACCGGGATGTGCTCGGTGATCGCGACCGCAAGGGAGAGACCTGCACTCGCCGATTCCATGATGGAATCGGCTGCTGCTGCAGCAGGGACAAAGATGACACTGGCCGTTGCATCATGCTCGCGGAGAGCATCCCGGATACTGTTGTACACCGGGACGCCGGCTACCTCCTGGCCTCCCTTTCCCGGGGTCACCCCCGCAACGACACCCTTCCCGCCGACCTCGCGTGCATACTGGTTCATGAGGGTGATATGGAACAGCCCCTGCTTGCCTGTTGCCCCGGTCACGATCACCCCGCTTTTTTTATCGGCGTATATCATCGTGTCGCCTCCACGGCAGCCCTGACCGCCTGTTCCATGGTATCGAGCATCCGGTAACCGGCAGAACTCAGAATCTCGCGCCCTTCTTTCTCGTTTGTCCCTGCAAGACGGACGATGACGGGCTGGCGTACGCCAGCGGCAATGATTCCTCTCGCCACCTCGTCGCAGCGGGTGATACCACCGAGGAGGTTGACCACGATAACCTTCACGGACGGATCCTGCGAGACCAGCCGGACTGCATGCATGACCCTCTCCTGGTCGGCGCCCCCGCCGACATCGAGGAAGTTGGCGGCCCTTCCATCGTAGTACTGGATGAGATCGAGGGTGGCCATGGTCAGGCCTGCCCCGTTTCCGATGACACCGATTTCCCCTTTCAGCTCGACGTACGAGAAACCGTGTCGTGCTGCCTCTCTCTCCCGCTCGGTCAGGTCGCGGTTCTGGACAATCCCCTGCCGGGAGAGGGCATTGTCGTCGATGACGAGCTTTGCGTCTGCTGCAAAGATCCCCCGCGGTGTCATCACGAGAGGGTTGATCTCGGCGAGGAGGGCATCTTTCCTTCGGAAGACTGTGTAGAGCCGGTTGATGACGTCACCTATCTCCCCCGGTGCCCCGGCGAGGAGGTCACGGATCATGAACGGGGGCACGCGTTCCATGAGGACAGGGAGGTATGCCCTCCGGAGAGCCCCGGGGCTGTCCTTTGCCAGTGACTCGATATCCACTCCTCCCTGATCCGAGAAGAGGATGATGGCACCTTTCCTCGACCGGTCGACCGAGATGGAGAGGTAATACTCGTGCCGGATATCCAGGTACTCGACCGCAAGGACTTCCCTGACAGGGATCCCGCCGATCTCCATGCCAAGAAGGGTGCTCGCATGCTCGATCCCGGAAGACCGGTCCGCAACGACGACCCCGCCCTTTTTTCCCCGACCTCCGACCTCGACCTGCGCTTTCAGGACAAACCGGTCGCCGAGTCTCTCCATGACCTTCGCGAGTTCCCCGGGCGACCGGATGACCTCCCCCTCCGGGACAGGGATCCCATGCTCGGCAAAAATCTTTCTTGCTTCATGTTCCAGCAGTTTCATGCTCTCTCTCCCGCCGATACAAGTTCCATTCCGCGTTTCATGGCCTTCATGTTGAGCGATTCTGTCCCCTTCGGGACGCTGTCAAGGATTGCCTTCTCCAGTGATTCTTCCCTGACAATCCCGGTTGCCCTGACAAGGGCACCGAGCATGATGATATTCGCGACGATCTCCCTCCCGAGGGTATTCTTCGCTTCGGTCGTTGCCGGTACCTCGAGGTACCGGCACCGGGGACGGGACCGCACGAGGGAGGAATCGAGGATCATCAGTGCGTTCTCGTTCACCTGCACCCCGTACTTCTCGAAGCCCTCCTGGGACATGATCACGAGGATGTCAGGGTCCTTCACCTTGGGGTAGAGGATCGGGGCATCATCGATGATGACAGAGCTCATCGACGCTCCCCCCCGGGCCTCAGGTCCGTAGACCTGTGTCTGGACAGCATAGTTCCCGTCGTACATGACAGCTGCCCGGCCGAGAATGACCGCCGAGAGGATGATCCCCTGGCCACCGAAGCCCGAGAACCGGACCTCGTGCCTCACTTTCTCACCCCCATCACGGGCCTGTTCCTGCGGATCATCTCGCCGAGGACGATGGCATCGGCAGGCAAATCTTTGCCCTCCTCCCTCAGCCTCCTTGCCTTCTCGACCAGGATACCATGGCTTTTGAAGTACTCGATCTGGTCCAGTGGCTGGCGGAACCGGTTGCGCCGGCCGTAGTTCGTGGGGCACTGGACCAGTGCCTCGATGAAGGAGAGGCCGGGGGTCCGGAGACCCGCGTGAACCGCCCTTGTCAGTTCCCTGACATGGTACGATGTCCATCGCGCGACGTAATTTGCGCCGGCTGCGATCGCGAGTTCACAGAGGTCGAAGGCAGGTTCCGCGGATCCGTACGGCGTCGTTGTGGAGAGAGCCATCCTCGGTGTTGTCGGGCTCCCCTGCCCTCCCGTCATCCCGTAGATCATGTTGTTCATGCAGACAACGGTGAGGTCGATGTTCCTCCGGCAGGCATGGATGAAGTGGTTCCCCCCGATGGCGGCAAGGTCACCGTCCCCGGAAAAGACAACGACGTTGTGTTCCGGTTTTGCAAGCTTGATGCCTGTAGCAAAGGCAAGGGCCCTGCCGTGCGTCGTGTGGAGGGAATCGGCAAGGACATAGCCGGGTGCCCGGGAGGAACATCCGATGCCCGAGACAAAGACAGTCTCCTCCCTCTTCCAGCCCATCTGGTCGACGGCAGAGAGGGTGCAGTTGATCACGGTCCCGTTCCCGCAGCCGGCACAGAAGATGTGCGGGAGCCTGTCGGTCCGCAGCCACTCGGAGAACGTCACTTTAAGGCCTCCAGTGCGGCGACGAGTTCTTCAGGCGAATGAAGGGCACCTCCAAACCGTGGAAGCCGGATGACGGGGACAGAGGTGTGCCTCTCGATCTCGCGTGCGATCTGGCCGAGGTTCTGTTCGGGAACGAGGAATGCCCTCGCGTTCCCAAACTCCCGGAGTGCATTCTCGGGAAACGGCCAGACGATCCTGAACCTCAGGTGCCCGATACTTTCCCCCGGGTGGTCATGGATGACCTGCTGAACAGTCCGGGCAGGCGACCCGTACGTGACAAAAACGAGTTCTGCATCGGGGTTCGTGACCCTGTAGTCAGCGATCTCGTGCCGCTTCGACTCGACCTTCGCAACGAGCCGCTTCACGAGCTCCTCGTGCACCTTCGGGCTCGTTGCACATGGATACCCCCGCTCGTCGTGAGTCAGGCCTGTCACGTGAACGGAATGACCGCTCCCGAAAGCAGGGAACCCCGGGACGAGGTCGGCGTCCGGGTGGAAGGGGAGGGTTCCCGGTTGCAGGGGTCTCCGCTCCACCCTCGGGACGGCGTCAGGGATCTCTATCCTCTCGCGCATGTGCCCGATGATCTCGTCGGCCATGAGGAAGACAGGGATCCTGAACCTGTCGGCGAGGTTGAACGCAGCAGCTGTCAGCTCGTACATCTCCTGGACACTCGCGGGAGAGAGGGCGATGATGCTGTAGTCACCGTGGGATCCGAACCGGCACTGCATCATGTCGGCCTGGGCAGACATCGTTGGCTGACCTGTGGAGGGGCCGCCGCGCTGGATGTTCACGATGACGCAGGGGGTCTCGGTCATCACGGCAAACCCGATGTTCTCCATCATGAGGGAGAACCCCGGGCCGCTCGTTGCAGTCATGGCCCGGGCCCCTGTCCACGACGCGCCGATGACAGCCGCGATACCTGCAATCTCGTCCTCCATCTGGATGAAGGTACCACCCTTCTTCGGGAGTTTTGCAGCCATGTGCTCGGCGATCTCGGTCGACGGGGTGATGGGATACCCGCCAAAGAAACTGCACCCTGCTGCCAGTGCACCCTCCGCACAGGCAACATTTCCCTGCATGAACTCGATCCGCGTCAAAACTCCACCGCCACCTTCCTCTTTTCGCTGGGGGCCTCTTCCTCCCACGAGATGGCCTGGTCCGGGCATATCATCTGGCACATGCCGCAGAGGGTCCTGCCGTACAGACCCTGCAGGCGACAGTTCGGACACCTCTCCGGCCTGTCGAGTTCAGGGACAACGATTCCCCGCAGGTTGGGTTTCTTCCCCTGCCGGAATATCCTGTAGGGGCAGACCATCGTGCAGAGGTTGCAGCCCTTGCACCGCTTCTCATCGATGACGAGCTTCATGGCAGGGCCTCCCGCGCCGGAGAAAACCTCTTTTTGAACCGGAGCTGGGCATTCCGTGCCACGCCCTCGAAGATGTCGTTTCCCGCGGCATCGATCCCGACGACGAGAGGGAGGTGGTCAAGGTCAATCTCGTGCACGGCTTCGGCCATCCCGAGGTCTTCGAAGTAGACAGCCTTCAGTCTCATCCGTGATGCAGCCAGGGCCGCGCATCCGCCGGTGAATGCAAGGTAGACCGCACGTCCCTTCATCTGGTCTGCGACCTGCCGGCTCATGCCTCCCTTTCCGATAAGTGCCCGGACTCCCCGGTCGAGGAGGAAACCCGAGAGTGCGTTCATGCGGGCCGACGTCGTCGGGCCGGCAGCAATGATTTTCCCCCCGTGGATGACCGGTCCGCAGTGGTAGATCGCAGCGCCATGCGGATCGAAGGGGATACCCTCCTCCCGCATCCTCTGGTGCGCCTCGTCGCGTGCCGTGTAGACCGTGCCGGAGAGCGTGACATGGTCTCCTGCCCGGAGCATCAGGATCTCGTGGGAGAGGGGGGTGCAGAGATCGATTTCTGTCACCACTCCACCTCCACGGTTGCCCTCCGGCATGCCCAGCACTGGACATTCACGGCGACAGGCAGGGATGCCGTGTGGCAGCCGGCGCTCTTCACCCTGACGGCAAGGGCCGTCGTCCTCCCTCCAAGCCCCATGGGGCCGATGCCAAGGTCGTTTACGGCGTCGAGGAGTTCCCGCTCGAAGTCTGACATGGTGTCTATCGGCAGGAGGAGTGCCTCCTTTGCAGCTGCAGCGGCGCCATCCATGGTTCCACCGATACCCACGCCGAGGACAACCGGCGGACACGGCTTTCCCCCTGCAATCAGCATCGTCTCTGCCACGAACCGGGCAATACTGCCGGTCTCTGTCGGGAGCATCATGGCGACCCGTGACATGTTCTCGGCACCTGCCCCCTTGGGAAGGACGGTGACAGAGAGCCTCTCCCCGGGCCTGACATGGACATCGGGCATCCCCGGGCCTGTATTGTCCCCCGTGTTCCTCCGGGTGAGCGGATCGACGACGTTCGGGCGGAGGGGGACCGTCCGCGTCGCGAGGCGGACACCTTCGCAGACTGCATCAATAAGGTGGCGGGAGAACGGAACATCGGGAGGCACCGTCAGGTAAACTACCGGGACACCGGTGTCCTGGCAGATGGGGACACGGAGAGATTCGGCCATCCGGATATTGGCAAGGATATTCTCTATCTCGCCACGGGCGATCCCGCTCGTCTCCCTGTCCCTTGCCTCTTCCAGAGCCCGGATGACATCCGGCGGAAGAAATATCTCTGCCTGCTGCAGGGCCCTGCACGTGGCTTCCGTCAGGGCCGCGCAGAGTGCCGAATCCGGGGAAGGGATCATATTGCACATAATGTGTTGATAAAGAGGAATATACATTGTGATAGAGTGGTTTTGAACGGAGACCCACGCTGTCGCCTTCGAATGAGAGGAGGAGAATAGCAAGCGGGGAAAGTGGTTTTTTTAAAGCCGATTGCCGGTGAAGGGGGGCATATCATTCATGCCATGCCGGTTCCCCGCTCTCAAAAGAAAAAATTGCAACCGATTATGAATAAGCTGATGAAAATATGTGAAAAAATGATTTATGCCTGTTCTGCTGCAGGGGCGCTGGAAACAGGTATCTCCCTGATGACGATGCGGGTCGGGGAGGGTAGCTTGTGGCTCCCGGAACGGAGTGCCTCTTTTGCCTTGTCAAGGTACTGGGGTGTCGTATAGACGGAGAAGACCTCCTGGCCGGGAATCACCCGTGCTGCCGTTCCGACAGCCTTTCCAAAGGCAAGGCGCATCCCCTCGGAGACACGGTCTGCACCCGCACCCGTTGCCTGCTTGTTCTCCCTGAGCACGTGGTGGGGGAAGACGCGGAGCTTGAGCCGGTAGTTCATCCTCCCGATGTCCTTGATGAGCTTCCTGTTGATGCTGATGCGGGCGGCCTCGAGCGCGGTGTGGCGGATCTGGCAACCTTCCTCCACTGCAAGGGAGATCTGCAGCGGGAACGGGTCTGTCAGGTTCCCCATGTCGAACTGGACAACCTTGCTGCCGGGAATCCCCCCCATGTATTCCCTGCGCGTGTAGGCTTTCTTTGCAAGGTTCCGGTACATCTTTCCTGGTTTTCGGACCATTCTTCCTGTCTCCTTGTCCCTGTCTGTGCTTTATAAAATGGGAACCTTCTCACTTAAACCTTACTGGAAGCGGCCATAAACTCGATGTGATCGAGGACATAACGGCGGATCCGGGCGAATTCAACACCTGTCCTCTCCCGCGGGCGCGGGAGATCGATTGCCACGATATCCCTCACGCGACCGGGACGCGGGGAGAGGACGACGACCCTGTCAGAGAGGAATACCGCCTCGTCGACGCTGTGGGTGATAAAGAGGATGGTCTTTTTCGTTTTCTGCCATATCTCGAGGAGCTCGCGCTGGAGCATGTTCCGGGTCTGGGCATCGAGGGCACCGAAAGGCTCGTCCATGAGCAGGATGCGAGGATTGACGGCGAGGGCACGTGCCACAGCGACCCGCTGGCGCATACCCCCGGAGAGCTCGTACGGGTACATTTCCGCAAAGTCCCGCAGCCCGACGAGATCGAGGTACGCAGTCGCCCTCTTTCTCCGCTCTTCCCTGTCAAGACCCTGTAATTCGAGCCCGAACGCGATGTTATCGATGACCTTTCTCCACGGGAAGAGAGAGTATTCCTGGAATATCATCGTCATCTGGGGGCTTGGCCCCTCGATCTTTCTGCCATCGAGCATGATGGTTCCGCTCGTCGGGCTCTCGAGCCCGGCAACTATCCGGAGAAGGGTCGTCTTTCCGCAACCCGATGGGCCGAGGACGGAGACGAACTCGCTGTCCGCGATCTCCAGACTGATGCCGGAGATGGCCTCGACCACGGAGCCGTTATCAAGTTTGAATGATTTCGAGATATTCTCCAGCCGGAGCGACATGTCAGTCCCGGACCTCCCGCAGCTTCTTTGCCCTCACCGCTCGAGCCCCCGCCACATGAACCACTTTTTCTCAACGCCCTTGAAGACAAGGTCAATGGAGAGACCGATGAGGCCGATGATGATCATCCCGGCGATGATGAGGTTTGTCTGGCCGAAGTTGTAAGCATACAGGATAAGGTACCCGAGCCCCTGGGAGATGCCGGGCAGCCACTCGGCAGCGACAACGCACATCCACGCAATCCCGAAACCAACACGGAGCCCCGTCCATATTGTCGGCGCTGCGCCCGGGAGGATCACTTTGAGGAGGACCTGGCGCTCCTGCGCCCCGAGGGTTGTTGCAACTTCAAGCCACGTCTTCTTGACAGACTTCACGCCGTCGATGGTGTTGAGGAGGATCGGGAAGAAGGCGCCGATGAAGATGATGAAGACGATGGATGTCAGCCCTATCTTGAACCATGCGAGGGCAAGGGGAACCCATGCAAGGGGTGGTATCGGCCGGAGAATCTCGATGAGCGAGTCGAACAGCTCGTTGAGGAGCCGGGATCTCCCCATCAGGATGCCGAGCGGGATTGCAACGAGCATTGCGATAAGAAAGCCAAGACCGACGCGCTGGATGCTGACCGAGGCATTCGCGACGAGGCTGCCTGTCCCGAGCGTGTAGGATGTCGAGAAAGGATGGATGAGGATCGGAACGACGGTTCCAAGGGAAGGGAGAATAAAGGGATTATTGATAATTATGGCGGCAATCTCCCATATCCCCACAAGAATGAGGGGAAGGAGGAATTTTTGATACCTCATTATCCCCTAGGTTTAGCCTTCCCTGATAGATAAACCGCTTGTCTCGAGGGAGTACCGCATCAGGATATCCTGGATGGATCCCTTTCCCGGTGCGGCAATCTTCAAGGGTGCTCCGGCATCGGATCTCTCCTTTGCCCATGCAACAAAACCTGCCCAGTCCGCTGCCGGTGACTTCATGCTCACGACGACCCCGGAGCCCTCGCCGTTGAGGGCCATGATGATCTTGACAGGTGTTCCCTTGTCAGCAGCGGCAATGGCAGGCGGGTTTCCGACGAGGGCGTACTGGATGTTTCCTGTCGCCATCAGCTGCATCAGCTGTGGTCCTGCATCGCCGGAGATGAGCTTCAGCTCTGCAACCTTCTGCCCGTTGACGATGAGATCGGCAGCATCCGGACGTGATGCAGCAGTGTTCTGCGGTTTTATGCAGATACCATAGGTGTCATTGAAATACTGCCATTTCTTGATGGCAACGAAGAGTGCGGCATGGTGGTCAGACATCAGGTACCCGACGCCGGCAGGGGTACTGACAGGTGGGGGCGTGGTGATCTTCCCGGAGGATACCATCTTTTCTGCTGCGGTGTACGGCGAGGAATCGAAGAGCAGGGAGAGTGTCTCTGCATCGGTCGAGTTCTTCAGGGATCCCGAGAGGACTCCCAGTTCTCTCTGGGCATAGACGAACTCGAGGTTCGACCTCTTCCATGCATCCGATGGCTCGTTGACGAACTTCACGGTCGGGAATGCCCGCGAGAGGACTTCGACCGAGGAGACCGAGATGTCACCGTAGGTAAAATTGCCCTTTCCTGCAAGCCAGTCAGCCACTATCTCGGCACTCTCGTCCGGGTGCTCCCCGATGTACCGGGTCGAGAGAATGAGCGCTGCGGTCAGGGCGTTTGTCAGGTCAGGGTTGTTTGCGATGGCATCAGATGTCGCGGTGAAGACACAGCAGGGATGGTTCTTCCACCGTCCTTCCGGCGGCATATCACCCGAGTACACGAGGACCCGCCCGATATGTGCGAGGGGTGCAACCTCGACGAACGGCTGCCACGCGATGTACCCGTCGATCTGGTCTGTCCCAAGAAGGGTGGGCATCGGCCCTGTCCCTTTGGTATAGGTCAGTATCACGGTTCCACCGGAGGCCGGTGGCGTATGTGCAGGTGACGTTGTGCACCCGGCTATCAGGAGGATCGCAATGACCAGTCCTGCAATGAGAGAGAGGTGTAGGTGTTTCATGGGCTGATCTGTATGTTCCTTTCCATATAAATTCTCCGAAAACTACACATTTTTTATCCAGAAGAAATTTTAAAGAAAAAAATATTATAGTTTTGTATCAATTATATTGACAATTGTATAAATTTTGCCCAGGCAGGGGACAAAGTGTCACAGCGTTACCCGGTTCCGTATGGAGGGAGGTTTCGTGATAGCAGACCCGGTTGAAAAGATCATCAGGGCAGCGCTCGTCTCGGATGAAGAGTTCTCGGGTGTCCTCCGCGATGTGATGAAGAGAGACCTTCGGATCAGCGTGAAAGACCTGTCGCAGATGAGCGGGATTGCACCGAGTTCGCTCTACAAGATCGTCCATGGCCAGAGGTCACCGAACCTCTCGACGCTGAGGTCTCTTGTCCATGCACTGCGAAAGGTATCGCGGTCCCCGGATGGGGAGTTCATCGGACTGATTGCGGCAAGACCGGTGCTCGATGTCATCCAGGAGAGGAACGTGATCGTGGACGGGAGGCGCGTCAGGGTCCGGGAGTACCCTGTCCATACCATGGAGGAGGCAATCATCAGCGGTCTCCGGGCAGAAAGGGAAGGCGCAATTGCCATCGTCTGCGCCCCGATTGTCAGCAGTGTCATCGAGCAGATTGTCACCGTCCCGGTCGCGACCATCATCCCGCGGGATTCCGTCCAGAGGGCAATCGAACTTGCCGCACGGAAGGCGTGGATTTAATCTCCTGCATTCTCCAATGTATGGAGAGACATGGACAGGAAGACAGAGGACGTGATCCGGAGGGGCCGCCTTGCAGGGGAGAGGAGCGGGGAGATGATGCATTTCCTCTCCTCGATGGATGCGGACCGCTGCATCGCGGACGCAGACATCCTCGTGGACATGGCCCATGTCCTGATGCTCTCCAAGAAGAACATCATCGACAGGAAGACGACGCAGGCTCTCCTTGCAGCACTCCTCGATCTCTATGACAACGGTATCCCGGACTCTGCTTTCGATGACCGCTTCGAGGATATCCATGCAGGAATCGAGTCATACCTGATCTCCACCATCGGGGAAGAGTCCGGTGGCAGGCTCCACATCGGGCGATCGCGCAACGACGAGGTTGCGACCTGTCTCCGGATGAGAGTCCGGGAAGACATTGCGCGGCAGCTTGCGATTCTCCTCAGTCTCCGGAAGGTCCTCCTCGATCGTGCAGGAGAGAACATGGAGACGGTCATGCCCGGTTTCACGCACCTCCAGCACGCCCAGCCGACAACCCTCGCTCACCACCTCCTCGCGCACGAGGCTGCATTTTCCCGTGACTTCGAGAGGCTCTCTGATGCTTTTTCCCGGGTGAACAGGTGTCCGCTCGGAGCCGCGGCGTTCGCATCGACAGGGTACCCCATCGACCGCGAGCTCGTGGCATCCCTGCTCGGTTTCGACGGCATCCTCGAGAACACGATGGACGCCGTCTCCTCTCGTGACTTTGCCCTCGAGGTCCTCTCTGATCTCTCCATCATGATGGCGCATGCAAGCCGGCTCTGCGAGGAACTCGTGCTCTGGAGTTCCCGTTTCGTCCAGTTCGTGGAACTTGAGGATGCCTTCTGTTCGACAAGTTCCATCATGCCGCAGAAGAAGAACCCGGACAGCGCGGAGATCATGCGGGCAAAGGCGGCCTCTGTCCTCGGGGCAGCCACTTCTGCCTTCGCCATCCAGAAGGCCCTCCCCTTAAGCTACAACCGCGACCTGCAGGAGATGACCCCGTCCCTCCTGCGGGGGATCCGCGATGCAAAGCACAGCACGAGGATCCTCGCCGACATGCTCGCATCGGCATCGTTCAATGCGGGCCAGATGGCAGCCGAGGCGGGGAAGGGATTCTCGACGGCAACGGATCTTGCAGACCACCTCGTCCAGAAGTTCGGGATACCCTTCCGGACTGCCCATACACTGGTGGGAAAGGCCGTCTCGGAGGGGAGGCTCGACCTTGCCACCCTCGACCGTGTCGCAGAGGAGGCAGGGCTCTCCAAGCTCTCCGACCTTGGACTGACGCAGGAGGAGGTGGATGCAGCCCTTGACGTGAGGGCAGGCATCGACAGGAGGAGGGCGCCCGGCGCCCCGTCACCCTTTGCGGTGAAGGTATCCCTTGCAGCACGGCGGTCGGCCCTCGAGAGCGATACCCGGCTCCTCGAGGAGAGGCGGACAGCCCTCTCGGAGGCCATCCGGCGACTGATCGGTGATGCACGCAGGGAGGCAGGATGATGAACGGTCTCTCTCCGGGTGACAGGGTCTCGTTCCTCCTCGGCGGGGAAGAGAGGACCGGGACGTACATCACCGGCAGGGATGGAATGGCCGTCCTGAAACTGGACAGCGGGTACAATGTCGGGGTCTACCCGGAGGACTGCACCCTCCTCGAGCGGTACGTACCCCCTCCTGCAGCCACGAAGGAGATCGCGCAGGACCCCTCCCTGCCCCGGCTCTCCATCATATCCACCGGCGGGACGATCGCGAGCAGGATCGATTACCGGACAGGCGCCGTGACGAGCCAGTTCGATGCTGCAGATATCCTCCGTGCCATTCCCGGTCTCCGGGACATCGCCCGGTACACGACGAGGAAGATCTCGACCATCCTCTCGGAGAACATGACACCCTCCCTCTGGCGCGACCTCGCCCGGGCAGTCTGCAGCGAGATCAGGGACGGGGCCCGCGGGGTCATTGTCACGCACGGCACGGATACAATGGGGTACTCGGCCGCGGCCCTCAGCTTCATGCTGGAGACACCGGTCCCGGTCGTTTTCGTCGGGTCGCAGAGGTCTGCGGACAGGCCCAGTTCCGATAACCAGATGAACGCTCTCTGCAGTGCACGCGCGGGAACAGCCGATCTCTCCGGGGTCGTCGTCGTGATGCACGAGACAACGAGCGACGACCGGTGCGCGATCCACAGGGGGACGCGGGTGAGGAAGATGCACACCTCGAGGCGTGACGCGTTCCGGAGTATCGGCATTCCCCCGATCGGGTACGTGAGCTACCCGGACCTCGAGATCACTCTCTCCCCGGATGCCCGGGGGCGCAGGGAGGGAGAAGAACCCGAACTGCATGACAGGCTCGAGGAGAGGTGCGCCCTCGTCCAGTTCTACCCGGGAATGCCACCGGAATCGATCCGGCAGTTTGAATCCTGCAGGGGGCTTGTCATCGCAGGGACCGGCCTTGGACACGTGAGCTCCGGGATGGTTCCCGAAATACGCGACCTCATCGAGGGAGGGACGATGGTCGTCATGACCTCCCAGTGCCTCCACGGGCGCGTCTGCGACCGCGTGTATGACACCGGCAGGGATCTCCTGGAGGCAGGTGTCATCGAGGGAGAGGACATGCTCCCCGAGACGGCTCTTGTCAAGCTGATGTGGGTCCTTGGGAATGCGAAGGATGCCGGTGAGGCACGGGCATTGATGCAGCGGAATCTGAAAGGAGAGTATTCGCAGAGGTCACTGACATGGGAGACGGCAGGGAAGGCCTGACAGCCGGGATAGAGATCCACCAGCAGCTGAACACGCGGGAGAAGCTCTTCTGCCACTGCCCTCCCGTCATCCGTCCCTTCGATGAGCGGAACGGGGAGTTCTACCGGTATCTCCGGGCCACCGAGAGTGAACTTGGCGAGATCGACCGGGCAGCTGAAGAGGAGATGAAGAACCTCCGCCGTTTCTGCTACTATACCTACGATACCACGTGCCTCGTGGAGAGCGACGAGGAACCCCCCGCTCCCCTGAACATGGAGGCCCTCTCCATCTGTCTCCAGATCGCCAAGATGTGCGGGATGACACCGGTTCCCCAGGTCCACACCATGCGCAAACTCGTGATCGACGGATCGAACACGAGCGGTTTCCAGAGGACTGCCCTCGTTGCCGTGAACGGGAGCATTCCCGGCGGGGTCGCAATAGAGACGATCTGCCTCGAGGAGGAGGCTGCCCAGCGGGTGGAAGGGGACACCTTCTCCCTCGATCGCCTTGGAATCCCGCTCGTCGAGATCACGACGGCCCCCTGCATGCATACACCGGAGGAGGTGCAGGAGGTTGCACGGTACCTCGGCATGGTGCTCCGGTCAACAGGCAGGGTCCGGAGGGGTCTTGGGACGATCAGGCAGGACATCAACATCTCCATCCCCGGCGGTGCGAGGGTCGAGATCAAGGGAGTCCAGGAGCTTGACCTCATCGCGGAGGTCGTCCGGAGAGAGGTAGAGAGACAGAAGAACCTCCTCTCGATCCGTGACCGGCTCGCTGCCCGCTCGGCTTCTGTCGATTCCACCATAAGGGATGTCACCCGTATCTTCTCCGGGACCGGCGCGAGGATCCTGAAGAGAGCCCCCTGCATCCTCTCCGTTCTCCTCCGGGGGTTCGGCGGACTCGTGGGCGAGGAGATCCAGCCGGGACGGAGGCTCGGGACGGAGATCTCGGATTATGCAAAGAAGTGCGGGGTGGGGGGGATCTTCCACACCGACGAACTTCCCGCCTACGGGATCACGGGAGAGGATGTCGAGGCACTCCGGCGGGAGACCGGTGCAGGCGAGGAGGACTGCGTCGTCCTCGTTGCAGCAGGGAGGGGGAGGGCTGAATGCGCGTGCCGGCAGGTCATCAGGCGGGCAGAGATGGCCCTTGCCGGCGTCCCCGAGGAGACACGCCGGATGGAAGAGACCGGGAACACGTCATACATGCGACCGTTGCCGGGAGCAGCAAGGATGTACCCGGAGACAGATGTCCTGCCTGTCCGGATATCCCGGGAGTTCTGGGAATCCCTTCCCGTACCCGAGCTCCTCGAGGACAGGGCCGCCCGGTTCGTCTCCCGGCTCGGCCTTGACCCTGCACTCGCCCGGCAGGTGGCCTATTCCGAGCATCTCCCGCTCTTTGAAGAGGCTGTCCGGAGGGGAATTGCACCACCCCTCGCTGCCCGGACACTCCTTGCCACTATCAGGGAGATCTCCCGCGAGGGGCTCGATACAGCCCTTCTCCTCGATTCCCGCGAGTCCGGGGGTGAACCGGCAGGAGATCCGCCCGTCCTTTTCGTCCTCACGGCTGTTGCAGAGGGAAAACTCTCCAAGGAGGCCGTCCCCGCGGTCCTCCGATCCATCTGCGGGGGGACCGATCCTGCGACTGCAGTTGCATCATACGAGACACGGATCTCTGACGGAGAACTCCGGGCAATTGCCGACAGGGTCGTCCGGGAGAGACTCGCGTTCGTCCGGGAAAAGGGGAGGTCGGCACTGGGCCCGCTCATGGGACCCATGATGAAGGAGGTCGGGGGGACCGTGGACGGGAAGAAGGTGTCGCAGGTTCTCCGGGAGGCAATAGAGGATGCACTCGGGGCATCCCCTCCCGGTTCCTGAAGGAAGTATTAAAAGAACCGGTGGCATATAAAATAGGGAGTTTATCTATGGGAAAGACAGGATCCGTTCAATGGACGCAGGTCAAGGGAGTGAAGGGCCAGATCCGCCTTGTACCCCGCGCGGAGGGTGAGCTGAAGAAACCCGGGCCGAACCAGAGGTTCAAGGCAGGAGCATCGGTAAAGAAGCTGGAAGAGGCAACCGGTGAGGGTCACGGCGGTTTCCGGGGACGTTCCGGTGGGCGTGGCGGCCGGGGCGGCGGCCGGGGGAGGGGGTCTGAGTCGGGACCTGTCGCAAACCCCATGGTGAGACGCGCCATGCGCCGGTCCAAAGCCTCTGTCCTTGGCGCAAAACAGAAGTCTTCCCGGTAATTTTCTTTTTTTCCAGAACAAGATTGTGCAGAACAGGGTTTTTTTTGGCAGGTTTCCTTTTTATTCCGGAATGCCCGGGAAGAGAGAACCGGGCAAAGAACATCTCTTCCATTCTCTCTTTCCCAATCCTGTGCCGGGCGACACTTTCCTTGGGCTTGGGGAACCCCCGTGACAGAGCAGATTAAACCCCTTCCAGAAGCATATTGTATCTCAGACAGGGAAGTGAAAGTATGGACCCAAAGGCCGCAATCAAACATTATCAGTTTGCAGAGAGGGCAAAGAGCGAGCTGATCATCTGTTCCCAGCTGACCATAGCCCTTGCCGGTTTTCCGGAGCAGGAAAGACCCGGTGGAAAACGGATGCTCATTCTCCTCCTCGAGGCAGTCCGCTCCGAGCTCGAATTTGCATGGAAGGGCACGGAGTCACAGGAGTTCCGGAAAGCCATAAACCTCCTCTCGGAATCGATCAGCCTCGTCGAGAGTGACAATTATGGTGCAGCATCCCTTAAGATCAGCGAGTCGATCAGTGCTGCAACGACCGCAGCGCAGGCAGCATGGCAGGTTCTCGGCGAGCATGGACTCATCTGAATTCCACGAGTTTCTCGTGAGCCGCTCTTCGGTCCGCGAATTCCGGAACGAACCTGTGCCTGCAGAATCGATCACGTACATCCTCGACTGTGCAAGCACCGCGCCGAGTGCGGGGAACCTCGAGGCATGGGACGTGGTCATTGTCGATAAAGATACCATCAGGGAGGATCTCTCGGATGCATCCTACGGGCAGGAGCACGTGCGGGAATCCCCGACCCTCCTTGTTGTCTGTGCCAACTACGTCAGGTCGATGTCGCAGTACGGAGAGAGAGGCATCCTCTTTGCCCTGCAGGACGCGACGATTGCATGCACCTACATGATGCTTGCGGCCCATGCACAGAATCTCCAGACATGCTGGGTCGGGGCATTCGTTGAGGAGGATGTGAAGACAATACTCGGGCTCCCGGCACACGTGCGGCCTGTTGCGATTCTCTGTGTCGGGAAAGGTCCTTTTCCCGCGAGGCTCACGGAACGATTGCCCGTGGGAGAGCATGTACATTACAATGCGTGGTGATGGTGGCAGATGCCTGATTATCTGGTTATCCTTGAAGGGGCTTTCATCGTCAGGGATGTCGCATCCCTCGATGACGCCGTGAGCATCGCAATATCCGAGGCCGGAAAACGTCTCAACCCTGTTGCAGCATACGTCGACGTCGAGGTCGGGATGCTCGCCTGCCCGTTCTGCGAAGGGGAGCTGAACAGTGCCCTCGTGGTTGCAAAAACGGCACTCGTGGGGCTCCTCCTCGAGATGAAGGTCTTCCGGGCGGAGTCGCCCGAACACGCGACCCGCATCGCACGGTCGGTCATCGGAAAGGCTTTGAAAGATGTACCTCTCGAGGTCAAGGAGGTAACCCCCCTGTGATCCACATCGTCGGGCACACTGCCATCGACCATATCTGCCGTATCCGGGACTTCCCCCCTCCCAACGGGTCCGTCACCATCATAGAGAGGAAGGTTTTTTTCGGGGGAGGAGCTGCAAACATCGCGGCCGGGATTGCACGCCTTGGAGTCCCCTGCACCCTCGTCAGTGCTGTGGGGGAGGACTTTTCCCCGAGCGGGTACGATGCATGGCAGAAATCACTCGGAATCAGGCAGCAGCTCTTCCACGTGGAGGGTGCCCATACCCCGACAGCGTTCATGTTCACGAACGAGCAGGGAGACCAGATAACATTCTTTGAATGGGGAGCATCGGAGGTATTTGCAACAGCCCCGGCACCCGCGCTCCCGTTCGTCCACATGGCCACTGCCGACCCGGATTTCAACGTCAGGATTGCAAGGAACGCAGGCTTCTCCACGTTCGATCCCGGGCAGGACCTCCACCGGTACTCCGCGGAACAGCTGGACTCGATACTCTCCCATGTCGGTATCCTCTTTGCAAACCGCCACGAGGTGGATGGGATGTGCAGGATGCTTGGTGTCACAAGGGAAGCCCTTGCAGCCCGGGTCCCGGTCGCGGTATTTACGGCCGGAGCGGAGGGGAGTGAGCTCATCACGGGAGGCGAAAGGACACATATTCCTGCCGTCACGGTGGAGATGGTCGACCCGACGGGTGCGGGGGATGCCTACAGGGCAGGCTTCCTTGCCGCATTCCACAGGGGGTACGCTGTCCCTGACTGCTGCAGGATTGGCAGTGTCACCGCGTCTTTTGCAGTCGAGAGAGCAGGATGCCAGACGAACCTTCCGACCTGGGAGGAGATGGAGAAACGATATACCCGTATATTTGGAAATCTCCCGGAACCTCCCGGTGAAAGGTATCCCGGACGGGGGATGAGGCCGGGATGAGCACGGCAGTAGCTGGCGGAGAGGTGAGACTCGAGAGGCTTGCACGGTATCTCTTCAGTGCCCCCTCGTGGCCCGTCTCCCTTGCCATTCTCTGCATCCTCGGTCTCGTCCTTGACATCGTCTTCCAGAGGGTCGGGATTTACCCTTTCGCCGGGACGCTCTTCTTCACCTTCCCGGCCCTGGCTGCATTCGTCCTTACCAAACCACTCGTGAACCTCCTGGGAGGACCCATGACATGGAACAGGTCTGCTCTCCTTGCCCTCTCCTGTGCGGTGCTCGGGATGCTGATCCTGCTCTGCGGGCTCATCATATCTCCCTCCCTCCTTCTCCTCTCCTATGCAATCACGCTCGGGTTCATCCTCGGTCTTCGCCTTCTCGTTCTTGCTGCCATCGCTGATTACCGCATCACGAGGATGTTTCTCCCGGCGGCAACCCAGAGCTTCGCAGGGATCCTTGTCGGTGCACTCGTCTTCGAACAGGTGTTCCTCCCCCTCTCCCTCCTCCTCCAGGCGATGTTCTGCGCTGGTTTCACCATCCTTATCTGGCTGATTGACAGGCCCCTCTACCGTGCCTTCCACGTGCGGGGCCTTGACTTCATCAACTCCTTTCTTGCGCACCTGACAGATGGATCAAAGGCCCTCGAGGAGTACTTCGAAAAGATTGGAGAGGAGGTGACCGTCCCGCAGGTGACCATCTTCTTCTCCCGGCACGATCGCCGGGGACTGCTGATCACGATACCGAACGTGCACCCCGGACCCGTGGGCGAGATCGGGGGAGGTAACCTTCCGAGGGGTATGCAGGAAGGGTTTGACGAGCTGGTGATGGTCCCCCACGGGGCAGCAACGCATGACTTCAACCCTGTCTCCGGGAAAGAGATCCCAAAACTTGCAGATTCCGTGAGGAAAACCCGCAAAACGCTTCGGTTCTCGCCCCTTGCCTCGAAATCGCTGCGCTTCTCGGAGGGGTCTGTATCACTCCTCTGCCAGGTCTTCGACAGCACTCTCCTCCTTGTCAGCACGCGGTCTCCCGAGCGCACCGAGGATGTCGATTTCAACATCGGGATGACGATCATGGGGGAGGGACACCGTTTCTTCGAGAACGTGGGGTTCATCGATGCCCATAACTGCTCCGCAGGGGATGTCAGCTACGTCCTGCCGGCGACCCGGCTGGCCATGGAGTACTACCGGGCAGGCATGCACGCGATCAGGGAGATGCCAAAAGAGGCACGGTCACCCTTTGAACTTGGCATCTCCCATGTCCGGGTGCCTTTCACGCGGGAACAGGGTTTTGGGGACAATGGGATCCAGCTTGCCGTAATCAGGGTCGGCGGTCAGACGACCGCTTATGTCCTCTTCGACGGGAACAACATGGAGGCAGGCGTCAGGGAGAGGATACGCGACCACCTCCTCCTCCGGGTGGACGAGGCCGAGGTGATGACCACGGACTCCCATGTCGTGAACACTGTCAGGGGGAGAAACCCGATCGGTCTGCACGTTCCGGTGGATGAGATCATCCCGTGGGTCGACCGGGCACTCTCTCAAGCCATGGCAGACCTCTCGCCCGCTGAGGCCGCCGGGAGCACTGCATGGTGCGAGGGGATCAGGGTTTTTGGGTCTCACCGGATAGCGCAGATGGCAAGCACTGTCAACACGATGCTCATCTTTATCCCGTTCATCAGCGCGGGCATGCTCCTCCTCGTATTCCTCCTCTCCATTCTCACGTACCTGCTCATCGGATGACCCCCGGAAAGCGCCCAAGACCAGATGGAAATCCGAAAAGATACTGGAAGAGCAGGGGATTATTTCGAGCATCACGACCGATGGGGAACCTTCCGGTGCACATCAAGGATAATGTCTGGCAATGGAGAAGGGGAACGAACGATTCCCGTCAGTCGAGAAGAGAGGTTCGAGGAATGGGGACCATCATGATCCAGGTGGAACAAACCATTGATGCGTGAGAGTATCAGGCAACGATCAAATGGAGTATCAGCATTTCCAGCCCCGGACCATGCTGGTTTCACTCATCAGGTTACACCCTTCACTATATAAATTTTTTGTATTTTTGCAGGAGAAAAGACGATTAAAATGCCTGTTTTATCCTTTGTTAACATACTTTCCTGTCCCTGACAAAAATGGTTCGTCATCTCCCTTTATTGGAAACGGTTACGTCTGCTGACTGCCGGCACAGGCAGGGGAGGGTCTCCCGGATAAATTCTGATATTTTCGCTCTATTTCTCATTCAGGGTCACTATCTGTGTCTGACGCCACATTTACATGGTCCGGCGATCCATTACGATACGGTGACATCATGAGGCAGGTTTCAGTCTCAGTCCTTGTCCGGGCTGGTTTTGCCCGGCGGTCTGGCAGGGGAATTGCGTTCTCTCTCGATGAAGGTTCATTTTACCTGACTGCCGAGGATCTGGCGCACCTGAAATCTGGCCGGAATGCTGCGATCATCAACGACCAGGGTGACTGGGAGGGGACGGCATGGCTCTCTCCTGTCCTTGCGACACAAAAGCGCGAGCTGACATTCCTTCTCCATAACAGGCTCTTTTCAGTCGGAATGCGGGATGTCTCCTCACTTCTCAACAGGGAAAAATCAAGCATCGTTGTTCGTGAATATCAGAATGCTGCTGGGAAGAATCCCTCTTCCCGAAAAAAGTATTCCTTGAGCGGGAGCGATCGATCTGGAATTTTCCCCTGACCCGGGCAGATATAACCGGGATGCACTACAGTGGCCAGCTGTCCGATACGCGTAAATACACGAAGACATTTCCCAGGAACGCGCTGACCGCGATACGAATAAGAAGGGAGGGATGCTTTTATTGATCATGACCCCGTAAAAGAGGTTTACGATGCGCATACTGCTGGTTGACGATGACCCTCTTTTGCCGGACCTGATCCAGAAGTTCCTGGAAAAGGAAGAACAGGTACAGATCGAGGCAACCCGATCCGGGTCCGAGGCTCTCGATAAGATTACGCGGGGCCAGTACGATGCGATTGTACTCGACTATGAACTGCCCGGAATGGACGGACTCGATCTCCTCCGGATGATCAGGAGGCGCTCTGATGAGATCCCCATCATTATCTTTACCGGAAAGAGCCGTGAAGAGATAGCAATCAGGGCACTCAATTACGGGGCTGACTATTACCTCCAGAAGAAGGGAGATCCCCGGATCAATTTTCTCGAGCTCTTCCACATGATCAGGGAGGCTATCAGGAGATACAAGCTCAATCTCGAGCTGAAAATGAGGGAACGCCGTTTCCGCGAGACACTCGAGAAGATCAATCTCATCGTCTTCCAGGTCGACAGGGACCAGAAGATTACGTTCTGCAATGATTTCTTCCTTGGAATATGTGGTTTGGGAGGAGAGGAGGTCATTGGAAGGTCTTTTACTGAATTACTCGTCCCTGAACATGAAAGACAGAAAGTGTACCAGCTGTTCTCCTCTGCAATGTCTGGTGACCCTGATACCCGGTATTTCACCTGCAGCGTGAAGAATGCTCAGGGCGAAGTCCGGAGGATCGCCCTCAACAACACAATCCTGAAGGATCCAAACGGGCAGAATGCCGGTATTTCCTGCATTGGACAGGACATCACCGAGAGGGAGAGGGAAGAAGAGGAAAAAGCCGAGTCAGAGGAGAGGCTGAAGGTCCTCTTTGAGTATGCACCGTTTCCTTACTTTATCTCCGACCTCAGGGGGACCTTCATCGACGCGAATCTTGCTGCGGAGCTCCTTGTCGGGTACTCCCGAAAGGAACTCTTGGGGAAGAACTTCCTCGAGAGCGGGCTGCTCTCTGCGGAAGACATTCCCAAAGCAATCAGCCTGCTTGCCAGGCACGTCAGGGGGGAGGCAACCGGGCCGGAAGAGTTCATCCTGAACCGGAAGGATGGAAGTCTCGTGAGTGCAGAGATCAGGAACCAGCCGGTCAAGGTGAAGGGACAGACCATTGTCCTCGGTTCAGCCCATGACGTGACCAGCAGGCATGCTACCGAAGAGTCCCTTCGGCGGGCCAATGCAAAGCTCACGCTCCTCAATATCATCACGCGCCACGACATCCTGAACACTGTCACTGCGCTCCTGCTTTACATTGAACTTTTAAAAGAGAGTTCAAAGGACGATACCCAGAAGGATACCCTTTCGAGAATCGAGATGCTCGCCCAGACCATCAAGAGGCAGATAGAATTCACCAAGATCTATCAGGACATCGGGATGGGAACACCGCAATGGCAGCAGATCGAACCGATCATCGAGCGGGAGAAAACGATGTTGCCCGTTCCCGGCGTGACCATCTCGCACGACACCGGAGGCATCGAGGTCTATGCTGATCCCCTCCTCGAACATGTTATTCACAATCTCATCGACAATTCCCTGCGGCATGGTGGCGGGGTCACATCCATCTGGATAACAGCTCTCCAGGATGATATGGGATTGAAGATCGTATACGAGGACAATGGCCAGGGAATCCCTCCACGGGAGAAGGAAGATATCTTCAGGAGGGGATACGGGAAAAATACCGGTTTTGGCCTCTTTCTCGCGCGGGAGATACTGGGAACGACCGGGCTTATAATCAAGGAGACCGGTATATTCGGAAAAGGTGCACGGTTTGAGATAAGGGTCCCCCATGGATTTTTCCATGTATCGGGAAAGAATGAGCAAATCCCGGATGAGAGCGTGTCAGATACTGGCCAGGAGGAGGGCGAGGAGGCTAGAGGGAGTCAAGGTCAATGATGTACCCCTCGATGCAGTAGCGATCCTGGTGGAGTGCAGGAAATCCCCGCTCCATCACTCTCCGTTCCTCGCCCGGTGCAGGTTGCAGGATATACCTGACCCTGTATTCCCTGGCCTTCCTTAACGCTTCCAGGCGAGTGTTTTTGACCTTTTCCCGGTCCTCGGGGTTTATCATGTCATTGAGGTTTACCCTCTCCTCCCTGCCCTGGCAGACCGAAGCAGGGAGAAATGAGGACGCTGCATCACCTGCAAGGAGAAAGAGATCGCCCTCGGCTTCCCTGAACCGGAATGTCGCGCACGAGAGCCGGTCAAGCATCCGGGCCAGCAGTCTGCACCGCTCCTTCTCCTCGCGCCCCTCGCTGCGGGAGGAGACAAGGTTTTTCACTCTCCTCACAACATCGGTAAGCTGTCCCCGGACATCGGGATTCTTCTCCAGGTAGAGATCTGCACCGAAATTGAGAGCATCGATCACGACGTCCTCCCGACCCCTCCCCGTAAAGATGATGAAGGGAGTGTCATCACCGAGCGATTTCACTCTCTTCATGAACTCGATGCCGTTCATTCCCGGCATTGCATAATCAGAGATGATGGCATCAAACTTCTGGTTTTTCAGTAATTCCAGTGCTTCGTCCCCGGAAGTTGCAGTCGTGACCCGTATTCCCCTTCCCTTTTCAAGGAACATCTTCGTGATTTCGAGGAACTGCACTTCGTCATCCACGAGAAGAATCGATATCATTGCCACCCTCCGATACTCTCAATAGTGATCTTTCATGAGGAAATGGACGGTTAATTTATATAAATCACTCGGAGACAGGGATGGTTTGGGCAATTCCTGTTCCTTTGCTTTCAAAGAAGAAAGATATATGATATTTTAAACCTACAATTTGCCATTCGATGGTTCCCATACCCGTCATTGAGGTTGGAGATGGAGAATTCCGGTTGAATGCCTTCCTTTTGAAATACTGGTACCTTTTCATTTTCCTTGCGCTTTCCTTGACTCTCACCCTGTTTATTGCATACATATTTTATAGCATGCCCGAAGTCACCACCATCATTTCCTTTGGGAAAATACAGCTCGATTTAAAGGTGATCAGCATCAGTGCATCCCTTTTGGTCACATACCTTGGTGTTCTGACCATCCTCTGGACTGCATTTGAAAAACCGGTCAACCGCCCTATTTTCTACTATTTCATCGGGATAGAGGCATTCAAGAGGCTCCTCCTCGTCATCCCTCTCAGCATCCTTGTCCTCGTCCTCACGGTATGGGTCTGCACCCTGTTCAGGAGTGCCCTGATTGTCATCTTCTCCCTGATAGGATTCTGCCTGGGTCTCGTGGTATTCTCCTCGGTCCTTGTCCTCATCAGCAGGACAACACGGATCCGGAACATCATCATGGGCACAATTTCCTATTCGCTTGCCGTCTTCTTCATCTCGCTCGGGTTGCTTCTCGCTGTCGATATGGGAAGCCTTCCTGACTTTCTCATGCCTTTCATTCTCTTTCTCTATGCGATGGGGATTGCCTCCGTTTTCTTCATCTTAATCACTCTCATCTTCGAGATCCTGCTGCCCCTCTTCCGGGCCACCTGATATTTTCCGGGCAAAGGGGTCAGGGCATATCATGAAAGGGAGTCGGGTGCATGTCTCATATACTCCCGCGTCCATAGGGGCGAACGGGAACCGTACATGAAATGCGCAATATACCACATCATACTCCTGGTTTTTATCACCCTGCTTTTCTCCGGGATTATAGCAGGTGCAGGATTTTCCTGCAGCGAGGAGGATAACGGAAAGATTCTTTCTGCGTCTCCTGGAGACAGTATCGTTCTTGTTCTTCCCGAGAACCCGAGCACCGGGTACCGGTGGGAGATGGAGACAACGGGAGGGATTGTCCCGGTATCGGACTCTTTTTTCCCATCGGATACAGGTCTCACCGGGGCCCCGGGGACACATCTCTGGCAGTTCATGGTCAAAGGCAGTGGCTTCCAGAAGATTATCGGTACGTACCGGAGACCCTGGGTGCCTGTATCAGGCGGAGAGAAAAAGTTCGTCCTCCACATCATTTCTGCGATTTCTGCGAGGGGAAATACCATAAATCGACAGGATTCCCACTTTTTTCCAAAGATTACCCCAAAAAAGGTATCTCCTGTCTCTCCCTTTCCTCATCCATTCAGATTCCAGATGGCATAGGTCAGAAGGGTAGCGAAGCTGACCCAGAGGATATAAGGGACGAGCAGGTAAGCGGCTGTCCGGTTTACCCGGTAGAAGAGAACGATTGTTCCTGCAATGGCTCCCCACAGGACCAGTATCTCAATGAATCCAAGGAATGGCGATTGGAGGCCAAAGAACAGAAAAGACCAGAGTGCATTGAGAAACAGCTGAATCCCAAAGATGATGACCGGGACTTTCACATTCTTTCCTGCCAGTGATTCAAGCCATACAAGATACAGGGAGATTCCCATCAGGATATACAGTGCTGTCCAGACAGGGCCAAAGAGATAGTTCGGTGGGGAGAAGGTGGGTTTGATGAGAGATGCATACCATGACCCCGGTCCCGTGACCGTAAATAGGGATCCGATAATACCTGCGAGATTCGCGATGAGGATTGCAGTAATGAGGCGAAGGGGCGACCTGAAAAAACCCGATGCCCTGGCACTCTCCGGGGAACCTGTTTCCATGCCTAACGATAAGTCACTTCGGTTATTTATGGATGCCTTTTGGGAAACTAAATCTGCCCCGTTCCTTTTCTGTCATAAAGGCAGGAATGGTGGAATATGACCGATATCCGATACAGGTATGCAGCCATGATATGTGACAGGGAACCGATAACGAAAATCCCCCTGTCAAACATTGACCGGGACTGATTTTTTAAATGTCATTCCCGGGGCCCGATGCCCGTTTCACGGCATCCCTGTGAGGTCGTCTATTTGGAGAGATGCAGCACAGCCCTTGCCATCAGCCGGGCAACACGAACGGGTTCGGGTACGCGGCCATCGAGAACAAAGTCCCTGCAGAGGCGGGCAGCGTCCGGGAGTTCAAGGCCAGACGATCTCACGTACATCACATGGCCTGAGGGGAGGGGCACGGGAACGGGTTTTCCCAGGGAATCGTAGCAGGAGAGACGCCGGTCGTCTCCCGGAAAGAGGTCCGCAATCTTCTCCCTGATCCCATCGGAATGCCGGTACGTGATGACGATGACAGGGAGACCAGTCACTGCCGAGACCTCTTCCGGGTCGATGATATTGTACCACGAGATGATACAGCCCCCAAGAAAGATGCAGTTGATGTCTTTCCGGTTCAAATCGGAAAACAGGGAGAGGACTCCATCCGTTGCATCCATTCCCCCAACCGTGATCCGTGTGAATGCAACGCCGTCGACCCGGAGGTCCTTTCGCATCACGACACCGGCAAGGACAGAAGTGGTGCGGGAAGAGAAGCTCTCAGCGATACCGAGGACCCGCAGCCCCTTCTTTGCGATGTGCATGAGAAGGACTTATCAACGTGGATTAAAAAAAGTATTACCCGATGGCGATTCCCAGGGAACAGGTCTGTGTCCTCATCCCGACTCTCAACGAAGCTCCCACCATAGGAGAGATTGTCCGTGATTTCCGCGCGAGGGGATTTCCCACGATTCTGGTGATGGACGGCCACAGCACGGACGGTACCCGCGAGATTGCAGCGCGTGAAGGGGCCCGGGTTGCTGTGCAGACCGGGAAGGGCAAAGGCAATGCTCTTTCCGAGGCATTCTCGATCATCAATGAACCTTATATCCTGCTGATCGATGGAGACGGGACGTATGATCCTGCCGATTCCGATCGCCTCCTCGCCCCCCTCGAAGAAGGATACGATCACGTCATCGGGGACCGCCTGACAGAAGGGAACCGCCCGGCATTCTCCCGCCTGAACTATTTTGGCAACTACGTGCTGAACAGGCTTTTCAAGACAGCCCATTCGGCATTTCTCTCGGATATTCTCTCGGGGTACCGGGCTTTTTCAAGGCAGTCGGTCCTCGAGATGAACCTCCGGGAGGTCGGCTTCGGGATAGAGACAGAAATCTCGGCAGAGGCTGTCAGGAGACGCCAGAAAATTGCAGTCGTCCCGGTCAGTTATCGGAAACGCCCCGGGACACCGACGAAGCTGAACCCGTTCCACGATGGTCTCAAGATAACCGCTACGATCTACCGGCTGGCAAAGATGAGCAACCCCCTCTTTTACTTTGGACTGATTGGACTCGTCATCATGACTGCCGGTCTCTTCTCGGGCATCTACGTTCTCCTCGAGTGGTTCCGCCAGATCGAACACCTTCCCCTGACCATCCTGACGGTCCTTCTCATCATCGCCGGTTTCCAGATCTTCATGTTCGGCATCCTTTCTGACCTGATGCTCGCGATGCACCGCGAGATAATCAGTGAGATCCACGAGTTCAGGGGGAAGAACAGGTGAGACCCTGTTCGTGATCTTTTCCCCGTGAATCCCACCCGGACAGAGTGGTTCTGTCCACCCCGGCATGATCGGGATTCCCGGCCGGCACATCCCAAAATAACCTTTATCTCGGACGCGGGCGACATGTATATGCGGTATTTCTCGTGCGATAGTAGTCTAGCGGCAGGACAGGGGCTTCCCAAGCCTCTAACCCGGGTTCGATCCCCGGCTATCGCATTTCCCGATGGATGACCTGGAAAAAGACCTCTTTGCCCTCCGCATCATAGCCGAGAACAGGAAGGGCGTTCTCCGCGATATTGCTACCGTCGTTGCCGGTCATGACGCAAATATCCTCATGATCCACCAGGAGATCTTCGATTCCGGTCCCTGGACGGGAATGGCCGAACTCTACATGGAGTACGACGGGTGCACCGACAGCGGGGAGCTTGTCCGGCACCTCCTCGCACTCTCTCCCGTCAAAGAGGCAAAAATCGTCGAGCCCTTCAGCCACATCTTCGGGACGCGGGTCATCATCATTGGAGGGGGAGCACAGGTTGCACAGGTGGCGCTCGGGGCAGTCAACGAGGCAGACCGCCACAACATCAGGGGCGAACGCATCTCTGTGGACACGATACCCCTCGTCGGAGAGAAGACCGTTGCCCAGGCTGTCGAAGCCGTTGCGAGACTTCCCCGTGCGGCAATTCTCGTCCTTGCCGGATCGCTGATGGGCGGGGATATCTCCCGGGCAGTCGATAAGGTCAGGGAGGCCGGGATTCCCGTCATTGCCCTGAAGATGGCGGGGAGCGTCCCCCAGCATGCGGACATGGTCGTCACTGACCCCATCCAGGCCGGAGTCTTTGCGGTGATGCACGTCAGCAGCAAAGCGGTCTTTGATATCAACAGGGTCAGGGGAAAGGAATTCTAGAGATGGATATCCTGGAGAAGGCCGCCCGGATAATCAGGCAGGACGGCCTCGTTATCTACCCGACGGACACGGTCTATGGGCTTGGAGCCGATGCATTCTCGGACGAGGCCATTGAAAGGGTGTTTTATGCAAAAAAGAGGCCTTTCTCCATGCCCATCTCGGTCGCGGTATCCGATCTCGAGATGGTCTTCGGGATAGCCAGTGTCGATGATCTCGCCCTTGAGTTCATCGAGAGGTTCCTGCCCGGGCCGATCACGGTGGTGATCCCTGCGAGGAACTCCGTTCCCGAATCACTGACGGGTGGAATGGGCATGATCGGGATACGAATTCCCGATCACCCCCTGGCACTGGAACTCATCAGGCTCGTCGATTCACCGATCACCGCGACCAGTGCCAACGTTCACGGTGGACGCGACCCGGTCACCCCCGGTGAATGTCACGTCCCCCACGATATCCTCATCGATGGGGGGAGACTCCCCGGGACGCCGAGCACTGTCGTCGATCTCTTCAGCCGCAGCATCATAAGGCGGGGTGCCAGGGTTGTCGAGGTGACGGATTTTCTCCGGGAGACCAAAAGGGAATGAGAGGGAAAAAACCAGTCAGGTTGCGGGACTTCATCGAGGATGAGGACGGATGGCTCTATGCTGTCTCGACGTACGATAATGCGGAGAGAGCCGGCTGCATCCTCCGCTACATCCCTGACAGCGATGGAGACCGGGTAAACAGGGACGGGAAAAGGTACCGGAAGGTCGGATTCGAGGAGGCATACTCCCTCGTGGCCCGAAAAAAACCGGACTACCAGGGCGTATTCCACAGGATCCCCCATTCCGATATCAGGCGTGTCTTAAAACCAGAAGAGGAGATCGGGGAGATATCCCGGCGCGATGCGCGCGTAAAAAGGCTCCTTGCACTTTTCTCTCTCCCCCCGGGAACAGTGGGATGCACGGGATCATTGCTCTGCGGCCTTGAGAACGATTCCTCGGATATCGACCTTGTCGTATACGGGAGATACTGGTTTTTCGCAGTGGAGATCCTCAAAGACGCAACAGGAAGGGGAGTGCTCTCTCCGATTGATGAAGACACGTGGAGGAGGATATACGAAAAGAGAAACCCTGAACTGGATTTCGAAGAGTTCCTCGTGCACGAGAAGAGGAAATGGAACCGTGGTAAAATCGGGAGCACCTACTTTGACATCCTTTTTACCCGTTCGTACGAGGAGCTGGGTGCATCGTTCCCTGCAAAGGGCCGGGTCCTTGGAAAGCGGACAATCGAGGCGACGGTCACCGATGCCCGTTTTGCCCATGACAGTCCTGCAGTATATGGTGTCGACCACGACGAGGTTTCATCAGTCCTCTCCTTCACCCACACGTACAGCGGACAGGCCCGCGAGGGAGAGGTCATCCAGGCCCGGGGAATCCTCGAGGAACATGGGAATGAGAGGCTTCTCATCGTCGGGACGTCCCGCGAGGCACGCGGGGAGTTCATCCGGTCCCTGACTCTCCTCGGACTGGACTGAAGGGTAATCTCCCCCTGCCGGGGAAAATTTTGTTTTTCCTCGCCCGAGCTTTTTTCCCGTGGAGAGTCCGGGATGCCGGATGTTTCCCGTGAAAATCGCATGCGCGCTTTTCATTTTTTTATTTACCGGTGTCCCGGCAGGAATCATGGGGCTCTCTAGAGGAGGTCGGAGAGCCTCTTTCCCATCGGAGAACAGGAGAGAGCTGCAGGGCACGAGCGGCAGCGCGGTCCTGGTGACCGTGCCGGTTCCTTTCCGGACAGGATGTCGCGGGCGGAAGAAAGGGCATTGAAAAACCGCCGCTTGTCGATGGGATGGGGAAAACAGAGCCTCGATATGCCGGAGGGGATATATTCGACGGCACCGCAGGGAGCAGGTATTTCGGCTCCATCGGAGAGGAGGAGCATGTAGCCAAAGACACGCAACCTGTCTGCCGGAGCAACACCTGCGGGAGGGGCTAATCCTGCACGGACGACTGCAAAATGCGGTTCCCCCTCGAAGATCTTATCGACATTGCCATGCAGGCCAAACTTCCCCGAGGTGAGCGGGACATCGGAGCGGGAGGGGATGCGCCACGGGCCGCCCGCAGCGCACCGGGCGATGCAGTCATCAAGGTATATCCGCATCCGGGGATCCATGCCGGGGTCCATGGCAAGTACCTCCTCCCATATCCTGTCCCCATCCAGTGACCGGCCGAGGTGGGATGCTATCTGCCTGCAGATGGTGTATTCCGGCCCGGGACCTCCTTTATTTCCTGTCTTTCTCTCGAGGTAGAGTCTCATCGGGCAGAAAGATGCAGTGATTACTGCCGATACAGGGACGGAAACCTTGGCCCTCCATTCTTCATCCATCACGGGTCACCCTGGTTTCCCCCTTCCCTGCAGGAAAAGCGCAGCAGGCGGGTCCCCCATCCGGAAGGTGCCGGAACGCGATTCTCCTTCCGGGATCTGGAAAGGGTTTTTCCACTTCCGCGCTGAACAGTATAACCATGACCTCCCACGAGATTGCAGTCAATATCCCGAACACGCTGGACCCTGTATACAGCAATATGATACAGATCGCTTATAAGGAAGACGAATTCACCTTCGTTTTCCTCCACCAGATCCCGGGTGTCAACCAGGCACGGGCAAAGGCGATCGTGAGCATCACGCCCCAGCACGCAAAGACACTTCTCTCGGTCTTTTCCAAGACCATGGCAGACTTCGAGGCGAAGTTCGGCAAGGTCGAGTCGTCTCCCGGGAAACAGGCAGGAGAGAGCGTCACGACGATCCGTGGTTACTCGTGACAGGATTTTATCTTCCGTGTTCGGCAGGGTCGATGGAGATACCCCTCCCGTCCGATCCGCGGTTCGGTCACCCGTGTGCCGGGACACGTGTTGTTTCCTGTCCCATCTTTCCGAACTTTCATATTTCAGCACAGCGATATAACCTGAGATATCGTGCCGCCATGGCTTAGCGGTATAGCGGCTGATTCGTAATCAGCAGGTCGGGGGTTCAAGTCCCCCTGGCGGCTTTCCAGCACCAAGTTCAGTTCCCCCGCTGGCTTTTATATACTCATGCACTCGACTTCTTTTTATGATGCCTTCCACATCTGTGACTCAGCGAGAGCATTTTGGGTGTATCAAATCAGAATATGGCGACACCGTAATCATCCAGGCACTTGCAACCGCCCGGATAGATCGCCGGGATGAATCTCTTTTAAGGAAATTTCTTGCGGAGAATCGAGGATCGGCTGGAATCAGCACCGGCCGGGCAAACAAGATTGCATTTACCCTCATCGGCTGGCGGAGATTTCTGCCCCCTTTCAGTGAACTTCGGATGGCTGATGTCTACGCCGGGATTGAGGGGATGCGTACCGGGATACATACACGGGGCAGACCCTTCAAGCAGAATACTCAGTACGATTACATCCGGATTTTGAAACAGTTCCTGCTCTGGATGATCGAGAGTGAATATATCTGACGATTTCGAAAAACATGGTCTAACACAAAATAATCGAGCCTGATCTCCGCTTGATTTAGGGACTATAATCTTCAAATATTCCGCTATTTTTCCAATACTTCACTTTAAACCAAAAGATCTATATAGTATAATCCCTAATATTATATCATATGGAAGAATGGGTCCGGACATGGTTGGAAGAGCAGCGAAAAAAGGGTGAGAAGTGCCTGGAGATCAAATATATCCAGAACAAACCGTACGTGTATCGGTCGACCAGCGTCTACAACAAGGCGACCAAATCACCCAAAAAAGTGAGCACCTATATTGGTCGTCTCACGAAAGAGCATGGTCTCATTCCCAAGGGGACTCGAGAACGCCGGGTTGTGGAACTCCCCCGGAGCGTCCATGAATATGGAAATGCTGTATTGCTTGCAGAGGAGTTTCGCGACCTGCTCCCGGTTCTCCGAAATGCATTTCCCTCATGCTGGCAGGAGATCATCGCGCTTACATTTACCCGGATCTCAGGGTACATCCCCCTCTCACGGGTCGGTGATGCCTGGGAGAAACTTGACAATGTCCTTGATATCTCGGCTAACTGCGACCCCCGTACACTCTCCCGGGTGCTTACCGCCGTTGGTGGTGATCGCGCTGGCCAGCAGGCGGTGTTTCAGTATCTCTCATCGCAGGCCCGGCAACTGGTTTACGACCTCTCGTTTGTCTTCTCCCATTCTGAGACTGTGAATCTTGCAGAGTTTGGGTACAATGCCGAAAATGTTTGGCTGCCACAGGTCAATATTGCGCTCTTCAGTGCGATGGATACCGGACTTCCGGTGATGATCCGGGCTCTTCCTGGCTCAATCAGGGATGTTGCCACTCTTATCCGGTCAATACAGGAGATCAATACGTCACGGATCACGCTCATTCTCGACCGGGGTTTTGTCTCGGACCAGAACGAGAAACTCCTGATCGAGGAGAAGATTCCCTTCATTCTTCCCCAGCGTCGCAATAGCACCAGGTATTTAACCCGAATACACCTCACCGATCATTTCTTTTACCACAAGCGGCTGATCCATGCCGGAAAACGAGAGGTTGAGGGACTGACGCTCTATCTTTTCGAAGATGCTGATCTGGTGGTGGAAGAGCAAAAGACGCTGTACCACCTGTTCGAGGAGGGAGAGATCGATCGCGAGACACTGAATCAGCGGTTGAAGAGGGCTGGACGGATCCTTATCCTCTCGTCAATTGTAGCGGAGCCACAGGAGATCTACGAATTGTATAAATCCAGAAACCTGGTGGAGAACCATTTTGCCGCATTTAAAGACCTGATCCAGGCAGATAAACTCTATCTTCGGGATTCTACCGCGGTCTTTGGGCATTTGTTCATCGGGTTTCTCTGCCTCTATCTGTACTGTCAGATCCTGAACCGGATCAAGCAGGCAGGACTCTCCGCACACCTCTCTCCCCATGGCCTCCTCCTGCTATTGTCAAAGGTGTATGCTGTTTCCACCGACCAGAATAGATGGATTACCGAGGTGCCAAAGAAGGTGAAGAATATCGCAGAGAAACTCGAACTTGATATAATCCCTAATAAGTGAGGAGTTTGGGATCAATACCTATTCAAATACACTGGTAACATTCGCCCGATTATCTTTATTCGGCATTGATGTTCCCTGGAACTCCAACATGATTGAACGGTTGATGGGTGAGATATCGAAACGGGTAAAGCACAAATGGATGCGATGGACCACTCAGGGACTTGAAGCTATATTGAGATTCATCCTCGTACGGTATACCAGTCCCTGGTTATATCGACGATTTCGCCATGAATACATGGGACTCCATGGGCTTACATCAATTGCAATTCAAATCTCGATTGAATCACGTTCTTATTAGCTCCTCAATACCATCTTGAACAAATTGGATAGTGCAGAAGGGGGACTTCACCCCACACTCCGATTAGGATAGACGCCGCCGCCCCCGACGGGGCGCCCCCGCGGCGGCCCCACTGGTTCTCTTCTCTGATTACCGAAATGCTTGTGAGATGGGATAACTCATTACTATTGAGGCTGTTGCACGAAGTTAACAACAATACATTAACTATATATCTAAGTA
>CAYSII010000001.1:0-193323 GCA_964431125.1 uncultured Methanolinea sp. | reverse complement strand
GCCGTTTGAGCGTACTCAACTGGACTCAATTGAACGAAAATGATGAAAATAAGTTTTTGATGTGCACTCTCTCAACAGTCGTGACCAGGACATGCCCTCCATTGAAAGTTCGCTTTATAACAGCAAATGTACGTTCAATCACTCTCCTGACCCTGCTGATTGCGCGATTCCTGCGTTTTTCCCTGATGGTGAGGGAGCGGCCCCGGACCGCTCGTTTCATGGTTTTGTCGATTGATGCCCGGGGTTTCACTCCGAAATACCCCTTATCCCGATACACTGTCTCACCCGGCATTGAGAGATCCACCTGGTTAACATGAACCGATGCAGTGGTTGTCCCGGCACGTCGGATCAGGTGACTTTCTTTATCAATAAGGGCATGAAGCCTGTATCCAGAATAGGGTCTCTCTCCTCTTTTTGTCCAGGTACCATCCCTGCATCTCCGGGTTTTCCCTTCTTTTCCTCCTGATGCCCCTGATGAGGTGGCCCCGGGATCAGCAGTGATGATCGTTGCATCCTGGATGACTCCTCGGTTTATCTTGAGGCCTTTGAGATCGAGTTGGGCTTGAAATGTATTCCAGACTCCCTCGTACTTCCCTGATTCAATAAGACGCTCCAAAAAGAGCCAGGCTGTCAAGAAATCAGGTATTTCGGCAGTGAATCCAATGAATTTCCGAAAAGAGCTGCGGTCTGTTACCTGGCGCTCCAGTTCAGGATCGGAGAGATTGTAGAGCGCCTGGAGTACCAATAATGTGATCATCACGATGGGATCGACGGCTCGAGCCGGCCTCCCTTGCGGGTTTTGTTATGGTAGAGACCCTCAAATAGGGGACGAAATACATCCCACTCGATCGATTCGTGAACATACCTGCCGTGAAATGGAAATTATAAACTCTATGCTGCTATATTTTGGGGATGATCCCATCAGCAGTCTTATCCGGCCTGCATCTGCCCGGAGACCTTTTCGCCTGCGAGAGAGACATTGCCGATCAATCCCGGCGGTGCAGGTTTCAGGGTGATGAAAAAAACCAGGAGAGAGAGCAATTTAAAAATAAAAAGCACCAAGCCCGTATAAAAATATAAAAGGAATGCTTTCTTAAAAATTTTATGGCATGTCCGGCCTGTTTCTTGATCGGTTGCCAGGATGGCATTTTTCCCCATGATAACTGTCCTTTTCGTGGATGATGAGCCGGCTCTCCTGGACGTCTCGAAGCTCTACCTCGAAAAGACTCAGGAGATCAAGGTCGACACCTGTTTTTCCGCGGAGCAAGCACTGGAGATACTGAGGGACCATACGTATGACGTGATCGTCTCGGACTACGAGATGCCGGGGATGGATGGTATCTCCTTCCTGAAGACCACGAGAAAACTCGGGATAGAAACACCGTTCATCATATTTACCGGCAGGGGAAGGGAACATGTCGTTATAGAAGCCCTCAACAGCGGAGCAGATTTTTACCTTCAGAAAGGAGGTGATCCCCGCGCGCAGTTCGTCGAGCTCGTCCACAAGATACGCCTCGCAGTGGAGAGATATCGCAGGGAGAGAATTCTCCAGATAACACGAGATTCTGTCGAGAAGGCAGGCATTCCCATATTCTGGATTGATGTCCATGGGAGAATTGTTTTTGCAAACACGACAGGGTGCGAGGTGCTCGGGTATTCCCCCGGAGAGATCTGCCTTCTCCATATAGGGGATCTCGACCCCTTTTTTTCCCTCGCAGAATGGGCACTCTTCGTGGAAAGGCTCAAATCCCACGGAAAGATGTCACTTCACCTCGTCGTGAGGAGAAAAAACGGGCAGAACCTGCCGCTTCCGGTATCATTTTCATGGGGCGAATTCGGGGGAAAGCCACTTGTGTTTGCTCATTCTTTTGCTTCGAGTGGAAAAGACAGGATCACCATCCGGGAAGAGAGATGCGATGGTGTCCGCCACATGCTCGCCAATGCACTACCGGGTATTTACATTGAGGTTTCACCTGCCGGCGAGGTTCTTTTTCTCAATACATCTGCAAAGACTTATTTTGGAATGATGGATTCCCCCGGAACCGGCAAATGGGGTAACCTCTATGATCTGACCTTGAAAGGGCAGCACGGGTGCCTTGGCGAGATCTTATCCCGGGAACGCCTGGCAGCTGAAGGCGAACTCGTCGAACTCTCCCTCGTCCGCCCGAACCGGCAGGCCTGCACTTTCCTCTTTTTGGCGGGGGCATGTCCTGGCCCCCGGGGCATTGATGGAATATTCCTCCTCGAGATCCCAAACGATCTACCGGACATGAAATCTCCTTATGCCGGGCGGGATCTTTAAAAATGACTATTTTTTTCTAGAATAAACGAAAAAAACCGGCCTGATGCCTGATGAAGAGACCTGGCCAGCTTTTGAATAAACCATATAATGCTATATATTTAGAAGACGCATGCTATCTGACATGCCCGGTACAATTCACGAGTCTGATCGATACAGAAGCAGGCAGCATGAGAACACGCATTATCTGGTTCATAAGAACGACGACGAATCTCGATGCTGCAGGCTCTTTCAATGGAACCCGGGATATGTGTTTTTGGTACGAAACCTGTGATTGAGGGAGGGAGAGACAGTATATGCGCACGCGCTACAATCAGGATGACGTAAACAAGTACCGGAAGTTCAAGAAAGTTGACGGGGCGACGTATCACAAGGTGAACCAGTTTCTCCGGAAAAGGACCTACATTACAGCGAGGGAATGGGCTATTGCCCGTCTCTGCACCGACTTTCGTACACGAAGCGGTGCCGAGATGACCTTCATCGGGCAGAACCTCCCCAGACTCGTGCCCTTCATGCGGGAACCCTATACCCCGCAGGCAGTGAACCAGGCCCGCAATTCCTTCAAGAAGAAAGTGTACAAATCTGGTGCAACGTTCTTCTACGGGGCACTGTGTGGCTTTTTTACCAGCGAGGAGCTCGATGATCTCCTCTTTGAATCCAGCGAGGTTGCACGATTTCTCCTCGAGGTGGAGCGGACCACCCTTGAGATCGACGAGGAGATAGAAATTGAGGACCGAATCACGGAAGTGATGAGGAGCGTGGGAAAGGCCGCGGCAAACATTCTCAATTCCCGCCTGCAGGAGGAGAGCCCGGATTTCTCAGGGGGAGAGCCAGGGGAGAGCAAGAATGAAGAGATTCCCGTCCAGCACGTTCCGGGGAGGGGGGAGGAGGGCGGTGCTCCCCGTCCGCTGGGAGATCTCGATGACGATGGGGGGGACGGTCTCGCGTGAAGGTGATTCACATCTGCGGGACATCAGGTTCCGGAAAGACCACCCTCATCCGCAGTCTCATCCCCTTACTCTTGAAAAAGGGCAGGGTCGCTGTCGTCAAGCATCTTGGGCATCACCTGTTTTTTCTTCCCGAGGGGAAAGATACGACCCTCTTTCTCGAGGCGGGGGCCATGGTTTCCGCAGGAATTGATTCTGAAAAGACCGTTTTTGCCGTGGATACCGTTTCCCTCGGGGAAGTGCTCGATATTTTATGTTTCTCGGGTGTTTCATTTGCCATCGTGGAGGGATTCAAGTCACTCCCCCTGCCAAAAGTCGCGATGGGGACGAAAATGTCCGCAGAAAACGTCATCCTTGAAAATCCCGGCGCCGATGAGATCGTAAATCACCTCGACAGGTTCCCTGACTATTTCCCCGCCGGCTGGCTCTCAAAAGATATGGGAAAATCCGGTCTCTCCACCATGACGGGGATCCTGCCGGCAGGCACCTCTCTTTTGTCGCCATCCGAGAGGAGAGAGTTTTATGACCGTTTTTCTCCCATGATTAACGATATGTCAAGGAATGCTGCAGGAGGGGGGGCGGACTCTCTCATCATCCGGATACACCTCCACAGGGGACTCTTTTTTGGAGGGGAGGATAAGGTACTCTTTGCTGTCGGTGGTCCATTACCCGAGGAAGTCCTGTCGGCATTCCTGCGGATTCGCGACGGGATAAGCAGAAGCCTGGAGACGGCCCTATCAGCAGGACGGTAGATACATGTCCCTGAAAAAAATCGAGAAGAAACTTTTTGGGACGAACGGCGTCAGGGGTATCGCCGGGACAGAGATGACACCGCAGCTAGCACTCAAAATTGGTCTGGCCCTCGGAACCATGAGGCAGGGAACAGTTGCCGTGGGGCGGGACACGCGAACTTCCGGTCCTGCACTCGCCAGTGCCCTGAAGGCAGGTCTCCTCTCTGCCGGGTGTGACGTGGTTGACTGTGGTATTCTTCCGACGCCTGCACTCCAGTTCCTTGTAAGATCTCATTTCGATGCAGGAGCCGTGGTGACAGCATCCCACAATCCCCCGGAATACAATGGCATCAAGGTCGTGGAACCAGACGGGACTGAGATGGGCGATGAGGAGAGCATCGCGCTCGAACGTCATATATTCGAAGAAACATCGTCGATTGTCTCCTGGGAGAAGGTGGGACGGGAACGCGCCGCGCCCGCACTCATGCAGGAGTACGTGGATTCCATCGTCAATGCATTTCCTCCCGGAATCGGCAGAGGCATGACAGTTGTCGCAGACCCGGGCTGCGGTGCTGCATCGATGACAACTCCGGAGATACTCGGCCGGATGGGATGCAGGGTCCTTTCCATCAACTCCCAGATGGACGGGACATTCCCGGGGAGACTTCCCGAACCATCTCCTGATGGGCTGATGCCCCTCTCTGAACTTGTCACGGCCACGGGGGCAGCTTTTGGGGTCGCCCACGACGGAGATGCAGACCGGGCCGTCTTTGTCGACGAGAAAGGCAATTTCATCGAGGAGAACGCAGAGTTCGGCCTCATTGCTGATCATGTCTGCCGCGGGAAGAAAGGAGTCATTGTGACCCCCGTCAGCACTTCCCGGCTGATAGAAGTCATCGCAGAGAGGCATGGGTGCAGGGTCGTTTACACGCCTGTCGGGAGCATTTACGTGGCACGCACCATGATTGCCCTCTCGGCACAAGGTATCCCTGTCATCTTCGGCGGAGAGGGAAACGGCGGACTGATATTCCCCGCTCACCAGCACTGCAGGGATGGGGGGATGACTGCAGCGACCATGGTCAGCCTCCTCGCAGAGACCGGCAGATCGCTCTCCTCTCTAATCAGCGAACTGCCCCATTTCACCCTGATCAAGGATAAATTCAGGGAAAAAGACCCTCATGGTCTCGTTTCCCGTCTCGTGGACTGCTACTCCGGAGAGAACCTGGATCTTACGGATGGAATAAGGATTAACAGGGATGATTCCTGGGCCCTCATCCGCCCCTCCGGTACAGAACCCCTCGTCCGGGTTATGGTGGAGTCTGTTGCAGAAAAGAAAGCGCAGCAGTTCTACGAAGAATTAATGGATCTCGTTCGCAGGTAGAGCGATGTATCCCTCAACCGGAAACCTGTATATTCCAAATATAAACCATATGATGCTATATAATACATGTCGCTGCGGATGGAAATACAGATAACAGATCGCGTGGCAGATACACGAGAGATCTTGCGTGCGGTATCCCGGGAGGAGATGGGCGGAATGAAGACGATAGAGATTCGCCTGACGGGGAGAGTTCAGAGAGTCGGCCTCCGGAACTGTGTGCGTCAAATCGCCGGAAAACTCTGCATCAGGGGAGAAGTGATGAACCTCCCGGATGGGTCCGTCAGGATCACTGCAAGCGGGGATACATTGACCCTCGACAAGTTTGCATCCATGATCTACGGGTGTCCACGGGCCCACATCAGGGAGATGGAGATCTGCGAGATACCCTTCAGGTCATTCCCGGACTTTTCGGTCGTCCGCCCGGCCGAGTGACGCCGGCTCGGGAATGTGGACGATAAAATCAGTTTTTTTCATCAGGGAGTCCTTCAGGGCAGAAATGTGCATATCGATTGTATCCTGACGGATTGTTTGCGCCAGTCGCCTGATAAGGGTCTGCACCAGTTCGTCCGAGAGGATACACCGATCCTGGCTGCATTCAAAAAGGTCTGAAGAGAGCTCCTCTCTTGCAAGTGCACAGACAGGATTATCAACCATCACAGGCCGGAAAGGATCGCAGAGATCATTGACGAGCCCGGCTGCTCCCCGGAAGAGATAACCGATATCCGGATCGAGGTGTGCCCCGATAATTGCAACACGCACATTTCCAAAGAGGAGCCCGTATCCAAAGGAGAGCATGGTGTTGACAACGTCTGTATGGGGTCTCCTGGTCCTCCGGCGGAAGCCGAGGTCCGGAGGTACTGTCCGTGCAAGAATCTCGTAGTACATGTCGGATATGAGCCGGTGCACCCTCCTTATCTCTTCAAGCCGGACGAGGTACTCAAGTTCTGCAAGGCTTTTCTCGAGTATCTCGAGCTCTCCTTCGTAAAAGAGAGGATGGTCCATATTCTCCTGCAACCTGACCAGAGAGAGAATCCGGGCCTGGGAACTCCCCTTCGCTATCGCAAGTGCCGGAGAATGGGGAAAGGTGCGCAGTTGTGCCTCGCGGACAACCTCGTCATAATGAAAGCCGAAGGGCCGGAAGGAACCCAGTGGTTCACCATCGGCCTCGAAGAGGGAGACTGAAGACCCTGCAGCAAGGAGGCGGGAGATTGCCGAGGTATGAATGGTGTGGCCCCCCATGATGAGGAGGTGTTTCATTGAAGAGAGCGGTATCTCCTCGGTGCGGCCATGTTTCTGAACAATCAGAACCCGGGGAGTTGCCTTGATATGGGCCCCGAACCCTGAGACAAGGTACCAGGGAACAGTCATAAGGATACTCTACTCTTTTTTGCCAGACACATTACGAGGCTGCCTATCCTACTCTTTTACCGGTCGTGGATACATCAATGCATCGTTTTTCAGGTTGTGAGGGGTATCTTTAAGGTGCGAGTTCCAGTTCGCTATTGCCATGTCATGACCTGGCAATATTTTTCCCTTGCCGGCACAAGGTTATATGATATATCGCTTGAATCTGCCACTGAATCCTCTTATTTGCAGAAAATGAGGAATATTTGATCGTAAACGGTGAGAAAATATGGAGAGAAAAGAAGGAAAACTATTCCGGGAGGACCGGTGACTGTCATGTTCTGGGACGAGAAACTCGAGACACTTCCCAGGAGAGACCTGGAAAAACTCCAGTTGAAGCGTCTCAAAAAGACCCTGGTCCAGGTCCAGAACGTGGAGTTCTACAGGAAAAAGTTCAGGGAAGCCGGGATCAGACCGGGGGATATAAAAACCCTCGATGATGTCCGGAAACTCCCCTTTACCCGGAAGCAGGATCTCCGCGACGGGTATCCTTTTGGTTTTTTTGCCGTCCCCATCCACGAAGTCATCCGGATTCACACGACGTCAGGGACAACAGGAAAACCAACTGTGGTCGGTTACACGAGGAAGGATCTCCGCACGTGGGCCGGCCTGATTGCACGGAACATGACCATGGTCGGGCTCTCTGACCATGATATCTTCCAGAACATGGTCAACTACGGGATGTTCACGGGTGGGCTTGGCTTCCACTACGGTGCAGAACTCATAGGAATGACAGTGATTCCCAGTGCCACCGGCAATACCCGGAGGCAGATAGAAATGATCCAGGACTTTGGTGTCACTGCGATACACTGCACCCCCAGCTATGCCCTCCACCTTGCAGAAATTGCCGAAGAGATGGATGCCCACCTCGACTCCCTCCGGACAGGCCTCTTTGGTGCTGAGCCCTGGTCTGACTCCATGCGCAGGGAACTTGAAAACAAACTCGGTGTTACAGCATACGACTCGTATGGACTCTCCGAGCTGTTCGGGCCGGGTGTCGCATTCGAGTGCGGGGAAAGGGACGGACTTCACATCTGGCATGACTGCTACCTCGTGGAGATCATCGATCCCTCCACAGGGGAGGTTCTGGGAGAGGGAGAACGCGGGGAGATGGTCGTTACCCCGCTCGTCAAGGAGGCCATGCCACTTATCAGGTACCGGACGGGAGACATCACGATGCTCCATGGTGATGGTTGTGCGTGCGGACGCGGGCAGAAGATCGCACGTATAATGGGGAGGAGTGATGATATGCTTGTTATCAGGGGGATCAACGTGTTTCCATCCCAGATCGAACATGTGCTCCTTGGCATCCCGGAGGTGGGAAACCAGTTCATGGTCTACGTGGACAGGGTCAACCACCTCGACGAGATGACCATCGACGTGGAGATCAACAAGGAATACTTCTCCGGAGAACTCCAGGATCTTGCGAGAATCCAGAAGAAGGTTGTCAAAGAACTGCGTGACGCCCTCGAACTCCGGACCACGGTGCGACTGGTGGAACCCGGGTCCCTGCCACGGTTCGAGGGAAAAGCAAAACGCGTTGTGGACAGGAGGGGTGATTCCACGTGACGCGCGCATGGGATCCACGGATCGAGGAGATGCCTCTCCCCGATCTGAAGAAGCTCCAGTATACTCTCCTCAAGACACTCGTGTACCGGCTCTACAGCTTCTCACCGTTCTACCACCGGCGCATGGAGGAAGCAAGGGTCCACCCGGACGACATCCGGGGCCTCGACGATATCCGGAAACTCCCCTTCATGTATAAAAAGGATCTCCGGGACAACTATCCCGACAGGCTCTTCCTCGCATCGCAGGAGGACCTGGTCAGGTACCATGTCTCCTCGGGGACCACGGGGAAACCAACGGTGGTCGGTTACACGGAGAGGGACCTTGAAAACTGGACTGTCTCTCTCGCGCGGGCACTTGTCTCGTGCGGGCTGGGGAGGGGAGATGTTATCCAGGTGAGCTACGGGTATGGGCTGTTCACCGGCGGACTCGGCCTCCACTACGGGGCTGAGCGCATCGGGGCAACGGTGCTTCCCACGAGCGTGGGAAACACCGAACGCCAGATCGAGCTGATGCAGGACCTTGGGGCCACCGCCATTGCATGCACGCCGTCGTACCTCCTGCACATCGGGGAAGTCGCGGAGAAGATGGGTGTCAGTATCAGGAAGGACACGAAGTTGCGGGTAGGAATCCTTGGTGCCGAACCATGGTCTGAAAACATGCGCCAGCGGATACAGGACTGGCTCGGGATCAAGGCGTATGACATTTACGGGACGAGCGAGCTCTCCGGCCCGATGTTCTGCGAGTGCACCGAACAGAAAGGGTTCCATGTCTGGGGAGACCTTGCGTACGTCGAGATCCTCGATCCGGAAACGGGGGAGCCGCTCCCGCCCGGGGAACGCGGCGAGATGGTCATCACCATGCTCCAGAAGGAGGCCCTCCCCCTGGTCAGGTACAGGATTGGAGACATCAGCTCGGTCGAGGAGGACGTCTGCCCGTGTGGCAGGACGCATCCCCGTGTCCAGCGAATTACCGGAAGGGTGGACGACATGCTGATCATCCGCGGGATCAACGTCTTCCCGTCACAGATCGAGTACGCCCTCATGACAATTCCCGAGGTAGGGAAGCACTTTCAGATCATCGTGGACAGGAAGGGGGCACTCGATGACATGCTCGTCCAGGTGGAAGTCGCTCCGGAGGCGTTCTCTGACAAGATCACGGATCTGATGGGTATCAGGAGAAAGGTGGAGCACAGGCTGCGCAGCATTCTCAATGTCAGTGTGAACGTCGAGCTGGTCGAGCCTGGTTCGCTCCCCCGTTTCGAGGGAAAAGCAAAGAGGGTAATCGACAGGAGGAAGATCTGACATGGGCATCAGCAGGTTTATCATCAAGCAGATATCGGTCTTTTCCGAGAACAAACCCGGAAGGCTTGCGGCAATAGCACGAGCACTCCAGGAAGAAAAGATAAACATTCTCGCCTTCTCCATCGCCGAGGCAGAGGGGTTTGGTGTTGTTCGGGCACTTGTGGACAGGCCCCAGAAGGCGCACGAGAAGCTGACAGGCATGGGATTCAACGTTGCCTTCACCGACGTGATAGCGGTCCGGATGAAGGACGAACCCGGTGGTCTCTACGAGATAGCAAGGATACTCGGGCAGGGTGGAATCAACATCGAATATGCCTACGCATACTCGGGAAAAGAGGGTGCAGTCCTCATCCTGCGCGTCGACAACGTCGAGTCGGCAATTGCGGCGATCCAGAAGGGTGGAGCCACACTCATCGAAAGCTCACTCTTCCAGTAACCGCACACTCACTTTTTCTCCCACCTGATGAGATCCGATACCCGGGAGAGGGTGCTCCCCCTCCGGATCTCCTCGCGTATCCTCTCCTCTGTCTTCTTCACCTCGCGTGCCCTCCGGGAGATCTCTGCCGCCCGTTCGCGCGGTATGACAACGACGCCGCTTGCGTCCCCGGCTATCCAGTCCCCGGGCCGGACAGTCTGGCCCCCGCACTGCACCTCCGCGTTGATCTCCCCGAATCCTTTCGGTTCCCCGGCGTTGGGAGTCACTGCCCGGGCAAACACAGGGAAGCCAAGGCGGCGAATATCGTCGATATCCCGTACCGCACCGTCGATGACAACACCAGCGAGTCCGCGTTCCATCGCACTCATCGTGGCAAGTTCGCCCCAGCACGCAACGTTCGTTGCGCCATTGTTGCTTATCACGAGAACATCCCCGGGCTCCGCGATATCGATCGCTTCAACGGGCTTTGCCCAGTCCCCTGCAAACCCCTGGACGGTCACGGCGCGGCCTACCATCCGGGCATCGCCGCAGAGAGGGACGATCCCGGTCATGGCCCCTTTCCTGTGCATGGCATCCGATACGTTGGGTGTTGAGACGGAACAGAGAATGTCACGGATGGCCAGGTCAGGCGAGGGTCTCTCCGGCTTCTGCAGGAGGGGATTGTCAAGAGCTGCACGGACGTCTCTTGCGGCTCGTGTCACATCTGCCGACTTTGTGATTGCACTTCCGACAATCACGATGTCTGCCCCGGCAGTGGCCGCCTGCGGTGCAGTCCCTGCATCGAGTCCTCCTGCTGCTGCAAGCGGGAGGGAGATAACGCTGCGAATCGCCGTGAGTGTATCGAGTGGGCCCTTCCCGCTCATCTGCTGGTCGATGCCGACATGGGCGTTGACGATGTGCACGCCCATCCGTTCCAGCTCGCGGGCCCTTGCGACGGGATCGGAGACGTTGATGAGATCTCCCATCAGCCTGACTCCGTAGAGATGTGCAGCACGCACGGCCTCTGCGATGACTGTGTCATCGGCAGCGGCAAGGATACAGACAACAGACGCCCCGGCTTTTGCTGCCATCTCCACCTCGAGTGCTCCCGTATCGGCGATCTTCATGTCAGCAACGATCTCGTGACCGGGAAATGCAGCGCGGAGAGCCCTGACCGCCTCCATCCCCTCGCTCTTGATAAGGGGAGTCCCTGCCTCGATCCAGTCAGCACCCCCCGCGACGGCCTCTGATGCAATCTGGACGGCCCTGCAAAGCTCCGTGATATCGAGCGCCACCTGGAGGATCGTTTTCCTCCTGCCTGCCTGCAGGGCGCCCCCTCTCTCCTGCATCCTGCTCCCGCCGGGTAACGTCATGCTCCTCCCCCGCTTGGTGTCCGATGCGGGGAGTCAGTCCTCGCTGTAGGTGTCAGAAAAGGACACATCGTCGAGAATCTTTTTCTTCTGGAGACTGACCTCTGCAGGATACCCCGCGGGCACGAGAGAGACAAGGGTGTACCTGTCAGGCACGGAGAGGAGCTTCCGTATATCATCCGCATACGGTTTTTTATCGCCGGCCACCCAGCAACTCCCGACTCCATGGGACCAGAGGCCGAGGATGAGGTTCTCGGTTGCCGCGCAGCAGTCCTCGAGGTAATACTTGGCTTTCTTCTCGCCGAATACCGCAAAGCAGACCGCTGCATCGGCAATGAACTTCCCGTGGTCTGTTTTCTCCGCGATCTTCTGGAGGAGGGATCTCTCCCGAATAACCCCAAAGAGCCATGGCTGCAGGTTCATCGCAGTCGGAGCCTGGCGGGCGCACTCGAGCGCATCGCGGATCACGTTCTCTTCGACGGGGGCCGGCTTGTACTTCCGCACGCTGTGACGTGACTTGATGATTGTTGTGCCGACGTTCATGGAAATCCCATCGGTCCCGCAGGAAAAAAAAGTGACTCTTCTCACCCCGGCCCCATCAGGGACCTCCTGCACCTGCATACCTGTGCGTCCATGCTGCCAGTATGACGCAGAATGCAAGGAAGAGGGTTGCCGGAACCATGCCGGCAGCCCGGGTCGGTGTCGGAGAGACCGGGACCGGTTCTGTCTCCGCAGTCTCCGGAATAGTCGTTGCCAGCGTCGTCTCCGCTGTCGTCCCGGTCGAAAGAGGCGTCGTCTCCTGTTGCGATACAGTCGCAGATGGCATAGTGACGGGAACCGCCCCAGGTGTTGTCACTGTCACTATCAGGGGATTGACTCTCTGGAGGAGGAATTGCACCGTTTCACTCTCTGTCTTACCTGCGAGAGGGTAATTGTCATGCATCCCGTTCTCCTCGCAGCGAACAGAGACCATATATTCCCCGATGGGAAAATCGCCTGAACCCGTCTGCCAGACCGGCCCGGTCTCGAACGTGGGTGATGAGACCACCACGTCCTTCAAAGAGTATCCGTCAAGGGATGACAGGGACAGGCCTCCGGGTCCGGTAATCTCTATCGTGAGGGGGACGCCGGTGCATCCGGGGCGCCGGGAGAATACCCAGAGGTTTGTATCTATCCGAAAACCCACGGCGTCTCCCTTGGGAATCCATGAAGCATCCCTGCTGACCGAAAAACCGGATGTATGATCAACGATCCGCACCTGGAGGGTCGGATCCCCGACGTAGAAGACCAGGCTGTTTCCCGGGAGAAGGAACCATGGACCTGTTTTCCCGGAAAAGACCGATGGCGATACGTAAAATGAAGCGGGATCTGCGACCGTTACCATGGCAGCGGGAACGCTGGATATGCTGCCGCCCGGCCCATAATAGGCAATCTGTGACCCTGCTGTCACACCCGTGCCTGTGATATCAAGGCCTTCCTCGCCGATGAAGAGCCATTCTCCAGCCGGGATGATTCCGCAACCACCCAAAGCCGGGACGGCGAGGACGAGGACAGCAAGGAGGATAACCCCGAACCTGCCGATCTTGACCATCCTGTGCATACAAGGGAAGGATTTCAGGGAACCCCAATAATACCTTTCCCCCGGCCGGGAAGACAACATTTTTCTTCGCTAACCGGGGAGGAGACCGGCAAGACACTTCCCCATGTTTGCGAACCCTTCCGAGATCAGGACCACCGGGTCAATCCCGAGGATCGGAAAGATGAAGATGAAGTAGAGGACTGTCCCAAGGGTACTCCCCAGATTGGCAAGTGCAGCAACGAGAACGACCCGGAAGAGCGGAATCCGTGACATGGCGGAGAAGCTCTCTGCCTCGAAGATCCTGCGGAAATCTGCAGGAGTGGGCTTGCGTATCTTTGCTTCCACGATCGCTGCAAACCATCCGGCTGCAATGAGAGGATTCAAGGCAGTAAACCAGGAGACCCCAAACCCCGTGAGCGCAGAGAGAGGGTGCCCCCTTGCCGCAAGGGTAAAGACAGCCGTCAGGATCCCGTGGAGGATGACCCAGTAAAAGAGGGCAGAGATAAGGACCTCTGTCCCCACCCCGGAAAAGACAATGGCAAGAACGAGCAGGAGAAAGAGAGCTGTCACGCCGGCACCAAAGATGGTCCCCCATGGTCGCGACCTGATATCTTTTTCCAGCTCGTGCACGGGTGGGATCTCCCCGGGGGCGGCAAGATGCCTCTGGACACCGGCAACGTGACCGGCACCGAGGACTGCAAGCACCCGGGAGTGCCTCTCCATCAGGACCGAGAGATTGCAGGCAAGGTACGAATCCCGTTCATCAATGAGGGCACGCGCACCGTTGGGAGAGAACTTGCGGAACTCCTCAAGGGCCATACTGACCATGTCCTCTCTCTTCAGTTCCTCGACGTCGATATCCCCCGAATCGACAGTGGAAAGGGAAAGGACAAGTGCATAGAAAAGTTTCACCTTCTCGGGAAACGAGAGCGATTTCCAGAACCTGCGCAAGGTGATCCCGATATCCCTGTCGATGAGTGCAACAGGGATGTTCTTTGCCTCTGCCTCCTCGATTGCAGCTCTCATCTCGGCACCGGGTTCGACACCCATGTCCAGTCCAATCCGCCTCTGCAGGTACGCGAGGATCCACTGGACCAGCAGCTGCGTGAAGTTCTTTGCCTCAAGGACGTCCGTGACAGAAGGATCGCGCGCCTGCTTTTTCAATGCGGCGTACCGTGCAGGATCGAGCTCGACGGCGACGATGTCAGGGGAGAACTCCTCTATTGCAGACCTGACCTCGTCGACGCTCTTTGCAGAGACGTGCGCCGTCCCGACTATCCGCAGCGTCCCGGTCATTGTCTGCACACCCCTTCCGCATCCACGACGAACCTCCCCGGTTCGGAGGGGAGATCTCCGAACGTAGAGCGGATGCGCCTTGCCTCCTCCTCCTCCTGTGCCCTCCTTCTGATGAGGTCTCCTGCGATTTTAAGGGCTTCCTTTCCGGAAATGGGCCTTCCCAGTCCCCTGCAGGGAAACACGCGCAGCACGCTTCCGTCGAGCATGAACGGGTATGTCCGGCAGATCGCGGGCCGTGCGGGGTATACCGTGCACGAGGATCCGGAGAGAAAGGGACACCTGCCCCTGACACGCCGCAGAACCCTGCCGAACGTGACGATGCGATCGCCGGGAAGATTGACACTTTCCGGGTAAGGTTCTGCGATATCTCCTTCAGGGAGGCCAGAAAAAGCGGCTATAGCCCTGATCTCTGCCGGTGAGACCATCACGAGGTTATCGTCGCCCCCGCCTTCCCTGCAGCAGTCCCCGCAGCGGGTGCAGGAAAAACCGATCCGTACGATTTTTTCTGCAAGATCTCTCTCTTCTTCCTGGAAAGCCCCGGGTTTCATGCTCCATGCTCCCTGCAGATCGCATCAAAGTTCCGGTAGACCCTCTCGCCATCCCTCGTGTGGCTGACCTCGGGGTGCCACTGCAATCCATAGATCTTCTTATCAGGGTGGGCTATGGCCTCGTGGGAGCAAATGCTTGACCGCGCAAGGATGGAAAAGCCGGGAGGAACAACTGCCACCTCGTCGGCATGGGATGCCCAGACGTGGATTTTTTCAGGATATCCCTCGAGTATCTCTGACTTTTCGATAATTTCAACCTCGACCGGCCCATAACCCCCCATTCTGCCGGGTGCCACGCTCCCGCCGAACTCCCGTGCAATGATGTGGAGGCCAAGGCAGATCCCGAGGACGGGAAGACCAAGGCGGAGGTAGAGGGGACAATTCCCGCTTCTCCCGATGTCAGGGCCACCCCCGAGGACTATCCCCCTGCAGGAGCCGGCGACCTCCCCGGGCGGAAGGGTATTTTTGACCATCTGTGCATCAATGCCAAGGTCACGCAACATCCTCAGGATGAGGTGGTTGAACTGCCCGAAATTGTTGACCACGAATATGGGGAGCATTGTTCTTTACACATGTGGCGCCTGAAACGTGAAAATCTCTCCGTCAGGACTGCCGGGAGAATCAGGGCAACGGGAGGTCCCCCGATGCCCCCGATACTGCTACGAGTAGGCGCTTACCGTCCCGAGTATCTTTTTCCGTATCTCATCCGGCGAATGCCCCATGATAGCGGCAAGGAACATGGCCCCTCCCGCTCCCATCCCTTCCTTCACCTCCCCGATACAATAACGGGCAAGGCCGGCATGCCCAAGGTCACCGAAGTCCGGGTCGACGTAGGTGACGCGGACACCGATTCGTTCAGCAATCTCCGCAAAATTCGCGGACGTATCATCTTTCACGTACACTGTTGTCGCAATGGAGGGGAGGGGGAGCATGAGCGCTTTCATCAGCGCGGCAACCGCAAGCATCTGGGTTCCCCCGGCAAGGACGAGTCTGCCCGAAAAACCCCTGCCGATCCCCGCACAGAGGGGGATCATCGGGTCCCCGCACCACCGGGCAATGTCAAGCGGTGAAAGGACTTTTCTGCCGGCTATCCTCCGGGAGACCTCTTCCCAGACCATCTCCTTCATCCCGACAGGATTGTTCACGTAACTGGAACTGACCCGGGCAGGGTACCCGAGTGCCCGGAGCACGCAGAGGGCCGTGGTCGTGCCACCGGGCACGCACTCCCCGAGGACGAGGGGGTCGCAGAGGCGCGAGAGCAGCGCACCGATATCGCAGCCTGCATCGAATAGTCTGACAGCCCCGGGAACTGCATCCGCTGAACGGGGGTCTTCTCCCGGATCACCGCAGGCGTCCAGAAAGGGAACGGTGGGGCGATGGACGAGGCCCGCATTGATGAAGAGAGGGACGATCCCGCACATCTCCATCATCGCCCGGGTGATGGAAGCGGGAGTGGGACACCCTGTCGGAGTGTCCGGCCGGGAGGGCATGCTCGTTATCCGTCCCCTGAAGACAAGTTCTGCATCGAGTATGGGGGTGAGAAGGGTCTTTTCCGGTGTCGGGCCTGCACCGGATATCCCGGGGACGAGAGAGAGCTTCGTGTTGGCAAGGACACCTGCAAAGAGGGGCTTATCCGGCAGCAGGGACAGATCGTCGGATAGGAACGTCATGCACCAGAGACTCCTTCATCTGTTGCCTCCACTCTTCCATCAATGTAACGGCTCCTCGAGAAAGGGTAACCTCATATGGGGAAAAACCCTATAAATGCTGCAGAAAGGGTTCGGCCCCGCAGACATCCGCCGGGAAGGAACCTTCCGACCAGGACGCGAAGGACCGAAATAAGGACCTGGGTGCACCACATGTTTGACATCATTCACAGGCTGCAGGAGAAGGGCGTCCAGATGGAGAACATACTCGATGCCGCGATGGAGCTCTATGTCCCGCACGGGCTCTCCCCTGCCGAGGCACGGCCACGGATCGGGAGCATGATCGAACGCGCCTTGAAGGATCCCAATGTCTCCTCGCTCATGCTTGCAGCCGTTCTCCTCGAAGACGAGCTCTTCTGGAAGAGAGAAGACTCGCCGATCAAGGACGACCCTGTCTTCCTCCTCTCGGATGAGATCATCGGGATGGCGATTGCAGAATGCATCGGAGGAACATATGCCCGTTTCGAGTTCACCCGGTACGACCAGAAGAAACCGGGCATTCTCCGCTCACTGGGCCCGTTCCTCGACGATGCGGTGGCTGGCCTGATTGCCGGCTGCACATCACGGTTCTACAGCGAATGTGCCTGAACTCCGTCATCGCCCTCCTCCAGTTCACGACAGTCCTTCCTCTCGGGAGGACGAGGGAGTTTGAGGCATTCGCGGGGCGTTCATGGCTGTATCCCCTTGCAGGATATGTTGTCGGCGGGATTGCTGCTGCCGGGGTGTTCTTCATCCAGCCACCCCTCCTCGCAGCAGCGCTCGGAACAGGTCTCCTCTTCATTCTCTCGGGGTGTAACCACCTGGATGGCCTCGCGGACCTCGGGGATGGCCTGATGGCACATGGCGGACGCGAGAAGCGGATCTCTGCTCTCACAGACCGGCAGGTCGGGACTGGTGCTCTTGCACTTGCGACAGTGGTCACGCTTGTTACGTTCTCATCGCTTGCCAGTGTCTCCTCTGTCCCCGTCGCTCTCATCGTTGCAGAGGTCGGGGCAAAGTTCTCGATGGCGTTCCTCTCCACGTTCGGAAAACCTTTCAGGGATGGCCTGCATGCCACGATCCAGTCCCGATCGCGGCCTTACTTTCCCGTGCTTGCTGGAATCCTCTGCCTTCCGCTCGTCTTTCTTCCCGTTTCGCCTGCCGCACTTCTCTCTGCCGCAGGAATAATGGTCATCTGCCCCCTCTGCCTCCAGATAATCTCCTGCCGTCTCTTTGGAGGAGTCAATGGCGACGTGGTCGGCGCCGCAAACGAGATTACGAGGGCGTGTATCCTTGCCGGGCTCTGCATCCTCGGGTAGCATAACGCGCGCATTTATTCCCTTCCGGTGAGAAATACAGTTCATGCCCAGGGATATCGCCATCCACATGCGCGGTGGTGTCATCACAGAGCGCAACCCCCACTACTGCACGATCCGCACCCGCATTCCTGCAGGTGTGGTCACCCCGGAGATGCTGCGGGGGCTTGCGGCCATTGCAGAAAAATACGGGGCTCCCCATCTCCACCTCACGACACGTCAGACGGTCGAGATACCGGGTGTCGATCATACGTACCTCGATGAGATTGCAGGGGCACTTGACCGGAACGGGACGCCGGTCGGTTCGGAGAGGGATGAAGTCGTCAACGTGACGGCCTGCCCGGGAACCTCCCGCTGTATCTTTGCAAATATCGATTCCGTGAGCCTCGCAAAGGCGATCGATGAGCGTCTTTTTGGAAAGGAGATGCCTGTCAAGGTACGGATAGCCATCTCTGCATGTCCCAATGCCTGCACGAGCCCCATGCTCAACGAGATCGGTATCGTGGGTCGTATCGCACCCCTGCGCACTCCCGGGCTCTGTACAGGCTGCGGGACCTGCGTTGAGTACTGCAAGGAGGGGGCAATCTCCATCAGGAAAGGCATCTCTGTTCTCGACCCCGCAAAGTGTGTCCAGTGCGGGACATGCATACGTTCCTGTCCCTTCAACCTCCTGCGTTCATCCGGAGAGCACTACATGATCTCTGTCGGGGGTAGGAGAGGGAGGCATCCCCAAATCGGTCGCGAGCTCGTCGTTGTACGGACGCCCGCGGCAGCTGTTGATGTCGTCGAGAAGGTCGTCCAGTGGGTATACAGGAGGGCATGGAGCGGCAGGCTCCTCTCCGAACAGCTCGAGGATATCCAGTTCGAAAAACTCCAGGCCGAGATCAGAGAGATGATCCCGTCATCTCTCCTTTACGAGGATAAATACTAAAATCAGATGCGATAACGCGGTATAAACCCCGTATTATTTTCATCTCCGCACTCGATGGAGACTCCGTCCCGTACGAGCTGGTTGAACTGGAGCTGGGCAGTCAGGAGTGCCTCATCGGGAACCGTCCCCTTCTTCATCTCTTTGAGCACCTTCTCCTGTGGTGCCGGATAGAGACGGGGACCCACCCAGATACCCTTGCAGTGCTCACAGAAAGCACAGTAACGGTAAACTGAAACTTCACCTGATACGCAGTCAACATTGGCGCGGTTCCCGGCCGTATCCTTGTGTATCTGCAGTGTCTTCATGGTCCAGAAGGGGGTTTTATCCTCCCACCGATATGATTCTGTCGATAATACCCTCCTTTTTCCGGGAAATCCTTCCAAATCCCTTCAATCGAAATGATTAATAGGTATCCCTTTCCAATAATTTATACTCGAATAAATGGGCTGAACTCTGACAGGCTCATTTTTATCGGAGGAATGACATGGCAGCAGAAAAGCCTCACATGAATCTGGCGGTCATCGGACATATCGACCATGGAAAGTCCACAACGGTCGGAAGGCTCATGTTCGAGACCGGGACTGTTCCCGCGCACATCATCGAGGGTTACCGCAAGGAGGCCGAAGCCAAGGGCAAGGCCACATTCGAATTCGCCTGGGTTATGGACAACCTCAAAGAGGAGCGCGAGAGAGGTATCACCATCGATATCGCGCACAAACGGTTCGATACCCCCAAGTTCTACTTCACGGTTGTCGATTGCCCCGGTCACAGGGACTTCGTCAAGAACATGATCACCGGTGCCTCCCAGGCAGACGCAGCGATCCTCGTTGTCGCTGCTCCTGACGGTGTCATGGAACAGACAAAGGAGCACGTGTTCCTTGCACGGACACTCGGGATTAGTCAGCTCATCGTTGCCATCAACAAGATGGACGCAGTGAAGTACGACCAGAAGAGGTTCGAGGAGGTCAAGAAAGATCTCTCTGCCCTGATGCAGATGGTCGGCTACAAGCCTGCAGAGACGCTTTTCATCCCCATGAGTGCCCTTGCAGGGATAAACATTTCGAAGAAGAGCCCGGAAACCCCATGGTACACGGGGCCCACGCTCCTCGAGGCGCTGGACACTCTCAAGGAACCTGAAAAACCCATCGACAAGCCCCTTCGCCTCCCCATCCAGGACGTTTACAGTATCAGCGGGATCGGGACCGTGCCCGTCGGCCGCGTGGAGACCGGCATCATGAAGAAGGGCATGAAAGTCAGCTTCATGCCGGCCAACAAGGAAGGTGAGGTTAAATCAATCGAGATGCACCACGAGGAGATCCCCCAGGCTTTACCGGGTGACAACGTCGGTTTCAACGTGCGTGGTATTGCGAAGGGTGATCTCCGCCGCGGAGACGTGACCGGGCCGGCAGATGCTCCCCCGACGGTGGCAGACGAGTTCACCGCCCAGATCGTTGTCCTCCAGCACCCCAGTGCCATTACCGTGGGCTACACCCCGGTTTTCCACTGCCACACCACGCAGACGGCGTGCACGTTCATCGAGCTCAAGAAGAAACTTGACCCGAGAACCGGACAGACAAAGGAGGAGAACCCGACCTTCATCAAGACTGGTGATGCGGCAATTGTCCAGGTCAAGCCCACCAAGCCCATGGTCATCGAGAATGTGAAAGAGATCCCCCAGCTCGGCCGGTTTGCAATCCGGGACATGGGATCCACGATCGCTGCGGGGATGTGCATTGCGATCACACCCAAGCAGATGCGGTGAAGGAAGGTCCGACCCATATCTTTTTGGTGAGATACCATGCAAAAAGCCAGAATTCGCCTGACTGGAACGGATTTCAAGAAGATAGAGATGGTCTGCGATCGCATCCGCGAGATTGCAGAGCGCACGGGCGTGAATCTGGCTGGTCCGATTCCATTGCCAACAAAGCGCCTTGTCATTCCCATCAGGAAGAGCCCGGATGGAGAGGGCACTGCAACATGGGACCGCTGGCAGATGAGAGTTCACAAGAGGCTCATTGATATCGATGCCGACGAGAGAGCACTCCGCCAGCTGATGCGCACACAGGTTCCCAAGGATATCGGTATCGAGATCGTTCTGGAAAGCTGAGGGAGCGGCTTGACCGCAGCCGGTTTTATCCAGAGGATCCGGCCTTTTTTCTCTTTTTCTGGTCTTTTTATCCTGATCTTTCTTCTCGCAATAATCCTTCGGCTATCCCTTCTTGACTTCAAGTTATTCCACCATGACGAAGCAATTCATGCATGGTTTTCCTACGAGCTCCTGACGAAAGGAACATACATCTACGACCCGATGTACCACGGGCCGCTGCTCTACTACGTCACTGCAGGAATGTTCTTCATCCTTGGGCAATCAGACGCTGTTGCACGGCTCCTCCCTGCCCTCCTTGGGGCAGCAATTGTCCCGCTCGTCTATGCAATCCATCGCCTGGGATACCTTGACAGGCGCCAGGCCCTCGTTGCAGCACTTTTCGTTGCAGTTTCCCCGGACCTCGTCTACTTCTCCCGGTTCCTCCGGCATGACATGTTCCAGCTCTTCTTTTCTGTGCTGCTCCTCGTCGCATTACTGGCTTACCTTGAGAGGGGAAAGATTTCCTTTGCTGTCATCGCCGGGCTGGCTGCAGGAGCGGGAATGTGTCTCAAGGAGGACATGCCCCTTTTCCTCCTCGTCACCATTGTTTTCCTGGTCTATCTCCTCTGGCGGCGCGACATCCCGTTTCCCCGGGCATGGATACGGGATGCAGCCATCGCCGTGCTCGTTGCCATCGGTGTCATGGCCGCCTTTTACTCCTCATTTGGCGTCCATCCCGAGATCCTCGAAACGGGCCTGTTCAAGGCATATGAGCACTGGACAGCAATGCACGGCCAGTGCCGCATCTGTGGTCCCTGGTATTTCTACATCCTGCTCTTTCTCCTGTACGAGATACCGATCTTTATCCTGGCGATCTTTGCCTTAATCCAGTTCGCCGACCGCCATAACCCCATCCCGTCCGGGATTGCCCGTATCCTCATCCCAATCCGGAACCGGTTCGCTCGTGGCAGAACCGACTCTCCCACAATACTTCCCCCTCCTCCCCGACCCCGCGTCTCCTGGAACAGAAAGGAACTCTTCTTTGCCTTCTGTATTTCCTGGTTCCTTGCAGCTCTTGCAGCATACGCGTATATCGGCGAGAAGGTGCCCTGGCTGATCATCCACCAGCTCCTCCCTGCCATCCTTGTCTCTGTTTACCTGATGGGCGAGAAGAAGACAGTCTTTGCCCTTTCAGGATGTGCTTTCCTGGTCCTGATGACGTTCCACGTTGCATTCGTCCCGGGGGATCTCAATGAACCCATTGTGCAGGTTCAGAACTCCGAGGATCTCCGGCTCGTGATGCATCTTATCGATGCTTCCGAATCTGTCGTTATCGCCTCGGAGAACTACTGGCCGCTTCCATGGTATTACCGGGGGGAGGGGTGGAACAAGATGCACTTCTACGGCAAGATCGTGGATGAGGCAACGATTTATGCTGGCGACCCCGACATGGTCATCACCCATGATCAGGCAAGTTATCCCTCCCTCCCGGGATACGATAAGAAGACATACCGGCTCTGTTACTGGTTCTCCATCTATGACAACGAGAACAGGGTATTCGAATATTATATAAACCGGGATGGAAAACTGGGGAGCATCAACATCGATGTCTTCACGAAACCCGGTCTTTATGAAAAACCTGGTGTTCCCTTTCCGTTGAGAGAACAGAGTCCGGATTAGAGTCCTTCAATTTTCTTCCGGGAGATTAAAATCCTTCGCGGGTCGCGTTTCATTCTCGCCTCCCTGGCTGATAAAGCGATCTGTGAGAACCCTTCAACGGTCCGGCGTTTCCCCCCGTTGCCGGGTGGTGACGAGGCGGGTGCTCACGGTTTGAAAGGCAGGATTCTTACCGGTGCTCACGGCCAGTCCGGTCGTCAGGCCTCTCCGTTCCCTGATTCTATCTAAAATTAACAATGTTCCTTCTCCGGGCAGCCCGCGATTCGTATCTTTAGGGAAAAAAGAAGGGTGATATTTGAGGGGAAGTATTTCAGCCCAGCTCGTCCCATTTCCGCCGCCTGCGGTAGAACAGATATCCCAGAATGGCTACAACTGCAATTACTGCAACGGCGATGACTGCGACCATGCCACCAACGAGGACTCCTGCAAGAAGTGACCCTGCGCTGGAAAGAGGATTCGATTCGACCTGTCTCTTCAGCTCGAGCGCCTCGGACAGTGCCTCCTCCGCTTTTGCTGCAGCTTCGTCTGCCTTGCTCCGGGCCTGATCATAGTCCTTTGCAGAGAGTGCGTCTCTTGCCGATGACACGAGGCCTGCAGCATTGTCATGCGTGATCATGATGGGTGCAAGCCGGGAATCTGACCCCATGCTTCTGTTGACCCTGAACTCCGTGATGAGTGCCCCGACCTCCTGCACCTTTGCATCCGCCTCATCGATAGTTCTTTGAAGGGTGATTTCGGTAAGAATTGCCTTTGCACTCTCCATTGCAGAATTTGCCGTGTTCAGGTAACTCTGGGCCCGGGCATAATCGCTTGAACTTCCGGCGTTCTCGATGGCGCTCTTTGCCTCATTATATTTTGCCTCGACGGCAGAGATGTCCATGCCTGGCATGACGGCCGAATCGATTTGCGAACGGAGCGTTGCCAGCTTTTCCTTCTCCATCTGGATGGACTCCTTTATCTGGGCCGGGTTGATCACCAGGGCCTTCTTTACAACCTCGGACGAGGAAATTGACTTCCCCTTGCTGTCAAGTTCTTTGACTGCAAAGACAATTTTCTCGCTCGTTCCATCCACGGTGGGAGCGGTAGCTTCCATCGTCACCTTCATGGTGACCTCCCTCTTCGAGGGGTACGAGAGGAGCCATCCACTGATTGTTACAGGCTGCCCCACTTCTGTCGAAGAGGGATTGTCAATACCATCAATGACGAGTGTATACGTCCAGACAGGTTTCTCCATCTCGCTCAGGAACTGGAGGGAGTTGGAGTCTTCAAAGGTCTTTCCGCCGCTGGCCGGAAACTCGATGACAAAAGTTGCCCTGACCTGGGTCTGGCCTGAAATGAGGCTGCCTGATGGTGTGATGACGATGTTTCCCACCGCTATGGCAGAAATGCCCTGAACAAGGAGGCACAGGGAAAGAACAGTCAGACATGTCCATACCACGCGCATAGTATCACTCAAACAGTGGTTCTATCTCTTCGTCAAACGTAATGGGCTTTCTCTCCTGGGATTTCGCCACGTCTTCCTTGGTGGTCCGGGCAATATCCATGAGTTCCTTGATACGCGGGGCGCTACCTACCGTGGCAAGTACCACGACGGCTGCAACATAGTTGCTGTTCACGGGGTAATCACCTCCACGAACCTCAACACCCGCAATGTTCTCCTCGACCCAGCTCTTTGCTTTCTCGATCCCCTTCCGGTCGAGTTCGTCCGGAGGGCCGGCAACAAGAACGAGGGCTCTTTCAGCAGTGCTGTAATCGCAGGGGAAGGTCAGCCTCCCCAGCATGGCTCTCCGAACAAGGGATATGATTTTTGCAGTACGGTCTTCCCCGAGCAGAACCTCTTCTGTCGCTTCTCTCTTCCGGATTGTCCCCTTGATTCCGTCGATGAGCGTACTGACAGAGGGTTTCGACTTCCGAGTGACGACTTCAGTGATTGCATAGCCGACCGATGTGATCCCTCCACCCCGGAGCGTGTTGATGATCTCACTCGAGTCAACGACCATCTCTCCGACCCCGGCGGGACCGACCTCGCCGGCACGGAAGAGAACACCAAATCGGCGTACAATCTCATCATTCAGCCGGGAAAAAGCAGATTTAATGCTTTCCCCCTCGTTCTTCCACGCGCTGTTATCAAAGATGAATGTATTGTCCGCCTCCTTTATCAGGGTTGTAAGACTCCGGGCTGCATTGAAGGAATAAAGACGTCCTTCCTCGGGAGCGGGAAGAATGCCAAGGACATAGACAGGTTCCCGGTATATCTTCTTTAAGGCACGGGCAAGGACAGGTGTTCCTCCTGACCCAGTCCCTCCACCGAGACCGGCAACAATCATGAATGCATCGACGTCATGGGTCCCTCTCCTGTCGATGCCGCTCACGATACTGTCGATCTCGTCCATGGTGATCCGTGCACCGGCAGCATTGTCCGTCCCGACCCCATGTCCCTTGACAACGGTCTGACCGATGAGAATCCGGTCTTTCATATCGATGTGTTTGAGGCCCATGAGATCAGTCCGGGCTGTATTGACTGCTATCCCCCTGAAACTGTTCCTGCCGATCTTCCTGTCCTGTTCAAGGAACATGTCCACGATCTTGCCGCCCGCCTGGCCAAACCCTATGAAAAACATTTTCATGGAATCGAAACACCAGCCCGTCAAATATGAAGGGACTCTTCATTTCATTGAATATTATGGTTTTCTCTCGTAAGTTCAAATACTTTCCTTATCAAAGAGCAATAGCAAAACGGATAATTGCTGGCTATTTTTATTGCGGAGCCTTTTTCATCCCCCTTTTCCAATCAGTACCCTGAACTGATCATGAAGGTCTGCATTATCGGGGGAGGTCTGACCGGTCTTTCTGCAGCCCTGTCCCTGGGGAGGGACCACGAGGTCGATCTCTATGAGAAACGCCACCAGCTCGGAGGATGCATCTCCTCGTACGAGGTGGGGGAAACGCATATCGAATCGTTCTATCATCACTGTTTTGAAGGAGATACGCGACTCTTTTCCCTTCTGGAAATGCTTGGAATACAGGAGAGACTGGAATGGCTCCGGGGATCTTCAGGCTATTTTATAGATGGGTCTGTTTATCCCCTCACGACGCCGCAGGAGATTCTGGCCTATCCTTTTCTTTCGCTCTCGGACAAGGTAAAGCTCAGCATCCTCACCCTCAAATCGCGATGGATGGATACCGCATCCCTCGACGATGTCACTGCACGTGAGTTCATAGAAAGGGAACTTGGTGAACGAACCTACAGGTCGTTCTTCGAGCCGCTGCTGGCAAGCAAATTCGGGGAATTCAGGGATAGCATCTCTGCTGCATGGCTTGTCAGCAGAATAAAAATCCGTTCCAACCGCGGTCTTTCGGGAGAACGTCTCGGTTATCTTAAAGGGGGTTTCTTTACACTGGTCGACGCATTATCTGACCGGGTGGGACGGGATTGCACCATCCGGCTCGGCGACGCTGTCACCGACATCAGGAAAGAGAGCTGGGGCTGGCGGGTGAATAACCAGAGGTACGATGCAGTCATATCGACGATCCCTCCCCAGGCGCTTCCCGCCGGATTTGTCTCTGAACCCTGTCCTGTCCCCTACCAGGGGGCCGCCTGCATGCTCCTTGGCCTCGATAGGGACGTTGCCCGGGGTGTCTACTGGTTGAACGTACGGGATCCGGCACCGTACGGTGCTGTCATTTCTCATACGAATTTCATTCCGCCGGACCGTTACGGGGAGCACCTGGTCTACCTTGCCTCGTATTTCCATGGCCCACTGCCCCCGCGGGCTGACGAGACGATGCTCTCGGATTTCTGTCAGAAGTTCGGGGTAGCACGGGGAGACATCCACTGGCACAGGATGGCTGTCGAACCATGGGCGGGACCGCTCTATACAACGGGGTACATCCGGAAGATCGTGCCCTACAGGGCCAGCGGTCTCTATTTTGCAGGGATGTTCTCGGAAGCGAACTATCCCGAACGGAGCATGGATGGCGCGATTGCTGCAGGGTTCAGGGTCGCTGACCTTGTCAGGAATGATGCAGGAGAATGACTGTGACAAAAAACGACTCTGTCACCGTGGTCATCCCTGTCTACAACGACAGGAAGAGCCTGGCATCGGCAATACCCCTCTCCCTTGAAGCTCTTGAACCTCTTGCATCAACGTATGAAATTATCGTTGCCGAGGACGGGAGCACGGATGGGAGCGATCTCCTCGTGAAAGAATGGGAAAAACGTGACAGTCGTGTCTGCCTCCTCCACAGCGATACGAGGCTCGGGAGGGGAAAAGCGCTTTCGCGGGCTTTTTCGGTCGCGAGGGGAGATATCCTCTGTTACTACGATGTCGACCTTGCAACAGACCTCGTTCACCTCCCCGAACTGGTCGGAGCCATCCGGGAAGGCCATGACATCGCGACGGGTTCACGGCTTCTCCCAAGCAGCACGATTGCACGGAGCCAGAGCCGTGAAGTGGCAAGCAGGGGGTACAATTTCCTTGTCCGGACCATCCTTGGTTCCCGGATCCATGACCACCAGTGTGGTTTCAAGGCGTTTCGCAGAGAGAGACTGCTCCCCCTGCTCGCGGAGGTCCGGGACACCCACTGGTTCTGGGACACGGAGGTTCTCGTCCGGGCACAGAGGAGAGGATATTCGGTAAAGGAGTTCCCCGTGCGATGGAGAGAGGGACGGGGGACCACCGTGAGGCGAAAGGATGTCTGGGAGATGGGGATGGCCATTCTCCGGTTATGGTGGCAGTTGCATGTGGAAAAGAGCTAGTACCATCCTCGTCTCGACGCTTCTTGCGATAGGTATCGTCGCCTTCATGCTCTACACGATATGGGACGATCTCCTCGTTGCCGCAGAACACGCCGTGTGGTATTTCCTCGTCCTCGCCTCGGGGATCTGCATTGCTGCATGGTGGATGAGGGGAGTCCGGTACGCAGGTATCCTCTCGAGCCTTGGAATTCCAGCCGGGATCAGTTTCTCCACTGCATGCATATATGTCAGCCAGACGGCAAACCTGATTGTGCCTGCACGCCTCGGAGATCTTGTCAGGATATTCATTCTACGCCACGAGTACCGGGCCACGGCCTCCCAGGGTGTGTCCTCGCTCGTCGTCGAACGGGTCTTCGATATCCTGATGGTGGCTGTTCTTGGAGCTGTCTCGCTCCTCTTTGTGCTCGATGTCCCCGGGTGGTTCTACACGATCATAATCGTCCCCATCGCTGCAGGAATCGTCTTCTTTTTCTTCATTGTCCTTGCCGGGAGGGTCTCATCCAAGAACCGCGTGGTGCGGGTAATTTTATCAATTATCGGGCAGGTGCGTGAGGCATCCCTCTCTTTCCGTGCTCTATTCTTTCTCTCGACGGGTTCGCTCGTGATCTGGCTCATGGACGTGCTCGTCTGCATCTGCGTGGTGATGATGTTCCAGATAGAGGTATCTTTTGCAGTCGTCGTCCTCGGCATCGTGATAGGAAACCTCGTCAAGGCCATACCCCTGACACCGGGAGGAGTCGGGACGTACGAGATTGCACTGGCGCTCACCCTCACGCTCGCCGGAATTCCTGCACCGGAGGCAGCCATGGTTGCCGTCATCGATCACCTGGTCAAAAACCTGATCACGCTTGGTGGGGGGATCATCTCCATCTACTACTTCGGCGGATGGGTAATCGACAGCATCAGGAACGCATTTCAGGACAGGTTCGGGGGGATAAAGACTGGTTGATTATTCCATCCAGATCCTGTCCGTTCTCTCCTGGCTCCTCCTCGTCTTCTTCCTCCAGGTCTCCCTCTGGCCATACCTGAGGCGAACCTTCTCCGAGTATTCTTACGCGGTTGCCTTCCCTGTCTCGCTTCTCCTCTTCACCCTGATAACATGGTACTGCGGACTCCTGCGGCTGCCCCTCTTTTTTTCGCTCATCCCTTTTGGAGCAATGTTCCTGCTTGCGGCATACAGGAACGAGTATCGCCGGAAATTCCTTGAACCCGTGTGGCAGTATACTGCAACGTTTCTCATCTTCTTTGCCTCGATGCTGAGCGTCCGGTTCACAAACCCCAGCATCTCGTATGCCGAGAAGTTCATGGACCATGCATTTCTCGCCTCAGTCATGCGCCTCCCGGTCGTGCCACCGCTCGACCCCTGGTTCTCTTCCGGCCACCTCAATGTCTATTATTACCTCGGCTACTGGATGTTTGGCTCACTCGGCATGACAGCCGGTGTGCCATCGCAGGTTGCCTTCAATCTCGTACTCCCGACCGTCTTTGGGCTATCTGCAGTGGTTCTCTATGCCCTGGGAAAGATGATAGCACCCCGGTTTCCATGGATGATACCCGCAACACTCATTATCGTGAACCCTTCTTTTATCTGGCAGATCGTCCAGGGAAAGGGCATCGGATCAATCCTGTGGGACAGCACCCGTACGATCCCCGACACCATCAACGAATATCCCCTGTTCTCTTTCCTGTGGGGAGATGTCCACCCCCACGTCATCGGGATTTTCAACCAGGTTCTCCTCATCTTCCTGCTCGTCTACGCCCTCCTCCGCTTCAGGAATATGGACATTCCGGGAAGAATACTCCTCGTCCTGGTCTGCGGGCTGTCTCTTGGATCGATGCCGCCAGTGAATACGTGGGATGTCCTTGTCTATGGCCCGGTCACACTCATCACCGGACTGGTGATATGGTCCGGGGCGAAGAGGCCGTGCACCCCGGCTGACTCCCGGGAAAGACCTCTCCTCCTCCTCAAAAGGCCGGTTGAGACCGCATTGTCCGGTCTCTCCCGCATGCGCGTGCGGTTGTGGATGGGATTGAAGGCATTGATTGGGATTGTTTTCGAAGCACCATGGTCATTCCTTCTCATTGTGCCGCTCTCTGCAGTGATCTGTTATCTTCCCTATTACCTCCAGATGGAGACAATGGGCATCCAGGGAGCCGGCTTTGTCCATACACCAACGGTGCCGGCAGACTTCCTCCTCGTGCACGGGTTTTTCATTCTCATCATGGTGGTCTATCTCGCCCGGGACATGGGGAAAAGACCCCTCTTCCTCATTGTTCCCTTGATTGTTGCCCTCGCGGGGTATCCTGCAGCTGCAATCGCCTTTGTGCCCCTGGTCTACCTGCTTGCAGGAAGGAGGCGCACACCCACCGGGATACTTGCAATCCTCGGCCTCTGCATCGTTATCCTCTGCGAATTTTTCTATTTGAAGGATAACATGGGCGAGACCTATTACCGGATGAACACCGTCTTCAAGCTGTATCTCCCGGCATGGCTGCTGATGGGATCTTCCTCCCTTGCCATGCTCTCATCCATGATCTCGAAACGGGTCCCCCGTGGGTATGTCCCTGCCTGGGCAGAGAAGGTGGCAATCGCAGCGGTATCGATCATCCTGGTTATCACGCCTCTTGCGGTACCCCTCGACCCTCCCTACAGGGGAGGAACACTCGATGGCCTTGCATACCTCGAGACCGCCCACCCGGGCGATGCCGGTGCCATCGATTTTATCCGGTCACTTCCGGGAGCAAACGGCGTGGTCGAAGCCGAGGGAGGAGATTACTCGTATTTCGGGAGGGTCTCTTCCTTTTCGGGAATACCAACCGTGATCGGGTGGCCTTTCCACGAATATATGTGGCGCGGCAACACCGGTCACTGGTATGGAACCCGCCAGGCAGACGTGAGGACTATGTATGAGGATCCTTCCATGACTGCCGGCCTCATGCGACAGTACGGCATGACCCACATCTACGTGGGTGACCCCGAGAGGGAGAGGTATCACGTCCGGGTGCCAGGAGATGACCTCATCCAGGTCTATGACCGTGGCGGAGTCCAGATCTACGCTCTGGCTGACTGAATGTCTCCCCAAAAACCTCTGAAAGTGAGGCCTTCCAAACATTTATGCCTGCATCTGTCGAATTGATATGGCTGCATCGTCGATACTGACTGATGAGTGATGAGGGAGAACTACGCAACTCCTGAATGAGGTGAGTTATGGCAAAGTCGTATGTGAAATTTCAGGTTTCTGAAGAGATCCAGAATAAAGCACTTGAAGCTCTGGAGATAGCTCGGGAGACAGGGAAGATTAAGAAGGGTTCGAACGAGGCTACCAAGGCCATTGAAAGGAGCATTGCGGCACTCGTTCTGATCGGGGCCGATGTGGAGCCTGAAGAGATCGTTATGCACCTTCCCCCTCTCTGCGAAGAGAAGAAGATCCCCTTCCTCTTCATCAACAAGCAAAACGACATCGGGACAGCCAGCGGGCTTGACGTGGGATCTGCTGCTGCAGCCATTGTCAAGCCGGGAAAGGCAAAGGAACTGGTTGACGAGATCGTCAAGCAGGTCAGCGAACTGAGAGCGTGAAAGGACAATGGCTGATGAAGGAACACCTGCCGAGGTGATTGAGGTTATCGGCTCCACGGGGATGCATGGAGAGGCCATGCAGGTTAAGTGCAGGATTCTCGACGGGCCCAACAAGGGACGGATCATCACCCGGAATACGGTCGGTCCCATTCGCGAAGGTGACATCCTGATGCTCCTTGAGACCGAGCGCGAGGCCAAGAAGCTCTCGAGGCGGTGAACGTATCCATGGTGGAACAGAGGAACTGCAGTTTCTGCGGGGACCCAATCGAACCCGGGACCGGCAAGATGTTCGTCCGGAAGGACGGTTCTGTCTTTTATTTCTGCAGCACAAAGTGCCAGAACAACTTCCGCCTCGGAAGGGTACCCAGGAGAGTGCCCTGGACACAGGCAGGGCTGAAGGCTGCGGGAAAGGAGTGAACATCTTTGGACCGCACGTTCGTGATGGTCAAGCCTGACGGGGTAGCCCGGGGGCTGATCGGGGAGGTCATCCGGAGGTTCGAACAGAAGGGCCTCAAGCTTGTGGCGGCACGGTTCGAGAGGGTCCCTGAAAAGAGGATCCTCGAGCAGTACAGGGAACATATCGAGAAACCATTTTTCCCCTCGCTGCGCCATTACATCGAGAGCGGTCCCTGTCTCCTGATGGTCTGGGAGGGCAGGGATGCTGTCACCATCGTCCGCCGGATGATCGGATCGACGAACCCTGCAGAGGCATCTCCCGGAACAATCCGCGGTGACCTGGCTCTCGACACGGGAAGGAACGTCATCCATGCTTCCGATTCCCCTGCCAGCGCAGCACGCGAGATATCCCTCCACTTCTCGCCCGACGAGATCGTCGGTTACAGGAGGGTCGACGAGCCCTCGCTCTACGAATAAAATTCCTTTTTTTTTAATTTTCTCAATTTTCCTGACTGACGTGATTTTTGCTATTGCACCGCATCGGTTTCCGGCACACTCCCTGTCGTGGCAGAAAGGCATGGATGGACGGTGAACAGTTCCCTGCACGATCGGGAAACCTCATAGCATTTCGCGTCTCCAGTTCAAGAGGTATGAAGCTCTGCTGCGCCCAGATCAGGAGCTGCTGGGAAGACCCTGATGCAACCCTTGCCCGTGCTGAAAACTGTATAGCCCGGGCGTCGCGGGAAGGGGGGGACATTGTCTGCTTTCCCGAACAGTTTGCGACAGGGTGGAATCCGACATCCCAAAGACACGTCCAGAGCATCGACGGCCCCCTCGTTACGCAGCTGGCGACCCTTGCCAGGGATTATTCCATTGCGGTGCTTGGTTCCTTAAGAAAGGCATCGAAGCCCCGGCCGGAGAACACCTGCGTGGTCATCTCACCGGAGGGAAAAATTCTCGCGGAATATTCCAAGTGTCACCTCTTCTCACCGGCAGGCGAGGACCGATTCTTCCAGAGGGGGAGCACGATTGCGACTTTTCCTCTGGCAGGGATGCTGTTTGGAATCGCCATATGCTACGACATCCGTTTTGCATCGCTCTTTGCACTCTACGCGGAGGCAGGTGTGGATGCAGTCCTTGTACCGGCTTCCTGGCCGGCTTCCCGCCTCTCTCACTGGGAACTCTTTATCCGGGCCCGTGCCCTTGAATACCAGATCTACGTTGCCGGTATCAATACGACAGGGAAAACACCTGTCGATTCCTACGAGGGCGGGACCCTGGTTGCTGATCCGACCGGAGCACCCCTGTTCTCGGCCGGGCAGGATGAAGGGGTCTACTCCTGCAATTTGAGCAGGGACTTCATCGCGAGAGTCCGCTCTGCACTCCCGGTCCGGAAAGACCGGCATCCGGATCTTCCCAAACCGGGTACGCAGCAACCGTGATTTAACCGGGGGGGGGCGGCTGAAAACGGACACAGGATATTCCATAAACCCGCCCACCTCTTATTTACACTTTGAGCACGATATTTAATGCACATGTATCGCCTGGTATGCGTCGGGTGCAGTACCCGTTATCCCCCCGACGAGGTGATTTACACCTGTTCCCGCTGCGGCCATCTGCTTGCAGTCGAGTACGATCTCAATTCAGTCACCATTGCGAGATCGACCTGGGAGTCAAGACCTCTTTCCGTCTGGAGATACCGCGAGCTCCTTCCCGTCTCGATTGAGCCTGTTTCCCTGCAGGAAGGCGGGACTCCCCTCTACCATCTCTCCCGTATCGGCGATGAGATTGGTGTCCGGAAGCTCTATGCAAAGCACGAGGGGATGAACCCCACGGGATCCTTCAAGGACCGGGGGATGACAGTCGGAGTGAGCATGGCACTCCAGCTCAAAAAGACATCTGTTGCCTGTGCGAGCACCGGGAACACTTCTGCGAGTCTTGCAGCATACGCGGCCCGTGCCGGGATTCCTGCAGTTGTCCTCCTGCCAGCGGGAAAAGTCGCACTCGGAAAGGTCGCCCAGGCACTCATGCATGGTGCACGGGTACTCTCGATCCGGGGGAACTTCGACCGGGCACTCGAGATGGTCCATGAACTCTGCCTCTCCCACGGTCTCTACCTCCTCAACTCGGTGAACCCGTTCCGGCTCGAGGGGCAGAAGACAATTGGATTCGAGACACTCGATCAGCTGGGAGAAACGCCTGACAGGATGGTCCTCCCGGTCGGAAATGCCGGCAACATCTCTGCAGTGTACAAGGGGTTCGTCGAACTCGCCCAGCTTGGGCTCATGGAAGGAATGCCCATGATGACCGGAATCCAGGCTGCGGGTTCTGCGCCCATCGTCCGGGCCATCCGCGAGGGACTCCCCGAGGTGGTGCCGGAACCGCACCCCGAGACGGTTGCAACTGCAATCCGGATCGGGGCACCGGTCAATGCCGAGAAAGCCCTTGCCGCCATCCGGAAGACGGGAGGCTGCGCGGAGACTGTAACCGACGCCGAGATCCTCGCGATGCAGCGGGACCTTGCGCGAAAAGAGGGGATCGGGGTGGAACCCGCCTCCGCAGCCTCGGTTGCAGGAGTGAAAAAACTCGTCGAGAACGGTGTTATCGACAGGAACGAGACGATCGTGTGCGTGGTGACCGGGCACCTCCTCAAGGACCCGGAGACGGTGATCAGGCAATGCGCCGCACCTCTGGAGATCGATGCGGACTTACCCTCGTTGCTCTCTGCATTGCAGTCCTGCTCCTGATCCTGCCCGCTGGTGCCAGCCGGGCTGAATACAGGATCCTTTCGAACGGATCTGCTTTTTCTGCAACGTTAGAGCTTGTTGACGCAGCCGGTTACGAGTTTTACGAGGCGGGCCTCCTCGGCGAAAGGGTACCCCTGAAGGTTTCGGACGTGGTATTGTCCGGGAATTGTTCACCCTGCATGTTTTCCTGGAAGAGGGAGAATGCAATTGAATTCCAAAGGGGCAACTATACCCTTGCGTTCCAGGGGCCCGTCCGGGACAATCATTTCGTTGCAGTCTTCGATCGTCCCCACCAGGTAAGTGTTGTCATTCCTCCCGGTTTCGATGTCCGGAACCCTGCCCTCGGAATGGTCAGCAGTGGGGCAAGAATCTCGGAACTTTCTGAGGGAGGCATGCACATATCCTGGAACGCGACACGGATCGCTGAAATCAGGTTTTACGAGGAGGAGAGGGAGGATCTCCTCTATATTTTTGCCAATTTCTGGATAATCATTGCGGTCATTATGCTGGTTCCGTTTCTCCTTACGTGGAGAAAGACTCCCGGATCACGCTGAGGGACTGGACGAGAGGATGGACTGAATGGTCTCATTAAGGTCCCTGATGTGGAACGGTTTTGGCAGTGCGGCAACAAAACCATGTTCCCTGAAGCGGGAGAAGATGGGATCGCCCGTGAACCCCGATGTGATGATTGCCTTCACACCGGGTTCAAGCGTCTTTATCTCCTGCAATGTTTCTATTCCTCCCCTGCCGGTCGTCACAGAGAGATCGAGGATGACGATGCTGAAGGGGTCGCCTGCCTGCATCGCTTCCCTGTAGATCTCTATTGCGGATTCCCCGTTCTCCGCGACCTCGACGCGGTAACCCAGGCTCCCGAGGAAGACCCTGACGACATCGCGTATTCCCGCATCATCGTCCATGAAAAGGATCCGGCATCCAGCGGGACTCATCGATCTCCTGACAGAAGGTTCATCCGGCCGGGAATAAAAAAGTTGGTTCTGATCAAAAGATATTATTTCTTGAGCTTGATGTCGATCCCGAACTTTTCTGCATTCCTGTCGGCAATGGCCTGGATCTTTGCTATCTCCTCGTCGTTCCTCTTCGGGCGGAAGAGGTGCCGGAACCTCCGCTGTTCTTTTAAGTATTCCTCGACGGGTTTCCTTGCAACTTTCTTGACACGGGTCACCTGCCCGTTCTCCATCTCGTAACTGACAAAGAGACCTGTCTCAACAGCCAGCCTCGCGATGGCAAGGGTCTTTTCACCCTCGAAGCCCCATCCTGTGCAGCAGGGCGCGTGGACCTGCACGTAGCAGGGACCTTCGGTATCGAGCGCTTTTCTGACCTTCTTCTTCAGGTCGGGGAGGTATGCAATGGTTGCCGTCGCGACATACGGTGCCCCGTGGGCTGCAAGGATGGCCGGCAGGTCTTTCTTTGGCCTGCGGTTGCCCATGGAACATCTTCCCGCCGGGCTCGTGGTCGTGCTTGCATCGTAGGGAGTCGCTCCTGACCTCTGGATCCCTGTGTTCATGTAGGCCTCGTTGTCGTAACAGATGTAGACGAAGTCATGACCGCGCTCGAACGCACCGGAGAGGCAGAGCATTCCGATATCGAACGTCGCCCCGTCTCCCCCGAGCGCGATCACCTTCTCCCTGCGCCCCTGCTTTTTCAGGGCGGCCGATATGCCGGATGCAACGGCCGAGTTGTTCTCGAAGAGTGAGTGAATCCAGGGAACCTTCCATGCAGTCTCGGGGTAGGGCGTGGAGAAGACCTCCATGCACCCCGTCGCAGAGACGATGATCGTATCCCTGCCTGCAGCATCGAGTATTGCCCGTGCAGCAAGTGCGGCTGCGCACCCTCCGCAGGCCCGGTGTCCGGCCTCAAAGAGGGAACACTCCTCTCCTGTCATTCCAGCACCTCCCTGCGCAGGCCGTAGAAGATATCCCCCTTCCCGGTCGTCGCCATCTCCACGACATTTCTGACATCCTTCTTTGCCACATCCCGGCCCCCGAGCGCGATGATATAGCCATGGACGGGAACGCCGCTGCCATAGAGAGCGTCCCTGACCTCGAGTGCAACGGCCCCCTTCGACCCGAGGGATATGTTCTTGTCAAGAACCGCAACGCTGGACACGCCGGAGAGGGCTTTTCGAACCTCTTCGCCGGGGAACGGGCGGAATGTCCGTATCCGGAGGAGACCTGCTCTCCTGCCTTCCTCCCTCATCTCGTCGATTGCATCCTTGACGGTTCCGCAGATGGACCCCATTGCCACAATAGCGCAGTCTGCATCGTCCATGCGGTACTCCTCCACCGGGCTTCCATAGTCCCTCCCGAACATCTCCCCGAACAGGCGGCCGGCTTCCCTGATAACCTTCCCCGAGTCTTTCAGTGCCCTGTCAATCTGGTAGCGGAATTCCATGTAGTAGTCAGGGGAGGCAAAGAGGCCGATGGATACGGGGTCTGTGCTGTCCAGCTTGATGACCGGTTGATACCGGGGCAGGTACCCGTCGACCTGTTCCTGCGCAAGCATCTCCACGGGCTCGTAGGTGTGGGAGAGGATGAACCCGTCGAAACAGACGAATGCCGGGAGGAGGACACGCCTGTCCTCTGCAACGCGGTATGCAATATAGTGGAGGTCTGTTGCCTCCTGGTTATCCTCGGCATAGAACTGGAGCCACCCCGCGTCTCTCAGGGAGATCGAGTCCTGCTGGTCATTCCAGATGGAGAGGGGGGCTCCAAGGGCCCTGTTGACGATGGACATCACGACCGGGAGGCGCATCCCTGCAGTATTAAAGCAGACTTCAAACATCAGTGCCAGCCCCTGCGACGTGGTTGCCGAGTAGACTCGCGATCCTGCCGCAGATGCCCCAAGACACGCAGAGAGGGCAGAGAACTCGCTCTCCACTGTGATATACTCGGAGTCGAGCGTGCAGTTGGCGACCATCTCGGCAAGGGCCTCCACGATGTGCGTCTGGGGTGTGATCGGATATGCCGCGATGACATCGGGCCTGCACATCCGGACTGCATGGGCCACTGCATGCGACCCTTCCATGATCTCCATCATCCTATTTCTCCTCCTTCTGCATCTCGATGGCCTCGCCGGGACACTCATCTGCGCACAGCCCGCATCCCTTGCAGTAGGCAAGGTCAGGCTCGGGGAATCCCTCGCTGTTCTCCCTGATGCATCCCTCGGGGCATATCTGGATGCACAGACCGCATTTCGTGCACCTTTCATGCACGAAGACCGGACGGAATGTTCGCCAGGTGCCCGTCCTGTTCGCCCGGGACGTTCCCGGCCGCGATGAACACCCAAGACCAAGCGGCATCCTCAGATCACCCCCTTGACGTAATCGTATGCTTCACGTGCGGCTGAAACGTTCTTTTCTGCCATCTCACCCGAAAACCTTCCACGGATTGCCTCTTCGAGGGCTGCAAGGGTGATCTCCCCGCTCGCTGCAGCAAAGGCTCCCATCAGGGTGGTGTTGGTGATCGGGACACCGAGATGCTTGAGGGCGATGCTGGTGGCATCCAGCGTGATGACCCGGACTCCCGGTGGAATCGATGCCACGAGGGGCTTTTCCGTATTCACGATAACGACTCCATCCTCTTTGAGTCCATGGAAGACGTTGACATCTCCGATGAGGGTGCTGTCCTGGACAATGATGTAATCCGGTTCGTAGACCTGGCTCCGCAGCCGAATCTTCCGGTCATCGAACCTGACAAATGCCTGGACAGGGGCACCTCTCCTCTCCACCCCGAATGCCGGAAATGCCTGGGAGTACACACCTCCCGCAAAGGCTGCCACGGCAATCAGTTCTGCGGCAGTGACCGACCCCTGTCCGCCCCGACCATGAATTCGCAGCTCGCGCAAAGAAATCACTGTATAATTTTACATTATTAATCATAATAAAATGGTGCGATATGCACCTCACCGGGCGACCGGAATGCCGAGAATCTCGGTGCTAATTCCCGAAAAAACCTCTTCTGCGATGAGAGCGAGCCCGTCGGCAGCACACCACTCATCGTAGATTGTAATGTCCCTTCCGAGGAGCGACCGTACGGCCTCTCCAACGGTGGGGGCCATGCTCCCTGCAAGGGCCACGCGTGCACCGGGGTTGAGGAGGAGGAGCGCAGCGCACTCCATTGCGGCAAAGAGTGCAAGGGCAGGCAGCCTCTCGTCAGGGGGGAGTGTGTGGTTCACGCCCGCCGAGAGGAAGGCCTCGTTGGCTGTCAGCTCCCCGCCATCGATCTTCCGGATGGCAGCAACATCGAGTGCTCCATGTTCTGTCCCCGGGGCGAAGATGCAGGCATCGAGCGCTCCCACGATCCTCCCCTCCCTGACGAGCAGGGTGACCGTGTTCGAGCTGATGTCCGAGACGACGAGATCGTTTCCGAGATCCCGCATCACCCTGAAAGCGATTCCCACCTTTTCGGGGCTAGCCTGGTGGGAATAGGCCTTGAAACGGGGATCCGTGGGAGAACCACGGTGGAGACCGGGGACTGCGACTGCAGGGATCTCGCTTCCGGCCACACAGTCAAAGACACGCGTCCCGCCTCCGGTGTGCTTCCCTGCACCCTCGCGGCTGACGACTCCCCGGTTTGAAAGATTCCGGACGGGAGTGAATGCCGAAAAATTGTCTCCCATCGAGTAGGAGAGTGCGATACCCTCGATCTCCTCGAGGGGACAGATCTTCTCGAGGTCACGGATCTCGAAACGGACAGCGTCTTCCCTCCTTAGCTTGAACCTGCGACCATGCCCGCCGGAGAAACGTATTGCCGAGGTCCCATGGTCAATGCCGATGAACATACCAGTATTCCTTTACATGGGTGGCACATATATTAGGGCATGATGATCTCCGTGGTGACAGGGGGTGCAGGATTCATCGGCTCCCACCTCGTGGACGCTCTCGTGGCCCGCGGGGAGGCTGTCCGCGTGATCGACTCCCTGCGGAGCGGGTCGGAAAAAAACATTGCAGCACACCTCTCCCGGAATGCCATCAGGTTCACCAAGGCCGACCTCCTTGCAGATGGCTGGCAGGAGACACTCCCGGGAGCCCGGCGGGTCTGGCACCTCGCTGCCGATCCCGATGTCCGGCAGGGAGCGTTTACCCCGGAGTCGCAGGTCCGCGAAAACATCCTTGCGACCTGGCGTCTCCTCGAGGCAATGCGCACGGCCGGTGTCCCGGAGATCGTCTTCACCTCGACCTCGACGGTCTATGGCGATGCAAGAGTCATTCCGACCCCGGAGGATTATGCACCCCTGGAACCCGTCTCTGTCTATGGCGCGACAAAGCTCTCCTGCGAGGCTCTGATCTGTGCATACTGTCACAGCTTCGGGATGAAGGCATGGATATTCCGGTTTGCAAATATCATCGGGAAACGAAGCAATCACGGTGTGATCTGGGACTTCATCCAGAAGCTCTCCCGCGATCCGAAAAGACTTGAAATCCTCGGTGATGGCCGCCAGTCCAAGTCTTACCTCGAGGTCGGTGCGTGCGTCGAGGCGATGCTCTATGCAACAGATCATGCATCCGAGAGGGTGAACACCTTCAATATCGGGTCTGAAGACTGGATAGACGTCCGGTCGATTGCAGATCTCGTCGTAAGGGAGATGGGACTCTCCGGTGTCGAATACATCTTCACGGGGGGGGAGCGGGGGTGGGTCGGCGATGTCCCGCGGATGCAGCTCTCCGTCAAAAAACTGAAGTCCCTCGGGTGGAAGCCACCGATCGGTTCGCGGGAGAGCGTGAGACGGGCAATTGCTGCCATGCTGGAGTAGAGAATGGACATCTGTGCCGCCATCACCGTTGTCATCCTCGGTGCCCTCCCCTTCTTCGAGGCCCGGTATGCCATCCCTGCGGCCATCCTGTACGGGTTTTCCCCTGCGACGGCGTTCATCCTCGGGATCACGGGAAACCTCCTCCCTGTCATTCCCCTTCTCCTCCTGCTCGACCCGGTCTCCGCGTGGCTCCGGGCCCGGTCAGAGACCATGGATCGGTTCTTCTCCTGGCTCTTTGAGAGGACCGGCCGGCACGAACGGAGCATTCGGCTTTACGGAGCTCCGGCACTCTTCCTCTTTGTTGCACTCCCCATCCCTGTCACCGGAACATGGAGCGGGTGTGCCGCTGCGTTCGTGTTCAGGATTCGATTCCGCGAGGCTTTTCCAGCGATTGCCTGCGGGGCAGTCATGGCTGCACTGATCACAACCCTGCCCCTGCTGGGGCTGATGAGACTGTTTGGAGGAACATGAGAGAGAGAAAGTTCGTCGTGATTCTGGGGGACGGCATGGCTGACGAACCCCTCGGGGAACTGGGGGGCAAAACGCCCCTCGAGTTTGCAGAGACGCCGAACATGGACCGGATCGCGCGCGAGGGGCGATGCGGGATGCTCCGCACCATCCCCCCCGGCTGCGAGGCGGGATCGGATATCGCGAACCTCTCGATCCTCGGGTACGACCCGCGCACGTGCTACACAGGGAGAGGCCCCCTCGAGGCTGCGAGCATGGGCATCGAGCTTGCAGAATCGGAGATGGCATACCGCTGCAACCTTGTGACAATCAGGGACGGCATCATGGCAGATTTCTCTGCAGGGCATATCTCGAGTGCTGAAGGTGCAGCCCTCCTCGCTGACCTCCAGCAGGCAGTCCCGCAGGTCCGCATCTACCCGGGGGTGAGCTACAGGAATGTTCTCGTTCTGCCTGATGCCGGCGGTTCGGAGACGTGCCCGCCCCACGACATTGTCGGCAGGGACATCGGGAGGTACCTCCCGAAGGGAAATGATGCGGGAGTTCTCCGGTCCTGCATCGAGGCATCGGGACGGGTGTTTGACTGCCACCCGGTCAACACTGCGCGTGTCTCCCGGGGCCTTGCTCCTGCAACCCATATCTGGCCCTGGAGCGGGGGGAGAGCCCCGGCACTCACACCGTTTTCCGAGAAGTGGGGGTTGTCGGGCGGGGTGATATCTGCTGTCGACCTCCTCCGCGGGATCGCGAGGTGCGCACGGATGGAAGTGATCGATGTCCCGGGTGCAACCGGCTACCTCGATACCGATTACCATGCCAAGGCCCGGTACGCCCTTGATGCACTCGGGCACCTCGATTTCGTCTATATCCACGTGGAGGCCCCCGATGAGGCAGGTCACCTCGGGAGCGTCGATGAGAAGGTCAGGGCCATCGAGAACCTTGATGCGATGATCGGGACGGTACTCGAGGGCTCTCCTGCACGCATCGCTGTCCTTCCCGATCACCCGACTCCCCTGCGCATCCGGACTCATACGAGCGAGCCCGTGCCTTTCGCCATCCTTGGCGCCGGGAAGGACGGGTGCCGGTCATTCAGCGAGAGGGAGGCGAGAGGAGGGTCGCTTGGTCTCATCGACGGCCCCCGGTTCCTCGCCCTCTTCCTGGAAGGTGCCGCGGTCTGATAAGGGGGAGAAAGATTGTATAAAACGGGCACCACCTCGTGGTGAAGGTATGAAAGATCGAGGCCTGTGCGATGAACTCGAGAGGACCGCGGGAGCCCTCTCTCCCCTGCAGCGGGTCCTCCTCGGGACTGATGGTTCGGTGACCCGAATCCTTGAACTTGCATGCGGTGCACCCGTTGCCGTCACAACGCGCTTGCAGGAGGTTGTGCGGGCGGATGCTGCGGTAGCTGAAAATCTCGCGATCCGTCCGGGTGAAGAGGTCAACCACAGGATTGTCGAGCTGAAGAACACGCGGTCCGGGGAGACGCTCATCTATGCCGAGTCGTACACGCCACTCTCGAGGCTCTCACCCTCTTTCCGCGACGACCTTATGCGAGCCGATATCCCTATCGGAAAGATCCTCGAATACCACCGGCTCGAGACACGGAGGGAGATACTCGGGATGGCCGCAGGGTCCCGTGAACCCGAAATTGCCCGTATCTTCGGGCTCTGCGGGAACCCGCTCTTCCTCTCGAGGCAGTACAGGATAATTCACGGGGAATCCCCCCTGATGCACATCGAGGAGGTATTCCCTGCAGAACGCTTTGCGGGTGACCGGAGGGTTGTTGTCCGCGCACCGTCCCGCATTCACCTCGGGCTCCTCGACATGAACGGGGCGCTCGGAAGGGTGGACGGCGGGATCGGGCTCGCACTCGGTCACCCCGAACTCGTCCTTTCTGCCCGCCGGAGCGAAGGGTTTTCCGTCCATGGTGGCGACGCAGACGCACGGGAGCGCATCCTTGCGGCAGCACAGGCTGTTTCCCGGGAACTCTGCCTCCCCGGCGGTGCAGAGTTCACCCTCCAGTCGGTCTACCCGGGCCACGTCGGGCTCGGCCGCGGGACGCAACTTGCACTCTCGGCTGCAACCGCCCTCTGCCATCTTTACGGCCAGTGCTGGACTCCCCGTGACCTCGCGAGGATGACAGGGCGCGGGGGGACATCCGGGATCGGGACTGCAGCCTTTTCAGCGGGTGGATTCATCTGCGATGGAGGACACTCCCTCGGGGCCACGGGAGACAAGTCTGCGTTTCTGCCCTCATCCGCGTCGCGGGGCGTGCGGCCGCCCGGGGTCATCGTGCGGCATCCCTTTCCGGCTCACTGGAAGGTTCTCCTCGTCGTTCCGGATTCGTGGACGGGAGCAAGTGGATCTGGCGAAAAAGACCTGTTTTCCCGATACTGTCCCGTTCCCCTCGACGAGGTGCGGGAGCTCTCCCACCTGGTCCTCGTCTCCCTCCTGCCTGCCCTCGTGGAGGAGGACCTCGAGCTTTTCGGCTGGACGGTGGACAGGATGCAGGGTCTCGGTTTCAAGAGGGTCGAGAACATGCTCTCACCACCCGTCACGCAGGACCTGATGGAGGCCATGCGTGACGCAGGTGCCGCAGGGGCCGGCCTGAGTTCCTTTGGTCCGGCCGTCTTTGCTTTCACCAGCGGGGATACAGGCGATATCGAACGTGCGTGCAGGAAGATCCTGGATCAGTCCGGCGGCGGCGAGGTGATCTGCACGACGGGGCGCAACAGGGGAGCGGAGATCTCGGTCACAGGATAATGCGTATCATTTTTTCTCCTGCATCAGAAGAACGCAAAACACCTGGCCATGATCCAATCCCCATAAAATACGTATCAATGCCCGTCCTACGGGGGATGACGCCGTTTTGCTCCTCCGGTTCTGCATGACGGGAAAAACCGGGGAATATTCACCGGAAAAAAGGATCTTCTGCACCCCCGGTCACACGCACAGGCAGGGGGCACTTTCATGAGTAATACCTGCAGACTATGATACAATGGAAGGGCAGAGGACACTGACGATCGGGATTACGGTCAACCTCGAGAACTACGAGAACCTCCGCCTTGAAGTGAGTGGAACGGTCCAAAACGAAAGAGACGCGGACGAACTCGCATGGTTCCTCGACGGCATCCTGCAAAAGTTCGGGCAGAACGATCCCTCCTCGCGGGAGAGGGTGGAGTCATTCCGAAAGCGAATCCTTCCTCAAAGGGCTTCCAATTCAGGTATGGAGCACCGGGCAGCAGACGGGGGGGAGCAGCCCCGGCCGGCAGAGATAATCTCTCCGGCCACGGAGGTGCCCCCACAGGTGATAATCCAGGCGCCCGAGAAACCCGCGGTGCCTCTCCCGTCCGAGACCGGCGATCCCTTGGAGAAAATTTTATGCGAGGAATGCGGGGCTCCCGTCAAACCAGCCGAACAGAAGATGAGCATGCTCTTTGCAAGCAGGACACTGTGCAGGAAATGCCTTAAGAATGTATAATTTTTCGGGAGCGGAGAACAGGGGAGTCGTGAGAGCGGGATGAGCGGCATAAAGAAGAACATTCTCATGTGGGACGAGACTCTCTTTCGCGACCCTGATGTCTTCGAGATCGATTACGTTCCCGAACAGTTCAACTTCCGAGATTCCCAGATGAGGGAGCTTGCCTTCCAGATCAAGCCCGGGCTGAGGGGAGGACGGCCCCTCAACACCGTCTGCCGGGGTCTCCCGGGGACGGGAAAGACGACGAGCGTCAAGAAGCTCTTTGCCGACATCGAGGAGGTGACAAAGAAGCTCGTCCCGGTCCACATCAACTGCCAGATCGATAATACCAAGTTCTCCATATTCTCCCAGGTCTACCGGAAGATCGCGGGACACCTCCCTCCATCCTCCGGGACCTCCTTCAAGCAGGTCTTTGATGCAATTGCACGGATTCTCCAGAAGGAAGAACAGGTTCTCCTGGTTGCCCTCGACGATGCAAATTATCTCCTCTATGAAAATGAGCTCAACAGGGTTCTCTACACTCTTCTCCGCTCCCACGAGGCCTATCCCGGTATCCGGACAGGCGTGATTGTCATCCTCTCCGACATGGACGTTGACATCTCGCGGGTCGTTGACGCGCGGGTATCCTCGGTCTTCCGGCCGACTGAGATCTATTTCCCTCCCTACACCTCCGACGAAGTCAGAACTATCATCGGGGAACGGGTGCTCCAGGGTTTTTTCCCCGGTTGCCTCTCTCCCGAGATGTTCGAGCTCGTGGTGGAACAGACCCAGAAGAGCGGAGACCTGCGGGTTGGAATTGACCTGCTGAAACGCGCCGGGCTGAATGCCGAGAAGAGGGCAAGCCGCAGGATCGAGAGGGAAGACATCTGCAGCGCTTATGAGGTCTCCCGATACCTCCACCTTGCATCGACTGTCAGGACACTCAAGCCCGAAGAGAAGGCTATCCTTCTGATCCTTGCACGCCACGCGGAGAGTGGCGGTGAGATGAACGCAGGGGACGTCTACCGGGTGGTCAGGGAAGAGACTTCACTTGGATACACGCGGTTCTATGAAATAGTCAGAAAACTGGATGCCCTGCGCCTCGTAAACCTCGAATACCGCGATGGGAAGGGTCGCACGAGAGTGATCACGCTTCGCTACAACCCTGCAAAAATCCGCGAGTATATTTCCTGAACCCTTTTTATATAACAATCATTTGATAACTCTTATCTCTCTGCCGGATATGTTCTATGGTAAAAGGGGGTACTCCACGTGCTCAGTGTCAATGAACTTGCTCTTGAGATATTTGAGAACCTGGCAGAATATGCCGAAGAATTCAATGCCACGTACCATGAACTCGATAACGGGGCCCGGATCATCGATTGCGGAGTGAGCACCCGCGGCGGGTATGCAGCGGGTCGCGCCTTTACAGAGATCTGCATGGGCGGTCTCGGAGAGGTCAATTTCCGGATGGGATCCATAAAAGACTATCCTCTCCCTTTTATTGATGTTTTTACCGACTTTCCCTCCATTGCCTGCCTTGGCTCCCAGAAGGCGGGCTGGACAATCAAGCATAATAATTACTTTGCGATGGGCAGCGGGCCTGCACGGGCGCTCTCGCTCAAGCCAAAACACACATTCGAGGTCATCGAGTACGAGGATGACTTTGACTCTGCAGTCATTGCTCTCGAGAGCGATCACCTGCCCAACGCGCAGGTGATGGAAAAGATCGCAGAGGACTGCCACGTGGACGTGGCAAATGTCTGTGCTGTGGTTGCCCCCACATCCTCCATCGTGGGTTCCATTCAGGTCTCCGGGCGGTGCGTGGAGACAGCAGTGTACAAGTTAAACGAACTCCATTTCGATACGCGGAAGATCATCGCAGCAATCGGAACCGCTCCCGTTCCTCCGGTACGTGGTCCAAAGATGGCAATGGGAGTCACAAACGATGCAACAATCTACCACGGTCGCATCATGCTGACGATGAAGGCCCCCGAGATCCGGGACTATCTCGAGAAGATACCGAGCAATAAGTCCAGGGGGTATGGGAAACCCTTCAACGACATCTTCAAGGAGGCAGGGTATGATTTCTACAAGATTGACACATCGCTGTTCTCCCCGGCAGAGGTGGTCATCAACGAAACCGAGGAAGGAGTCGTCTACCATTGCGGTGCAGTCAACCCGGAAGTGACCCTGAAATCATTCGGCCTCCTCTGAAGTCTTCCCGTCAGGGGACATCCTTTCCTTTTCTCTTCCCGTTCTCCACCGCGACACCCTTTCAGAACAAGTGCCCCGTTCTTTCATCCTCCCTGAAAACGTGGTCTTTTTTCATTCCCGTGAGAGAGAGGGGGAAAATTCCATGAGAGAACAGCTCCGCCATGCATGGGAGAGGGAGTACGCTCTCAAGGGCCATATTTACGGGAGATTGACACAGGATTTGCCTATACCGATCGCGGGCGAACGTATCCTCGATGTCGGATGCGGTGACTGCAGGACGCTTCGGTCACTCGTTCCTGACTGCAAGGGGGGGTTTTCCGGTTGCCTTGTCGGGGTGGACCATTCCCGTTCGGCACTCTCCCTCTGCCGGGCCCCTGTCTCCCAAATACCCAATCTGCACGTTCTCTGCGCTGATGCTACCGTGATGCCCTTCCCCGATGAATCCTTTGACACCGTCCTTTTAATCCATGTCCTCGGCCATGTCCTGCAGAAGGATCGTAAACTGGTGGCACGTGAAGCTGCCCGCGTTGTCACCCGGGGAGGTGGCGTTTTCGTCCGTGTCTTTTCCCTTTCCGACTTCCGGGCTGGTGAAGGAACGGAGATAGAAGAGGGGACCCGCCTCCGGAAGACAGGGATATGCACGCACTATTTCACGCCGGAGGAGGTTTGCGACCTCTTCTCTTTTCTCGATCCCGTATCCCTGAAAGTCGTGACCTGGACGATGGGATCCGGGAAGAGATCTGCGCGAAGGGAAGAGATACAGGTGTTTTTCCGGGCAGGAGAACGGAAGTGATGGAGGATAGTTCCCTCCCGTGGAAAATACCTCCTCCATTCTCCGGGGCTTTTTCCGGAGAACCTGACAGGTGGCTTTAATACCCTCACCGTTGAATTTTTCTGGCTGTCCGGGCCTGTGGTCTAGCTGGTCATGACGTCGCCCTTACACGGCGGAGGTCGCCGGTTCGAATCCGGCCGGGCCCATTCGCAGCTTTTTTCTTCTGGCTCCCCGCCCAATTATTCCCCTGGCATATCATTCTTTCTTCTCACGGGGGGAACCGGCACCCTTCCACGGGGCAGAATCCTTTTTTTTATCAGGAAAATTGAACGACCCTTTTCATGAGCATGAACCGGGATATCTCTCAGGGGCATCTTGCTGGAGGATACTGATGCAGAAAAAGATCCGGGCGATTTCCAAAAACTATTTAAAGATATGCCTGCGGCACCTCCCTGCCTGGAAGGCCAGTTTTACCCTTCTTCCATGCGATCTCCCTCCGATACCCGGGTCCTTCGAGATCGCTTGGTGTTACCAGCAGTTCCCCGGAGGTGCTGCTTAAAAACAAAAATAATGCTTTATTTTTTCATTTAGAGCCATTAAATCAATTTTAAAAGTATAACGGTATATTATTGTCCCGATTCCAATTTCCGTTCCAGATCGTCTGACGCACGTCAAAACAGGCGAGAAAAATACTCTTTCAACCATGGAATTTATATACAAGGAGGTAAAATGGATTTTTTGGTGCACCGTTCAGCGGGCGACGCCTGCCTGAAAAAGCACTATACAATCAAGGTGGCATCAATATAGGCAGTACTCCAGGCTTTGAGGGTGGCGACGCTTCCCGGTACACCAGAATGAGATATCACATTGTGATAAAAAAAGTATCGGATCGCATCGGGATGCACTATTCCCGGTGCCTTCCCCGGAAAATTGCTTCAGCCTCATTTTCCTGGAATTGAAGCGTTTTTGAGTGATCTAAGCGCTTCGTGACCTTCATTTTCGCTTTCATGGCTTCTTTATTACCTCAAGGAGCGTTATCGTGGCCTCGAGCTCCCGCCCTGCGAGGGGGTGGTTCTGGTCGACCGTTGTTGTCTCCGGCGTGATATTTGTGAACGTATAGTAAACGACCCTGTTATCTGGCAGCTTGTACCGGAACATCAACCCTTCGAGGCCGGGAAACTCTATCTGTGTGAATGTCCCGTTCTTTTCCAGTTCCCCGAGTATCCGTTCAAGGACAGGCGTGCTGACAGTCCCGACCAGTTTGTCATCCCGCAGGCCATAACCAAGTTCCGGAGGTATCCTCACGGTCTTTGTCTCCCCGGGGTTCATCCCCACGATGGCCTGATCAAAACCCCTGATCATAACCCCCGACCCGAGGACGAACTCCAGCGGAGAGACGTTCTCATTGCTCTCAAACGGTTCGCTCCCGGGAAACGCCATCCGGTAGGTGACCCTGACCGTATCTCCGGCTGCTGCACCCCCCGGGGATGCCCCCGGGGCTGTTGTGCATCCTGTGATAAGGACGCACAGCGCCAGAATGACCCCGGCCACCAGGAAGAGTGTTCTTTTCGAGGTGACCTGTTTGTTATTACCCACTGATCGACTCATGCAGGGAATGTGTGTCTCTGCCCGGCAATAACCCCTCCGGGTTGACGAGCATCCCCATTTTTTCAAAATTGTGGCCTGATTTCTAAAATGAATTGTATCCGTGCCTGTATCGAATTCTATTTAATACTTCAGCTTCCACCCTTATTCAGCGGCAGGATGACCATCCTCCTCCGGGGAATAATCCATGAAAGAAACTGAGTACAGGACAGCAGACGTCGGTGGCAGAAAGGTCCAGTGGGACCCGGAACAGATGCGCAGGATACAGGAGCACCCGTGCTTCTCGGAGAAAGCCTGCCATGCATTCGGGCGCTGCCATCTCCCGGTTGCCCCCCGGTGCAACATCCAGTGCAACTATTGCATAAGGGATTTCGACTGCGTCAACGAGAGTCGTCCGGGCGTAACCACAAAGGTTCTCTCCCCCCCGGAAGCCGTCGAGATGGTCAGGAAAGCCATGGAGAAGTTTCCGTACATCAAGGTGATCGGAATAGCCGGCCCCGGAGAGCCCCTCGCAAACGAGGAGACATTCGAAACACTCCGCCTCCTGCACGAGGAATTCCCCAATGTCATAAAGTGCATCAGTACAAATGGCCTCCTCCTTCCGGAGAAGATCGATCTGCTCCATAAATACGATGTCGGGAATATCACCGTCACCCTCAATGCCATCGACCCTGACATCGGTGCAAAGATCTACCAGTTCGTTGATTACAAAGGGAAGCGGTACGAGGGGCGGGAAGGAGCAGAAATCCTCCTGAAAAACCAGCTCGAAGGTATCCGGATGGCTGTCGAGCGGAAGATGATCGTCAAGATTAACACGGTGTACATCCCCAGCATCAACGATGATCACATCCCGGAGATTGCAAAAAAGGTGGGGGAGATGGGGGTCTATACCTTCAATGTCATCCCCCTGATCGCGCAGTACAGGTTCTCGCACATCACTCCTCCCACGCCGGAGATGAAACGGAAGATGCAGGACGAGTGCGCAAAGTATGTCCGCCAGATGCGGCACTGCCAGCGGTGCAGGGCAGACGCAATCGGCAGGCTGGGAAAGGACGTCCAATCCTGCCTCTATTCAGAATAAACAGGGCAAAGACTCTTTTTTCTCCTGGAAATTGCCCGGGACAGGGTCACCCGTCCACCCGCCCAGTGCAGGTAAGAACGGGATAACTAGGACGTGTTTCGGTTTGCAGACAGGGTATCATCGAGGAATTCAAGGAGCGGTACGAGAGCTTCCGGGACTCCTGTTGTCTCTGTCATGATTGTCCGGTTTCCAAAGACTAGGGTGTATGAGATGTAATCTGCCCCCGGAGCAGGGGCAGGATAGGACCCGTTCAATCCTGCAGTTTCAGCATCCCGGAGAAGTCTCCGGAGCCTGTCCATATCCTCCTGACCGAGCATGAAAGCGCCGGATCTCTGGTGAGTCTGGAAGACAACCTCTCCGTCGCTGTAGATCACCATGCGGTCAGAGAATCCTGCAATGCCCCCAGACCTTGAATAATCCACGAGGAGAGCCGGAGGTGCCGTGATAGGCCTTTTCGGCCCCGTTTCGCTCGTGCAGCCGGAAAAGACTGCCAGAACAAGGATCAGCACGATGATTACTGCAAGGGTGCAGGAGATTCCCTTTTGACGGGGAGATTGCAGTGAACTGGACCTCATGGTGATTTCTGCCTTCCAGATGTAGATTTCTCCCCCTCCGATATATCCTTATCCTCCGCATCTGTCCTTTGCCCGGAATTGTCTTTTCTCTGGTTCCCGGACAGGTGGAAAGGGGAATTTTTTTATGGAAAAAGTGGTGCGGATCCTGTGGAACGGACGGTCCACGAGTCCTGCAGGTCTCTTCAGATCTCCAGTATTTCGCCCGCACCAGATTTCTGATACTTTCTCCCGGGTGCGACCTCCTCAATCGTCCGGACGAGGGAATCGACCTTTGGGTTCGAAAAGATCTCGCGGAATGCGGAGAGTTCCGTTCCATTCATGATCATGATGCCCTTCTTCTTCATGGGGGTTCCTTTCTGGTTGACCGGGTTGATCTCGATGGCCAGTGAGGGGGGCCGGGTCCTGGTACCGGGGAGCTTGATGATGGAGACCCCGTTCAGAGACGTGTTTTTTCTCTCCCAGTCCTCCGCGGTCTCGAGGAACGTCCGCAGGACTTCGTTTAATTCCATGGTGTACCTATCGGCAGGCAGGTGTAAAAAAACCCTGTGGTATGCGGTGCGAGAGTGTCCGATCCCGGGTCTGCCCCCTCCGGCATGCTGATATTGGTTCACTTCAGAGAGATTCTGGAATCGAGATCGCATGCCATCTCTTGTTCTTGCACACGACGAGCCGTTCAACCTTGACCTCTCCCTTTCCTGCGGACAGGTTTTTGGCTGGGAAAAGGAAGGGGATGCATGGAGAGGAGTCGTGCGCGGGAAACTGGTCCGCATCTGCCAGAAAGAGAACCGCCTCTCCTTTTCCGGTGCCGATCCGCAGCTTGTCCGGCATTACTTCGGGCTCGACCTTGACCTGCCGGAGATCCTCACTTCCATTGACAGGGATCCAGTCATCCATCTTGCCCTATCCCGCTGCCATGGCCTCCGGATCATCCGGCAGCCTGCATGGGAGTGCCTTGCCTCCTTCATCTGTGCGACGTACTCCAGTATCCCCGGGATCAGGAAGAGGGTATCCCTCCTCTGTCAGCAGCTGGGTGACGCCGCCTGCGGGGATTCTCTCCCTTTCCACTCCTTTCCATCGCCCCATGCGATTGCCGGTGCGGAACCCGACAGGCTAACCGGGTGCAGCCTCGGGTACAGGGCACGGTTCCTTGCAGAGACTGCATCCACGATTGCCCGGGATCCCGGCTGGGAGGAGAGGATTGCAGATCTTCCCTACAGGGAGGCAAGAAAAGAACTCCTCAGACTGAAAGGCGTGGGAAAGAAGGTTGCTGACTGCGTGCTCCTCTTTGCATTCGAAAAATGGGAGGCTTTTCCCGTCGATGTCTGGATAGAGAGAATCATGAAGAACTGTTATCCCGAATGCCGGGATCTCCGGACATATGACCAGATCAGTGGCTTTGGGCGGGCACATTTCGGGAAGTACGCGGGATATGCACAGGAATACCTCTACTGCTGCAGGACTGCGCTGGCGGGAGGGAGAAGAGAAGGGATGGAGAGGAGAGGGAACCCACGTCAGGTCCCGGACGTCCAGTCCGAGAGATAGGTTTTCTGGGCTTCTGTCAGCTTGTCGATGCGCAGGCCAAGCGATGCAAGTTTCCTTGCCGCAACCATCTCGTCGATATCCGCTGGGACATCGTGGACTCCCGGTTTCATTGACCTGCCGTTCCTGACAATGTGGAGAGCACACAGCGCCTGCAGGGAAAAGCTCAGGTCCATCACCTCGATGGGATGCCCCATCCCCTTGGGAACCGCAAGGTTGACGAGGCGGCCCTCGGCAAGGACGTGGATCTCCTTCCCATCCAGAGTGTAGGTATCGATTCCCTCCCTCCGGGTAACAGAGGCCGCGTTCTCTTCGAGCCAGCCGATATCGATCTCGACGTTGAAGTGGCCTGCGTTTGCAAGCACGACGCCGCTCCGCATCCGTGAAAAATGGGGTGCAGCAATGACGGATCTGTTCCCCGTCGCCGTGATGAATATCTCACCAGCCCCTGCAGCCTCCTCCATTCGCATGACGGAGAACCCGTCCATGTAGGCCTCGAGCGCTCTCCTCGGGTCGACCTCTGTCACGATTACACGGGCTCCGAGCCCGTGGAGTTTCCGTGCCAGTCCCCTGCCACAGAACCCGTACCCGGCCACGACCACGGATTTTCCGGCCACGAGCATGTTCGTCGTGAGCATGATGCCTGCGATGGCGCTCTCGCCGGTGCCATGGACGTTGTCAAAGTACCTCTTCATGGGAGTGTCGTTGACGGCTATCACGGGAAACTCGAGTCTACCCCCGCGGGCCATCGCGCGCAGCCTGTGCACCCCTGTCGTCGTCTCCTCGCATCCTCCCAGCACGGCGGGCAGAGCGTCTCTCCGGGTCGTGTGAAGCCTGTGGATAAGGTCCATGCCATCGTCGATGACGACCTCCGGACGCAGGTCAAGGACCCTGTCGATGGCTGCATAGTACTCGTCAGCCGAGACGCCACGCCGGGCATGGCAGGAGACTCCGGGAACATCCCCGAGTGCGCGGGCCACGTCGTCCTGCGTGCTCAGGGGATTGCACCCCGTGATGTGGATCCGGGCACCGCCGGCCGCGAGTGTCTCGACGAGGCATGCGGTCTTTGCCTCGACATGGAGCGCCATCCCGATGCGCACTCCCTTCAGAGGCTGGTTCTCCCGAAACTCTCGGGCTATGGAGGAGAGGACCGGCATATACTGCCGTGCCCATGATATCTTCATCTTCCCGGTGTCCATGGTATCCCTTTTTGCCGGGAAGGGCCCCGCCATTCCCGGTATTCCGTTATGAAATCGACAGGTGCCCTCATAAAACCCGGCACACAGAGCATTGCACAAGCATGATAATCCGTCCCCCCCAATCCCCAGTTATGACTCTTACCCGCCGCATCATCCCCTGTCTTGACCTCAAGGACGGGAGGGTGGTCAAGGGAACGCATTTTGTCGGGCTTCGCGATGCAGGAGACCCCGTTGCGCTTGCCCAGCGCTATAACGAGCAGGGAGCCGACGAGGTCGTCTTTCTCGATATTTCTGCTTCTGTCGAGTCCCGCGGGACGGTCCTTGATGTTATCACCCGCGCTGCCGACCAGCTCTTCCTCCCGCTCACTGTCGGGGGAGGAATCCGTTCTGTTGACGATATCCAGCAGATCCTCAGGGCCGGAGCAGACAAGGTCAGCATCAACACGAGTGCCGTCAACGACCCCTCTCTGATCTCGCGGGGTGCAGAGAAGTTCGGCACCCAGTGCATCGTCCTTGCCGAGGACGTCCGGCGGAACTTCTCGCCAAACCCCGATGGAACCATCGTGACACTTCCCGACGGGACGGAATGCTGGTACGAGGTCGTCACGTACGGGGGAACCCGCCCGACCGGGATCGATGCCGTGCGCTGGGCTCTCGAGGCCGAGGAGCGGGGTGCAGGTGAAATCCTCCTGACGAGCATGGAGACGGACGGGACGAAGAACGGGTTTGATATCCCCATAACCGCTGCAATCTCCGATGCAGTCGGGATCCCGGTGATCGCGAGTGGCGGGGTGGGGACACTCGAACACTTCTACGAGGGGTTTGCGAAGGGAAAGGCGGATGCATGCCTTGCTGCAAGCGTCTTTCACTACGGGGAGATGACCGTCCGGCAGGTCAAGGAGTACCTGGCTGCCCGGGGTATCCCGGTACGGCTGTGAGGTCGATCTCGACTGCCGCGACCGGGTGTTCCAGTTCCCACGCGTTCAGGACGGCGGGGTGGATCTCGCCAAAGACGCCGATAGCCCTTCCTGCACAGGCCAGTGTTCCCCTCCGTCCCGGGATGAACGCCGGGTCATCCGATTCGGTAACCATGATCGTGACCGCCAGTTCCCTGCAGAGGGCATCAGCAACGGCATAAGCCTCGGAGAAGTCAGCGGATGGATGGGTGCTGACGCATGCCGCCCGGGGGAGAGTCTCTGTCCCTTCCACCACGTCTCCGACGGCAAAGAGACGCTGGGGGAGCTCCCGGTGTTTATTGAGCTGGCACATCTCGAGGAGGAGGGGCAGAAGGTCGGTCCGGACCATTGTCTGCTCCTCGGATATCGGGTGGAGCACCCGGAGGACAGAGTCCTTCAAGGGTCTCTGCATCCGCGTCGCGAGCACCCGCTCGTTCGTCAGCGTGAAGGGGAGCACCTCCTGGAACCCGAGCCCGCAGAGGATCTCCCGTGTGACGGCGTAGATCGCCATTACAGGGTGAGGCGAACCGATCGTGAATGTCGGGGGCAGCTCTCCCCTGAAGTTCCCGTACCCGTAGGCAATTGCCGCGTCCTCGAAGATGTCCCAGTCATGCATGATGTCTGCCCGGTAACAGGGAACAAGGACCCTGACGTTTGACGGCCCTGCCGGTTCTGCCCCGTACCTCATCTTCAGGAGGAGGGAAGAGAGCATCCCGGGATCGAGGGGTATTCCGAGCAGTGCGGATGCCTCGGCGGAGCTGACAATCCTCTCCGAGGGAGAGAGCGCCGGGACCTCTTTCTCTCCAATGCTGACGCTCTGGATCGTCGCACCGGTATCCGCAAGGGCCGTGCAGATGATGTCGACTGCCGTGGTGACTGCGCGCTCGTCTGTCCCCGTGGTATCGAGCAGCAGGTTTTTCGTCCTTTCCGTGACCCGCGTCAGCTCCCCGTTGATGATCGGGGGGAAGGAGAGCACCCTCTCCCGGGCATCGATGATGAGGGGGTACCGGGGGAAATCCCTGACGATGTGAGCATAGGCCTTCCCCTTCGGGTGCTCCTGCAGGATCCCGTCGAGTGTCATCTCGCGGTCGAAGTCAAGGGGGACGAAGGCCCGTGATTTCTCAGCGGCAATATAGGAAAACGGGGGTGTGACGGCATCGAGGTCGTGTATCCCGATCGCAACCTTGCTCCTTCCCCTGCCGACCGCCCAGTGGAGTGCTTCCTGGAGGCCCATCAGGGAGAGGATGGACTCTTCGTCGAGGTTCACGTTCCTGATGACTGCAGAACCAAGGAACGGCCTGATACCTGCAAGAGCCGGATCGACGGAGAATTCGACCCCCGAGGGCGTCACGCTGTACAGGGGGAGCCCGGTCTCCCTGCCGAGAAAACCCTTCATGGCGCGGGCTACCCCTTCTGCAGAGAAGAGGTCGGGGCGGCAGGGAAAGAACTCCACGTCCACGTGGTCTTCCTCGATTCTCTCGATGTCGGATCCGATCATGGGGAGGTGTGCAAGGAGGGTCTCTCTATCGACACCGGTCATCCTTTCGAGGTACCTGTAATGGAGCCTGATTACCGGCATCTCTGACCCTCCCTTCGGGAATCTCCGCCTCCCAGCCACGACGGCGTCTCCCTCACCCACCCGATGTCGCTCTTGTAGAGGAGCCGGAGGTCAGAGAGCCCCAGCCGGAGCATGGCGATGCGGCTCACGCCAAGTCCCCATGCAAGAACGGGATGCCTGATGCCAAACGGAGCCGTGACCTCCTGCCGGAAAATTCCGGCACCCCCCATCTCCACCCACCCGAGAGCCGGGACATAGACCTCGGGTTCGACGCTCGGTTCCGTGTAAGGGAAGTAGCCCGGGCGAAAACGGACGCCGGAGAATCCCATCCTGTTGTAGAACTCCTTTAAAAACCCGAGGAGATGCCGGAACGTGACATCCCTGTCCATCACGATTCCCTCGAGCTGCTCGAACTCGGGCAGGTGGGTTGGATCAACGGCCTCGCGCCGGTACACCCGGTTGATGCAGAACGCCTTGACGGGAGGATCCGGATGGTTCGCAAGGTGCTGGATCGAGAGGCTCGTCGTGTGCGTGCGGAGCACGCACTGCTCTGCTCTCTCCCTTGACCACCGGCCCCCCCATCCTGTCGAAGACGTCTCTCCACCGAAGAGGTGCATGTCCCTGACGCGTTCGTACCCCTCCGGGAGGGGCATTGTCTCCTTCAGGTAGAAGGTATCCTGCATCTCACGCGCCGGATGGTCCTGTGGCTGGAAGAGGGCATCGAAGTTCCAGAACGAGCTCTGGACGAGCCCCCCGTATATCTCGGAGAATCCCATGCAGAGGAGGATCTCCCGCATCTCCCCGATCAACCGCTGGTACGGGTGGATCTTCCCGGGATACACCCTCCGGGGTGGCGTTTCCAGGCTGTACTTCCGCAGCTTCAGATCTCTCCACGAACCCGAGACAATCTGCCCGCGGGTGAGGGTGCCGGTTTCCTCTGACATGTCGAGTCCGTGGCGGACCCACCCGGTTCCTTCGGGTGTGATCGAGATCCTGTACTTCGTCTCCTGGTGCTCGGCAACGAGGTTCCTCCTACGCAGTTCCTCGAGACCCGGTCCGCCCTGCGAGGGGTCCTGGAGTGCCCGTTCGTCATCTCCCGGGGAATCTCTCCCCGTCTTTTCCACGATGCCATCCCTGATCACGACCCAGCCCTTCCTCTTCATCTGGCCGATCCCGATCCGTGCGAGGGGATGGCGGGTCAGTTCCTGCAGGGGTATGCTTTTTCCAAAACTCGCGAGGAGCTGCCGTTCGGGGAGACCCTCCCGTGCGTACCGCTCTCCCTCTTCGGTGAGGTGGAACGTGCTCCTCGTCTCCCTCTCCACCTTGCAGAGACCACGATCCGCAAGGAGATAGGCAAACTGCGTGACAGATTCGGGAGAGACTCCCATTCCGGCTGCCAGCGTTTCCGGATCAGCCGATTTCACCCTTTCAAGGAGGTGTAACAGTCTCTTCTCATTCAGGGATAGATCCATTTCATTCCACCCTCACCAGGTGCGCTGCTTCTTCCATCTTCTCCCGGAAGTCACGGATGAACGCCAGCACGCGGTCCGCAGTCTCTTTCTTGCACTGCCCGCACATCAGCTCGCCATTCCTGCAGCGCCTGTGTATCCCGGCCAGCTCGGAGTCGTCTTCCACTATGTGGAAGAGGTTGAGGAGGAAGACCGGGCACCGGTCCGGTTCTCCCCCGAGTTCCTTCTGCTCTGCAAGCGTCGCACGCCCACCCGTGAATGCATTCATCACCTTCTTTTTCACGACCTCGTCCGGCTCGGAGAAGGTGATCGTGCTCTCCGGTATGCTGCTTGACATCTTCCCTCCCTGGAGCCCGGGGATGAACCTGTGATACGTGGACGAGGGGGTGTAAAAACCGTATCCACCGTGGGCTATCTCGATATTCCTTGCCTCTGCACTCACCTCGGCGCAGGTAGCTCTCGGGATATCCACGTGCCCCTGGTATTTCCGCGATCCCGGAAAGCGCCTGTGCACCTCCAAAAGAGCCTCTTCAGGAGCGTTCTTTGACCTGACGCTGATGTAATTGTCTCTTTCTTCCACGGTGAACATACGGAGCTTGTGCGCGATCCCCCGCGTCAGGCGTATGTGGGGATCCTGGTCGATCCCCACGGGGACGATCGTCGGGGCCGGGTAACTGTCCACCTGGGGAAAGAGGATGTCAGCAACCTGGGTGATCACGCTCTCGGCATGGGCGAGCGTTGTCTCGTCAGAGAACCCGTAGATTGCCTGGAGTTCGGAGAAATTCACCCTGGTTGCGGCTTCGAAGGCAAGATCCTTCAGGAGATTGTTTTTACTCTGGAAATACGTGTGCCCGCGGTAGCCAAGGGCAAAGAGGCACTGGAGATACTCTCTCCCGAACTCCCCGCACCGGTGCCACGGGATCTCCCTGACAGCGTGGGCCTCCCTGTCTGCGATGGTGATGTATCCCGACCCCCCCTGCTGGACATGCCACACCACCTCCTTCATGACCATCAGGTGACCGAGATGGGGGTGCCCGGAGGGCATGAAACCCGTCAGGACATGGAACGGTCTTTTGTCCCTGATGGCCTCGGCAATGAGCCGGTAGTCCCGGTGGCCGACCACGACACCCCTCGTGATGAACGGGGGAACTTCGGGAAGTATCCCCTCGACGGTGCTGATCGGTTCGATCCCGAAGAGGGAGAAGAGTTTCTCGATATCGTCAGTCTGCTGGGAGGACCAGGGGTTTATCGGTGTATCCATTCTCTTCCTGTCCTAGAGCTTGATACGGGCGAATTCCACGTAACGGATTCCCCCGTTATGTATGCATGCAAACAACATCTTCTTTTTGACACTGTGCGCCAGCCGGACAGACCGCGATATGCTGCTCATGGGAAGGGCTGAATCGCCGGGAACCGCCTGGACGAGCAGTTCGGAATGAACCTTTCTCCCGGTGTAAACCCTGAAGTGGTGTCCGAACTTGTATCCTGTTCTCGGCACGTATCCGTTCCTGCGAAGGTCCCCGTAGGCTGCCAGCTTCTCCGGGAACTCGACGTCTGACTCGCGGGCAAGCCTCGAGAACGCATCGATGGTCACGGGTCTCCCCTTCTCAGTCAGGGAGAGGTGCCCAGTCTGCAGAAGAAAGAGAATTTCGAGAGGGGAGAGGACGAGCCGATCCGGGTCAAGCTGCATTCCCCATCCCCCGGGAACCGGTGCACCCCCGATATGGACAACCGCGTATCTCCCGACGAGTTCGCCCGCAAGATCAGCGGGGGGCTCTCCGCCAGGAACTTGCTCCAGATCCTTCAATTTAACCTCGTAATAGGTGAGCTCGTTCTCGTCGTCGACAACCGCAAGCACATGCTGTTTGCGGATGTTCTGGGATGCAGAGACCTCCCCGATGAACTTCTCAAAGACGATGAGGTCCCGCTCCGAGACAACCGACACACTGTACTGCGATGGGCCCTTCCCCGGTTTCTGCCCCCGGCGGAAGACGCGGAAATCGTGGGGACCGGTCTGGATGGCATATCCTCTCTCGCGGATGTCCCTGTACACAAGAAAAGAACGCATGCAGTTGTACTGTGCTGCAAGGAGGGCAAGCATGCTGTCAAACGTTTGGCCCGGAACCTCGATCCTGCCCCGGTGCAGGAGGTAGAGGGCTTCTTCCGGCGAGAGCCGGAGACCGTCCCCCTCCGGCCGGCCATACCCGCTCTGCTCGTAGAGGATCTTTCCCTCCGGGCCCGTGCGCACATGGACACCATCAAACGTGGCCTTCACGAATGTACCCATGGGCAGGTCACTCTCATAATATGATGCGGGGGACGGGAGCAGGCACCGGGAACGAGCCGGGACAGGAATGCCGGGGATGTCCTCTCATGCAGCAAGTTCCCGGACCCTCGCGATGTTCCCGCGGTCATCCCGCCGGGCATCTACTGGTGTCTCGCAGATAAGCGGTCTTTCCCGGAAGAAGTCGGTATGGAGCATGAGAGAGAAACCTTCCTCGCCAATCGTCCCGAGGCCGATGTGCTCGTGGCGGTCAAGGCCTGATCCCTTCTCCCCGCGCGAGTCGTTGAGGTGGATGAGGCGCACGAGGGAGAGCCCGATGGTCTCGTCGAGAGTGGAGAGGGTCTCTTCGATCCCTTCCGGGGTGCGCAGCTCGTATCCGGCTCCGAAGGCATGGCAGGTATCGAAACAGACACCGACCTGCGAGGGACGTTCTATTTCATCGAGAACGGCACTGATATCCTCAAACGAGCTTCCCACGCTGTTTTTTTCCCCTGCCGTGTTCTCGAGGAGAAGGACCACGCCGGACGGAGCGCTGGAGAGAGCCCTGTTTACCGCCTTGACAACCCTCTTCCTCCCTTTCTCCGGCCCATCACCGAGGTGATGGCCAAGGTGCGTCACGAGAAAGGGGATGGCGAGCTGACTGCACCTTTCGAGCTCGGCAGAGAGTGCAGCGCACGACTTCTCGTAGATATCCTCCCGGGGTGATGCAAGGTTCGGCAGGTACGGCATGTGATCAAAGACCGGGTGGATACCTGATGCAGCAAGGGCAAAACGGAAGGCTTCTGCCTCGTCTGCTCTGATCTCTCTGTACCCCCACCCCCTCGGGTTCCTCGAGAATATCTGGAAGGTGTCGCAGGAGATGGCCTGGGCCCGCCCGACTGACTGTGCAAGGGAACCTGCAATGGAGATATGAACGCCGACACGGACCATTTCACGTCACCCGGGTTTCCCCGGGAAAACCTTCACGATAGAATATATCCCCTTTCGCGACGGAAAAACCCTCTCGTCCGGGGGATGGAACAGGTGTCCCGGAACAGGAGCAGAGCAGCAGATAAGAGAAAATTTCTTCCGTGAACCGGAGACCCGCCAGGTCAGGGTTGTTTTCCTGCAAGCACCGTGTTTACCTCGTCGAGGACGACGTCCCTGTCAAAAGGCTTCAGAATGAACCCCGACGCACCCTTTCTGACAGCTTCGCGGACAGTGTATTCCTGGTGATCCCCCGTGCACATCACGACTTTTGTTGCCGGGCTGATTTTTTTTATCTCTTCCAGCGTCTGGAGACCCTTCATGTGGGGCATGACAAGGTCGAGTATGACGAGATCAGGCGCTGTCTCCCCTACTTTCCGGATTGCCTCGATGCCGTCTGCGGCTTCCCCGACGATCTCGTGGCCTCCTGCCTTGAGGAAACGCGACAGGAGGAAACGCGCCATATCGGAGTCGTCGACGAGGAGAATTCTCCCCATTTCAATCACCTCCTCTTATTGAACGCCATATATATAAAATACCCTTATCCTCGGTAAAAAAACAGTCCGGAAACCAGGTATCAGGCCCGCGTCCGGACCTCGAGTTCGCGGATCACCTCCTCTCCAAAGGCAGTCGTCGTTGCACTCCCCCCGAGGTCCCGTGTCCGGATTCCCCGGGCAAGGACCCGCTGGATTGCATCCTCGATCTGCCGGGCGGATACCTGGTCGCGGGCGCTGTAGGAGAGGAGCATTGCTGCACTCCGGAGGGCGGCGATGGGGTTTGCAACGTTTTTCCCGGCGATGTCGGGGGCACTCCCGTGCACGGGCTCAAAGAGGGCGTGCCGGTCACCGATGTTCCCGCTTGGCAGCATCCCGAGCCCCCCGACGAGGTACGCAGCGACATCCGAGAGGATGTCACCGAACATGTTCTCTGTCAGGATGACATCGTACCTCTCCGGGTGCTGGAGGATGTCGAGGCAGAGGGCATCGATATAGCACTCACGGAAAGGTACTCCCGCTTTTTGGGCCTCCCGGATGCAGATCTCCCTGAAGAATGCATCTGCCTTCAGCACGTTTGCCTTGTGACCGATGGTGAGATCCCGGCGTTTCCTCGCGAGCTGACACGCACACCGGGCGATTCTCTCGCTCCCCTTCCTCGTGATGCAGCGGATTGTGCATGCCGAATCCTCCTCGATCTTCTCCACCCCGGAATAGAGCCCCTCGGTGTTCTCCCGGACGATGATGAGGTCAAATCCCTCCCCGGCGACCGGGCGGAGATTTGCATAGAGGTCGAGAGTCTTTCGGATCCGGACGATGACGCTCCGGTATTCCGGGTCAGGGGGAGTGGTGATTGCACCAAACAGGATCGCATCTGCAGAGGAGAGTTCCTCCATGTCATGGGCAGAGAGCGCCTCGCCGCAGCGCTGCCACTTTCCGTACCCGACCTCGACAGGGAAGAACTCAAAATCGGGACGGAGGATTTCAAGGGCCTTCTTCGCGATCGGGATAACCTCGTGACCTATCCCGTCACCCTCGACGACTGCAACCTTCATCTCTCCTTCTCCCTCCCCGCAAGGCTGACCACTGCCCTGTATATCTCGGCAGGCCCAGCACCCCAGTGCACAACGATCCCCTTCTTCCCATTGATCACCCTGAATCCCTCCCTCTCCTTCCTGCAGCAGCGTGCAATGAACGGTTCATCGCGGACCATCCCGAGGGGGCAGATGTCGATGACCCTGATCTCCTCCCCGTAGCACTCGCGGACAATCTGGGTGCCGGTCAGGCACCCGGCGACTGTGTCCTTCAAATAGACCGGGTCGGAGTCGAGCGTCCGCGGAAAACCTGCCGCACGGCAGGGATAGACATCTGCATCCACCTGCGAGATATCCTGCACTGCATGGACAAAGATGATATCGAGTTCCCCAAACATCCCTGCCTCCTCGAGTTCCCTGATCGTGGAGGAGAGGCTCGGGCGCGGGGGAGTCACATCGTACACGTGGATCCTTGAGAATTCAGACGGGTCAGGGTCAAGGACGAATGTTAAGTGCTCGTCGTGCCCGAAAAAGACCGTGCAGCGGCTCTTGCTCTGGCACGCAAGTTCCACGAGGTGCGCCCTGTCGTGGATCTGGACACGGTGGGGATGGACCGCCACCTCCTCCGGGGACGCAAGGACCCGGGCAGAAAGGATCGGGCGCATCATTCCTGTCGCAGAAGGGTCTGTCGAGATCTCGAGGAGTTCCATGCCCCGGTCTGTCTCACGGAGAAGATACTTCGTGAGAAAATAGACGCGGTCACCGCAGGGTCTGCCCGCTGCACGTCCGACCACCTTGCACTCCCGGGGGAAGATCACCGCTTTTTCCTCCAGTATTCCACGAGCCCGCCGGCGGAGAGGATCTCCAGCATCCTCGGGGAGAGGGGACGGGCCGCGTATGTGCGGCCCCCCGCCTCGATCATCCCTGATGCAGGGTCTGCAACGACCCATTCCCCCCCGGTGCAGGGGCATGCACATTCCATGACGGGGAGTCCGGTATTGATTGCGTTGCGGAAGAATATCCGTGCAAAAGAGGGTGCGATCACGCAGAGGACCCCTGCCTCGCGCAGGGCTATTGCCGCCTGCTCTCGTGACGAACCGCAGCCGAAGTTCTTCCCCGCGATGATGATAGCACCGCGGAGACGGGGTGCGAGCGCAGGATCCAGGTCCTCGAAGACGCGGGTTGCCCAGACCGAGCGATCCTTCGTGCGCAGGTAACGGCCGGCTATGATGAGATCGGTATCGATATCCTCGCCGAGGCAGACGGCAGGGCCCCCGATCTTCATCGCGGCACCTCCGGAACTGCAAGAGAGCCTGCGAGGGCACTCGCAGCGGCGGTTGCAGGTGAGGCAAGGTAGATCTCTCCGCCGACACCCATCCGGTTCCTGAAGTTCCGGTTCGCCGTGGAGAGGCAGACCTCTCCCTCGCCGATCACACCCTGGTGAGCTCCAAGGCAGGGGCCGCAGCCCGGCGGAAGGATGGTGCAGCCTGCCTCGAGCAGCCATGAGAGAACCCCTGTCCCGGCTGCCCGGGCAAGAACGCCCCGCGATGCAGGTGCGACAAGGGTGCGGACCCTGACCTTCTTTCCCCGGACAATGCGGGCGAACCTTTCCAGGTCGGAGTACCTGCCGTTCGTGCAGGTTCCAAAAAAGACCTGGTCGAGGGGAAGGCCGGCCAGGTCCTCGACGGGCCTGACGGTGTCCACGCGGGGCGGTACTGCGACGACCGGAACGATGTCGTCCATGTCGATCCCGAGGGTGGTTCCGTAGTCGGCCTCTCCGGGAGCCTGCGGTTCCACGGAGTGTCCGAAACCCCTGAGGTACTCAACCGTCGTCTGGTCGGCATAGAAGAGTCCTGCCTTTGCCCCCGTCTCCACGGCAAGGTTTGCAAGGGTCATGCGGGAGTCCATGGAGAGCGATCCCACTCCGTCACCGACGAATTCGAGGGCCATGTATGTCGCCCCGTCCATCGTGAGCCGCCCGACGTAGGTGAGGGCAAGGTCTTTTGCCTCGGCAGGTTCCCGGAGCCTGCCTGAAAGGATTATTCCGATCGTCTCCGGCACGCGGAACCACGTGCCGCCGTCTGCCCAGATGGCAGCCATATCCGTTGCACCTACCCCTGTTGCAAAGGCACCGAATGCCCCGAGCGTGCACGTATGGGAGTCGGCTCCGACGACGATCTCGCCGGGGAGAGCGATCCCCTCCGCCATGATCTGGTGGCAGATTCCCCCTCCGACGTCCGCAAAGAAGAGTCCCTGCTCCCGGGCGAACCTGCGCAGTTCGGCCTGGAGACCTGCCGTCACCGAGTTGTTTGCAGGGACGATGTGGTCAAAGAAGACAAAGATCCGGTCTCTCTCTGCAAGTCTTTCTGCCTGCATGGCATTCCATGCCTCGAGGGTGAGGACGCCGGTCCCGTCATGGACATACGCCCGGTCGACACGTCGGTCCACGTAGCTCCCTGCCGGGGCGCCGAGTATCCGCTCCGAGAGGGTCGTCACAGGGGTGGCCCCCCCATCACCATCTTGATCAGGTCGATCAGTGTCTCGTCCGTGAGCTCGACCTTCTTCTCGCCCCGGTCCTTGACAAGTTCAAGGACACGGCAGAGGTCTTTCTCGGGGAGAGAATACCCGAGGCGTGCGACCTCGTGCTCGAGCGCCTTCTTCCCGGTATGCTTGCCGAGCGTGAACTTGCGGGTCGCACCCACGAGGGAGGGAGGGAAGAACTCGTATGTCTCCGGGTCCTCCAGGATCGCAGCGATATGGATACCGCTCTCGTGCCGGAACGCATGCTCCCCGACAACCGGTTTGATCCTGTCGACAGCGATACCGGAGTACTGGGCGACCATGTTCGAGAGCGTCACGAGGTGCGAGAGGTCATACCGCCTGACATGTCCCTTCGTGTGCAGGATGACCAGGACCTCCTCGAGTGCGGCATTCCCCGCCCTCTCGCCGATGCCATTGACGGTCGTATGGAGCTGGAACGCCCCTCCCTGCGCTGCCGCAATCGTGTTCGCCGTGGCGAGTCCCATGTCATTGTGGCAGTGGGCGCAGAGGGGTTTTTTCACCTGCCTGGCGATCTTCCTCATCGTCCTGTATATCTCGAGCGGGGTAAGAGCTCCCACCGTGTCGGCAAAGGAGAGGAGGTCCGCGCCGTGCTCCTCGCCCTGGCGGTAGACCTCGAGCAGGAAGGGGAGATCGGTCCTTGAAGCATCTTCCGCGGCAAACCGGACCTGGAGGCCATGGTCGCGGGTGTAGTCCACCATCTCCAGTGCCTCGGCCAGAACCTTCTCCCTCGGTGCATGGAACTTGGTGCGGACATGGAGTTCCGACGTGGGGATGAAGATGCTCACCATGTCCACGCCCGCGTCGATTGCCGCGTCGACGTCCGCCTTCCGTGCCCTGGCAAGGCAGCAGATGCGGGCATCCAGCCCCAGCGAGGCAACGCTGCTGACGCATCTCTTCTCGTAGCTCGAGGTCGCCGGGAACCCGGCCTCGATGACCTCCACTCCCACCTGGTCGAGGACCTCGGCGATCCTCACCTTCTCCTCGCACGTGAACGAGACCCCCGGGGTCTGTTCGCCATCGCGGAGGGTAACATCACATATCTCGACATTCCACGATCTCATGGTTCTGCCCTGCCGGGCATTCCCCCCTGATCACAATGACTCCCGGGCGGTTCACCGTCCGGAAGAGTTCCCGGATCTCCCCAATATCCGGTGCACGGGTGTACTGCGGTTCTGCCCATCGCAGGTACGGCTCGAGCGGAAACGAGGGTTGCCTTCCCGTCATGGCTGAACACCGGTTGTCCATCACGATGCAGAGGAGGGGAAGTCTCTTCTCGTACACGTCGATGAGGGCGTTGATGCCACTGTGGAGGAGTGCGTAGTCACCGGTGAGTGCGACCCCCGTGCTCCGGGCCGCAACCGCGATGGAGGAGCCCATCCCGTAACTCGCCACACCGATTCGGAACGGCGGGTTCATTGCAAGGACGGCACACCCGGCATCGCACACGGGTCTCATGCCCTCCTCCTGCATGAGGGAGATTACAGGCCGGAAAGGGCATCCCCGGCAGAATGTCCTGTAGTATCCACGCTTCCGGAATGTCTCGGGCTCTTCTTCCATGTTTTTTCCGAGAAACGTGTGCCGGCAGTGGTCTCCTGCAAACGGGAGCCCCTCCTCCCTGATCTCGGTGTACCCGGCGAGACGGCGTGGTGGCGGGAAGACCGTCACGATCCTTGTCTCTCCGGGAGAGGGCCCGATCCCGGCCGCACCTCCCTGCCAGATGTTGAGCGGCGATCGATCGGCCCAGTCCTGCATCCTCGAAAGGACCCTGCGCGATGCTGTCGCCCTCCCGTGCATGGTGTAGCTCCTGTCCGGGAGGCTCCCCCGCCCGTTCCTGCGGGGAACCGGACGATCGGTCACCTTGCTTTCGAGGAGCGCCGGAGTTACCCGCAGCATGGCGACCCGCGAGAAATCCTCTGATGCCTCAAGGGCCGCTTCAACCGCACGGAAACAGCTCTCGGGGCCGGGCTCGAGCACGGGTATCTCTGCGAGCTCTCCTATGATGCGGCTGTCCTGGGAAGTCTGGGATCCTGCGGCCGACGGGTCGTCACCGGCAACGACGATGACACCCGCAACGAGACCCTGGGCAGTCGCCTGGACGAGCGGGTCGACGCAGGCGCTGACTCCCACGTTCTTGGCAATGAGCGCCGCGCGCTTTCCGGCCAGGGAGTCACCGAGTGCGTACTCGAGTCCCGTCTTCTCGTTGATGACTCCCTCGGCACCGCAGAGGGCCGCAAGCCCCGTGATGGGAAACCCGGGGACCGTGTAGCGACAATCCGTTGCGTCAACAAGCGCCTGCGCGAGTGCCTCCTCGCCTCTCATGTCCCATCCCTCCCGGGGACGAGGTCGCACCCCGTGCATGCCGCACACATGGAGAGGGCTCGTGTCGCGTCGAGTCCTGCCTCCCGGAGAGCATCCGCGTGTATCCTGAAGAGAGAGAGGAGACGTTCCGGCGCCGGCCGGGGAAGGTGCCTGCAGGATGCAGCAGGGGTGAGTGGCCGGACGATGGGGATGACCCCCATGCGTGCAAGACGCCTGATGCATGCGGCTGCTTCCCTGTCCGTCTCCCCGAGCCCGACGATGATATTGGAAAAGACGTGGTTTCTCCCGAAGAGCGGGACAGAACGGGAGAGAGCATCCCAGATTGCATCCCGGGAGAGCCCCGGGCACATCTCCTCGAAGAGGCTGTCTGTTGCCGCCTCCACGTTGAACTTGACTTCGGTTACACCGAGGGAGAAGAGCCGCTCCGGGGTTCCCTCCGCCGGGTAGATAGAGACACCGATGGGCAGGGTAAACTGCCTCCGAAGCTCCCTGACCACCCCGAGGACGTATCGCTCCTCTTCGCCGACAGATCCCACGACACCGCTCGTCAGGGATATCGCGTCCACCCTGTCTGCGACCTGCCTGACCATCTCCACGATCTCCGTGACAGACTTTCTCGCCAGGGGGTTCCCCGGAACCCCGCAGTACCGGCACGAGAAGATGCACCCGCTGCTCACGGTCAGGTACGCCTGGCGCGGGCAGTGGAAGGCGATCCTCTCGAGCTCCCCTTCGATCTTCCTGCCGCTATACTCGAGCGTTGCCGCTCCCCCTCCCCTGTGCGTGATCACGATGGGGCTCTCTTCCCCAAGCGAGAGCCGGACCCTCCGCCCCCTGCAGGAGAAGAAGATCGATCCCGGGCCGCCTGTTCCGGGACCGGCAGAGGACCGGGCGATGTATTCCCCTGCCGCTTCACCCGCAAGGCGCGTCGTACCGACAGAGAGGAGCTTCGCCTTCAGTTCTCTCCAGTGCACAGCTGCAGCGCCTCCGGGAAACGGGTGGAGAAGGGGATGGATGCAACGGCACCGATGAGCCCCCTCCCCTCCATGACATACGAAAGGCCGTCTTTCTCGAGTTCTGCCAGTCTCTCGCGGCCGATCTCTCCCCTCTTGACAGCCCACCCGAACTCCTCGAGATGGGGCCGTGGATCGAACCCCCGGAAGACAGCCATCCCGGTCTCCGGGGAGAGTGTGTGGGAGGCAAGCAGCCTCTCGAAGGAGGAGACGAGGCGGTCGGGATCCCGCGAGGCAAACTCGCAGACCACCGCAACGCAGTTCTTCGTCCGGTAGGGAACCGGGAAGAGCTGGACAATCGTGTGCGAGAGGTACCGGGAGTCCTCGTCCTGGACAGCCCGGGCAATGTTATGGCAGAGCGTCCAGGTCGCCCCGTCTTCCGGCGTGTCCGTGTCATCGACCCCGATGAGGACGCGCTCCCTCCGCGGGAGCCAGATCGTCGCCCCTGCCTTCCTCCCCCCGCCGGAGGGATCGCATACCGACCTGATGACGCCCCCGGCAAGGGAACGGCATCCCGAAGCCCCGACGCCACCTCCCCCGAGACCGACATACGAGATCGCGATCTCCTCTCCTTCAACCGAAACGCCTGATATCCCGGCAGGAAAACGGGAACCGACAAGGTCCAGGTCGACCTTCCCGGGGACAAGGATGTAGCGTGTGCTCGAACCCACCGTCCGCACCGACCGGACGAGCGGGCTCCTCGCATAGTGCATCTGGACCCACATGGCGCCTCCCGTGCACTCGAAGAACTCCACGAGTTCGACCTGATGCCCCTCTTCGTCCGCGACGGCTACAATCTCGGGATAGCGGATGACGTAGGGGTCACTGAGCAGGGGGGGGTCTCTTTTTGTCACTGCTGCACCCCGCCCGTCCGGGAGGAGAGGTTACTTTCCATTTTTGTCACCGAAAATTTCGTTAACAAAATATCCGGCAGTGGTGTATTTATACGGTTCGATATCTCCCGGCCGGAAGAAGGGAGTGGGATAATTGAACTCTTTGAGAATGAAGGCCGGGATTGATCACGTGTCACGGGGATATTTGCACCAGGTTTTGGAAAAGAGGGGGTGAGGATGATTTTTCCGGGAAAAATCAGAGGATCTTATGGAGTTCAATCTTGTAGGGCCCGAGGTTGCCACCAAAGTTCCCCGCACTAATGAACCTGACTCCCGGGACTCTCACGGCAGCCTTTATTCCCCTGGCCATCGCTTCGGCGACCACTTTCTCGTCAAGGCCGTCTATCACGATCTCGTAGACCGCATTCACGCCGGCAGGGACCTTGCTGTCCGGGACCTTCTCCCTGATCGTGGGGCAGTACTTCTCGTTCGTGCTCGCAGGCATGAACTTGTACTTGTTCGATCCCACCTTCGAGCCACTGGCAACAATGCCCCCCGGGAAACTCGTGATGACGCCGCGGACGCGGGCAATGGCATCCGACGCTGCCTGTGCTCCCATGAGAGCGGCCATCTGGTTCTCGCCCATCACGAAGAAGTTGCCCCCGGCAACGCCCTTCACGATGCCAAACTCCTCCTCGCCGACGTATTCCCCCTCCATGATGGGGATGACCCAGCACTTCCTGCCCCCGACCTCCTTCTGGTACTCGTAGCCGTCGCCAAAGAAGTGGAGCTTGACAGGGATCTTCTCCTCCGTGTTCGTCAGGCCATTGAAGACAGCGGTCGTGGGAGACGTCAGGACGCATTCGGCGAGACGCTCTACGACCTGTTCCTTGAGCTTCTTCTTCCCTGCACAGATCAGGATGGAGACACCGGGCCGGCCGTCCGGTGTCTCGTCCGGGGAGAGCTCGCACTCGATTCCTGCTTCGCAGGGACATCCGATTGCCGAGGTAGCAAACCCTGTCGCCTCGGTTGCTGCCTTCCTTGCCCATTCAACTGTCACCGCGGTGATAATGACGCGGGCTATCCATGTCGGGAATGCCTCCGCGTACGTGTTGTCAATCGTCACTCCGTTCAGTTGCATGACAGAATTCTCCGTATGGACAAGGTGTACACAGATGCTTGCAGAAGAAATTTTCGAAATATGTGCTCCTGACCAGGTAAGACGAGGTAGCCCTCCGTTACGAGTACAGATAGTGGAGAAAAACAGGACGAAAACGAGAGATAGATAAAAGTTCCTTTACCGATGGTATAATTCTAAATAAGGGTTTTTATTTGATTTTTCTAAATGCTGGAGTTCAAAAAAACGCAGGAATTTTGGGGTCTTTTTTCTGAGAATAATATTAACAAATGAATAAAGTTATGGATAATTATTTAATAATGCACCCGTCCGAAGATTAGTCGTTTCCGGAAAAATCAGACAGGTTTATGTATATACGTTAACCACTCTCTTTTTAGTCGATTTTTCAATCGATTGAAAGCTGGTGCGTGAAAAAGAATGGCATTTGCATTGCACGTGAACATGGACCGGTGTACCGGCTGTAACAACTGTGTGGTGGCATGCCCTGTTGATGCACTCGAGCTCTTCACTGTGGATCCCGTGACGAACGAGAAGATCTACAAGGTGAGGCATGGCAAGGCAATGGTTCTTGATTTCAAGCAGGAACTCTGTGCCGGCTGTGGCGTGTGCGTTGAAGCCTGCCCCCACGACGTGATACGGCTGGCAGGCCGCGGAGCAGTGCCCGGTGAGGCCAAGGTATGAACGTATGACTACAGGAGATTCGTGAGGATACCAAATGACACTGTTTCCAAAATTCAAGAAGACCCGGGATGGCATAAACGTCATCTGCGAGCAGAGGCTCCTCCAGCAGGTGAACAACCTGGTGCTCAACTCCGAGATCTGCACCGGGTGCGGGATCTGCGTTGAGGCCTGCCCTGAAGAGGCGATCGCAATCGGACTCGTGGGTGCAATCCGGAGGGGGGCCGTCGGGTACGCAGCTCCCGTCGACATCGACGAGGTCAAGTGCTCCTACTGTGGTGTCTGCGTCGTCATGTGCCCGTTCAATGCTCTGACCCTGAAAATTGACGGAGAAGAGCGGCTTCCCATCGTTGAGAAGGACGGGTTCCCACAGTACGACATGGTCGCGGACATCGATGACGAAAAATGCGTCCGGTGCACCATCTGCGACGAGGTGTGTCCCCGCGAGGCCATCATCCGGGACGTTCCCGTCTACGAGGGAGCGGCCGAGGGTGGAAAGGAGCGGCAGGAGGCCCTCAAGAGCAAGACGACGTTCAAGGTCGACGACGAGAAATGCACGCTCTGCGGAATATGCGGGGCAGTCTGCCCGGCAATCACCGTCAAGCACAAGCCCTTTACTGCAGAGACTGGCAAGGTCGAGGGAGAGGTCGTCTGGGACGAGACGCGCTGCGACGCCTGCAAGGTATGCGTCGAACTCTGCCCGGAGGAGTGCATCACCGTCGAGAGGGAGGTCATCGAGGGCAAGAAGCTGCCGGGACAGGTCGACATCGACCAGAAGATGTGCTGCACATGCACGTGGTGCTCCCGCAACTGCCCGACAGAGGCCATCACCGTCGAGAAGCTCTTCGAGGGGGACATCGAGTTCTTCCCCGAGAAGTGCCCCGGCGGGTGTTCCACCTGCGTGGAGGTCTGCCCCGCAAATGCCATCTACCTGCCCACTCCTGTCAAGGCCAGTGAGATGAAGGGCAAGGTCGAGCCGACCATCGCCGTAAACAAGGACTACTGTATCCTCTGTGGTGCCTGTGTGAATGCCTGTCCCGGCGAGGACATCATCAGGCTGCACCGGACTGGCATCCGGATAAAGGGCAAGGAGACAGACCTCTTCAAGAAGATCAGGGAGAAGCTGTGTACCCCGCGGACCTCGAAGGTGAAGGAAGAGACCACGGGGAGCGTCCAGCTCAAGATGATGGAGAAGGCGTGAGGTACCATACATGGCCAGAACAAAAGGATACCCAGAAGCACTCGAGAAGAAGCTGAGGGATACCCGCCTCTACGAGGATGAAAGGAACCCCCAGTTCACGAAGACAATCGAGAAAATTTCGATGACCATCCCGCACATGTGTTACCAGTGCGGGACATGCACCGCATCCTGCCCGTCCGCACCCCGCAGCTCCTATCGCATCCGCAAGTTCGTCCGCCGTGCGCTCCTCGGGCTGGAGGAAGAAGCGCTGACCGACCCGGACCTCTGGCTCTGCACCACCTGCTACAGTTGCACGGACCGCTGCCCGAGGGACATCGCCCCGACCGATGTCATCATGGCGATGAGGAACCTTGCGGCACAGCGTGATATCGTCCCGGTCAATTTCTTGAAGACCGTACAGGCTATTTATTCCACCGGGCACGGCGTCCCCAACAACGACGTGAACAGGGCAGCCCGGAAGAAGCTCGGACTCCCGGCAGACCCTCCCACGACGCACGGATTCCCGCAATACGTGAAGGGCATCCAGCACATCATCGATCACTTCGGCCTGAAGGAGAGGGCTGACAGGATCGTCAAAGAGAGGGAGGGGTGAGATTCCATGCGCGAATACGCATTTTTCCTCGGCTGCATCGCTCCGAACCGTTACCCCGGCGCCGAATCGGCTTCATATAAAACTGCCGAAAAACTGGGTATCAAGCTCCTTGACCTGGAAGGTGCAAGCTGCTGTCCCGCACCGGGTGCGTTCGGCTCGATTGACCTGAATATCTGGTACGCCATGGCTGCCAGGAACCTGGTGCTTGCCGAGCAGATGAAGAAGGACATCGCCCTCATCTGCAATGGCTGCTACAAATCCATCTGGGAAGTGAACCATAAGCTGAAGAAGCACAAGGAACTCCGCGAAGGAGTCAACGAGGTGCTGAAGGGCATCGACATGGAGTTCAAGGGGACGATCGATGTCTGGCACCTCGCGGAGCTCTTCTATGACCCGAATATTGTGGGCTGTGACAAGATCCGCGACAGCGTCAAGGTACCGCTTACTGGCACTCGTATTGCCGTCCACTATGGCTGCCACCTTATGAAACCCAAGAAGGAGCGGCACTTTGGTTCTTCAGAACATCCCTGGTGGATAGAGGAGATGGTCGCAGCGCTGGGCGCAGAACCGGTCGAGTACAAGAACAAGATGCTCTGCTGCGGTGCCGGAGGCGGTGTCCGTGGGTATGACCTCGTCCATTCACTCGACATCACGAACGAGAAGATGATCAACTTAAAGGAAGCAAAGGTCGACGCCCTCACCGAGGTCTGCCCGTTCTGCCAGCTCCAGTTTGACCGCGGCCAGATTGAGATAGAAGAGAAATTCGGAATACACTGGGGGCTGCCGGTGCTCCACTACTGTGAACTGCTGGGCCTGGCCCAGGGAATGACGCCGCAGGAACTTGGGCTTGACCTCCATGCAGTCAGCTGCGAGCCGTTCCTGAAGAAGGTGCTCTGAGAGGAGGTGGAAAATGGCTGAGAAGAAAACCAGAAAAGAGGCCGCTGCAAAGAAGGATACAAAGAAAGCTGCACCGAAGGCTGCACCCGCTTCCCCATCCCCGGACAGGGAACTCGGGAAAGGGGCACGGATAGGCGTCTACATCTGTCACTGTGGGACAAACATCGCCGGGTCCGTGGACATCCTTGCCGTCCAGGAATATGCAAAGACCCTCCCGAACGTGGCACACGTGGACAATTACCAGTACATGTGCTCCACGCCGGGTCAGAAGAAGATTGAAAATGACATCAAGGAGCACAATCTGACCGGTATCGTGGTCGCCGCATGCTCGCCGCGGCTGCACGAGCCCACATTCAGGACTGCAACAAAGCAGGGTGGTCTCAACCCGTTCCGGTTCGAGATGGCAAACATCCGCGAGCAGGGCTCGTGGGTGCACATGCATGACCGCGAGGGTGCGACAGAAAAGGCAAAGGACGCCATCCGTATCGCCGTTGCGAAGGCTGCACTCCTTCAGGACCTCGTCCCGAAGAGCGTGCCCGTGACAAAGGCCGCTCTCGTCGTTGGTGCAGGTGTCGCCGGGATGCAGGCTGCCCTCGATCTTGCCAATGCCGGTATCAAGACCTACCTCGTCGAGAAATCCCCGACAATCGGCGGGCGCATGTCCCAGCTCGACAAGACGTTCCCGACACTCGACTGTTCCCAGTGCATCCTGACACCGAAGATGGTGGATGTCGGGAGGAACCCGAACATCGAGCTGATGACATACTCCGAGATCGAGGAGGTCGAGGGATACATCGGGAACTTCGATGTGACGATCCGGAAGAAGGCACGTGGTGTCCTCACACCGGCAGAGGCCGAGGCCCGGGGAATCGTCGGAGGTGGCTGCAACGGGTGCGGTGACTGCGATACAGTCTGCCCTGTCATCAAGCCGAACCCGTTCGAGATGGGGATGAAGCCCCGGAAGGCGATTTACATCTACCACCCCCAGGTCGTGCCCCTCATCTACACCGTGGACTTTGACAGCTGCGTCAAGTGCGGCCTCTGTGTCGAGGCGTGCGGCGAGAAGAAGGCAATCGATCTCGAGATGAAGGACGAGCTCGTCAAGGTGAAGGTCGGGACGGCCATTCTCGCGCTCGGGTACGACATCTTCCCCATCGAGAAGAAGGACGAGTGGGGGTACAAGAAGTACGAGAACGTGGTCACGAGCCTCGAGTTCGAGCGCCTCATCTGCGCGTCGGGCCCCACCGGCGGGCACCTCGTCCGGCCAAGCGACGGGAAGACCCCGAAGAAGGTCGCTTTCCTGCTCTGTGCAGGGTCCCGTGACAACACAGGGATAGGCAAACCCTACTGCTCGCGGTTCTGCTGCATGTACTCGCTCAAGCATGCCCACCAGATCATCGAGAAGATACCCGGTTGCCAGCCCTATATCTTCTACATGGACATCCGTTCCTTCGGGAAGATGTACGAGGAGTTCTACTACCGCATCCAGGACGAGGGTGCAAAGTTCATCCGCGGGCGTGTGGCAAACATCCTCGAGGACCCGGTCACGAAGAACCTCATCGTCAATGCAGATGACACGCTGCTCGACCGCCCGATGCAGCTCGAGGTCGACATGGTCGTCCTTGCGGCAGCAGTCCAGCCCTCTGCCGATACAGACAGGACACGCAAGCTCTTCGGTGTCTCCTGCTCGCTCGATGGCTGGCTGCTCGAGGCCCACCCGAAGCTCAACCCCTGCGGGACGACGACTGCCGGGGTCTTCCTCGCCGGTGTCTGCCAGGGACCAAAGGACATCCCTGACACGGTTGCATCCGCAGAAGGAGCTGCATCCGCTGCCAGCATCCCGATCCACATGGGGGAGGTCGAGCTCGAGCCCTACTTCGCCCAGTGCATCGAGGAGAAGTGTGCCGGCTGCGGTATGTGCGTGAACCTGTGCCCGTACCAGGCCCTCTCCCTCGTCGAGAAGGAGGGCAGGAAGGTCATGCAGGTGACAGAGGCAAAGTGCAAGGGCTGCGGGACATGCGGCGGGTTCTGCCCGGGTGGTGCCATCTGGATGCAGCACTTTGCAACGCCCCAGATAGTTGCCCAGATTGATGCATTCCTCCTCGGAGGTGGACAGTAATGGCAGAGGGCGAGTGGAAACCCAAGATCCTCGGGATCATCTGCAACTGGTGCTCGTACGCGGGAGCAGACCTCGCGGGTAGTGCCCGCACCCAGTATCCCCCTGACATCCGCATCATCAGGGTGATGTGCACGGGGAGGATCGACCCCCTCTTCATCATGAAGGCTTTCGTGGACGGTGCAGACGGTGTCCTCGTCTCTGGCTGCCACTTCGGTGACTGCCACTACCTCGAGGGCAACTACAAGGCCGCAAAGAGGATGTTCATCCTAAAAAGCCTGCTCCGGAACATGGGGCTCGAGGACAAGAGGCTGCGAATGACGTTTGTCTCCGCATCCGAGGGGGCCAAGTGGGCCGTTGTGGTAAAAGACGTGGTCGATACCATCACGAACCTTGGTCCCAGCCCACTGAAGGAGATCGGGCGCTGACACCCGGGGGATCTACCTTGGCCAAACTGAAACTGAACCTGATTACCGGCCGCACCATCCACCAGGGTGTGGCCATGGAGGGCGGCAAGGAGAAGGACGCCTATACAAAAGCCTGCGGGATCATCGAGATGGATCCGTCGGACTTGAAGAAACTGGGCATCTGGAAAGGGACCAATGTCCGGGTCACGAGCCAGTGGGGAAGCGTGGTCGTCAAGGCTGTTGAGGCAACCCAGGGGCCCCACCCCGGGCTTGCCTACATTCCCATGGGTCCGTGGGCGAATTCGGTCATCAATCCCAGGACCTATTCTACCGGGATGCCTACTTTTAAGGGAGTCCCGATTGAAGTTGAGGTTGCAATGAACGAGCCGGTCCTCAGTTCCATCCAGCTCGTCCAGAAAAAATGCAGGGGTGAGGCCTGATGTCCAAGTCTGTGACCGACGTGATCTGTCCGTTCTGCGGAACCCTGTGCGATGACCTCGAGGTTATTGTCTCAGATGATGGAAAGAAGATAGAAGATATCTACAATGCCTGCGCCATCGGTGCCGAGAAGTTCATGCATGCCCAGGCACCTGACCGGATCAAGAGACCCCGTATGCAGCAGCCAGATGGCTCCTACAGGGAGGTATCCTACGACGAGGCCGTTGAATACACGGCGCAGATGCTCTTCAAGGCAAAAAAGCCCCTGATGTATGGCTGGAGCTCCACGAGCTGCGAGGCCCAGAGCGTCGGGCACGAGATCGCAGAGAAGGTCGGGGCAATCGTCGACAACACCGCCACTGTCTGCCACGGGACCACCCTCATTGCAGTCCAGGATGTCGGTATTCCGAGCTGCACACTGGGTGAGATTAAGAACCGTGCAGACAGGATCATCTTCTGGGGGTGCAACCCCTGCCATGCCCATCCCCGGCACCAGTCACGATACTCCGTTTTCCCCCGCGGGTTCTTCACGAACAAGGGTCACATGAACCGGAAGGTCATCGTGGTCGATCCCCGGGTGACAGATACGGCAAAACTTGCCGACTACCACTACCAGGTCGAACAGGGCCGGGACTACGAGCTGCTCTCCGCGTTCCGCGTTGCACTCAGGAACGAACCTCTCCCCGAGACCGTTGCCGGAATCCCGAGGGAGAAGATCATCGAGGGTGCCGAGGTGATGAAGAGCGGCCGTTTCGGGATCATCTTCTTCGGCATGGGCGTGACCCAGTCGCTCTCCAAGAACCACAACATCGACAACGCCATCATGCTCACAAAGGACCTCAACGAGTTCACGAAGTTCAGCATCATGGCGATGCGGGGCCACTACAACGTGACAGGCTCCGGGCAGGTCCTCGGTTGGCAGTTCGGGTTCCCGTTCTCTGTCGACCTGTCAAGGGGCTTTGCCCGCTATAACCCGGGAGAGACCAGTTCGAACGACCTGCTCCGCAGGGGCGAGGTCGATGCTGTCTTCGTCCTCGGGAGTGACCCGGGAGCGCACTTCCCAATCAGCTCCGTGAAGAAGATTGCAAAACTTCCGTCGGTGTGCGTCGACCCCCACATCACTCCCACATCTGAGATCTCGAAACTCCACGTCCCCGTGGCATTCGTGGGTGTCGAAGTCGGAGGGAACTGCTATCGCATGGACAATGTCCCGATAGAGGCCCGGAAAGTCGTGGATCCGCCGGAAGGCGTCCTCACCGATGTCGAGTTCCTCTCCCGCGTGAATGCCCGCCTCGACCAGCTGATGGGAGGAAAGTAGATGACAGAGTACATCATCAAGAACGGTTTTGTCTTCGACCCGACGCAGGGGATAAAGGGAGACAAGACTGATATCGCTGTCAAGGATGGCAAGATCGTCAAATCGACCGAGGTCTCCTCCAAGGCGAAGACAATCGATGCGAGCGGCAAGACCGTGATGGCCGGTGCGGTTGAGATCCATGCCCACATAGCAGGACCAAAGGTCAACGAGGGCAGGAACTACAGGCCCGAGGACAAGCTCTTCACGTACAAACAGAAGAGCAAGACCAGCCGCATGGCCGGCGGGTTCTCGATCCCGACCACATTCAAGACGGGATACGAGTACGCGCGGATGGGGTACACGACGGCAATGGAAGCCGCAATGCCCCCCCTCTATGCACGGCATGTCCACGAGGAGATCAAGGACACCCCCATCATCGACGAGGGTGCATACCCGGTGTTTGGAAACAACTGGTTCGTCCTCGAGTACCTGAAGAACAGGGAAATTGAGAATACCGCCGCTTACATCTCCTGGCTCCTCGAAGCATCGAAGGGTTACGCCGTGAAGGTCGTGAACCCCGGCGGGACGGAAGCATGGGGCTGGGGGCTCAACTGTCTCACCATCGATGACCCTGTCCCGTACTTCGATATCACCCCGCGGGAGATCGTTACCGGCTTAATCGAGGCAAACGAGTTCCTCGGCCTGCCCCACTCGGTGCACATCCACCAGAACAGCCTCGGGAACCCGGGCAATTACACGGTGACGCTTGACACCCTGAAGCTCGCCGAGGGCTTCTCGGCAAAGAATAAGTTCGGACGCGAGCAGGTACTCCACTCCACCCACCTCCAGTTCCACTCCTATGGTGGAGACAGCTGGGCGAACTTCGAGTCCAAGTCCAAGGAGGTGATGGACTACGTCAACCGCCAGAAGAACATCACCGTGGACACCGGATGCGTCACGCTGGACGAGACCACGACGATGACGGCAGACGGGCCATTCGAACACCACCTGACGGAATTAAACCACCTCAAGTGGGCAAACGTGGACGTCGAGCTCGAGACTGCCGCGGGTATCGTCCCCTATATCTACAGCCCGGACATCAAGGTCTGCGAGATCCAGTGGGCGATCGGGCTCGAGCTTGCCCTGATGGCAAAGGACCCCATGCGTTGCTTCATCACGACCGACCACCCGAATGCAGGGCCGTTCACGCGGTATCCCCGCATCATCAAGTGGCTGATGAGTGCCGAGGCACGCAAAAAGCAGATCGAATCCTTCAAGCACGGGGCAAAGATGGTCGAGGCGACACACATCGCAGGAATCGAACGCGAGCTCTCCCTCTATGAGATCGCCCAGATGACACGTGCCGGCCCGGCAAAGGCACTCGGCCTTTCGCACCAGTACGGCGGGCTTGCGCCCGGCATGGACGCCGATATCGTTGTGTACGACTTCAACCCGGAGAAACCGCACAAGCCGGAGGATATCGAGAAGGCGTTCTCTGCAGCGGCATACGTGATGAAGACCGGAGTCCCGGTCGTGGTCAACGGAGAGATCGTGAGCAACGGGAACAAGAGAACCCTCTGGGTCAGGGCGAAGGTCAACGAGAACCCGCAGGTCATGAGGGATATCAGGGACAAGTTCCTGCGGTACTACAGCGTCACGCAGGCAAACTACGATGTCTCCTCGCACTTCGTGCCCAATCCCCACGTGATCGAGGTCGATGCAACACAGTGAGGTGGATGCATGGAGACTGTCACAATCACAATGAAGAACCAGCCCCACCTCTACCTCGAGGCTGATAACATCTCCCCGGACAAGTTCGCCGGGAAGAAGGCATCCGAGATCGCGGCGCTGCATGCCTACGAGGGAAGGGAACAGACGACACTGGGGAAGTACTTCGAGATCTCGGGCGAGGGAGGCGCAACGGCAGCCGACACCCGGATCATCGTGAAAGGCGATGTCAGCCGCGTGAAGTACATCGGCATGAAGATGTCTGCAGGCGAAGTCCTCGTCGAGCAGAGCCCCGACATGTACACCGGTGCATGGATGCAGGGCGGAAAACTCGTCGTGAAGGGGAACGTCGATTCCTTTGCCGGGATCGGCATGAAGGGCGGCGAGTTCATCGTCGAGGGTAACGCCGGCGATTACCTTGGTGCCGCATACCGCGGCGACTGGAGGGGCATGCAGGGCGGCCTCATCCGCGTGAAGGGAAATGCCGGGAGCGACATCGGCTATTTCATGAACGGCGGGACCATCATCGTTCACGGGAACACGGACGTCCACGTGGGCACCCACATGGAGGGAGGCCGGATCGTGATCAAGGGCAACGCACCGAGCAAGGTGGGTGGCCAGATGGTTAGCGGCGAGATCTTCGTCTACGGCACGATCGATGTCATGATGCCCGGGTTCAAGTATGTCCAGGACGAGGAGGTCGAGGTCGACGGGGAGAAAGCACTTTTCGCCCTCTACCACGGGGATACCGGGGAGAGGCACCCCAAGAGAAAGGGCCAAATCGTCTATGGCAAGTTATATCTCAAGATCTAACTTTTTTTTCCCCGGAGCGCACACAGTTTTCATACATTTCCCTATGTGGTAATGAATTAAATAATACTTTTTTTAGAAATTTTATTAATGACTTAAAAAGGAAAAGATAAAAACGGTGTAATATTTGAACTTTTCCCCAAAAATTGGCTATTATCCATTTATTTTTATATTTCAAAATATCAGAATCAAAACACAAACCTTTTATCGAGACAGTCAGTATAGTAGATTGTCCCGTGAGGGGACGTGCAGTAGTGCCCGACATAGTTCATCAGTGTTCATTATAGCGTGAGCCATCGTTCAGTGACAGTATCGTTCCGTGATCTATCTACAGAGGAAAACCAAAGAGGATAAAAAATGGCGAAATACAAAGACACCCTGGACCTATACGATGACCAGGGAAAACTCCTGAAGAGTGGCGTTGCACTCGAAAAGGTCAGTCCACTGTCCAACGAAGGAATCCTGAAGGTTATCGACCTCACAAAGAGGACTATGGCCATCAACGTCGCCGGTATTGACAATGCAATCAAGACCGGAGCAATGGCTGGAAAGAACAACCAGATTCTGGGCAGGTCCCTCAAAGTCGACCTCCTCAAGGATGTTGATGCCCTCGCCGACAAGATCAAGGAGATGGTAGCCGTCTCGAAGGGAGACAATACCAAGATCACAAAGGTCTCCGGCGGCAAGATGCTCCTCGTCGAGGTCCCGAGCGCACGCCTGAATGCAGCAGCGACATACGATGCTGCATCAACGGCGGTTGCAGCGGCCACGACATACGCAATTATCGAGCAGTATAAGGTTGGAATGTTCGATGCCCCATATGTCAAGACCGCCGTATGGGGTGCCTATCCCCAGACAATGGACATGCAGGGCGGAAACATCGTATCCGTTCTCTCGATTCCCCAGAACAACGAGGGTCTCGGATACGCCTTAAGGAACATCCCGGCCAACCACGTGGCCATGATGACCCACAGGAACGCCATGCAGACCGCCGCACTCTCTGCCACCTACGAGCAGGCCGGAGAGTTCGAGATGGGAATGGCAATTGGTCCCTTCGAGCGGGCCCAGCTCCTTCTCTATGCCTTCCAGGGCCTGAATGCCAACAACATGGTCTATGACCTCGTCAAGGCAAACGGCAAGACAGGAACAATCGGGACTGTCGTCCAGAGCACAGTCGAGAGGGCGATCGAGGACAAGGTCATCAAGGCTGGCAAGAAGGGCAAGAGCGGGTACGTCTTCTACGAGACGAAAGACCCGATGCTGTGGAATGCCTACACTGCGGCAGGTACCATGGCCGCTACCATGGTCAACTGTGGTGCCGGACGGTTCGCACAGGCAGTATCTTCCACGCTCCTGTACTTCAATGACCTTATCGAGCACGAGACCGGACTGCCAGGCTGTGACTTTGGTCGCGTGATGGGAGTTGCCGTCGGGTTCTCCTTCTTCAGCCACTCGATCTACGGTGGTGGAGGCCCCGGTGTGTTCAACGGAAACCACGTCGTGACGAGGCACGCTGCCGGTGTTGGTATCCCGTGCGTGTGCGTGGCCTGTGCACTCGATGCAGGAACCCAGATGTTCGGTCCCGAGCAGACATCCAAGGTCTACCAGGACACGTTCGGGCAGCTGGACGAATTCAAGAAGCCACTGCAGACCATTGCAAAGGCAGTGTAACGCCCCACCTACAAGAATGACAGACGCCATATATCCTCAGGTCAGGATCGTGTCGGAACGGTTGATGAACCCCGAGACGGTCGAGCGCGTGATGAACCTGATCATCGCCACGGGGGGTGTCCGGAGGGTCATCCTGAATGGCCCCCGTCTCCCCGCCACCGTCCCCTATGGCCCGGCAAAAGGCCTGCCAAATCCTACGGAACTGCGCAGGAAGATCAGGGTTGCCGGCCAGGACGTGCAGCTGGAGGTGCATGTCGGGAACATCGTGCTCGAGCTCGAGAGCAAGGACTACATCCCTGCCATCCGGGATGCCTGCGGGAAAGGGATCACCAAGTACTCGTGGTATCTCCAGGAGGGGAGGTTCATGAAGACCGAGCCGTCACTCGTCGATTATGCCAAGTACGGGCCCGATGCAGACAAAAGCATCATCGGGCTGACAGAACCGGGGAAGTCCGGTCTCGTCATACTCCAGGGAAACAAGTAGCATGCCGATGGGACGCGTCACCCAGGTTGTCGACTGCAGGGAGACAATGGGTATGGGAAAAGGCGGCGGGATCGCCCAGAGAGGGACGATCTCCGAGTGCAGGTTCCCCGATGTCATCGTTGTCGGGATGTCCCCCGGGAGACGCCACGTCACAAAACCCGTGTGCGACATCACCTCAGCACTCCGGCAGCAGGGTGTCGAGTACAGCATCAGCACGCTCGTCCTGAACGCAGGATCAGGTGTCCCTCCCGATGCCACAAACATCGGGGGCGCAGTCCTTGGGGCGTACTTCGGGCTGACCGAGAAAGAAGTCAGGCAGATAGAGAGACACCGCGTCGCAATCCTCCACCATGGAAACGTCCGTTCCCACGTGGTACACAAGGTCCGCTTCATCCTGCAGGCCTGTGATATAAAGGCGGTGGTTGTCTCCCAGGCACCGGTCGACTTCGAGGACTTTGCCCGGGAAGGTGTCAGAACTGCATTCGTGATGCCTCCACCCGGGAGTGTGAAGACCCGGGGGACGGTCATGGCAATCGTGAGCGGGGTGACCCGTGGCCAGACACCGAGCCGGGAGAAGATGGCGGAAGTTATTCAGGCAGTAATGAGGTTGATCAAAAACTAGGAGTGATAAAAAAATGGCATACAAACCACAGTATGGACCGGGGTCCACTGTCGTCGCCGAGAACAGGCGGAAATACATGGACCTCAGCCACAAACTGGAGAAGGTCCGGGACATCTCGGATGAAGAAATCGTTCTGCTCATGGGGCACAGGGCCCCCGGTGCGGCATACCCAACTTCTCACCCGCCCCTCTCCGAGCAGCAGGAGCCGGACTGCCCCATCAGGAAACTCGTAACTCCGACAGACGGAGCAAAGCACGGCGACCGTATCAGGTACATCCAGTTCGCTGACTCGATGTTCTTTGCTCCCGCACAGCCCTACCTGAGGAGCTACCTTGAATCCTACCGCTATCGCGGTGTCGACCCGGGAACCCTCTCCGGCCGCCAGATCGTGGAATGCCGCGAGCGTGACCTCGAGAAGTACGCAAAGGAACTTGTCAGCACCGAACTCTTCGACCCGGCCCGCACAGGTATCCGCGGTGCGACGGTGCACGGGCACTCCCTCCGCCTCTCCGAGGACGGGATGATGTTCGACATGCTCCAGAGGTGCATCCTTGACAAGAAGGGCAACGTCGTTAAGTACGTGAAGAACCAGATCGGTGAGCCCCTGGACAAGGAAGTCAAGGTCGGCAAGCCCATGGACGACAAGTGGCTCAAGGCCCACACAACGATCTACCACTCCCTGGGCGGGGTTGCCTTCCGTGACGATGCCGAGTACGTCGAGTGGGTGCAGAGGATCCACTCCCTGAGGACAAAGTACGGCTTCATGCCGGTGGAGTGATTGACATGGCAAAAGCAAAAATCGAGAGGACACAGAAGCTCTTCCTGAAGGCCCTGAAAGGAAAGTTCAAAGAAGACCCCCAGTCGACGACTGTCGTATATGCCCGCGAGGGTCTCAAGCAGTCCCCGAGGAAGAGGGAATTCCTGGAAGCCGGTAAGAAGATGGAGATGGCCCGCGGGATCTCCATGTATGACCCTGTACGGTGCCACCTCGGTGGTATCCCCCTCGGGCAGCGCCAGCTGATGACCTACGAGGTCTCTTCGACGGGCGTGTTCGTGGAGGGTGACGACCTGCACTTCGTCAACAACGCTGCCATGCAGCAGATGTGGGACGATATCCGCAGGACGATCATCGTCAACATGGACCTTGCCCACCAGACCCTCCAGAAGAGGCTGGGCAAGGAAGTGACTCCCGAGACGATCAACGAGTACCTCCACGTGCTCAACCACGCGATGCCTGGTGCCGCCGTCGTCCAGGAGCACATGGTCGAGACCCACCCGGGCCTTGTCGACGACTGTTATGTCAAGGTCTTCACCGGGGACGACGAGATGGTCGATGACCTCGAGCCCCAGTTCGTGATCAACATCGAGAAGCTCTTCCCGGCAAAGCAGGCAGCCCAGCTCAAGGCCGCCGTCGGGAAGTCGATGTGGCAGGCAATCCACATCCCGACCATCGTCTCGAGGACGTGCGATGGTGGGACGACCTCCCGCTGGTCTGCGATGCAGCTCGGCATGTCCTTCATCGGTGCCTACCGCATGTGCGCCGGTGAGGCAGCGGTCGCCGACCTCGCGTTCGCCGCAAAGCACGCCGGTGTCATCCAGATGGCCGATATCCTTCCCGCCCGCCGCGCCCGCGGCCCGAACGAGCCCGGTGGCATCAAGTTCGGACACTTCGCCGACATGGTCCAGGCAGACAGGAAGTACCCGCACGACCCCGCCCGCGCCTCCCTCGAGGTCGTCGGTGCCGGGACGATGCTCTTCGACCAGATCTGGCTCGGCTCCTACATGTCCGGAGGTGTCGGGTTCACGCAGTACGCGACTGCCGCCTACACCGACAACATCCTTGATGAGTACACCTACTATGGGATGGACTACATCAAGCAGAAGTACAAAGTCGACTGGCAGAACCCGAACGAGAAGGACAAGGTCAAGCCAACCCAGGACGTTGTTAACGACATTGCGACAGAGGTTTGCCTCAATGGCATGGAACAGTACGAGCAGTTCCCGACCATGATGGAAGACCACTTCGGCGGTTCCCAGCGCGCCGGTGTGCTCGCCGCTGCATGCGGTCTCTCCTGTTCAATTGCAACCGGGAACTCGAACGCCGGACTGAACGGCTGGTACCTGTGCATGCTCCTGCACAAGGAGGGATGGTCACGCCTCGGGTTCTTCGGCTACGACCTGCAGGACCAGTGCGGTTCCGCAAACTCGCTTGCTATCCGGCCCGACGAGGGTGCCGTCGGAGAGCTCCGTGGCCCCAACTACCCGAACTACGCGATGAACGTCGGACACCAGGGAGAGTACGCCGCTATCGTCGGCGGTGCTCACTACGGACGCGGGGATGCCTGGTCACTCAACCCGCTGATCAAGATCACCTTCGCCGACCCCTCGCTCAAGTTCGACTTTGCCGAGCCCAGGCGCGAGTTCGCAAAGGGTGCAATCCGCGAGTTCATGCCCGCCGGAGAGCGCTCCCTCATCATCCCCGCACGGTAAAGCCTGTAAGAATCCCCCCCTTCTTTTTTTACAGAGACAGCCCCCCCTCAAGGAAGAGTCCCTGCTCATCACAGGGCAGGTACACCGCCTGAATCGTGCATCCTGGCAACGGAGAATCAGGTATCTCCCCAGAGTCCCTGCCATTTCCAGAATATTTATCTCACATTTTACTCATATGAGTAATAACAAGAGGTGAGATTGTGAAGATTGCAATAGCAAACGATAACGACCATGTCTCCGAACATTTCGGGCATTGTCCAGCCTTTACTCTGTATTCCGTCAAAAACGGGGTTATTTTCCGGCGTGAAGTCATTCCTAACCCAGGACACCAGCCCGGAGTCCTTCCGCCCTATCTTGCGTCGCACGAGGTGACGCACGTTATTGCAGGCGGAATGGGACCACGGGCAGTCGATCTCTTCAAGCAGCATGGAATCGACGTGATCCTCGGCGTCTCTGGCCATGTGGACAGGATAGCACAGGATTTCATAGCGGGGAGGATCTCGCCGGGAGTATCGAGCTGCACCCACTCTGCGGTCGATGCCTGCAGCCACGATCGCGTCTAGGAACAGTCCTGGCCCGGCCACCCCCTCTCGGGCCCCCCTTCTCCTCCGTGCACGGTCTTGCGTGGTACCAGTTTACCCAGAAAATCCTTACATTTATCAGGATTTCAGACCAACGCAGTGGAGATGATGCGAGAGGGTTCGTCCTGCCCGGATGTCAGGATCGTCTCGCCTGATATCTACACCTATGGCGCCATGCTGATCGGGGGAATACTGCAGGATGCAGGTATTAACGTCACCCTCTCCCGGTCCCCCGGGCCCGGGAAAGAGAAGATCCTTCTCCTTTCTCTCTATTCCACCCAGCACCTCATGGACAGGAGGATACTCTCTCTCGTCCGGGAACATCAACAATCCGATGGAGTCTGCTACGTAGGAGGACCGGTATCGTCAGCACCCGACATAGTGATCGGAGAACTCGGTATCGATGCCGTCGTTGTTGGCGAGGGGGAGAACACAGTTCTTCCGCTCATTCAGGAGGGGCTCTCCCCTGACCTGCCCGGGATTGCGTTCCGCGAGGGGGATTCACTCATCGTCCGGGAGCCCGTCATCCCCGTGACCCTCGAGAGGCCCCTTCCCCTGATACCGGATGATATCGGTTCCCAGAGTATCCGGGGAGCAAACGTCTACATCGAGAGCCACCGGGGCTGCCTTGGCGCCTGCACCTTCTGCCAGGTTCCACGGTTCTTCGGCCACCAGATCCGTTCCCGAAAGGTGGAGGACGTCCTAAGAGAGGTCAGGGCCTTCCGGGAGAAGGGTGCCCGGCGGATCTCCCTGTCAGGAGGGACCGGCTCGCTCTATGGCTACTCTGACGGGAAACTCAATACGGAGGCTTTTATCGAGCTGCTCTCTGGCATGGCCGGGATCATGGGCAGGAAAAATGTCTCCGTTCCCGACATTCGCGTGGACTGCATCACCGACGAGATACTTGATGCAATCAGGGATTTCACCATCGGATGGGTTTTCTTTGGGATTGAATCCGGGAGCGACCGCATCCTCGCGCAGATGGGGAAAGGGGTCACGACAGAGAGAGTGAAAGATGCCATTACTGCCTGCCGGAACCATGGATTGAAGGTTGCTGGCAGTTTTATCGTCGGGTACCCGACCGAGACGGACGAGGACTATGCTGCTACCCGAAGATTCATTGCTGAGATGTGTCTTGACGATGTCTTCGTGAGCATAGCAGAACCCATTCCCGGAACACCTCTTGAACGACTGGCTCTTCGGACACCGCCCGAGGATAACCCGCTTTTTTCCCCAACAGAGGGGGAATACCGGGCTCTAGGACTGTCCGTCGCAGAGGCCCGCTGTTTTGACCTCATGATGGAGGCAGACATGCACAAGCCGCGCCTCCGTATCGTCACCGACGAGGTCTTTGACCTCTATCTGAGGGAGGCCCGGAAACAGGGGGTTGAAATTCGTGCTGTCACAGAACTCATTAGGAAATATCACTCATTTCGGGGCGACGGGGATATAAAAACAATATAATTTTCTTTAATTCAAATTTATATTCAAAAATCTTCCAAAAATCCATTTTTTTGGCAATTCCGCCCAGTAAATCGCGTATATAAGCAAATATTTCGAAACATTTAACTCTTCCATTATCGACTGTTAGATGAACCACAAAGGGTTTGTACTCGATGTGAGTGGCAATGCTGATTGAACACTCTCGTGCACTCTTCTACGCACGCAGGGAGGAGGCTAAATGGAAAGTATTGTGTTTGGCATTGGAATAACTGCATTGGCAGGAGCTCTTGCCGCGGTAGCCGGTGCAGCGGAGAACACCGAATCTGATATCGGATCCCAGGGTGACCCGAACTCCCAGGTTCAGCTGGCTCCGCAGATGGGGTACCTGCACCGCATCTTCAACAAGGCCATCGCCGGTGAACCGCCGGCCTACGGCCTGTGGGTTGCACTCGGCGCCGGTCTTGCATGGGCGTTCATGGCAATGCAGGTCAACCCGATACTCGCTCTCGTGCTCGGCAGCGCCCTTGCCGTATTCGTGCAGGGCGTCTATGCGACAACCGCATACCTGGGCAGGATCGCGAGCCTGTCGAAGTTTGGTCAGCCCGTCTTTGTCGACGTGCTGAAGTCAATGACCACGGTGACCATGGCCCACGCATTCGTGGCCATTTTCACGACCGTGACCATCTGCCATCTGATCAACGCCGCACTCGGCCACCCCTTCCCGCTGCCCCTTCTCGGGCTGGTGTGGGGTATCGCCCTCGGCGCAGCCGGTTCCGCGACCGGAAACCCGTTCTATGGAAAAGAGCGGCAGTACCAGACCCAGAAGTTCGGGGCTGGGGTTCCCATCGCAGCATCCGGCAACATCGTCCGCTACGCAGAAGCCGGGGAGAGGAACTCCCTCGACAACGGCTGGTTCTCGGCAAAGCTCGGCGGTCCCGCGTCAGGACTCTGCTTTGGCCTGATCGTATTCCTCGAACTCTGGAGAACCGTCCTCTTCGAGAAGATCGGGGCTGGCTGGGGAGCAATCATCGCCGGTATCATCATCATCCTCGTCTTCACCGTGATCGACCGCTACATCGAGGTCTGGGCACGGAAGAACTACGGGCCGTACGGTGAACCTGCAAAGGAGGGATCGTAGGACCATGTCAGCAATTGGTGCAAAACCAGCGGCGGGCGCCGGAATGGATGTTCCTTCGACGATTGCAGGCATCATCCTCCTGCTCATCATCATCGGTGCGACGTACTTCCTCGTCGGCCCCGGCATGATGTTCTATGCCCTCATCGGGGTCATCATCGGCGGACTCCTGATCGCGTTCGGCGTCCACTTCGTCCCGGTCGGCGGGGCACCAGCCGCGATGGGGCAGGCCCCCGGTATCGCAACCGGTGTCGCGATGCTCGCTGCCGGTGCAGGTCTTGCCGGGCTCTTCGGTGGCGCATGGGCTGCAGAACAGGGCCTCGCCGTCGCTGTCATCACAGGAGCGGTCGGTGGCGGCCTGATGATGGCCATCACCTGCATGTTCGTCACCTTCATCTACGTCTTCGGGATGGGTATTCCCTCTGCCTCGGGTAAAGTCGCAAAGGATCCCATCACGGGTGACACGCAGACCGAGTTCAAGTCGCAGGGAACGGAGGGGCACGGACTGCCGTTCGTCTCCTACGTCGGTGGTGTCATCGGCGGGCTCCTCGGCGGTGGTGGCGGGACGCTGATCTACATCATGCTGCTCGATGTCTACAAGGAGGCACTCCCCGGCATGATGAAGGCACTCCCGGCACAGGTCCTGCCGATTGCAGTCAGCCTCGCGGGGATCTTCGCGATCGGCATGTTCCTCGTGAACGCCGTGCTCACGGCATACAACATCACCGGAACGATCGAGGGGCCGCACGACCCGAAGTTCAAGCGGTTCCCGCGGGCACTCGTCGCCTCCGCGGTGGCATCAGCCCTCTGCGGGATGGTCGCCATCCTGATCGTGGCCATGTGAGGTGGAGAAAATGACAGTCAAGGTTGAAGTAGTCGAGGGAGGAATTCCCCACAACACCATCATGGCAGCAGGTCTCGTTGCATCGGTCATCTTCGTATACCTGACCTATGCAAACGTCCTCACCGGGACACAGCTCTTCTCGTTCTTCGGAGGGCTGGGAGCCGTCGCGGCCATAACCTGGGGAAGTCACACCATCAAGCACCTGTGCAGTTACGGTATCGGTACAGGTGTCCCCTCTGCAGGGATGATGGCATTCGGTTCCGGAGTGATCGCAATGCTGTTTGCAACAAAGTTCGGCGTTGCAGCCCCGATCGTTGCAGTCGTCCTCGCAGCGGTGATCGGCGCGATCCTCGGGTTCCTGTCCAACAACGTCCTGAACATGAGGATACCGGTCATGATCCAGTCCCTGACGGAGATGGCAATCATCGGTGCGCTCGTCCTCATGGGATTTGCAGCGATGATAAGCGGATCGTTCGAATTCTCCGCATTGACCTCGGGATCCATCACGATCTCCGGGCTCTCCCTGCCGAGTTACCAGGCGACCTTCATCGGAGGGTCGCTCATTGCAGTCGCGTTCATGCTCGGCGGGATCGCGGTCCAGCACCCGTTCAACGCGTGCCTTGGCCCGAACTGGACTCAGGACAGGATGCTCACCCTTGCACAGGAATGCGGTTTCCTCTCGATGATCACTGCGGCAGTCATGTCCATGGCCCTCGTGTCGCTTGCAGCAGGACTCGTATCACTCATCGTTGCAGTGGTAGGCTGGTATTACACGTACACGAAGTATATAGACCTTGCAAAGCGCGATGCAGCCGCATGGCTCGATGCAAAGCCGATTCCGGAACTGGAGGGACACTGAGATGTACGTCGAAGTTCTTCCCGAATTCGGACTGGTCGCAGACCCGATGGTCGGGGTTGTGACCACTGCAGGTGAGTCGCTTGCGCCCATTATCGAGAAGGTCGGTGACCTCGAAGCGGTCGCCGATGATCTCGTGAACATGCTCTCCGGCGAGGGTAACTTCCTTGCATCCTTCCCGAACAGGGAGAATGCCCTTCCCACCGCCGGTGCAGCCACTGCCTACTGGTATGGACTGGCAGTGGGCCTCCTGATCGCGGGGGTCTACGTGTTCCACCTGTTATGAGGTGAGAGAGATGGCAGAGAAGAAATCACCAGCAAGCGGGTGGCCGATCGTCCAGGGTGACTTCCACGCCGGGGACCCCCAGAGCCCTGTCGCGGTCATGACCTGCGGGTCGCACCTCGACGAGAAGGCCATCTGTGACGGCGGAGCCGCCATCGCAGGATCCTGCAAGACCGAGAACCTCGGTCTCGAGAAGGTCATCGCCAACATCATCTCCAACCCCAACATCCGGTTCCTCCTCCTCTGTGGAACCGAGGTCAAGGGGCACCTCGCCGGACAGACCATGGCCGCTCTCCACAAGAACGGCGTCAAGGACGGCAGGGTCGTCGGTGCAGAGGGCGCTATCCCCTTCATCGAGAACCTCAAGGACGATGCCATCAAGCGCTTCCAGGAGCAGGTCGAACTGGTCAACATCATGGAGGCCGAGGACCTCGGCGCCATCAAGGCCAAGATCGCCGAACTGAAAGGTCGTGACCCGGGAGCATTCGCCGCAGACCCCATGGTCGTCGAGGTCAAGGAGGCCGCCGGCGGCGGTGCGGAAGAGGCGGGCGGCGTTGTCCAGCCGATGTCCGGAGAACTGGCCCTCATTCACGCCCGGATGAAGGTAATCGAGAAGATGGTGACTGACATCGGGTACCGCGACAAGTTCGCTGCCGGTGTCTACTCCGGTAAGATCGAGGGTATCATGATCGGTCTCATCGTGTCGTTCGCCGTCCTCGGGTTCATGCTGATGGGGTGAGGAAAAATGGCAGAAGAAGGACAGAAGGTGGCAGGACCAATCAGGATGGTTGCCATCGAGAACATGATGGAGAATATCCGGTACAAGGCACAGCTGATCGCGAGGTCGAACAAGTACGACTCCGCACTCCTCGGTTCCGGTATCATCGGGTTTACCGCAGGTCTGCTGACAGCGCTGATCCTGATCGTGGTGCCTGCCGTTGTCATGTGAGGGAAAAGAGATGGCAGAGAAGAAATCACCAGCAAGCGGGTGGCCGATCGTCCAGGGTGACTTCCACGCCGGGGACCCCCAGAGCCCTGTCGCGGTCATGACCTGCGGGTCGCACCTCGACGAGAAGGCCATCTGTGACGGCGGAGCCGCCATCGCAGGATCCTGCAAGACCGAGAACCTCGGTCTCGAGAAGGTCATCGCCAACATCATCTCCAACCCCAACATCCGGTTCCTCCTCCTCTGTGGAACCGAGGTCAAGGGGCACCTCGCCGGACAGACCATGGCCGCTCTCCACAAGAACGGCGTCAAGGACGGCAGGGTCGTCGGTGCAGAGGGCGCTATCCCCTTCATCGAGAACCTCAAGGACGATGCCATCAAGCGCTTCCAGGAGCAGGTCGAACTGGTCAACATCATGGAGGCCGAGGACCTCGGCGCCATCAAGGCCAAGATCGCCGAACTGAAAGGTCGTGACCCGGGAGCATTCGCCGCAGACCCCATGGTCGTCGAGGTCAAGGAATCCACGGCCGGAGGAGTCGAGGTCGCTGCTGCGGGCGTGAACCCCCAGTTCCTGGAGATTGAGAGACGGCTCGACAAGATCGAGAAGAAGATCGAGTTTGCCGATGCAGAGATTGCCCAGCGCGTGGGCAGGAAAATCGGCCGGGATATTGGCATCCTCTACGGACTGGTCGCTGGACTGACTGTGTTCGTCATGCTGCTGGTCCTGCTCCCGAAGCTGAATATGATGATGTAATGGAGGTGTGAAAAAAATGTTCAGGTTTGAGAAAGAGCAAAAAGTCTGGGACTTCAACGGCACAAAGATCGGTGGACAGCCTGGCGAGTACCCGACCGTACTTGCATGCTCAATCTTTTACAACAAGCACGAGATCGTGCTCGATGAGAAGACCGGAAAGATAGACAAGGCCGCTGCAGAGGCCCTCTGGAACAGGTGCCAGGAACTCTCCGACATGGTAGGGATCCCGCACTTCATCCAGATCCTTGCAGAGTACCCGCAGGCCTTCGAGAGCTACTTCCAGTGGTTCGACAGTGTGGACAACAAGACCGCGTTCCTCATGGACTCCTCTGTGCCCTCTTGCCTTGCACATGCCTGCAAGTACGTGACCGAGGTCGGGCTTGCTCACCGTGCCATCTACAACTCGATCAACGGTTCCATCCTGCCGGAGAACATCGAGGCCCTGAAGAACAGCGACGTGGACGCAGCAATCGTCCTTGCATTCAACCCTGCCGATCCATCCGTCCCGGGAAGGGAGAAAGTTCTCGTCGAGGGTGGTGTCGCAGGACAGGCCAAGGGTATGCTCCAGATCGCCGAGGAATGCGGTATCACCCGTCCCATCCTCGATACAGCGGCAACCCCGCTCGGCCTCGGGTCCGGGAGTGCCTACAGGGAGATCCTTGCCTGCAAGGCCATCCACGGGTACCCCACCGGTGGCGCATACCACAACATGACTGTTGCCTGGACATGGCTCAAGAGGTGGAAGGGATCCAAGAAGAACCCGTCCCAGCTCGTCGAGTCCCTGAAGGGCAAGGACGTTTACCTGAAACAGCTCCTGCACCACTACCAGGGTGGAATCGAGGGCGTCGTCCAGGCCGCATGGTCTGCTCCCGATATCGGCTGTAACCTCGTTGCGAGCACCCTCGGTGCCGATCTCATCATGTACGGGCCCATCGAGAACGTCGAGCCGATGATCACGGCCCAGGCCTACATGGATATCGTCACCCTCGAGGCAATGCGGCCGCTCGGTATCGACTGCAAGGCCGAGACCCACCCGATATTCAAGCTCATTTAAAACCTTTTTTTTTACGCACGCACCAAAGAGCGTGGTATCCCTGCTTTTCCGGAGAACGGGTTTTTTACCATCCCGCCATGATTCCCGGTTCACAGGAATTTATTGTACGCCCTTCTCCACCCTTGTTTCCGTTGGATGATTCCCCCCATTGATTGGATTACTTCCCTGCCATAGACGGCGCGAGCAAGGCTCCCTGTCCTGTGTTCCGCCGCACAATAATCATTCCTGAAAACCCGGCGAAGGTGCAATAAACCATATCCTGCTATATCTTGAGAGGTGTGCACCCGGGCCTGCCTGTTGGAGGACACGGACACGGGAGTTCAACCAGGGGATGACCGGCAGGACCCTGATGAACGACTCTTTAGTCAGTAAAAGAAGGAGAAGAGAGGAAAGAAGGGTCCTGCAACAGGATAAAAGATCTATTTCACCTGAAAGCTTTTTTTTGTGCTATCGCTTCTGCCCCGGTCCGGTCATGGCAAGGTGCCGCATAAGTGCCATGACTCCGGGCCTTTGCCTCTTCTGCCGGTCGGCTCCGGGAGAGGCCATCTCCACGAAGGGGTTTTGCATCATCTCGCTGTTTAACCGGTCGGAAATCTCGTCGAATATCCTGTGGTACGCCCTGCAGTACGGATCTACACCGGTGATTGCCCCGTGGCCTGGGACCATGGCATTGTAAGGACAGCCTCCCCTGCAGTACCGGAGGTGGGGGCAGTCTGCGCAGAGCCTGTCCACGCACTCCCTGAACTCCTGCAGCATCTGCCCTGCCGGGGAACCGGCAAGTTCGGCAGGATCAGGGCAGTCGGCAACATTCCCCATCGCATACTCGGGCAGGCCGACAAATCGGTAACAGGGGTATATCGAACCGTCAGGCCCGACGGCAAACGTGCTCCCCATGCAGTCAACGAACGTGCAGACAGTCCCGTGCCGGAAGAAGACGCACTTGCAGAGGTCGTTGATGTTCATGATATCGAACCTCCCGAGGTTCTCGAGCGAGACATCGAGGAGGTACACGAGCAGTTCCCCGTAATCATCGGGATCGAGAGTCCATGGCTCGGGATTGTCATTCCGAAGCGATGGTAACGCGGGGTGGAGCTTGAGCGTGAACCCGTTTTCCCTAAAAAAACGGATGATTTCTTCCTTTTCCCTGAAGGACTGCGACGTAAAGGTGCAGATGAAGCTCACCTTCAGGCCGTGATCCCGGGCTGTCCTGAACCCCCTCATCGTCTTCTCGAAGTACCCGTCGCCACGCTGGAGGTCGTTGATTCGGAGAGGCCCGTCGATGCTCGTCCCGATCGGGACATGGAACTCGGCAAGGATCGTCGCGATCTCGGGGGTGAGGAGCCAGAGATTGGACTGCATGGCAAAATCGGGGCTCGCATGGGATAGTCCCTCCGCAAGGAGGGGGAGGGCTTCGCGATAGAAGGCCGCACCTGCAAGCAGGGGCTCTCCACCATGGAAGGTGAACGTCACCCGCTCCTTCCCAAGGGAAGAGACCCAGCTGACGACATCCTTCACCGTCGCAATCTCCATCCGTGGAGAGGATGGCTCCGAGCTCCAGCAGTACCTGCACCGTGCAGGACACCCGAGGGTGGGAACGATCATCACGTGGAACGGGTTCTTCATGATCACGAAAGTCTTTGGACAGGTCGAAGTTAAGGGTTACCTTTGTCTCCTTTCCGGACGGGTATCCCGTTCTCCCCGCACTTTCACGCCCCGTGGACCGATCCTTCATCAGGGGGAGACTCCCATTCCATACCGGGATGAAGGGTGGAGAGATGACAGGGCCCGCTGTGCCGGACAGAGACCGGAAGGGAAGAGAGGATCTCCATGAAACCGCAGACCGCTGGCTCCGGGCAGCACGCGCCCTCCCTGCTTCGGACAGGCCGTACGCAGAACGCCTCGCGTCCCTGATACGTGCCCATGCAACCGACAGGCTGCCGGCCATCGCGGACCCGCTGGAAGCAGCAGTCTTCTCCCTCTTGATCGAGCTTGCAAAGGTCCGGGAAGAAGAGAGGGGGCGAAAGGAACATCCCTCCGAACCCCTGAACCCTCAGCGCGGGTAAAAATCCGGGTGGTTACGGGATATCGAGAGGCTCAAAGCCCTGCTTGTACACCTTCCCGAACTCGATCGAGATCTTCGGGTCAATGTTGCAGACAGGACAGGTGTAGTCGTCAGGGAGTTCCTCAAACGGTGTTCCCGGCCTGATTCCCCTGTGCGGCTCTCCCCTGTTCTGGTCGTACACGTACCCGCAGACAGAGCAGATCCATTTCGTCGGGACCCACTCTTCAAAGCCCCACTTCCCGATCTTCCCCTTCCCCTCCATGCCGCAGATGGGACAGACGTACGTCTCGGGGAGGTCTTCGAAGGGTGTGCCCGCCGGGATGCCGTTGTGGGGCTCACCCCGGAGCGGGGAGTAGATATACCCGCAGACCCGGCACTTGTACCTCTTCACTCTCTGCTCTGTTTTCCTGCTCTTCTTCATCTTTTCTCACATCCGTCGTTTCTCAGCATGTACGAGAATCCCCGGAAGGTGTTAATAGTATTCTTCATGGAATCAGGATTGACGGTCTCCCTGCCACGCCGGTCACCGGAGGATTCCCCTGCCGGGTTTTCCCATGGAGAGTATCATTTACCTCCCTGTGATATACTCCTCCCATGAACGGAGGATCCTTCTTTGACCCTGCTCTTGAGAGACTGCCCCGCGGCGATCTCGATGCCCTCGTTGACGAACGGGTCCGCTACACGATTGCCTATGCCAATGAGCACTCGCCTTTCTACCGCAGGTGGTTCCGGGAACACTCCATCGATCCGCGCGCCATCCGGGAACACGAGGACCTCCTTGCCCTCCCCCTCGTCTCCGGAAAGACCATCCGTGAGAACCAGCCTCCTGTGGCACCGGAATTCTCCTTCAGGAGCCTCCCCTGGGAGGATATCTTCACCGTCCACGAGACGAGCGGAACCTCGGGGACACCGAAGAGCTTCTTTCTTTCCTGGGACGACTGGATGCGGTATGCTGCAAAATATGCCCGGATATTTGTCTCGCAGGGATTTGGAAAGGGTGACCGGGTCGTTATCTGCGCGTCGTACGGCATGAACGTTGGTGCAAACACGATGACACTTGCCGCACGCGAGATCGGGATGACCATCATTCCGACAGGTAAGTGCTCGTTTCCGAGCCGGATCCTGGACAGCTACAGGCCGACAGGTATCGTGGGAAGTGTCTTCAAGCTGCTTCGCCTCGCCGACCGGTTGAAGAGCGAGGGTATCGACCCACGCGAGACATCGCTGGAGAAGCTCGTCGTCGGGGGTGAGAGCTTCTCGGACGAGGCCCGCATGCACCTTGCCCGTGTCTGGGACAGGGAGGTGTACAATACCTACGGGAGCACCGAGGGGACGATGTGCGGCGAGTGCAGGGAACGGCAGGGACTCCACGTGCCTGAAGACCTCGTCCACCTTGACGTGTACGACCCTGCACTCGAATCCTTTGTCAGGGACGGGGAGTGCGGGCGCGCGATCCTCACCACGCTCCTGCCACCCGGTGGCAGGTGCGGGACCCTCCTCATCAACTACGACACCGAGGACACGACGGTTGTGCTCACCCGGGGATCATGCCGCTGCGGGAGGACGCACATGAGGATCTATACCCCCCAGAGGGAGGCTGAAACCGTGTGGGTGCTCGGGACTCCGGTCAACAGGGTGGACGTCGAGCGGGGAGTCTTCCAGCCGGAGAACATGGAGTACCTGACCGGAGAGTACGAGGCATTCGTGTATCCCGGAGATGAGGGGGGGGTCGTCATCCGGGTGAGCATGGAGGCACGGGATCCTGCAGCACTCCCGAAGGAGGATATCTCGGGGCGTTTCATCTCATCATTCTCCCGGTACAAACCCGGCCTTTCTGCTCTTCTTGGAGATGAACTGGAGATCGTCTTTTCCTTTGTTCCCCCCGGAGGCCTCGAACTCCACCGGGTGAAGGGGAGACCCAAAAGACTCGTGGACCGGCGGTGAATCAGGGATCGGGAGAGAATGTGTCAGCCAATCCCGCAGCCCCGTTATTCTTCCGGCGATTCCAAACCTTGCCATTCTTTCCCTGACCGAAAATCTGAACCTTTTTAAGGGAAAAAGTCCGATCAGTACATGCTCTCTGGATGAGTCGCCTGGTCTTTCTTTTGTCAGACACCCCCAGAATCTGGCATCAACCCCCCTATCAGTCAGGGACTGTCCAGATGAGCCCGTTTTCCATCGCATGTGCATCGCCACATGTTCCGCGGGTTTAATATGTACCGGGAGTAACCATCTCACTAGAAATGGCAGATTTCTTCGGGTCACTCCTCTATTCTTTCTCGGCTCTCTTCGTGATTCTCGATCCCATCCTGAGTGTCCCGATATTTGCTACCATGACGAGGGGGCAGTCCGCCTCCGAGATAGGAAAACAGGCGGTCATCGCGGTCGCAGTTGCAGGGTTCCTCCTCTATACCTTCCTCTTCTTCAATTTTTTCATCTTCGATATCCTTGGCATCAGCCTGCCCAGTTTCCAGGTTGCCGGGGGAATCCTCCTCTTCATCCTCGGGATGCAGATGGCCCTCGGTATCGATATCGGCAGGCCAAGGGACCGCTCCCCGTCGGCGGCAGGAGTCATCATCGGAACACCCCTGCTCTGCGGACCGGGAGCCATCACGACGGTCATCCTCCTCGTCAACCAGCTGGGAATCCTCATCCCTGCCATTGCAATCGCCCTCTCCCTCGGGGCAACGTGGATCATCCTCCGTTTCTCCTCAGAGATCCAGAGGTTCCTTGGAGACTGCGTCACAGAGATCATGGCCCGCGTCCTCGGGATGCTCGTTGCAGCAATCGCGGTCAAAATCATCTCCGATGGTATCATCGGACTCATCTGAGGCGACGCCGGTACCTGAAAATATTACTCCTGACCCGCAGACCATCAAGCATCTTCGGGGATGCGGTGGCTGATAGAATATCCTGTAATATTCAGAAAGGATACGATACAATGGGTTAAAAAAAGGTTAATTAACCTTCCCCGAGGGGGAAGGGCTGGTTGAAACCTGCCTCTCTCTTTCAGTACCGGAAGACCACGTTGAAGTCCATCGATTTTGCACCGAAGAACTCCTTGCAGAATTTCGCAGTCTTTTCCGGGGCATATTCCTTGCAGCTGAAGATGTCGAGGTAAGCGGAGTTCGACTCGTTGGCAAAGTGGCCGGATACGAGGCTCGTCTCGATCAGCTGCGTCATGGAGTAGCCCGCAACCTTTTCATTGGGGCCGAAGTGGACTATGGTGGGGTCACCAAACCTCTTCATCTCGATGAGATCACAGAGCCTGATGATGAACTCGTGGATCTTCTCCGGGTTCCTGATGGTCTCCGGATTGCACTGCTTCAGGTCCACCATGGTGCACAAACCCCACGCCTTGTCGTTCTGGAACTTCTTTATCACATCGTCGTCCTTCATGTTCCGGACGGCCATTTCACGCCTCATTTCAAGCATGTCTTCTTCTCCCACCATAGTTCCCTTACTGGAACTACTTACTTAGAGGTCTGAACCGCCTGATTTAAACTTTTCCCTCGGATCCCTCATCTATCCGGGCTCCTTTTCACAGATTAAAGGTAAATTCTTGCTCTTTTTTAGAAAATATGTCAAATAATGGCTCTATTTGAAAACGGCACAGATTGCCATTGATTTGGAACGCGCACCAGGGAGATCAGGGTTCCAATCCGGGCCTTTAACGGGCATATTATTGATTCTATATTTTTTGATATATTATTATTAAAGAGATTTTCTTCTTTTCTTTCGATAAATCTCGCGCAGCTCCCCATCCTGCCCGGTCACTCCTCCTTTTTGAGAACGCGCGCCAGGTCATCTCTTCCGACGGAGAAGACCTCGACCATGTGGTGGGGATGGTACCGCATCTTTGCCTCGCGGAGGCCCGGGACTCCCATGTCACTCTCTCGGTTGATATAGGTGTATTTCCCCTCGAGATAGCGCGCAGTCTCGGCATTGACTGCCTTGTAAATTCCCTCGCAGTCCGGCAGACCCTTCTCGAAATGCACAACGGCAGTCTCCGGGTCGAGCTCCTCGAAGATGGCGATGGCGCCGATCTTCTCCCCGACCCTGATCGCAAGGCCGGACAGTCCGAGATCGGTGAAGTGATCGATGGCAAAAAGGACCGCATCCTTCTCGAAAGAGAGGAAGGGATGCTCGTCGCACTGTCTCCATTCGCACCACTCGTGCAGGAACGCTCCCACATCAGCAATGTTTTCGGAAGAGATCTCCTCAACGGTGTGGTGACACCTCTGGACAAACCGGTTATACTGCTTCCGGGCGGAGAGGTACTTCCTGCCGGGCAGGTGGGCAAGGTCCCGGGTAAGATACACGTACTCCCAGTAGTCCCTGTCGGGCTGGACCGGGAGATCCGGGTAAAGAGACCTGATCCATGCGGTTGTAGGTTCATCGACCAGCACGAGCGGTCTCTCTCCCCCTTCCCGCAGGGATAGTTCCATCACATCGAGGAGCGTTTCCCTGTCCCTCGGCCCGATCGGAGGGCGGAACGTCGTTATCCCCTGGACCGTGCTGCTGATGACAAGGGATCCGCGGTGCTCTGCAAAGGTATAGTGGGCAAAGTGGTTCCAGCAGACCATGTTGGAGAAGAGGTTGTCACTGTGCGAGGGCGGAAACTGTGCATAATGGCGGGAGAATACCTCCCTGTCTTGCATTGTGACAGGGTGGAACCGGGAGAGCTTCAGCATCCGGAACCCCTCCCCCGGTAGATCATCGGGACATGCCCCCCCATCGGGAGAAATCCACTGCCACGGTAGAAATCCGAAGTCCCCGGTTCGGCAACGAGGGCAATCCACGTGATTCCCCGGGAGAAGCAGACCTCCACGAGCTTCTCGAGGATGAGCCGACCAACGCCCCTGCCACGGAACTCCGGCAGGACGACAAGGTCCTGGATATAGGCATCGGCCACCCCGTCAGAGATAGCCCTCCCCATCCCGGCGGTCACCCCGCTCTCCCGGTGGACTGCAACGGCAAAGGCAAAACTCGAGCCCGTGAGACGGGGGAGTTCGGAGGGATCCCATTTCTCCTTCCACCAGCCTGCCGCACGGTACAGTCTCTCGAGTGCAGTACCGTCCCATTCCTTCACGATCATCACAGCAAACTCATCGCAGTCTGGCATATCCAGGCCTTGCTCCTTCCCTTCAGGGATACCTTCAGCCAGCCCTCCGTCCACCTTTTCCTGTAGAGTCAGACATGCAGACTGTGAAATTCATCCCCTCTCATTATCCTTCACGGGTAAAAAAATTCCGACCCGGAACCTGTTTCCTCCACGGGGAATGCTGCAGCAAGCCTGCACCGGGCTGCAAAACCGGTACAGTGGCAGGGGTGCATGCGGAGGACCCCCATCTCTCGCAGTGCCGATACGGTCTTTTCAAGCCGGGTCTCCGGTGCCCCGGCGAGGTGGAACCCGCCGATGATGTCAGAGACCCTCTCTTCCCCACAGACCTCGCGGGCACGTGCAACGATATTGCAGATTCCGGAGTGCGAGCACCCCGTGATGATGACAAGCCCCTCCTTCCCCGCAAATGCGAGTGCACTGTCATCGGCGAGGGTATCGGGGACGAGTCCGCCGGGACCCTTCTTCATCCTCTTTTTTGAGGGGGCTATCTCTTCGAACGGGAACCTGCGGGGAATCTCTCCGAGGAAGACCAGATCGGAAGAGAGCCAGACCGGTTCCTTCGAGAGACGGATCTCGAAGTGCTCGCGGCATTTTTCCTCGGAAAGGAGGGGTCCCGTCTCGGGCAGGTCGCCCGTCTTCTTTGTCAGGAATATATCGGGATGGGCGACGAGCGTCGGGCGAATGACCGGTCTCCCGGAGATCCGCGCTTCGGTCATTGCCATGATGTACGGATAAAGGCCCCACGTGTGGTCGAGGTGACCGTGGGAGAGGACAACGTGGGAGGCACCAAGGATATCTTCGTTCATTCTCCGGGCATTTTCGAGAAATGCGCCGGAATATCCGAGATCAAAGAGGATTTTTCTCTCCCCGGTCTCGATGAGGACAGAAAACGCGGGTTCTGCAAGGAGATAGCGGTCGATGAGAGTGGAGCTGTCGACGAGGACCCGGACCCGCATGGTCTCTCACCGAACCCCCCTTTCCCTCTCTTCGATGACCTCTATTGCTGCTGTAACTATCGCAGAGAGCTCTTCCACGGAGAACTTCTCCGAGTTCAGGACGAGGTGGTACGGGGAGATGTCCCTGATATCAATGGAATAGTAATCGCGGTACCTGCGTGCCTCGGACTCCTCCCTCTCCCTTGTCAGGAGAAGGGCAGTCTCGATGTCGCGGACGGTGTCGCGGGAAAAGATCCGTTCCACCCGGCAGCTGAGGGGTGCCTCGAGCCAAATCTTGAGGTCGGCGTTCCTGACAAACCACCCGGAGAGCCGTCCCTCCGCGATGATATCGTCCTCTTTCTCTGCAATCTCACGCTGCCGCCTGTCGATATCGTGATCGATTGCAGGGTCTTCCTCCGCGATCCGGCCAAAATCCACGAGATCAAGACCCCTCTCTCTTGCCATCTCCCGGAAGACTTCTCCGGCAGAGATCAGCCTGTATCCGCAGACTTCTGCAAGGTGACGGGCAAGAGATGTCGTTCCACTCCCCGGGAGCCCGCTCACCGTGATCCGCATCAGATGCCCCCTATGTTGAGGGATTTCCGGATGACCTGGCTAATCGTGAGCGAGCAGATCATGTACCAGAAGATCCATGCCGGGACCGGGCCAAGGATTGCCCCTGATAATGTATTTTCACCGAAAAATGGCATCGTTATGGGGGCATCGGGGGTGATACTCAGGCGGAAGAGGAGCCAGAAGAAGATGGGGACGGTGATGATCAGGATGTACGCCATGGGAGTGAACTGCTGCTGGGAGAGCTCCAGCTGCTCCTTCATCATGCGGTCTCTCCTCGCATCAAGTTTCTTTACCCTTTTTTCGTCGCCGGAGAGCTGGGCCTCGCGGTACTCCTTCTGGAAGGCTTTCATCCGTTCCTGCACCTCCGTCATCCGCTCGTAATCGATGGTGTACTTCTGGATCAGGGATGAATACAGGGCAGTGAGGGCCGAAAGGATGACGATCAGGATGAAAAAGGGCATCATCTCCGCGAGCGGTCCGAGGACAGTGTCAAGACCCCTGCCCACACCCTCGCGCAGGGGGGCGATACTGTAGGAGAAGATCATCGCCATCGCCACCATGAGGGCGATAAAACCCCCGAACCTGCTCTTCATCGCTTTCACCGGAGAACGTCTGCCATCTCGCGTACCGCAAGCTCGAGGAGGTTGTCGGCATTCGTGATGTATTTGATGGTGCAGCCCGTGAGCATGGAGTAGGATGCTGCAATCGCCCGGTTGAAATTCTGGTGATCAGCGATTGCTCCCGATCCCTCCCGGTCCCTCGTCCGCGTCTCGTCAGAGAGCCTCCGCATCAGGATCTGGTCGGGGTCAGTCTCCACGAGGATGATAGTGTCAGGCAAAAGCTCCCGGAGCACCCACTCGGGCAGGCCGGCAAGGAATCCCCGGGGGGTTTTGACAGAGGCATGCGTGTCGATGAGAAGGTTGCCCTCCTCGCGGGCCATTGCCCGCGCTGCTGCCTGCTGCAACTTCTTCTGGGTATCTCCCGGGAGCCGGCGCATCTCGTCCCGGTCCCGGACGAGCCCCTGCGCCATGGCCGTCTCGAACATGTACGTTCCGAAATTGAGGGACCTGTAAGAGACTCCCTCTTCCTCGAGGAGTTTCAATGCCCCGGTGACGACCGTCGTCTTCCCGACGCCGGGGACTCCTGTCACGATCACTCTCCTTCCTGTCATTCTCATTCCTTTCCGAAAAATGTCCGCATGAACGGGTACATCTCCATGATCTGCTGGCTTGCAATCTCCTCGTAGAGCCTGTAGGTGATGGAGACCGTCAGCAGGAGCCCCGTGCCACTTACCGCTCCGATCACGCCGAAGAGGTTGGCAAACACCGAGAGGACTCCGATGAAGACACCGCCAATCACGGTCACGCGGGGGATGTACCGGTCGAGGTACTTCTCGAGGACCTGCGGGTTCCGCCGGTATCCCGGGATGGACATACCTGACATCTGGATCTGGCGTGCAACGTCCTTTGAATCCATGCCTGCCGTCTTGATCCAGAACAGGGCAAATACCGCACCCCCGACAACGACAACGAAGATATCGATACCCATCCTGAACAGGACTTCCCACGGGGGATGCCCGAGGTCATAGATCCACCACATCCAGTCATCGGGCCCGTTGATGGGGGCAAGGAAATACATCAGACCGCTGACGGGAGTTGCACCCTGGAATGTCCCGAGTATGGTGATCCCCACGTTGTTCAGGAAGAGCCCTATCATCTGGATGTTTGCCTGCAGCACACGGACAAGGATCATGGGCAGGACACTCGCATAGATGAGCTTGACCGGGAAGCGTGCGCGGGCGCCTCTCACCTGGGCATGGGCGAGAGGAATCTCAATCCGGGTCGATTCCACGTACACGATGACGAGGAAGATACCGATGGTGGTAATCAGGGCGATCAGGTCCGTCCCCATGTACTGGAGGAAGTTTGCGCTGTCCAGTATCACTGCAACGAGGCGGGGGAAGAAACCGACGGGATACGGGTCGTTGACCGGGGCCCAGTTGATAAAACCGTTAATGATTGCCTGCGATATACCGGCGATAATGAAGAGACCGACACCTGATCCAATTCCCCATTTCGTGACGACCTCGTCCATGAAGACGATCAGGAGACCGCCGATGCATATCTGGATGAATATGATGAAGGAGACCAGGAACAGGTTTCCGCCAAAGAACATGTCCGCGATGACAGGGTCTGGCAGGAGGAATCCCCCGACGAGGTTCGGGGCGGCCTCTATGATGATCATCGCGAAGATGAGGAGTTTCTGCAGGCCCATGTACTGGATCTGCCCGGAGAGTTCGCTCGTGTCGATGTGGATCAGGTCCGCTCCCTTGAGGAGCTGCAGCACGATGGACGCTGTCACGATGGGGCCGATACCAAGCTGCACGAGCGAGCCGCTCGCCCCTGCAAGGAGTGCCCGCCAGTAAAAGAAGATATCCTGCGAGTTCGGGTCAAGCCCAAAAAGGGGGATGTTCGTGAGGACAAAGTAGAGGATGAGGATCCCTGCTGTCCATGCGAGCTTGTTCTTGAAATGAACGTGTCCCTCAGGGCTTTTCACCGTGGGCATCGCTGCAAGCAGCGGTTCCATTCGGTCCAGAAGTTCTCCCATTCTTTCACCACAGGGGGATCAGATAACCAGCGCCTGGCCACCCGTCGCCTCTATCTTCTCTTTTGCCTGTTCTGAGAACGCTCGTGCCGTAACGCGCAGCTTCTCTGTGACTTTTCCGCTCCCAAGTATCTTATCGATACCGATCTTATCCGCGGATATGGCGATGGAATCTCCCTCGCGCGCAGCAAGACCGGCTGCCAGGAGCTCATCGAGCATCTCCTGGAGCCTCCCCACAGAGATTGTCCGCATCTTCTTCGATGTGGGGTTCACAAAGCCATCTTTGCCGTTGTGAACCTCGCCGTAGACCCAGTAATGCGAGAAGCGGTGATCCCGGTGGCCTGCCCGGCCGCGACCGCCGCGGTTCCCGGCGCCCCGCCTGTTCTTGTGCGTGCCTCCCCCGCATGTCCGCGATCCACGGTATTTCGACCTCTTGTTGACTGGCATCTTCCTCACCTCATCTTGTAGAGGAGCTCGTTGATCTCCTTCCCGTAGTACCCGAGGGCACCACCCTGCGGGTACGTCCTCTTGATCGTCCTGTATCCCTTGCGGGGCGGGTGGAGACGCAGGACAGGTTTGACACCCGGGATGTCGGACAGGCGTGCCTCTCCTGACGCGAGGGCAGAAGCGAGCTCGGCGATTCCCTGGTAGGGAGAGTTCTCGCGGACATACTCGTCGGTCAGCGGTCGGTTTCCTTCAATCCGCCCGCGGGTCCGGAGGATCGTCTCGACCGTTGCCGCGTCCACCTCGCCGTATGCCACGAAGTCCTTGACCTTGCGGATCATCCCGAGGTATTCGGGTGTATCGGGGACGAGCACACAGTGGTTGATGTGGTGGAGGCGGAGCATTTTGAGGGTGTCCCTGATGTCCCTGCGGGTATTCACGACCCCCCTCACCTGCACGATGGCATACATCATCCCTCTCCTCCTGTCCGGATCATGTTCGTTGCCTTGAGGGCATTGAACGTCGCCTTCGCAAAGTTGATCGTCGTCCTTGTCTGGCCCCTTGCAAATGTCCAGACATCGCGGATACCGGCCAGGTTCAGCACTTTCTTGCTGATATCCCCGGTCACGAGGCCGATCCCCTGCGGTGCGGGTTTGAGGGTCATCCGGACACTGCCGGCTGCGCCCTCGACCACCATGGGAATCGAGTGCGCTGTATTGCAGCCGCATTCCCAGCTGCCGCAGCCACGCCGGACCCGGATCAGGTTGATCTTTGCATCAACAATTGCCTTCTTGATGGCATCACCCACCTGGGAGTCCTTGCCCTGGCCGAACCCGATATAGCCATTCCTGTTCCCGACGACCACCACGGCGCGGAACTTCACGCGCCTGCCGGAGTCGGTCATCCGCTGCACCATGGTGATGTCGAGGACTTCGTCCTCGAGATCGGGCAGGAAGAAGTCCACGATCTCCGGTTCCTTGATGGGGCGACCGCTCTCCAGGACCTGGTCTATGCTGGAGAACTCTCCGGCCGCAACCATTCGTCCCAGGCCGGTCAGCGGGACCCATTCCACTTTCTCGTAAGCCATGTCACTCCAGCTCCTTCATGATGGCGTCCATCGCCTGCTCAACATTCTGTACCAGGTCACCGGCACGGTCAGGTGCATATGCTGCAATGTGGGCACCCTTCACCCTGCTGTCATCCGGGAGTATCTCCTCGCCGTGGGGTACATCGAGTCCTGCCGTCACTGCACCTTTCAGCGCGGCAAAGATTCTTGCTCCCCTCGTTGCCCTGTGGAGCCCGATATCGAGGATCGCAGAGTCAAAACCCGCATTCTGGGCTTTGACTGCAAAGAGAATCCCCGTGAGGAAGGCCGCCGGTGTGTTCGAGAGCGAGCCCCTGTACCCGTAACCGGGCAGTTCACCGGAGTGTGCCGTCACCCGCGTGACGTCCCCCTCCCTCTCTGCCTGGACGAGCTGGATGATGATGTGGCGGTTCGTCCGGCGCACAACCATCCGGGGCCTGTCAGACACGACGAGTTTTGCCCGGGCGTAGTAGTTCGTCCTGCCCTCCTTCCTTCTCCTGAAGGGGATGAAATAGCGTGGTCCGGTCGCCATGTTACCTCCCCTTCCCCGTTACCATTGCAAGGTGGGCCTTCAGGTGAGCCACGCTCCGGAACTGTCCGCCTGCTGCCTGGCGGTAGAGAACCCTGTACATGCGGGGTTCGATCTCGCCCTTCCCGCGGAGCTCCGCGAGTGTCCGCCGGAGGGCACGGATCTTCCTGATCCACTGTCTCTTCCGGGGATTCCTGGCCCCTGCAGCTCCCTTCCGCCGCCCGGGCCCCTTGCAGTGCCCGTAGGCTCTCTTTGCCATGAGGGCCCGTGCCCTCCCCCGGCTGTTACCCCTGACCTTTCGGGCAACAATCGCTCCCTCATCGATGAGCTTCCTGATGTCATCCCGGGATATCGCGTTCTGAACATCAGAGAGCCGGTCGGGGTCGAACCATACCCTGTTCTGGCCACAGGAGAGCAGGTCTGCTGCTATCCGTCTCTGGGAGGCGAGATTACTCATCGCTCTCATCCTCCTGTTCTTCAGCCTCTGCCACGACGGGTTCTTCCTGTGCCTTTGCTTCCCGCGGGTTGAGGATCTTCAAACCAGCCTGGATTGCCTTCTCCTGGATGATCGCCCGTTTTCTCATGCCGACCCCTGCAGCGATGCGGATTGCATCGTGCTCCGGGTCGAGTCCATCGAGATCGGACGGCCTATGAACCCTCACGTCGCGGAACCCGCTCGGGTGGAGCCCGCGGGCAGCGAGGGGGCTTCCGTATCCCGGTGTCGGCAGGGGGCCCTTGGCCTTCTTCTGGATCCGCTGCTTGTTATGAAGCCCGCGCGGTCTGCGCCAGCTCTTCGAGAGCTGTTTCTTCTTGCCAAAACCATCTCGCCTGAACCGGGCGGACTTCTCTGCTCGGGTCCTGATTGCCCGAATGATATCATCTGCCATTATCCTTCACCCCCTCTGGACCCTGTATATCCCGTCCTGGAAGATGCGCGGGTCCCTGTACTTTATCCTGGTTGCGCGCTCGATGTTCGCGGAGGTGATGCCCAGTTTCTCGCGATCGATCCCGGAAAGAACGATCTCGTCGTTGCCCACCTTTGCGGTCACGCCAGGGACTATCTGGGCATACCGGGGTTTCTTCTCGCCGAGGAAGTTGTTGATCTCGAGCCGGTCTCCCGAGAGCCGGAGCTGGATCGGGAAGTGGCTGTAGACGACCTTCATGCGGTACTCGAAACCCTCTGTCACACCCCTGACCATGTTCTGGACATGCGCCTGGATTGTGCCAACCATGGCGATGGTCCTCTTCCTGTCAGCGGGCGTGGAGATGACGAGTTCGTCCTCCCCGACAGAGAGTGTGATCTGGGGGAACCGGAATATCCTCTCGAGCTGGCCTTTCGGGCCGCTGACCCGGACCGTCGAACCATCGACCTCGATCTTGACACCTTTGGGAATGGTCACGGTGCGTTCTGTTGCCATTGTTCACACCTTCTAGTAGACATACCCCAGGAGTTCTCCCCCGACACGCTCCCGGCGGGCCTGTTCGTGCGTCATGACCCCCCGTGACGTGGAAAGGATGAGGATTCCGAAGTTCTTGCCCGGGAGGAACTGTGTCTCCCAGTATTCGAGCTCGTCGAGACGGACGGAGTAACGGGGGGAAATGGCACCGCAGCGGTTGATCTTCCCGTTGAGGTGGACACGGAACTGTCCTCCCCTCCCGTCCTCGATGTACTCGAACCCGTTGATGTACCCGTTCTCCTGCATGATGCGGAACATCGCACCGAGCAGCTTGCTCGCGGGCTCGATGATGACCGAGGACTTGCCCCCGTCTGCTGCGTTCTTGAGGGCGCACATGCCGTCAGAGATGGTATTGAGTCTTGACATTGGACTATCCTCCGCCTAGTTCATCTTCTTGAAGCCCATCCTGTGCGCCCATTCCCGGAAACACTGGCGGCAGAACATGATGTTGTACCGCCGTACAAGGGCCTGCTTCCTGCCGCAGATCCTGCACTCGTGCGCACCGCGGCCGAATACCTTCGTCTTCTCTCCACCCATCAGTACACCTCCACCCTGTGCGCCTCCTTCAGGAACAAAACGGCATCCTCTGGCGTGACCCGCTGCTTAACAGGGAGGCGGCGCTGCTCAATTGACCGGCGGGCTACACGGATGCCCTTCCGGGCAAGGACGACGTTGATATCCATCCCGTAGATCCCGATCTGGGGGTCGTAGCTCATCCCGGGGAAATCGGTATGCTCCTCGATCCCGAACGAGAAATTGCCCCACCTGTCGAGCTGGTTCCTTGATATGCGCCGATCGACGATGTCGAGTGCCCTGGAAAGAAATTCCGCCGCTTTTTTCCCCCGGAGCGTCACGCGGCAGCTGATGGGGGCTCCCTTTCGAATGCCAAACGATACGTTCGTCCGCTTGGCATTGCTCCGGACAGGCGTGTTCCCCGTGATCGTTCTGAGCAGGTCGATGGCCCGGGTGAGCTTGTCCCCGGCTTCACCGACTCCCATGTGCACAACGACCTTCTCGACAAAGACCTCGCGCATGGGGTTTTCAGGGTTCATTCTTCAATCCCCCATTCCCTGAGGGCCGGCTCCTCGCGACCCACCATGTAGATGTATTCATCGATGGTCTCGAAGCGAGACCCGTCAGACCGGTCTTCGAGGACGACCCTGTTCGGGACACTCCCCGGAACCTTCTCGATGCTGACTATCCGGGCAACCTTCCCGGAGTGCCTTCCACCGATGACCATGGCCATGTTCCCCACGGCAAAGGGGAAATGGTCGAGGATGGCGAACCGGTTCTCTGGTTCAAGGGAGAGGACTATCGAGTCCCCCGGCCTGTACCTGTTGTCCGCGATGACGTTTGCACCGAAGCGGAGGTTGAGCTGGACCTTTCCTCCGGGGACGATTGTCTTGTTCCGGACCTTTGCAAGCCGCGTCTTTGCTGCCTCGGCATCGATCTCGATCGTCCTGTGCCGGCCCTTCTTGTCCCTGAGGATCCGGTAGTGTTTGCCGATCCGCGGAATCGAGATGATATCAAAGATACCGATTCCCATGCGGGGATTCCTGCACGGCCGCCCGTTGACGATAACGTCCTTCTGCTGGAGTATCTGCCGGACCTCCTTTGCGTTCGCGGCAAGGTGCATGTGGTCCCGGAGCCAAACGGCAACCGGCATTGCATTGGCATTGTGCGGACCCGGAGACGTCTTTGCAATGAACTTGCTCGTCTTCTTGGCGACATGCCAGGAATCAGGGGCGTTGAGCCTCTTCAGATGGTCTGACATTATTCAGCCCCTCCCAGTCTCTCTGCCCTTTTTTGGTCTTTCAGGTTCAGCTTTGTTACCTGTACATTGGAGGGGTGGACGGGCCGGGGGACCTCGGTTCCATCTGCCTTGTTGACGGAGACGCCCTGGACGACGATGAGAGACCTCTTCGTGTCCACCATGTCCACGAGTCCCTCGGTCCCTGCCGATTCGCCGCGGAGGACTTTCACGGTATCTCCCACCACGACCCGCACGCTGCGCCTGCGGAACTGTTCTCTCAGGGCGGGTGCGAGCGGGGCCCGGAGGAAGCTGTTCCTCGCATGGGCTGGTGCCGCGTACCGTGCCTTCCTCTGTTTCCTTGGCTGGCTGCTCTCGACTCTGACCATGGTCTCCCTCACACGATGATGGTGGCCATGGAACCGATCTTCGGGAAGCGCTCGGCCACTTCGCGCGCAACAGGGCCCTTGATCTCGGTTCCCCTGGGTTCGTTCTTGTCATCCACCACGACAACAGCGTTGTCCTCGAAGCTGACCCGCATCCCGTTTGGCCTGCGGAACTCCTTCTTCTGGCGGATAACGACTGCCCTGACGAGCTTGCGCCGCATGTCGGGAGTTCCCTTCTTCACGCTCACGGTTGCGATGTCGCCAAGTCCCATCTTGGGCTGGCGCCTCCGCACACCATGGTACCCGAAGACGGATACGATCTGGACCTCGCGGGCTCCGGTGTTGTCAGCGCAGAGGAGGCGCGTCCCTGTCGAGAGCGCCCGTGGAATGCTCGACTGCTTTGCCTTCATGATGGCTGCACCTCCACCACGACGTAAGCGGTGGTCTTGGAGAGCGGCCTGCACTCAGCAATGCGCACGGTATCACCGGTCTTTGCCTGAATGCAGGGTGGATTGTGGGCATGTATCCTGCTGCTCCGCTTCTCGTAGCGGTTGTATTTGCCCACGTAGTGCAGGTAAGCCCGCTCCACCACCACTGTTCCTGTCATCCGGTCGCTCACGACTTTACCGGTAATCACCTGGCCGCGCACCGGTAAAGTGCCGTGAAACGGACAGTACGCGTCATTGCACTCCTTCTCAGGCGGCCTGACGCTCAATCCGATGTTCTTTGCCATTATTTCCCTCTGGTCTTTGGAATTGCGTTGATCCGCTTTTCTGGTGGCATGACCAGCGCAGAACCGTCTATCTCCACCAGGACACCATCCGGGAGGGTGATGCGGAAACGGGTCCCTGCCTTCTGGACCCTCTTTGTCCCGCGATCGCTCCGGATCACCAGCGTGTTCCTGGTCTCATCGATAACCCGGCCTGCAAGGCCCAGCATCGAGGGGTTGCTCGCCCCCGTCACCAGCACATCCAGTCCGATCAGTTCATGCCGGAGGATGTTGCGCGGCGAGATCATGAGATGCTTCGTCTCCTGCTGTTCTGCTCGGTCTTCATCCGGGCGATCGTCCGGCGGAGCTCCCTGATGCGGCCGGGGTTCTCTGTCGAACCCCCGGCACTCACCTTCCCGTAGTGCTGGATAAGCTCGGTCTTCAGCTTCTCCATCTGCTCGGAGAGCTCGACATCCGAGAGCTGTCGCACGTCCCTGGCACGGAATATCGCCATCTCACTTCCTCCCCAGCAGTTCCTCCTCGTCGAACTCCTCGGGTTCAGCGGGGAGGTCTTCCTCTTCCATCTCCTCTCCGACGGTGACGACGGGTATCTCAATGCCCTTCTTCTCGGGTTTCTCCCTCTTTGCCGTGACCTCGAAGTGATCGGGGATCTTCGCTCCTGCCGGGATGATCTTCACCTGGACTCCGATGACCCCGAGTTTCTTGACGGCAACGGCATATCCCTTCTCGACGATCGTGTTGACGGGCTCGCCCGAGTGCTTGATGTATCCCTCGGAGAACTTCTGGGTCCTTGCCCGGGCACCGGTCAGCTTTCCGGCAATGATGACCTCGCACCCCAGTGCCCCGGCATCCATCACCCTCCGTATGATACTCTGGCCTGCCTTCCGGAAGTACCATCCCCTCTCGAGGGCATTCGCAAGGCGCTCTGCCATGATCTGGGCATTGAAGTTCGGGTTGGGCACCTGCTGGACCTCGATCTGGGGAGACTCGACGGCAAAGTCAGTGGCAAGGTCCTGTGTCAGCTGGCGGACGAGCTTTCCGCCCTTCCCGATGACGATGCCGGGTTTCTCGGCAAATATGGTCACCTGCGTGCCGAGAGGCGTCCTCTGGAGATCCATCCCCCCGTACCCGGCACGCTTGAGTTCCTTCTTGAGGTGCTTCTCCACGCGTGCCCTGCGCACACCCTCGGCCACGAATTTTCTCTCGACTGCCATTACTGCACTTCCCTGACCACTATCTCGATGTTCACGGTCTCCTTGCGCTTCGGCGTGGCCCGGCCCATCGCCCGGGGAAAGATCCCCCGGAACGTGCGGCCCCGGTTCGCCGCGACATGCACGATCTCGAGGTTTTCGGTATCGAGCCCGAGGTACTCGGCGTTCTTGACGACCGAGTGGAGGAGCCTGATGTAGGCCTTCGAGGCCTTCTTCGGGTACCTGCCTGCGTCCCACCCGGAGAGTCCCCTCTTGTGGGCGACCTTCCTGTTGAACCTGCGGAACGGGACAGGCTTTTTCCCCTCGACGACCTGTTCCAGGTACGCTATGGCCTCCGATGTCCGCTTCTTCCGGATGAACGAGGCAATCTCCATGGCGTGCTTGGGAGATATCTGGATCTCGTTGACCTTGCCCCTGGCATAGGTATCTCCTTCGAATTCCTGTGAGTAGAATGTCCTTGCCATGTCCATCACTTCAGCGGTACGTACTTGCTCGACCGGGTTGCCCCGATACCGGCACTCCCGTGTGTCACCTTCTTCCGCGTCAGGGCAAACTCGCCAAGGTAATGGAAGAGGGCTTCGGGCATGATCTCGACCTTCACGAACTCTTTCCCGTTGTGGACTTCGACTGTCCGCCCCACCATCTCGGGCATGACGACCATGTCGCGGAGGTGGGTCCTGATGGCCCCCTCCTCCTTCCTGAACTGGGCAAGGAGGTGCTCTTCCCCGCGCGTGAGGCCCCGGATCACTTTCCGCCGGGCACGCGAGGGCATGACCGGGAGAAGCTCGGACCTGCCCATTGCCCGCAGCTCGTCCAGACGGAACCCCCGGTACGTGAACTCCTCGCGCCGCCGGGGGAGTCTCTTCTGTGTCTTCTTTGCCATATTCTATCCCTCACTTCTTGGAGAGCCCCGTTCTCCTCGCTGCAATGTGGCCGACTGCCCGGCCCGGCGGAGTCCCACGGCTCACGGTCTTTGGCCTGCCGGCATGCTGGTGTCCCCCGCCACCGAACGGGTGATCGATGACGTTCATGGCAACACCCCGGACACGGGGCCAGTTCGATGCGGTGTTCTTCATCTTGTGGAACTTCTTTCCTGCCTTGACGAAGGGTTTCTCACCGCGGCCTCCCCCGGCAACGATTCCCACCGTGGCACGGCAGCGGCTGGAAAACCACTTTGTCTGTCCGCTCGGCATCGTCACTCCGACGCGATCTTCCGTCCTGTCCACGACAACTGCCTGGACTCCGCCAGACCTGACGAACTTCCCCCCGTCATTGGGCTGGGCCTCGATGTTGCAGATGAACGTTCCGGCAGGGATCTCCGCGAGGGGCAGCGTGTTGCCGTTCCTGACCTCCGCCCCTTCGCCCCATGCGATCGTGTCCCCGACGCCCATGCCCTCTGTGGCAAGGGCATAGACCTTCGTCCCGTTCTCGAGGCGGACCAGCGCGATTGGTGCGTGGCGGGCTGGATCGTGCTCGATATCCTCAACAACGCCACGGACCGGTCCTGAAGAGCTGTTCACGTGCCGCAGTGCTGCCTTGTACCTGTGCGATGGGGCCCTGTACGTCGGGCCTCCTTTTCCCCGGCTCTGCGTGGTAATACGATGTCCCATTCTCCCCACCTACATGATACCCAGCCGGGACAGTATCTCCTCGGCCGCTTTCTCGTTCGCGAAGCTGATCACTGCCTTCTTCCTGCCATCCATCGTCATCATCGTGGATACTCCGGTGACTTCCTGCTCGAAGGCCCGCTCAATCTCTTTCTTAATCTGCCTCTTTGTCGCGTTGTTGTCAACGATGAACTGGAGCTTGTTCTGGTTCTCGAGTACCATCATTGCCTTTTCAGTAACGTACGGGTAACGGAGCACCATGGTCACTGTTCACCCCCGAGTCGCGCGATTGCACTCTCCGTCCAGACCGTGAGCCGGCCGGGGAGTGTTCCGGGCGCAAGGAGTTCGCAGGTGAGCTGGTCCACGGTTGCAATATCGACTCCCGCAAGGTTCCCTGCTGCCGCGAGTGGCTTCTTTCCTGTTACGATGAGGAGGCTCTTCTTCTGCTTGTAACGTCGTCCCCTCATCTTTCCCCGTCCTGCACGAACCTTGCGGCTGAGCTTGGCCTTCTCGACATCCCCAAGGACTCCTGCTGCTTTCAGCACCGGGATGACCTCGCTTGCCTTGCGCAGTTCTTCGAACCGGTCCTCCAGGATCACCGGCACAGTTCCGGAAAATACGTGGCCCCGTGCCCTGACGAGTTCCTCGCAGGCAGTTGCTGCAAGTGCCGAGGAGAGGGCCTTCTGTTTCTCTTTCTTGTTGATCCGGCGAACGAGTACTTTTTCCGTGACCGGCGGGTGGGCCTCCCTGCCCCCCTTTGCCTGGGGCACCTTTGCTGCCCGTGATCCTCCCCTGATCCGCGGTACCTGGGCGACACCGCGACCTGACCCCCAGCTGTGGGCCGACGAGAGCATCCCTGCATAGGGGTATGTCCCATGGGGCTGGCGCCGTGTGCTCTGGAGCGCAATGACTGCCTTCCTGATCAGGTCCGGGCGGAACTCTTCCTCGAAGATCCTGGGAAGCTCGATCTCGCGCAGCACGGAACCGTCAAGTGATAATACCTGTGCTTTCATCCCTGCATCACCCCTGCTTGCTCTCCATGCTCACGAACTCGATGGCAGGCTGGCGGACGACATGTTCACCCTGTCTCATGGCCGGGCGTATCCGGACAAGTCTCTTGACCGGGCCGGGAATGGACCCCTTGATCAGGACGTAGGGGTTCCTTACCACACCGTAGTGCAGGAAACCTCCTGCAGGAGAGATCTCGTCCCCTTTCTCGCCGATCTTGAGTATCCTCTTGTTGAACTCGGTCCTCTGCTGGTACCCCATCTGGCCCATCTGGGGAACCTGCCAGCGCACGTGGTGCGGGTTCCATGGCCCGAGGTTGCCCACGTGACGCTTCTTGCCTCCCCTCGCGTGTTTTCTCTTGCGGAGTTTTATTCCCCAGCGCTTGACAGGCCCCTGTGTCCCCTTGCCGGTCGTAACAGCAGTGATATCGGCATAGGCACCCGGCTGGATGAGGTTCTTGAGGTGGACTTCCTTCCCAAGGAGGCCTGTGAGAAAGTCAAGCCTCTGCTGGACAGTCCCGCCCGCGACCCGGATCTCCATGATCTCCGGGACTTTTTTGGGGACACCACTCACCTGCTGGGGCAGTGTGTGCATCACGGCAAAGATCTCTTCTGCCACACCTTTCGCGACGGCGTCCCTGATGGTTTCCATTGCCCTGGAACCGTCGTAGTTCCTGGGAAGTGTGATCCTTTTCCCGAGGGCCATGTCGAGATCGCTGGCCCACACCTCTGTGATGGGGTGCCTCCCGTACGTATCCCTGCTGTAGGCACGGATTGCAGCTACTTTCATCGGCGGGGTCTCGACAACAGTGACCGGGACCATGATCTCCTTGCCCTCGGTCGGACTGTTCTTGTGATCATCGACCATGATCACGTGTGTCATACCCACCTTGTATCCGGCAAAGCCCTGCAGCACGGGGTCCCCCTGGTACGAGGGCCATGACTGATACCGGGGTACCGGACTCTTCGCCCGCTTGCGGGGCGAGAAAGCCAGGGATCCTTTTCGTGGCTGGTTTATCTTGGGCATGTTTCAATCAATCCTTCACGTGCGGTTCACTGGAGCCACCTGCGGTGGCCTTTCCCGGAGTTCCGGGTCAATTCGCCTACTCTTTGGCCAGAGTATACCGGAGATAGTGATGTGTCCGGGCTCCTGACGTGCGGAAGATAGGAGGATGCCCCGCATTGCATGCACAGGCACCCGATCCATTCTTCGCCGCAGGGTTGGAGGGGAAGATACCCGCTCCCGGTGCAGTACCCCGGAAAGGCAGTCTTTCTCCTGGCAGCGACTGCCTCCCTGTGACCTGTCTCGCAAAGAGATCCTGAATCCAGCATGAACCTGCCGTTTCAAGGCAGATTATGGGCTCATATCCCAGGGGATACGTCCACCCCGCATGCCTGTTTTCAGTTACACCGTGTCAGCCGGTGGTGACCATGCACCACATTCTCACGCAAAGACACGCGTTGCCTGGAACGCATGTCCCTGACCTTCGATGGGATGCTCATGCCTCCGGTCTTTCCCGGGGCAGGAGAATCCTCATATAGGCTTCCATTATTATTCGAGGGAAACAGATATAAACCTTGTTCACGCCCGCTCCGGGGGAGCGTCACCCAAAATAGATCTCCCCTTCCTTATTGATGTAAACCTCAACATTGTCCTTCACGTAGCGGGCTTTGAAACGTTCAGGTATTGCATCCCGCATCCTGTTGATAAGGGAGATCGTATCGTATTTAACCTTGATCCCGAGCTTCTCGGCTTCCCTGTAGATGATTCTTCCCACTTCAAGCAGGTCCGTCCCCGCGGGAATGGTGCAGAGATGCGTTGCATCGAGAGTGTAGAGGAACTCCAGTGTCTCCCTTGCCCTCCTGATATTCTCCATCGCGGACTTTTCTATCGTGCAGACATTTGCCTTCGATGTATGGATGATATCAGCGATCTGCTGCTGGGTAAGCCCCTGTTTCCGCAGGCGCAGGACTTCCTTCTGCCGCTCTGTCAGCAGCCCCTCCTTCATGTTGAACAGTTCTCCCCCGTTATTTAAACACTTTTCGTTAACTTTTTTGATCCTTTCTGCCGGGAAGGGGATTCATCCATGAGCGATGCACCCTTTCTCCATTAACCCGTGAATCTGGAAAAAAAACGTTGATTCGTGGATAAAAGAGATTTCAAAACGTTTATAACAGTACCGGCAGATAGTAACCTGTTATAACTTAAAAAAGAGGTGAATTACATGGTTGTGAAAGTAGGAGTTGCGAAGCTGGGCAATATCGCGAGTGGTGTGATGGCCGAGCTCCTCCTCGATGAGAGGGCTGACCGTGAGGACATGCAGACATTCATGGCCACGAGCGGGACGAAGCTCCAGCCCGAGGACATCGACAGGGTTGTCAACAACATGATTGCCTGGAAGCCTGACTTTGCCATCGTTGTCTCGCCTAACGGTGTCCTTCCAGGACCGACCGGTGCCCGCGAGAGGCTCGCAGCAGCCGGTATCCCGACGGTCTTCATCACCGATGACGTGACAACGAAGAAGGAATGGGCCGAGATCAAGGATGGCAAGTTCGGATACATCATCATGAAGGGAGATGCCATGATCGGGGCCCGCAGGGAATTCCTCGACCCCATCGAGATGGCTGACTACAACGGGAACCTGATCAAGGTACTCTCCATCACCGGTGCTTTCCGCAAGCTCCAGACGGCCCTCGACCAGATCATCGACCAGGTCAAGGCCGGAAAGAAGGGTGCAGAACTGGTACTGCCAAAGCTCGTGGTCACGTCTGACAAGGCTGTCGAGGGCGAGTTCACGAACCCGTATGCGATGGCCAAGGCACGTGCAGCCTACGAGATCGCCCAGTCCGTCGCGATGGTCAACGTCAAGGGCTGCTTCATGACGAAGGAGTGGGAGAAGTACATCCCCATCGTCTCTTCCGCACACGAGATGATGAGGATCGCCGCTGCCCTCTGCGACGAGGCAAGGGAGCTTGAGAAGGCCTGCGATGGTGTCATCCGCAAACCCCACAAGAAGGATGGTGTCATCGTATCCAAGACCAAGCTCATCAGCAAGCCTGAGTAAAACTCAAACCTTTTTTTATCCGAATCTCTTCAGCCATTCCGGTAAAACTGGCCAAGTTCCTCGGGGAGCGTGAGAATCACGGGTTCCTGGTGGATCCTCTCCATGAACGCTGAATCGCTTGTCGAGGAGACGTTCGGATTGATGCGCGAGATGACAGAACAGAAGCACCGGAACCCGTTTTCGGTCTTTCTGCTGTCAAAAAAGAGCGACATGTTGAACGCGTGCGTCCCGAGACTCCGGTACAGGCGCAGGACCGAAAGGAGCCCTTCAGCGAAGGTGCTGACGTACGGTTCGAACTCGGAAAGGGTCGATACGGGCAGGACGGCACGGACCTCTCTCTCGCCGAGCGGAACGGCCTGGGCAATCCAGCACACTTCATCCCCGAAGAGAAAACGCTCGCTTTCGCGTTCGTGCTCGATGAGCCGGTCCCAGTACGTTTCGCCATGCCTGAGCAGGAAACGGTAGCCTCCCCTCATGTACCGTTCCGCAAGGACGGCGGGCCTCCTGTCCACGAGTCCCTGGAGGTGGGGGTGCGCAATGCTCGCCCCTGCCGAGGGGAGATAGTTCCAGTTGATGCTCGGGTATCCGGTCTGTCCCTCGAGGGATCGTATCTGCCCGTGGAGGGCGTCTTCAATCTGCCGCGGGGTAAACTCGTCAACATGGTGGGCACTCGTGATCACGGTGACCGTGTGCCAAGCGGCAAAGGGGAAGAGATTCGGGAATGTCAGGCTCTCGCCGACGGAGATGCGCGTGCCGTCGGGAAAGGTGGGTGTGACACTCTCCACCTCGCTGCTGCAGAAAGGGCACCGGGCCGGGACGGGGGGAACGGTATATGCGGCATCGAGCCTGCGGTTCAGCCTCTCGGGCGATATCTTGCAGCGGAGGCCGGAGACGTGTTCCTCGCGGAACTGTATCGTGCTGCCCCCGGACTGGACCTCGGTGATTGAAAACATTGGTCCCTGACCTCTCTCTGGTCGTCAGGTAATAAAAAAAGAGTTGGTTTGTCCCCGGTAAAGGGGTACTTACACGATGTACTTGCCGAGGAGCCGGATCGAGTTGGTCATGTCCGGGCCGAGTGGTGACCCGAAGATGATCTGGGTGACACCGGCCTTGGCAAGATCCTCGCACTTCTGCTTGACAGTGTCGGGCGTGCCGGCGATGGTGAAGGCGTCGATGATCTTGTCGTCAACGTTCTCTCCGGCGGTCTTGAAGTCGAACTTCGCAAGGGCCGCCTTGATGGTTGCCACCTTGTTCGCATCGAGACCGTGGCGCTGGATCAGCTCGGGGGGTGATCCGGCAGCAATGAACGCAGCGACGATCTTGGCAGCGTTTCTTGCCTTCTTCTCGTTCATGTCGATGGACATTGCAGTGTAGGCGCCGACATCGAAGTTCTTCTTTCCGACCTTGTCACAGGCGGCCTTGATGATCGGGATGGCGACCGCAAAGTCCTTCGGGTTGGATGCGTTGATGAGGGCCCCGTCACCGACCGTCCCTGCGAGCTCGAGGACCTTCGGTCCCTGGGCACCGATGTAGATCGGGATGCCCTTCTTTCCTGGCAGGGTGACACCGGTCAGCTTTGCACCATCATAGTCGAAGAACTCCATGCCGGACTTCTTCACCTCTTCTCCCGCAACGAGCCTGCGAATCTGGGTCACTGCCTCGTTGAGCCGGGCGACAGGCTTGACGGGATTGATGGCGAGCTTGGGCAGCGTGGAGAGGTCCCCGGGGCCAATACCGAGTACTGCGCGACCGTCCGAGATCTCGTTCAAGGTGCAGACAAAGGATGCCATCGCTGCTGGCGTGTCTGTGAAGGCGTTCATGATCCCGGGCCCCATCTTGAGGGTCGTGGTGTTGGCCGCGATCATGGCAAGGGTGGGGTAGCAGTGGCGGTTGTTGTAGTGGTTGGTGATCCATGCATAGTCAATGTCCTTGGACTCTGCAAGCTTGCAGTAGTTCACGACCTGCTTGACATTGACCGCACCTGGTACGAACTCTATTCCATAGGTTGTCAAGGTTCCATTCACCTCATGGAATAGTATCGAACGAAGATTTAAATACGTTATGATTTTCTTTTCACTGAACAGGATGATAATCCCGGATTCATAACAAAATATCCACTTCTACAGGTTATTTTCCAGAGAAGAGAGAGAGTTTTGAGAGAATCGCAGAGGTTTTTGTGCCCGAAAAAGATAAATTGCCTTTTTCCCCGGTTCAGGAGGGGATGAGAGGAGAGAGACAACCAGGAATCTATCCCCCTGATTCCGCGGACCCTCCCGGGATCGGCGTGAGAAGATCTTTCCCCGCATTTTTTGTGTTTCACCAATCCAGACCCGGAAGAGGAGGTATACGACACAAATGAACAGAAGTGCTTTATCGTTACAGAAAAAAAACTCACAGGATCAGAAGGCCAGAATGCGCATTCTCACGATCGGTATTGGTGGAGCGGGTACACGTATCCTCGATGGACTGCTGGATCACGACAGGATGAGTGGTGCCCGTTGCGTTGCAGGGGTTGCAGTGGATAGCGATGCAGAAAGCCTTGCATCGCTTGCGCTGGTCCCTGGTGACTGCCAGCTCTTCTTCTCGTCACTCGATCCCAATCATCCTGACGATATCATTGGCCACGTCCCGAGAGAGGAGATCCTTTCCCACCTCCAGGGTATGGACGACGGCGATATCGATGCCATCTTCGTCTGTTGCGGACTGGGCGGGACCATGGCTGGAGCGGCTCCCGACCTCGTTGAATTCCTCAAAAAATCTATGGTTGAACCGGTATTTGGACTGTGCACGCTGCCAGGAAAAGACGAGGGTGATTCCCGCCTTGCGCGTGCTGCCGACCAGCTGGAAGCCCTTCTTGCAGTCCTTGAAGGGGTCATCGTCTTCGACAACGGGGCCTGGAAGGACAGGATCTCTTCGATTCCTGAACCTGTTCCCGGAAAAGACAGGGAAGACCTCACGGGGATCCTGATCGGGAAGATCCGGCCTGATATCAGGAAAGAAGCAGGCGACCCTTTCCATGAAAAAATGAACGCTCTTATCGCAAAGAGGGTGACCCTGCTCCTCCGTGCAGGCGAGCATTCCCTGCGCGAGCCAGAAGACCTCCCGGAGGTCGTCCTCGATGCAGGGGAGATCCTGAACACAATTCAGGGCATGGGTCTTGTGACGATAGGATACGCCCGGGAGGAACTGCCTCCTGCCCGTCCTCTGGACCATATCCTCCGTTTCGGCCCCCACACGCGCTCCCTTCGGGAATGCCACGTGAAGGCGTCAAGGGTCGTCGAACTTGCAAAGAAGGCCGTTTCCGATGAGATCTCGGCAGCTACCGATCTTGCACAGGTCCAGAAAGCCCTCGTCCTCATTGCCGGTCCGACCCACGAGATGAGCATGAAGGGTTACATGACGGTCAGGAGGTGGCTTGACAGGAGCATCCGGGGCCTCGAGATTCGTTCGGGTGATTATCCTGTAAAGGATACCCGGTACCTTGGGATCCTCGTCATACTCGCCGGGATGGACACGCTGCCCGCAGTCGAGGAGCTGTACACGGCGAGAGAGCGCTGCAAGGGGAGCGCGGGCAGCACAGGGGTTTAGTCCCTGAGAATCCGCGAGAAAGGTATGGTCCCCGCCCCGATCTCTGTCCGTATCGGGATCTTCTTCTCGTAGGCGTTGGCAACGAAGTTCATTCCCGAGTATGCCACGAGTGCCAGGCGGTAGGGATCCGGGACGAGGTTGAAGACCGAGCTCCCCATGGCGACAGGGAAGACAAAACCCGCCTTCTTCATCCGCGCTATGGTCTCCCTTGCCCTGCTCTCGGCAAGTGCCGGTATCTCGCGGACGTTTGCAAGCGCGATGCCTGATCCGGTCTGAACAAGGGAGGAGAGAGAGGTAAGGCCGGATGATATGAAGAGCTGGAGAGGATCTATCGTTGTCCCCCTGTATCCGATCAGGTCCACGAAATGCGTTGCCTCGTCGTGCTGGATGGCAAGCCGACCGCCATATGCCATGCGGACGGGGATCCCCTCCCTCTGGAACACACCGTCCATGGTGATGCTGCAGATGCTCAGTATCCCCGCGCTCCCCTGCGGGATCCTCGGGTCGCTGTCGATGACACGGTAGCCGGAAAAGAAACCGCACCTGGTCGTTACCACCTCCTCGAATGCTGCAGTTGCTTCGGCGAGTCTCTCTTCGGGGACGATGGAGAGGTTGTAGGCGACATCCCCGGTCGAGGTATCAGGGTTGAAAGTGCTCCTGTAAGCGAGGCGCTCCAGCTTGGAGATGATGAAGCCCACACGGTCCCCGACAAGGGCATTCTCCGTCTCCTGGTGGCCGTAGGGGGTCAGGACGCGCCCCATATTTCCGACCTTTCTCGTAAACCCCATCTCGTCCAGGTACCTGAGATAGTACTGGACAGCCCTATCGCTCAGGACAAAGCCACGTTCCGCCATCAGCTCCGAGAGCCTCTTTGCGCCCATAGGCTCCGTGTGCTCCTTCAATATGCGGAGAATCTCGATGTACTTCCTCTCTGTCCGGATCATTCATCTCGCCTGCATGACACCGATGCTGTCCTGGTACTTCCCTTCATAGGTCTCCTCCCCGTCCGTGACCTGGAAGAAGATGATCTGGACCACCCGGTCATTTTTTCTGATGGTCAGGTGCTCATGGCCCATGTTCACGAGACAGAGGGTGAGCTGTCCCCGGAACCCGGGGTCCACGAATCCGGCCGTGAGTACCACTCCCATCCTCCCGAATGTCGACCTGCACCGGAGCGTTGCAGCAAGGTCGGAAGGCAGTTCGACCCTCTCGAGGGTACTGACGAGCGTGCATACCCCTGGCGGGAGGACAAAGTCACCACCGACCCTCAGGTCATAGGATGCCGGTTGCTGGCACTCTTCGCTGTAGGGGTCGATCACGAGAGAGCCTTCCCTGCTGTCACTCCCGAGGCGTTTCCTGATCTCCCGAGCAGAAAGGATCATGATTACAGATTAATACTGCAGAAAATGCTTAATAGGTTGTCCTGCCAACGCGTCTTCCGGATCCATGGGGTAGAGGACATCCTCTTGGGCTTCGGACCCAAGGACGCGGGTTCGATTCCCGCTGGGTCCGTTTATTTCTTTCTTTTACCTGGTGCCTGGTGCAGGCAGAACGCGCGATAGAAAAAGGGGAGCGTTTGGATTGATTTCAAGCTGGATTCCGTTCGTCTGGTTTCTTTTCATGCCCACCGGGTATCCTGCGGGACACGGTCAAGGAGCATCCCCTCGACGAGAACAGGCATCAGCTGCCGGCCCTCCTCGATTGCCTTCTGGAGCCTCCAGCTCCGCTCGGCAAATATCGTGAAGATCGGCTGCCCCTTCTCAACGCGGTTACCCTTCTTTGCATGGAGGAGGAGCCCGGCGCCCTTGTCATGAGGTGCTCCGGCTGTCCTTGCAAGGCTGATGAGTGCCTTGTTGTTCAGCTCTATCACGTACCCTGTTGCAGGCGCATTCACGACGAACTGGTGCCTCCCCGGCTCGATGTCCTCTGACGTAACGTTCGGGTCGCCCCCCTGGATCTCGATAATCTGGCGGAATTTTTTCAGGGCATCCCCCTTCCTGATGATCTCTGCGGCCATTTCCGCTCCTTTCCACCGCGCAGCTTTGCCGGACATCTCGAGCGCCATCCCGGCAATCGCGATGCTCTTCTGGAAGAGCGACCCCGGCGACTCCGCACCTTCGAGGATCCGGAGCGCCTCGATAACCTCGAGTTTCGGGCCAATCGATCGGCCGACAGGAGAATCACCGTATGTTATCGCGCATTCGACCTGTATATTCAAGCGTTCGCCAAGTTCGATGAACTCGCGCGCAAGTCTCCTGCCATCCTGGACCGTCTTTACTTTTGCGTGTGCCCCGACAGGGATATCGATGACTGCAAGGTCGGCACCGACTGCATACTTTTTGGCCATCACGCTCGCGAGCATCTGGCCCCGGGCATCGATACGGAAGGGGTACTCCTGGATGATGATCCTGTCGTCGGCTGGTGCGATGTTGGTCGCCCCGCCCCAGACGATCGCTCCTCCGACCTTCTCGGTCATCTTCTGGACTTCTGCCGCGGAGAAATTGACCGGTGCAAGGACTTCCATCAGGTCAGCCGTCCCGCCTGCACCGGTGATTGCCCGGGAACTGGTCTTTGGAATCTTCAGGCCGCTGGCAGCAATGACCGGCACCACGAGGAGCGAGATCTTGTTTCCCGGGACACCGCCGATGGAGTGCTTGTCAACGATCGGGTGGGTATGAAATGTCAGTCTCTCCCCTGTATCCACCATCGCCCGCGTCAGGTGCTCCACCTCGTCCATGTCCATCTCGTTGATGTAGCAGGCCGTAATATAGGCTGTCAGTTCCGCGGAAGAGAGGTTCTCCTCGACGATATCCCTGATGATTGCATACGTCTCCTCCTTCGTGAGGTGCTCGCCGTCCATCTTCTTCCGGATGAAGTCCAGCGTTACAGGACGTTCAGCCCTCCGCACCTCGACTGCAGTACCTTCGGCGACCTGCAGTCTCTCATTCGTGAGCCGGTAGACACCGATCGTCCCCTTTGGGACGAGGGAGGTAGTCGTATCCACGAACGCCGCAACTGTGACACCGCTTGCCTCGTTGAGGATCTGGACGCGGTCTCCGGGCATGACGCCGATATTCCCTGCGTCTGCCGTGTTCAGGAGGACTTCCCTCGCCCCGATATCCATGAGTTTTACAGAAAGCTTCATTGTCCCTTTCTCCACCAGGGTCCCTTCCCGGTTCCCCGTGCAGCGCCTCTCTTTCTTACCCGCAGGGGAATGGGGGTGTCTGATACTACTAGTGTCCGTGCATGGTTATATTAGTGGTTGCGCCCCGGAAACGCAGAAGAGAGAGACAGGACAGACTCCGGGTGAGCCAAGAAAAAAGTGAGATTTTGGAGTTCTTCAGTGCCTGCGCACGATGAGGAACGCCACTGCACCAAGACCGACAAGGGCCACCAGGGCACCGAATCCCGGTGATGTCGGGGTCGGGGTCGGGGTCGGGGTTGTCGGCACTGTTGTCGGCGCGGTGGTCGGCGGGGTCGTGGGCGGCATGGTGGTCGGTATGGTGGTCGGCGGTTTCTCAACGACATTGAAGAGTGCCGTTGTGGTGACGTCGACGGTCACACCGGATGCCTGCACGATGTACTCATCGGGCTTGAAGGTGGTCGTGTCAACCGGGAAGGACCATGTGTTGTAGCCCTCTGTTCCCTTCTTGACCTTGACCGTGCCGGTTGCACCGCTGAACTCTCCGCTCTGGGTCTTCTGGGTCGGGCTGAAGGACGAGGAGACGACCTCGACAAGGATCTCGTCATCGACGGCGAGGTTGGTCGTGCCTGAGATCTCGAACTTCTCGCCTACGGCCTTCTCAGTTATCGGGGAGATCCGGATGACCGGCGCCTCAATCAGGAACTGGAGCTTGGTGTAGGTATCGTCGACGTAGGAGTTGTCGAGCGCTGTGACGAGTGCCTCGGCCGCGTCAGATCCCTGCAGGCTGCCTGCTCCCTGGAGCTTGAAGATCCGGGAATTGGCGGTCGGGTAGGGTCCGACTACGTAGGTTCTCGTTCCGTCGGGGTAGACATCCAGGACATCGTTGTACATCGGGTGCTGGACGACCACGAAGTACTGGCCGGCTGCCATGTTGGCGGTGATTCCCTGGTTGATTTCCTTCTCGAAGCTTCCATCATTGTTGACGCTCTCGGTCTCGTAGAGGACGTAGTTCTTGCCCAGGATCCAGATTGCCACTCCCGGTGAGGGCTGGCCTTCTGCAACGCCCCGGATATAGAACTTGTCACCCTGAGCGATTGTGGACTGGGATGCGACTGCGGTCACAAACGGCTTCCTGATGATGATGGAGACAGTTGCGTACTGGGTGTCGGCAAGGTTGTTCTTGTCAGAGGGTGTTGCAACTGCGTAGATGGTGTAGGTACCAGCATCGATGTTCAGGTTGGCAGTCTGCCACTTGTACTCCCATGTGTTGTCATCGAGGACATCAGCGGTCGTGAAGGTCGCTGCGTTTCCGTTCACCACGCCAGTCCTCGGGTCAGTCAGCTTGCCACCCTGGGAGGGGAGGTTCGGACCTGTGATGAAGAGGTAGACGGTGTCAGTCTCGGAGTTGGTACCTGAGAGCTTGACCTCCTGTCCAAGGAAGTAGCTCTGATCACCGGCTGCAACGACGGTCACGGTGCCCTTCTCGATCTTGACATCCACTTCGTCAGACTTGTATGCAGACCCATCGAAGCGCTCAACACGGAAGGTGTACTTCTTGTCCTTGGTGGCCTGGGAAGTCTGCCATCCGACAGTGACGGTGCCAGAGTTGGAGGTCTTCACCTTGGCATAGTAGTATACACCATTGCTCGGTGCTGCAGGGACATCCTCCTTGATGGTCCGCCCTGCTCCGCCCTCGAACTGGTAGTTACCAATGGTGTACGGGCCACCAACCGGGTCGTTTGTAACGTCTTTCTGGTTTGAAACAAGGAGAGGCGGCTGGTCAAGGGCTGCGCCCGTCATCTGGCCGGTACCCTTCACCCACAGGTAGTAATCGGTGTTGGGCCTTCCGGTGATGGTCACGGAGAACGCGTTGCCACGGACGACAACGTCCTTGCTTGCCTCGATCTTCACGGTGTCAGCAGTGATGGTCACTGTCTGGGTCGCAGAGATCGTCTTGCCGGTGTAGTCACTGCCGTCGGGTGCCTTGTAGTTGTCCTTGATCTTGTTCAGGTCAAGTTCAGCGTAGACGGTGTAGGTGCCTGCCTTGTACATGCGGGCTCCATTCGCGTCAAGGACCCCCGTGTTCCACCCCTGTCCATTTGCGGGCGGGTTCGGCCTCCAGTACCAGAGGTCGCTGTTGGGTGCAAGGTTGTCAATCGGATTGGATGCAGTGGTCGTCTCGAAGAGAGAGGTATACACTGCACCGTCGGATGTCTTCACGCGGACCTTCACGAAGCCCTGTGTGCCGGCATCTGCTCTCTGGGTGACCGAATACGTGTTGGTCTCTATCCTGAAGTTCAGGTAGTTGCCCGGCGGAACAGACTTGCCGGAAACATCCTTGCCGGCGGTGTTATCCCAGACCTTGACTGCAATCGCAGGGTCCACCACGTTGAATGCAACGGCCCCTAATGTTCCGGTCCACCTGTACCAGTTCCCTGTCTTGCCCACGAAAGTCTGCGGGGAGACGTAGAAGCTGGTAGGGGTTCCGACAGACAGCACGTAGTCCGGTGTCGAGGTGGCGGGGTTGTTTCCTGATGCGAACCAGGCAATCTGGGTAGCTGTATCGACTGCCGCGGATACATCGAGACCCTCTTCACCTATGAACACATCTCCGCCTTGCGGGACCTGCTTGATAGTCGCGGCAGATGCCGGCAGCATGAGGGCGGCCAGTACCACCACTGCAATCAGTGCAAGGCTAAAGCGCTTAATCATTCTTTTGTCCTCCTTACTCATGTCCAAATCCTGAACGTTTCAATCCATGCCGGGCGGAAACCTCCATCGACGGATGCCGAACGGTGGTTCTCCCGTGCTCCATACTCCGAATAACGGAATATGATTGAATATTTGTGGAGCGCCTCATATATCCTTTTTGGTCGGTGGAATGTGAAGAGAACGGGAAAAAACAGGTTAATCATAAAATTGGTCTCCAATTTTGCTTTTTTCATATCTGTCGCCCTGTTCTTCGAGCAGTTTCCTTGTACGACACCAGTATCCTGCAATAAACTGTACGCGCACACAGATAGTTATAATCAGTGAAAAATCTGCATTCCGAAACCTTACCGGCCATACCACCGGGAGAGAATACACCTGATTGAAGACCTTCGGCCACATTCCTGTTCCCGGTTCTATTAAACCGCAGCGCAATCCTTTCGGGAGAGAATAACCCAAAAATGCATTACCTTAACGTCACATCCCTCCCCCATATTGATGCATGCGGTGCATCAGAGCACACACCCTTGCCTCTGCGCATGAACAGGTCGTAAAAATGGTCCTCGAAAAGGGGACCCCCCTCACCACAGAGAACGGGGAGCAGACCGTTGAGTCCGAGGAGGTTGCCATCAGGGTCGAACACCCGACGACAGTCCCCATGGTCAGTCCTGCCTCGCGGTTCTCGGAGAGGTTCATGGAGCAGTATGCCCGTGACCTCATCGCCGGGAGCGGATCCATCTTTGAGTATGACTACCATGACCGCCTCTTCAACTGGGGTGACGGGCTTTTCTCGCGGGAAGGATCCGGTGTCCACATCGACCAGGTCGCATACATCATCCGGAAACTGCGGGAGAGCCCTTCGACCCGCCGTGCCATCGCGATCACCTGGAACCCGGAAAAAGACCAGACCATGAACGATTGCCCGTGCCTGCAGCTTGTCCAGTGCGTTTCCCGGTCCGGTCTCCTCCACATGAAGGTGGTGTTCCGGAGCAATGACATGCTCACTGCTGCAGGAGCGAACATGTTTGCACTCGTCTCACTCCAGAAACATATTGCAGAAAACCTCGGGCTCGGGTGTGGATCATACACCCATGTCTCCCTTGTCCCCCATATCTACTATGTCCGCGATGCAGCAGATATCGAGCCATTCTGCAGGAGGGGAGGGGTTATGTCCCCAATCCCTGAAGTGTGCCGTTCCTGCGGGAAATGCCACAAATCGGGATCAGGAAGCGTGAATTCACGGTGATACAGGATAAACCAGTCAGGTTAATTAAGAGACACGGCAAATAGATCAGGGTATCTCAGCCCGGTAGTGTAGCGGTCAATCATGCGAGACTCTGGATCTCGCGACAGCAGTTCGAATCTGCTCCGGGCTATGACTTTTTATTTTCGTTCCTTCTCCTTCCAGTCCGGTCTGCTCGGAATACCCGGCAGTTCTGCCATTTCAATCCCTTGTACACTCGAGGACTGCATGGTCCCGGTGGTAGGGTTCAAGCCAGATGACCCTGCGGATAAAGAGACCGGACTCCTCCAGTTTCCCGGAGACACCGCGGACGACGTCGGCGGGTCTTTCGGCCACATCAATGCTCCGGGCCTTGACGACGATGAGGGCAACTCCCCCATCTTTGAGGAACGGCATGTTCCGAATCGCGATCCCCGCCTGGTCGGCGTGGGCAACGTCCTGGAAGAGGAGATCCACTTCCTCCACGAGGGGGGCATAGAGGGCAGGTTCTGCTGCATCGGAGAAGAGGGGAACGATGTTCTTCCTTCGTGCTGCCACGGCGAGGAGGTCGCGCATCGGTGCATAGGCATTTTCCACCGCATACACGACGTCAGCATAATCTGCTACGTGCGAGACCGTTGTCCCGTGCGCAGCACCCAAGTACAGAATACGCATCGGGGCGTCGATCTCGATCTCCCCGCCAAGATAATAGTACGCGGCGAGCTTGCTCCGGCGGGGGTTCCAGACCCGGAACCCACGGATGACGCGTTCTCCATAGACCCCCGCCTCACCCCGCGAGACAAGGACTCCGTCAATCCAGATCACCTGACTAAACCCCCTCCTGCCCTTTCCAGCGCGGACCGCGCCGCATCCAGGAATCCCTCGTCCCTTTCACCGCGGAAGAGATCGATCTTTGCCGCGATGGCAAGTTTTGCTCCAAGTGTCCGCGAGACTTTTCCCCTTCTCCCCTTTGCCGCACGGTGAACCCCCCGGTACTGGTAGATGATCCCGTGCTTGGGGGGCAGAGAGCCTGACCGGATGTGTGCAAACAGGGCTGTCCGTGCCCCAAGGACCTGGATCGTTCCGGCGGGAAGCCGGGCGAGGCCCTCGAGGCTCCCGGCCGCAGCGAGGATGCGGGATGCAACGAGGCCCCCGACAAGCGCGGAGCAGTTGGGAAGGACAGTTCCGGCAATTCTTTCGATCTCGCGGGTGATCCCGGCCCTTGCCTCTGACAGGTGCCTGATTCCTGTTGCAATTTCCCTCACGTGAGGCCCGCCTTCGGCAAGAAGCGTCTCGAGTGCGCTGGCCGGCCTGAGCACCCGGTATTTCCGCGAGAACTCCGGCGACCGTGCCGCGTGCCACTCGATGGCCTTCTCCACGAGGAGATTGATTGCCTCGTCGAGCTGATCGCGCATGTGAACCATCTGGATGAGCTCCTGTTCCGGCCGGGCTGCAACGAGGGAAAGGGACATTTCTGCGCGGTGCATGCAGAGGTCATGCAGGATGCGGAGGTACTCCTCCCGTGTGGCGACAAATCCGCAGTCCCTCGCCATCTCCCACGTGAGGGGAGAGAACGAGTCCATGGAGATCCTGATTCCTTCCAGGCGCCGGGCCAGGTATTCAGGGTCACGGGAGCCTGCAGGGGTGCAGCTCTTCCCGCGCACCTCGCCAAACCAGTACTCGGGCATCGAGAGTGATCTGGGCGCACCAGGGATGATATACATTCCTGTCCTGTTTTCAGGGAACGGGCCATCGGAACCGGCGAGGTGTCCGGGAAAGGAGCGGATCTCTCAGAAGCCACCGAATCCAAAAGAGAAGAGAATGACCGGTACCATGATCGAGCCCATGCAGAAGAGCTGGGGGATCCCGAGCAACCGGGGGATGCACCCGGTGGCTGTCGCGAGCGCAAGGACGAGGAGGCCGAACGTCCCTGACGTGAAAAAAGCGACGAGCGTTACGAACACGATGACGAATGCGGCAAGGCGTGTCCTGTCGATTCCCTCAAGCGACGGGGCCAGGCCCGAGCAGGCCACCGTGAGGAGAAAGGCGAGAACCGCTGCGATCGTCGCAGAGACGAGGAGGAGATGGAGGGGAGGAACCTCAAGGGCGGAGAGGGCGGATATAACGCCGTTCCGGGTCCTCTCGATGGAGAAGAATGCTGCAAGCCCCACCATCGCGTTCGTTGTATTTGCGGCACTTGTGGCAAGGATGTACTCGAGCCGGTCACGGGAACAGTCGGTAACCGATGCTAACACGCCATTCGCTGTCGCATTCGAGAGCCCGGGCAGCCAGCCGACGATGACACCCGCGATACCCCCGAGAACCGTTCCCCGCACGATCCCGGCAAAAGCAAGTCCGATGCCCTCGAACTTCTGGGGCGGGACTGCTCCCCTGCCTGAGAACAGGAGGACGGAGATACCGAAAAGGCCGGAGAGGAGCGGCATCAGGATAGCGCTTTCGCCGAAGGGAGAGGGGGACAGAAAGGAATAACTAAACGAGAAGGTTCCGAGCAGGCCTGACAGAAGAAAGATACCAAGAGCCAGACGGGGCGATCCGGAATGGAGGACGAGGACGGTGACCACCGCGACGATGATGATGCCGGTCGCCCAGTCGATGGCCGGCTGGAGGGCGGGCATGAGGACGAGGAGGAGAAGGCAGACAGGAACGGAAAGGATGATACCGGTTACGCTCCCCAGCGCTGCGACCCGGATTGCCTCTTCTCCCCTGCCCTCGAGGCAGAGCGAATGGGCAGGGAGGACCGCGACCGCGGTATCGGCATCAGGGATGCCGAGGAACGTGGTCGGCACGGCGTCAAGGAAAGAATGCGAGATTAGCGCAGAGACAAGCACTGCAGCAAGGAAAACGGGGCCGAACAGCGGCAGGAGGAATGCAAGGAATGCGACCAGGATAGCTGCCATTGTATTGACATGGATGCCGGGAAGGAGACCCGAGACAGCGCCAAGACAGGTTCCCGCTGCCGTTCCGGCGAGAATCTCCATCATTCCTGCGAGGGGTGGGACGCAATCATCTTAAAGGAATCGATACCAGATAGAAGACCAGCAGCCCGGAAGGTTCAGACGCATGCGCATCGCGATAACCCGGCTCAGGGAAAAGGCAACAGATGACGCTGCCCGGTGTGCAGCATGGGGCCACGAGTGTTATGCAGTCTCCCCCCTCGAGGCTTTTGTGGACATGGAAGCGGTGGAGCGCTTCGTCCGCGACGCCGGCAGCGGGACCTTCGACTGCATATTCTTCACGAGTGCGCTCCCCGCCCGCCTGATAGCCCCGCGGTTGAAGCAGTGGCCGCGCGTCATTGCAATAGGACCCCAGACGAGACGTGAACTGGAAAAATTTGGAATATCCGCAGAGGTTCTCGACAGCTACTACAGCCGGGATTTCGCCCGCTACCTCGGGGAATGGCTGTCCGGGAGGCACGTGGGAGTCCCCCGCGCGGACGTCCCGAACCCCGGTCTCATCGCCTCGATCGAGGCCGCGGGCGGGAGAGTCACGGAGGTGATCTGTTACTCCCTGAAACCGACCGGGATTCCCCTCTCCCTTGACGGTGCGGATGCGCTGCTCTTCACGAGTGCCATGTCCTACAGGGAGGCAGTCTGGGAACCGGGACCGGGGCTCCTCCTGATTGCGATCGGTAATGTCACGGCCCGGGCAATGCGAGAAGGGGGCCATCCGCCGGATGTCGTGGGGGACGGTTCCCTCGAGGGGACTCTTGCTGCGCTCAACCGGTTCCTCGGGCTTCCCGGGAGGGGCTGCAGGTGACCGGAGGGGAGCCTGTCCCGTTCCCCCGGGGCGGCCTGGTCGTCATTGACAAGCCGCGGGGTCCATCGAGCCACCAGGTGACTGCATGGGCTGGCGAGATCCTCGGGCAGAAGGTGGGGCACGCGGGGACTCTCGATCCCGGCGTTTCAGGTGTCCTCGTCGTGATGGTCGGAAGCGCTGTCCGGCTTGCGCCTGTTCTCCTCTCCCACGACAAGGAGTACGTGGCGCTCGTGAGGTTCCATGGCAGCGTCGGAGAAGGGGCCATCCGGAAAGTCTGCGGGGAGTTCTCCGGCCGGATATACCAGAGACCACCCCGGCGGAGCTCTGTGGCACGGAACCTCCGGATAAGGACCGTCCACTCGCTCGACCTCCTCGAGGTGGAAGGAAGGCTTGCCGTCCTGCGCATCACCTGCGATGCGGGGACGTACATCCGCACCCTCTGCCACCACATCGGCCTTGCCCTTGGGTGCGGCGCTCACATGCAGGAACTGAGGAGGACACGCTCCGGGCCGTTCCGGGAAGACTCCGCACATACCCTTGCCGAACTGCGCGATGCTGCAGACGCGTTCCGGAATGGGGTGCGTTTTCCCCTGCAGGACATGATCCTCCGGCCGGAGGCGGCCCTCTCCGGCCTTCCGGGTATCGTCATCCGCGATACAGCCGTGGATGCACTCTGCCACGGTGCAGTGCTGGCAGGTGCCGGTGTCGTCTCGTCCGGGACTTTTGGGAAGGGTGACCGCGTGACCGTCCTGACGAAGAGAGGAGAGCTCGTCTGTCTCGGCAGGGCACTCGTCCCCTCCTCGCAGGTAACTCCGGGAAAGCCCGGACTCGTGGTCGCACCCGAGAGCGTCTTTCTCGCGCGGGGGACATACCCGCGGGGCTGGAAAAAGAAAGAGAGGCTGCCCGGAAAATGACCGGGAAAAAATGCCCGGGTACGGGGCCATCGGCGGAGAGATGTCTGGAGCATCTTTTCGGGGTGGACATCTCGTCTCACCCGGGGGTTTTGGATGGGGAGAGGGCAGATAGCATTAAAAAAAATCCCGCCCCATAGTATGGATACACTCCTTTTGCTGAGGTAGTCTAGCGGTACGGCGCAGGCCTGGAGAGCCTGTGGGGCCTCGGCCCCTCGGGAGTTCAATTCTCCCCCTCAGCGTAGTTTTCTCCCCTGGCTTTTCCGTCCCGTAAATCATCCTGCTGCAGCCTCCCGAGTGCGAATGAAAAATATTCATGCGATATCTCGAAACCGAGAAAGTGCCTGCCCATCTCCCTCGCGACGACGGCGACAGTCCCGGATCCGATGAAGGGATCGAGGACTAGGTCGCCCGGGTTGCTCGAGTAGGCAAGGATCCTCCTGACGATCTCCCGCGGGAGCTTCGTGGCCGTCTTCTGCCTGCCCTTCCAGTACTCCCTCGGGATGACCCAGACGTCCTCGGGGTAGTGATCCTGCTTGTTGAATGTGTAGTCTGACGGATCCTTCACGGCAAAGAGGACGTGGTAGTGACTCGTCACGTACCGCCTCCGCGTGAAAACCCCGAACTGGAACTTCCATATCAGGTGGTTGACCGTGGTAAATCCTGCCTCGTCAAGCCCGCAGAGCACCTCTTTGAGCCTGTTCCACCCTGAGAAGACGTAGAGGCTCCCTGACGGGGAGAGGACACGGAACGCTTCCCGCATCCACCGGACGGTAAAGTCCTGGTACTGGTCCCGCGGGATCTCCCGGTAGCCCCCGAGTACCCGGGAACCTGTCCGGTTGTAATTCGCCCGTTGAGCCCGGAAATCGATGGCAAACGGGGGATCAGTCACGACGAGATCGACTGTCCCCGCCGGGAGCTGGGGCAGGAGCGCAAGGGCATCTCCCTCGAGGATGGTGTCCGGGAGAAACGGACCGAGATTCCGGCTGTTCACTCTCCGGATCTCCCCGGGGTGCATCTCTCCCCAGCTGCCCGCCCGAGTTCGAAGGCCCTCCTGTTAATCTCGACCGTCTTTTTCGGGACAAGTCTTTCAACCGCATTCAGGAGGGATTCTGGTTTCAGGGGCAAAAACCAGGAGGCGGCACCTATCATCACCACGTTCTGGGAGAGGGGGCTGCCTGCTTCTGCCGCGAGTGCATCCGCATCGACGAGGCAGAGAGGCCACGATGAGAGTCGTTCCCGGAGCGTGGCGCCGTCCGGGGCAGGAACCCCCTGCATGTAGACGGAAGTCGGGACGACGAAATGGCTGTTCGAGACGATCGTTCCCCCGGGTGAAAGGAAATGGGCATAACGGAGAGCCTCCAGCATGTCGAACGCGATGATGAGACGGGCTGCGCCCGCCGGGATGAGGGGGCCGAACTCTCCGTCGATGCGTATGTGTCCCTCGACGGAACCCCCCCTCTGTGCCATTCCATGCGTCTCTGCGCCCTTCACCTTCCTCCCCTCTGCAAGGCAGGCCTCGCCGAGGATGTTTGATGCAAGGATGATACCCTGCCCGCCGATTCCCACCATGAGGACGTCAAAACTCGTTCTCATCTCTTTTCCCCCTTTTTCATCTCCTTGCGGATGGCTCCTGCAGGGCACAGCTGGGCACAGACACCGCAACCACTGCAGAGATCGTTGATATACGCCTTCTCGTCCCTCTTCTCGATGGCCGGGCAGCCAAACCCGATGCAGACGCCACAGGCAGTGCACGTGTCCGCATCGACCTCGAAGCGCCCCCTCCGGAGGTTCGCCCTCCGTGCCATGATGACACAGGGCTGCCGCGCGATAACGACCTTCACGCCCGGGAGTTCCTTTGCCGCACGGAGTGTGGCCATGAGCGAGACGAGATCGTAGGGATCCACTGTCTCGACCCAGGGAACTCCGCATGCCCTGCATATCGCCTCGAGCGAGATTTGGGGTGCCGGGGTTCCGCATGCCGTGATGCCGGAACCCGGGTTGGGCTGGTGCCCGGTCATTGCCGTGATGCGGTTGTCAAGGATGACAAGCGTCATCCGTGCACCGTTGTGCACGGCATTGATGAGCCCGGGGATCCCCGAGTGGAGAAATGTCGAGTCCCCGATGGTTGCAACGATATCTCTCTCCTCTCCTGCATGGGCCATCCCGCTTGCAACCGTGACTGCCGCCCCCATGCATATCGTCGTATCCACGGCACCAAGCTGGAGACCGAGTGTATAGCACCCGATATCGCTAGGGTAAATCCCGTCCCGGAAGACCCGCTTCATGGCATAAAAGACCGGCCGGTGCATGCAGCCAGCGCACAGGATGGGTGGCCGCGGGGGGAGATCGGTGACAGGGTCGGCAGCGCGATATTCCCTTGTGGGAGTGATACCTGAGGACTTCAGTATCTTTGCCACAGCGGCTGTCGAGAGCTCTCCCTCGAAAGGTACAACCCCATCCTTCTTCCCGGAGACGGGGATCTCCCCTGCAACCTGGCGGACGGTCTCCTCGACCACGGGGTGGAGCTCCTCGATGACGAGGATCTCTTCGTGGCGCACGACCTGTGCTCTTAACCATTCCTCGTCGATAGGGTAGGCGCCGATCCTGATCAGGGAGACGTCATCAGGCAGGACTTCCCGGACGTAGGCAGCTGCGATCCCGCTCGTGACGACTGCCCGGGATCCCCTGATGGTGGCCCAGTTGTATCCCCTCTCGACGAGGGCTCTCCTGATCGCGGGCTGTTTCTCGTTCAGCTTCCGGTGAAGGACGCGGGTATGGGCCGGGATGACGACATACTGCCGGGGATCTCTGTGGAATTCTCCCCTCCTCGTATTTTTCTCTGGTTCTCCCGTGACGGTGTCGCCCTTGGAGTGGCAGATACGGGTCGTCGGGCGGAATATCACGGGGAGGGAGAACTGCTCGGAGATGGCGAAGGCATCTCTTGCCATGTCGTGCGCCTCCTGGATTGTCGAGGGATCGAGGCAGGGGAGGCGGGAAAAAAGGGCATAACAGCGGCTGTCCTGCTCGTTCTGGGAGCTGTGGGCGAAGGGGTCGTCCGCACTCATGACCACGAGACCGCCCATCACGCCCGTGTATGCGCTCGTCATGAGCGGATCGGATGCAACGTTCAGCCCGACGTGCTTCATGGTGCAGAGGGCACGCAGGCCGCACCATGCAGCAGCGAGGGCATTCTCCAGTGCCACCTTCTCGTTGACAGACCACTCGATGTAATAGCCGCGCCCGGGAATGGCCCGGAGGATATCGATCACTTCCGAGGAGGGGGTTCCCGGGTATCCTGTCACGAAATCGACAGGTGCTTCCAGGCACCCGTGGGCAATCGCTTCGTTTCCAAGCAGGTACTGCGTTTTCATGGGCGTTTCACCAGGGGAGTATCACACATACATTCGAACAGAACCCTTTTAATATGATGTCTCCATGGTCTGCCGGGAGAAACCGGGAATTCAAAACCTATAATAGCCAGCGAGGCCGAAGTAGTACGGCAATCCGGGGGCCCGTAGCATAGCCAGGTGGTGCGCCCGGCTGATAACCGGGAGGTCATGTGTTCGAATCACATCGGGCCCATTTCCCATCCTCTTATTACCCACAGGGTATTACATTCTCTCTATGAACAGGAACCTTCTCATCGTTCTTGTAATCGGACTCATCGCCTGCACTGCCCTTTATTTCCTGATCGATATTTACGCAGGCATGATCGGGGCTGTCATCGTCATTGCTCTTGCAATGTCACTCTTCATCATGCAGGACAGCATGGAAAAACCAAATGTTGTGGTTTTCGTCGAGGAGAACCGGAAGGGGGTCAGGGTACGGAACCGCGGGAACGCGAGGGCAGTCTCTGTGAAGATAAACCTCGCACCCCAGGATCTCTCCTTTGATATCCCTGCGCTCGATGAGGATGCAGTCAGGACATTTCCTGTACCGCCCATCACGGAGAAGATGAAGGTCGATATCCGCTACCAGAACGAAAAGGGTGACTCCTTTGGAAAGACCGTCCTCCTGATGCCGGACGACATCGAAAACGAGGACCTCCTCAAGCCGGTCTTCCCCCTCTTTGGGTGGAAATAACCCGTATCTCTCCTATTTTTGCTGCGTGATGAACGCGATTGTCTTCTCGAGGGCATCGAGCAGTTCTTTTTGCCCTTCAAGGTAATCCCTCATCGCCCTATAGAGCATGACCATGACCTCGTACCCGTAGATATTCAGTGCATCCTGTTCCGGGAGGGGGTTTCTGTACGAGTCGACGACGACACCATCGGAGCTGTACATCAGTTCATAGAAACGCCCGTCCTCTCCAAGGACACAGAACTGGTCGTCCACCTTCTTTCCCGGGTCATCGGGCCTGTGCGGCACGGGGTCTGTCCTCCCGAGCACGATCATCTTATCCCTGTAAAAGGTTGTATCATACAGCTCGCCTTTGGGATCCTGCTTGCCCTTCAGGAGCATGTTGAGCCCGATTTTTTTCACGAGGGGAGCTGTCATCTTCCCCATGCGGGCCATCAGTGCCCCGTCCCTGGCGCGAACCTCCTCTCCCAGTTCCTCGATCTTTCCTGCGTTCTCCCCGATCTTCTCGAGGAGTCTCGTGTACCCCTTTTCAATCTCGTCTGCTTCCTGCATCTCTCTCCCTCTCCCCGCAATGAGGTATCTCCTTCCCCGGGGGCTCACTGATGAGTTGACAGCAGGGGCAATAAGGGTTCCTTCTCTTTCCCTTTTCTGGTATGATAAACCATATGATGCGATAGAACGGCGCGATGGCGGGCGTCAGGAGGGTTCCCCGGTGAAGTAATACGTGCGATCTTCCCGGAGCCGGACAGGGAGGACCGTCCCCGGCTGAATATCTCCCAAAAGGACCACCCCGCGGTACTCCCGGGTCCTGCCCATCGAGGTGCCGGGCCTGACCCGCTCCGTGATCATGACCGGGACCGTTCTTCCCCTCCACTCTGCGTTCTTCTCCCGTGCGATATCCTCTGCAAGGAGACGGATTTTCCGTGACCTCTCCTTCCTGACGCGGTCAGGCATGTCATTCTCCCCTGCCGCGGGGGTGCCGGGACGGCGTGAATACCGCGTGACAATGACCCTGTCGGGACGGATCCTCCGGATGAGTGCAAGTGTCCTTGAAAAATCTTCTTCCGTCTCTTTCGGGAACCCGCAGATGATGTCTGTTGTCAGTGAAAAGGAGGGGACAGTCCGTTCGAACTCCTCCACGATGGAGATCACCTGCTCAGGCGTATACCCCCTCCCCATCCTTTCGAGGACGCCTGCGGAGCCTGACTGGATCGGGATGTGGAGAGATGCAAAGATCTTTGGCAGGGTGAAGGACTCCGCGACCTCCTTCCTGATGGGATACAGGGTTGCAGGGTTCATCATTCCGGGGCGGATCATGAACCGGCCGGAGAGAGAGTCAAGGCGATGGAGGAGGTCGGGAAGCGTTTGCCCGGTATCCCTCCCCCACGCAGCGAGATCCTGGCCGGTCAGCCTCACTTCCACTGCGCCGGCATCAACAAGGCGGGCGGTTTCGCGGATTATTTCTCCGGGGCTCCGGCTCTCCAGCCTCCCCCGTGCCAGACGCGTGATGCAGTACGTGCATGCCCCAAGGCACCCCCGGCATGCCTGGACGACCGCCACAGGCCCGGAAGGGACGGTATTGACGCGTGCATAGGCAGCATGGATCGCGGACGGGTGGATGATGACCGGTGTGCAGACTCTCCTGATTTCATCCTCCTGGACGAGCGGCATGCAGCCCGTGACATACAGGGGACGTCCCCTGAACCTGCGGAGTTCCCGGAGCACGTTTCTTTCCGTTCTCTCGACCACAGTGCACGTGTTGATCACAATGGCATCGGCACAGTCAGGGTCACTGACAAGAGAACACCCCTGTGCTTTGAGCACCTCGGCAAGTTTCCAGCTGTCACCCTCGTTATACGTGCATCCAAACGTCCGGAGATAGACGCTTCTCCCCTGGAGGGACGCAAGGGGAGATGGATCTCTCCCCGGTTCTTCGCAATGGTCACAGGAGCCTGGCCTGCTCATCGCTGATACTCTTCCTCCCCTGGCTTCATCATGGTTGTCCGGACAGGGCACAATGAAAGCGTTCTCTCTCTCACCGGATCAACAATCCACCGTTCCCAAACATGTGCCCGGGACATGAGATAACTCCTCTCCGGGAAGAAAAATGCTTAACCCGGAGAATTCATTATGTCTGTACAATGATTCGAATCGGGCTTCTGGGCTGCGGGAATATCGGTTGCGTCATCGCAAGGAATAGGGAGAACTGCCAGATTGTGGCCCTGTATGACCAGGTATTCCCCAGGGCACAGGAACTCGCTGAAATCACGGGAGGAACTCCGTGCAGCGATTTTGATTCATTCATTGGTGCTGATTTCGAGTTCGTTGTCGAGGCAGCATCCGTCCGGGCTGCACGGCAGTACGGGGAGACTGTCCTTGAAAGGGGGAAAAACCTCATCCTTCTCTCGGTCGGGGCCCTTGCGGACCCGGCCTTTCTTGCGCATCTCGTTGATGTCGCCCGCGAAAAGAACCGGAAAATCTACATCCCGAGTGGTGCCATTGCAGGGCTTGACAACTTAAAAGTTGGACAGATCTCACCGATGCGGAGGCTCATCCTGAAGACAACGAAGAGCCCCGGTTCCCTTGGCATTTCGGCCACGGAGAGGCGGCTCGTCTTCCAGGGCAAAGCCCGCGAGTGTATCAAGGAGTTCCCCCGCAACGTGAACGTCTCCGTCGCGCTGAGCCTTGCTGCCGGGCGGGATGCAGATGTCGAACTCTATGCTGACCCTGCCGTGTCACGCAACATCCACGAAATAGAGGCCGAGGGGGATTTCGGGGAGATGTATATCAGGGTGAGCAACGTCCAGAGCCCTGATAACCCTGCGACCAGTTACCTTGCCGCGCTCTCCATCCTCACCCTGCTGCGGAACCTCGACAGTCCCCTGGTGGTCGGAACATGAGGATCGGGGAGAGGATCTGCGCCCTGAAAGAAGAGAAGAACGCTCTCATCCTTGCCCACAACTACCAGAGGCCGGAGATCCAGGATCTCGCTGATTTCGTGGGCGACAGCCTTGAACTCGCACGGGTGGCCGAGAAGGCAACAGGACCCCTCATTGTCTTCTGCGGTGTCCTCTTCATGGCCGAGACGGCAAAAATCCTGAACCCCGCAAGGAAAGTCCTCATCCCGGTCAGGGACGCGACATGCCCCCTTGCAGACCAGCTCACGCCGGAGATGCTCGCGCGGGCGCGGGCAGATCACCCGGGAGCGCCCGTTGTCCTGTACATCAACAGCACGGCAGCCTGCAAGGCTATGGCAGACATCGTCTGCACGTCCGCGAATGCTGTCGAGATCGTCAGATCCCTCGATGCCCCGGAGGTCATCGTTGCACCGGATGCAAACCTCGCGGCATATGTCCAGTCGCAGGTGCCGGAGAAGAGAATCGTTGCCGTACCTCCCGGCGGGCACTGCTACGTCCACCAGTGCTTTTCGGAGAGGGATGTACTCTTTGCGCGGGAGAGGGGGGACACGGTCATATGCCACCCCGAGTGCCGCCCGGAGATCCAGCGGCTCTCCGACCACGTGGCATCGACAGGGGGCATGGTGAAAATCCTCCGGGGCCGGTCGCCGGGGGGGAGGTGGACGATCCTGACCGAGAGGGAGATGGCCTACCGGTTGCACACTCTTTATCCCGAACAGGAGGTGCATGCGCGCGATGACGCGGTCTGCAGGGACATGAAGAAGACAACGCTTCGGGACCTCCTCCTCTCCCTCGAGCGGGAACAATACGAGATTATCCTCCCGGATGAGATCATGGAGAGGGCGAGGCGTGCAATACAGAAAATGCTCGAGGTGGGACGGTGACAGGCCCCTTCCGCCTCCCGCGGGAGATCCTCCTCTCCTTCCTCCGTGAGGACGCTCCCTTCGGGGACATCACCTCCCTCTCTGTCCTCTCCGGGGAATCGTGCAGGGCCCGGATCGTCGCCCGGGAGGAGGGAGTGATAGCAGGGCTCGAGGAGGCAGGCGAACTGTTCTCTGCCTTTTCTGTCGATTTCTCCCCTCTTGTCCGGGACGGATCGCGTGTCGGCGCGGGGTCTGTCCTTGCCGAGCTGGAAGGCCCTGCAGAGTCCGTCCTCCTCGTCGAGAGGACCGCCCTCAACATCATGGGGAGGATGAGCGGCATCGCGACCATGACCCGGAGCCTGCAGGACATCCTCGACCGGAAACTGCCCGGCGCCCACGTCGCGTCGACCCGGAAGACCTGCCCTGGATTTCGCCTCCTCGACAAGAAGGCGGTGGTTCTCGGGGGAGGAGATCCGCACCGGCTCACCCTCTCTGACGGGATCCTGATAAAGGACAACCACCTCGCCATCGTCCCCCTCGAGACGGCAATTGCACGGGCACGGGCGCACTCCTGCTACAGGAAGGTCGAGGTCGAGGTCGAGAGCCCGGAGATGGCCGTCCGTGCGGCACGTGCGGGTGCCGACATGCTCCTCCTTGACAACATGGAGCCCGGGCTGGTCAGGGAGACGCTCAGGCTCCTGCGCGACGCCGGGCTTCCCTCCCTTCCCCTTATCGAGGTCTCAGGCAGGATAACTCCGGATACTATCGGTGACTATGCAATCGAGGGCGTCTCCATCATCAGCATGGGAGCCCTCACCCACAGTGCAGGAAACCTTGATATCGGTCTTGACGTGATTGCCCGGGCCTGATTCCTCCCTTTCAGGATGGAAAACGGGACTTTCCCGTGGCAATTCCAACCCGGAGGAGCGGATTGGAAAGGTGCACAGCGGAGACGACGTGCCAGGATGCCGGATGAGAGTCAGAGGCGATCGAATTAGATATTTTCCCTTTTCGCTGTCTTCTCCCCAAGGAAATCGTGCTGGCTCGCTGGTCGCGTGCCCCAAAAGAGGGGGGCGCCTCATTGCCCGCGCTTCCCCTCCACAAAACTTATCACTGCATGTCCCAAATGCCTGCCAATGGGGAGGCGCAGGATGGATGTGAGGGAAGTTCCGCACCGGGCGAGGATAGAGGCCGAAGAGGCTGCCAGGAGGAGGGCGGTCCGGGCTCTCCTCGGGCTCCTCAAGAGCCCGCACCTCGACGAGCGCTGGAAGGCCGCCGAGAAGCTGGGGGTCATAGGGGATGGCTCTGCCGTCCCGGCCCTGATCGATGCCCTCTCCGACCCGTTCGTGGAAGTCTCTTGGATCGCTGCCAAGTCCCTCGGAGAGATAGGGGACGGGCGGGCATTCGAACCACTCCTCCTGGCACTCCGTTCCCCTGAGAAATGGCTCCGCATCGGTGCCGCCATCGGCCTGGGACGGCTCGGAGACAGGAGGGCAGTCCCGGCCCTGATCGAGACCTTAAAGGATGAGAAGGCACTGGTGCGGAAGCATGCTGCATGGGCACTCGGTGCACTCGGTGATCCCTCTGCAGTCGGGCCGCTCCGTGTGCTGGAGAACGATCCCGATCCAAGGGTGATGCAGGAAGCGGCACTTGCCATAAAAAAGCTGGTGCCTCCCGGAGAGGAAGATTCCCACCGGTGACAGGGCTCTCCTTCCATGCACCCTTTTTGCGGGAGGAGAATTTTTCCCGGTGGCTGATCCATCCCTCCGAACATGGATGAGATCATGGTCTTTTTACTCCTCGGCGTTCTTGTCTTGGTATCTCTTGGCCTATTTGTTCTCCTCTTCCTGTACCTCCGGTTGAGGGAGCGGGAGGGGGAAAGGGCCCGCGCCCTCTTCGAGGAATGGCGATCCCAAACCCTCGAGAGAGAGGCTCGTGAAAGGGCAGAGATCCTCTGCCGCGAGTGGGCTGCCTCGCAGGAGGCCAGGATCAGGCGGGACGCGGTCGAGAGGAGTGCGGCCGCAGTGAAGGGCAGGGTCACCGAGCACCTCCTCCCCTTCTTCCCCGGCTTTCCCTTCAACCCGAGAGATGCCCGCTTCCTCGGTTCACCCGTTGACTTCGTCGTCTTCTCGGGGCTCTCTGATGGCACCCTCGAAGAGATAGTCTTTGTCGAGGTCAAAACGGGGAGGTCGGCATCCCTCTCCCCGCGGGAACGGATGGTCCGCACCTGCGTGGATGAGGGACGGGTGAGGTACGCTGTCCTGAAATCCCCGGAGCCCTGAAAAAATAAGAATGTTCATGTTTTGAGTGGTTCGCGTCCGTGCTCTTCGTGGGAATTGTCCATGTCGATCACGTCGTCGACATAGGTCGTCAGCTGGGTCAGCAGGAGCGGGTCTATCCCCTTCTCCACGGCAAGGAATATTCCCGGAGCATCGAGAAGCCGCAGCTTGCTCGTGACGAAATGGATGAACTTGGAGATGTGAATGGATGGCAGATAGATGAGCATCGTGCTGACCGAGTCAAAGAGGAGGCATGGTTTCTCCCCAGATGATGTATTCAGGACTTCGGTAATGGCAATGCCGAGATCTGTCAGGTTCGCGGGGTTATTCACGAACTTGGTTTCAGTCTCCCCCTCAGGCACCCGCCCGATGGCATACTTCGTGATGGCATCGATGAACACGATCTTCTTCGTGTCGATCCCCTCTGCGGCATAGTTTTTTTTCAGGAATCCCGATGGCTGGTTGGTCGTGATCACAACCACCCTGTACCCCTGGTCGATCAGGGCCCTGATGATGCGGACGTTGTTCTGCTTCAGCCTCTCTGCAGCCGAGAGAACGAGGAAGAGTTTATTCCTGCCAAGCCTGGAAAGATCAACCGTCATCGCATCTCTCCTTTCACCGTTTCAGGAACTCGCGGTATGCAAGGGGGATCTCCGCGCGTTCCTCGACTGCTTCCCTGTTGAGTTCCCGGAAATTTTCAATGATCTGTTCCAGGTGTGTTATCTGCACAGAGAGCATCATCTTCTGCTCCTCGGTCACGGGACCGGAATCAAGCTGCATCCGAATCGAGGCCAGGTTGTCCCGCAGCAGCTCGAGGGGGTTCTTCATGCGTAAGCTCGCCTCTGTGAGGTACCCGACGAGGGCAGCATGCTTCCTCTCGACCTCCTCATTCTTTTCCCGGAGACCTTCCAGTGCCCTGTCCCTCTCCTCCGAGATGATGGCGACGATCCACGTGATGACAAGGAACATCGCCGCACGGAGAATCGTTGCCCACGTGAAATCCCCGACGAAAAGGCTCGTCCCGATCGTTGCTGCAACGAGGCCTCCTGCCACGACGAGAGACTTCCTGTGATACCAGAGTGCTGACAGCACAAGGAGGATGTAGAATATGTGCGTGTACCCAACAGCTGTCCTGAAGAGGAGGTGGACGACGATCTCGAGACCTATGCATGCAGCTCCGAGAACACCAAGGATCCAGATCCTGTGCTCTTCTTTCCGGGAATGTTGTTCTTTTTTCTGCTCCATACCCCTTTTACCCCACATTATAGACTGAACTCAGTAAATTACCAATTCTCTCCCTGCTTATAAGTGTCATCGGCAGGGGTGGGCTCTCCACCGGTATCATCCCTTTCCCGGAGAGGCGAGGGGCCGGATATCCCCGGCGGAACTGACGAGGACCTCCCTCTCACCCCTGTACATCTGGATGGTTCCAAAAATTTTCACTTCTTCCCCCACAGGCGGCCATCCCTTCCGGACGGCTGCTGCGGGGACAAAGACACGCGTTCCTGCAACCCGGAGAACCTGGTGGCCTCCCGTCGCAGTCATCCTCGCCTCCTCCACGGTACCCTCGAGCAGGACGAGCTCGCCTTCCCGGGAATCCGGGGAGATGGGACGTGCAAATGCCTCTTTTCCTGCTGTCTCAAGGGCAATTGCAGCGATTGCCACAGCACCGAGCACGACAAGGGTGAGCGCAAGCGCGATCTTCTCCTGCCGGACGAGTATCACAGTCCTGTACATGGGAGGGGGAGAGATTTATACCATTCAATGAGTGCCGCAGGGTTCCCGGTGCAGCAGAACCCGGTGGGTTCCGGTGTTCCCCGGGGTTCACGGGAACGGAATCACCTGGTCCGCCTCCTGTAGAGGAAGATGATGGTGAGAGTCACGACGATCGTGGCTGCTGCGATGAGTTTGACAGGGTCGGGCGCGTTGCGGGTCATCCCTTCCCCTCCGGCATGGCCCCAGTCCGACTCGAAAACGGAAGAAAAATATTCCCCGACACCGGGGTGATCGACTATCACCGCCGCTTCCCTGTTGAAGACAGGGGAGTTAGCATTCCAGTTAATCGAACTGATGAGAACCTTCCTCGAATCGATGATCGCTCCCTTGTTATGGATCTTCTCGACTCTCCCCGGGCCGATATCGGCAATGCGGGCCTCGAGTGGCAGTCCCTCTGCAGCAGCAATCCCGTTGATGACCGCAGCCATCTCGTCGTTATCGGCATCATCCTCGATGTTGTAGTAATAGGAGTCAAGGAGCACACGGACCCGGACACCCCGGCGCGCGGCATCGAGTGCATCTGCAAGAAATGGGTTGAGATCTGCCCCTGACTCGTTGGTGATATACGCCATCTCGATATCCACGGATCTCTCTGCCCCCTGGATAAGGCGATGGATCAGGCTGCTCGTATCCGGGGAGATCACGGGGGTTACCGTCGCACCGGAAAAGGTGAAGGGTTCAAAAGAGGGTGAATAGGTCTCCATGGTCGGGGTCTCCTCGCTCCCCCCGTGCACCTCTGCCCTGACTGTATACTGACCCCCGGCATCGTGGGAATAGACCGAGAGGAAATACTCCGCGAGACCGGGATCGGTCACAAATACACCAAAACCCCGGTTTCCCCGTTTCCCTCTCCCCGGAAAGCCGTTGTCCTTGAAATTCTCGCTCGTGACAAGGACGCCGGAACGGTCAATCACCATGTATTTTGCGTGCATGTACCGGTAAGGGGCATGCACATCCTGAGTCCCGGACATGGTGTACACCGGAATCCCGCTCTCCCAGAGCCGCGAGATTATCCACTTCTCCTCGCGCGGGATCCCCCCGACAGGCCCGCCTTCCAGCAGGAGGGAGACGTTTACGCCACGCCTGGCTGCGTCGATGAGCGCTTCTGCAAGCACGGGACTCGTGAATTCGTAGACCGCAACGCGTATCTCCCCGCGGGCCTCCCCCACACGGGAGAGGAGGACCTCGCGGGAACAGTCAGGAGATACAAAGGCGATGCCGGATACACCCTCAAAGGTTGCCTCCGGAAACCGTGACTGGCCGAGCATCAGGACGCGCGGGTCCCACGTCCCGTTCTCGAGGAAGTGGACCTGCCCCTGGCGTGTCGAGACCAGCCCCGGCCATTCCACCTTCTGGACGACACTCCTTCCAGAATAGACTGCGAGTTCGTCCCGGGCATTTGCAAGTGCGAACCTCCCCGTCCGGATCATGTCCGGCACGGCGGGAGTGGCCCCCTCCCACTCGTAATCCGGGTAATGACCATGGCTCCTCCTGTAAGCCTCTGCATCCCGCGCGACCACGCACCGGTCCTGCAGAAAGGATCCCTGCGGGAAGCGCAGGCTCCCCTCACCATCGGTGACCATGATACCATCGAGGGGACCCGATCCCTCGAGGCAGAAGTACTCGTCCCTGTCCTCCGAAAGGTACGGGTCAGGGCAGAACTCGACGAGAGCGATACCGGTTACCGGTGATACGAGGACCAGTACCAGGAAAAGGAGGCACCAGTGCATGATCCGGGTTCATGTGGCAGGAAAGATTAACCTGCTGAAATTTCCCACATTCCTGCACGGAAAACCGGCATGATCTCTCCTCCCCTTGTCCTCAAGATCGGCGGGAGCCTCTTTCCCTCTGCAGGGGAGATCTGCTCCCTCATCCGCCGGAGACCCCGGCCTGTCCTCGTCGTACCCGGGGGCGGGCCTTTTGCCCGGCTCGTCCGGGATACGGGGGTGAGGGGAACAGAGGGACACTGGATGGCCGTTTCAGCGATGGAACAGTACGGGTGGTACCTCTCCCGGTTCGGCCTCCCCGTCACGGAGAGACTCGGCGTTTGCGATACCCCGCATGTCCTGCTTCCCTACTCCGTTCTCCGGTCAGAAGACCCCCTTCCCCACTCGTGGGATGTGACATCGGACACGATCGCTGCGTGGTGCGCCCATACGCTCGACCTCCCCCTGGTCCTCCTCAAGTCCGTGGATGGCATCCACTCCCGCGGGAAGTTGCTCCGAAGGATCCATGCTCCCGTGCCGACGGATGACGTGGACCCGGCGTTCCTTGAGTATGTCCTCCGTCTCCGGGTACCATCCCTTGTCATCTCGGGACTCCATCCCGATCGCCTCTCTGCAGTTCTCGACGGAAGCATGACAACCGGAACGACCATCGGCTTTTAAGTGTTTCAGGAGAGATAGTACGAGACACTTTGCAGGGAGGTCCCATGCCAACAAGAAAATGTACATCGTGCAGTGCGCCGCTTGCCCAGAGGGGTGCGACTGAGTTCGGATGCCCCAAGTGCGGGCACGAGATCCGGAGATGCTTCCGCTGCCGGGAACAGAGCATTCCCTATATCTGCCCTCAATGCGGGTTTTCGGGGCCGTGAACCATGGGAACAGTTGCAATCATCCTCAGGGTCATGCCCGAGTCGCCCGAAGTCGACCTCGGGAGACTGAAGGAACAGATCAAAAGAGAGGTCCCGGCAGTCAGGGATATCCGTGAGGAGCCGATCGGTTTTGGCCTAAAAGCCCTGATCGTTGCAGCCCTCGTCAACGACGCTGCCGGCGAGAGCGATGCCGTCGAGGAAGCGATCCAGAAGATTCCCGGCGTTGAACGGGCAGAGATCACCGAAGTAACTCTCACGTAACGAAAGGCAGTTTCTCCCTCCCGCTCCCTGCTTCTTGCATGGAGTGAAAAGATTACCGCTTCAATTTTTCGAGAACAGTCTTTGTTATTCCCCGGATCTTATCGACAGATTCCCGGAACTGTGTCACTTCGTCCTCTGCGATCTTTATCGGGACGGGAAAGACACCCTGGCGGTTAATTCTCGCAGGGACTCCAATGCAGACGTCTCCAATGCCGTGAACCTCGCTCCTGATATACGCAGAGACTGTCAGGATGCGGTTCTCGTTGCCCAGCACCGTCCTGACAAGGGTCGCGATCGCCTCTCCGGGACCGTACACGGTTGAACCCTTGTTCCTGATGATCTCTTCTCCGCTTGACCTGACCCGGCTCATGATGTCATCCGCGGGAAGACCGACGAAAGCCGGAAGGTTGGAGATCTGTATCCCCCCTATGGTCGTTGCGGACCAGAGAGGCACCATCGAGTCGCCGTGTTCCCCTATGATACGCGTGTGGACTTCACTCACGTGAACCCTGAAGTAACGTGCAATAAGAGACTTCAGGCGCATGGAGTCAAGGTGCGTCCCGAGACCGAAAACCTGGTGCGAGGGCATGTGCGAGTAATGGAGAGCCACCGATGTCATCACGTCCACGGGGTTCGTGACCATGAGGATAACTGCATCCGGTGCATGCTGCCCTATCGACTCGGCTGTCTTCACAACGATCCGTGCATTCCCCATCGCGAGGTCAAGGCGGTCCTGGCCGGGTTTCCTGGCGACACCGGCAGTGCACACGATCACGTCAGAGTTCCGGAAATCCTCAAAATCTGTCGTCCAGCTGACATCCACGGAGTTACCTGCAGCTGCAAAGGAATCAGAAAGGTCCCTCGTGATCCCGGCAAGGAGGTTCTCCCGGCCCTCCCGGCCATGGAGCAGGATCTCGTCCACGTAGGGTATGTGCCCGATAGTCTGGGCGCAGAACGAGCCGACATTCCCGGTCGCTCCAACTATGGTCACTTTTGCCATGACGATGAACCACACTGGGGAAGTTGGGGACACGTTCTTCAGTCGACGGCCCGGAACTGCCCCTTCCCGGTACAGTCCTCCTCCGCCCCGCACCCCCATGGGCGCCGAGTGTTCACGGTGAGTCTGCTCCCTTCCGGGCCTGGACCGGTCCCCGCGACAGCAGGCCACAGACTCCCTCCGGAGTCCTGGTTCCTGTCCACCGACCTCATGGGACGAGGTTTCAACGTCGGCCCGTACCGTTCACGGGCAGCACGGTTCCGCCTTCCTCGAACTTCGCCCCCCGCATGCCGACGGTTTCGGGTTACAGGTGACGCCGGGCCACCCGGGCTAGTCCCCGTATGATATGGGTCCCTTATGGGATAAATACCTCTCCGGGGACCCGCTCCTGCCACTCCTTCATAACACGCCTGTTCGCCTCTCCGTCCGATTTATCAAAGAGATCGATGACGGTGCAGACCGGCCCGGGTGGCAGCACCCTGAAGAGCTCGCGAAAATCCCCAAAGAACACCGAGATACTCTGCTCCCCCTCCGTCCCGGCAACCAGTACGGGATCTTTCGAGACCTGCAGGCGCTTCATATCGCTGTAGGAGAGGTGGATTCTTACGTCGCGGATGTTGAGAGAGGCTCTGTTGACACGGATGTTCTGCGCTGCCCAGTATGCAGCTGCATACCATGCATCATTCAGGATCACCTGCCTGACACCGCAAACGGCAGCGCACAGGCCGAGTGTCCCCGTCCCCGCACAGGCATCGACGAATACTCCCGGAAAATGCATCTTAAGATGCCTCTCGACTGACTCTATCTTTGGGTTCCTCGGGCGCGGAAACTCGATGTGGATCTGGGACTGCTGCGTATAGATGACGAGGGGGGCGGCCGATGTTGGGAAGACTCCGGCCCGGACATCGCACCCGGCAAGGAGTTCGTATGTCCGGGGGGGTACCTTCTGTGCAGGATCCACCAGTCCGGGCACGAAATCGCCTGACCTGACGACCCCCCGGATCTCCGGGACCTCCGCGACCATCCTTTCGGCAGCAGGCGCTGTCACGATCGGGGAGAGGAGCAGGAGGGAGCCTGCAGGGAGAAACGGGGGAGAACCCGTGTAGACTCCCGGGTGGATCAGGGGTGATCCAACGGCCTTGAGCGGCTCTCTCCCGGAAAAGACTCCTTCTTCAAGGAGAATTCCGTAGAGATGGGCAAAGACTTCGTCGATGAACCTCCTGCCGCAGTCACAGGGGGGAGCAATCCTCCTGTCGGGAGGGGGTGCATTCTTGTCAAGGACGCGGGACCTGCACCGGTCACAGGGTGCAAAGAGGTCCGGCAGCCTGCCAAGGACGACCTCTGCATCTTCGATGCAGTCACTGCCACACACCGGGCACTTCATACCCGGACATTGCACTGCTGTGTATACAAAACCTTGGTGGTAAGATGCGAATGGACTGGCCCCCTTTTCCCCGGGATGTCCTGTCTCCAAAAAGGATGAACGGGTGCGTTGCATGTGCTTCTGGTATCTTATGGGCCCGATGCGATTTGAACGCATGACCGCCCGGTTATGAGCCGGGCGCTCTGACCGGACTAAGCTACGGGCCCCCGGAAAAAAAAGCGCCGCCAACAGGACTCGAACCTGTGACATGCTGGTTAACAGCCAGCCACTCTACCAACTGAGTTATGGCGGCACGCGCAGTATGCCTCTATAGGTTATCCCTGGCGGTGTTAAATGTAGCGGATGGTTTTTAAGTCCCCTGCCCGTTTTCATGCGCGGAATCATCCCTGCCCTGTTTCATCCGGAGGAGGAGCGCGATCATCTCGTCTATCTCGCCGTCGAGATTCTCCAGGAGTTCCCGGGAGAGAGGGGTCGCCACTGCTCCTGCCGGTGACGCCTGAATGTAGCCCATCTGTTCCAGGATACGGAGGGAGTACCGGATCCTGTGGAAAGGAAGGTCCAGCAGCTCGGAGAGCTTCATGATACCAATAGGCTGGTTCGAGACGACTGCGCGCAGGACCTGCACGTGCCGCTGCATCAGTTCTATTTCATCCCTGACCCTTTCAATCACGCTTCCCCATCCCCTGAAACGGGAGTGCCTCTCTTACGACTGTTCATCAAGCCACATCCTGGTCGCCCTGTATTCAGCCCGAAAATAGAGAGAGAGCCCGGCGGCAGTCAGCAGGAAGAGTGCAGCAAGGGGGAGAGCGAGGGAACCGGGAGCCTTGAAAAAGACCACGACCCCGACAGCCCCGGCCAGCACTGCTCCGTTGAGGATTAACGCAAGCCTGTAGAATTTTCCCTTTAACTGCTCCCTGGTCGCCGCGTCCATCAAAGGAATGTCATCTCCGAAATAAAAGTACTTGTGGGATTGCATCCCACGTTCTCCAGGTATGGACGCGCTCGATTGGGCACTCAAAGAGGGGAATTTCGGAGCCTACGTGGCATTTGGGACATCCCTTGACCCAAACATCCTCTATCTCTCCCGGTTTTCCTCGACAGACCCCGTCCTCTACATCAGGAGACAGGGTGAGAAGGGCGAAATCATCGTCTCCCAGATGGAGTACGAGAGAGCCGTCAGGGAATCGTCTGCCACGGTTATATCGCGGTCAGATGCCGGTTTTTTCGAGATTGCCGGAGAAGAACCTGACCCCTGGCGGGTTCTTGCCCGTGTCATCCTGCGACAGGTGGAGGGGCCGATCCTCGTCCCCCCCGGCTTTCCCTATGCCCTCGGCGCAGAGATCGCAGGGGAGAGGCGGGTTGCAGTCGACAGGGAGATCCTGCCTGCCATGCGGGAGATCAAATCACCGGAAGAGATCCGGTTCATCCGGCACGTCCAGCACGTCTGCGACAGGGCAATGGAGAGGGCGATCCTGATGATCCGAAAGGCCAGGGTCAGGAAAGGGCTCCTTTTTCAGGGTGCTGTTCCCCTCACATCGGACCTCGTCCGTTCGGCCATCCACCAGGTATTCGTGCGGAACGGATGCATTCCCGGAGAGACGATCGTCTCCTGCGGCGAGGATACCGCGATGCCCCACCGGAGGGGTGAGGGACAGCTCCGGGAATGCGAACCGATTGTCATCGATATCTTTCCCCGGGACCAGCGGACCGGTTACTTTTCCGATATGACACGGACAGTCTGCCGGGGCGAACCGCCGGCAGAGATAGCAGAGATGTTCCAGGCAGTCCGCGATGCCCAGGATCTTGCCGCGGGGATGATCAGACCAGGTACCACGGGTTCTGACGTGTACCGGGCAGCAGTCGACTTCTTCCGCGAGGCAGGGTACGAGAGCGGGACGCGGGGATTCGTCCACAGCCTCGGGCACGGAGTCGGCCTCGAGATCCATGAACGACCAGGCCTTTCGCCGTCCGGGGAAGTCCTGCGGGAGAACTGTGTCGTGACAAACGAACCCGGTCTCTACTACCCGGGAACAGGGGGTGTCCGCCTCGAGAACACCGGGGTGGTGAGGAAGCGGGGTTTTTCCTCTTTCACCCGGTTCGAGAGGAGACTCGTCCTGTGAGGCAGTGACCATGAGAGACGAGGAGATGGATCTTTACATCGAGGCCGGGAAGATTGCGGGACGGATCCTCGAACAGGGGGCCCGGGAGATCCGGGAGGGAGTCCCTATTCTCACCCTCGTGGAGAGGGTCGAGGGGATGGTCATCGATGCAGGTGCAGGGCTTGCCTTTCCCCTCAACGTCTCGTGCAACGAGGATGCCGCCCACGATACCGCTTCACCGGGAGATGGGAGGGTCTTTATGCACGGTGACGTTGTCAAGCTCGACCTTGGTGTGCACCTCGAGGGGTATATCGCCGACTGCGCAACGACAGTCGATCTTGGAGAGAACGGCGACCTCGTCGTGGCATCGCGTGAGGGGCTCGAGAGTGCCATTGAACGTGTCCGGCCGGGTGTGACGACCGGCGAACTCGGTGCTGCGATACAGGGGGCAATAGAGTCACGGGGGTTCCGGCCGGTGGCAAACCTCACGGGCCACGGCCTCTCCCGCTACATGATCCATACTCCGCCAAGTATCCCAAACGTCGGATTCCGGGGAGGGGCTGCCCTCCGAGAAGGGATGGTCTTTGCAATCGAGCCGTTTGCAACGACGGGATCAGGACACGTGAGCGAGAAGTCACGTGCCGAGATCTTCCAGCAGGTCTCGGTCAAGCCCGTCCGCATGCCTGCAGCAAGGAAGATCCTCGAGGAGGTGCGCGGACGCCACGGCATGCCATTTTCCCGCCGCTGGCTCGGGGAGAGCCGCCCGGACATACCGCTTTCGCTCCTCTCCCGGGAAGGAATCCTCCGCAGGTACCCGGTCCTTGCGGACATCCCGGGATCATGCGTCTCCCAGGCCGAGCACACGCTCATCGTCACGGAGGACGGGTGCATCGTGACGACACGATGAGATATCCTTAAACAATTCCAGATGAAATGAATTAATTTACAGACATGCCTGCTGACGATGAGATCCTCAAGCTCATGGAGGTCATCCTCACTGCCGAGATTTTCAATTCACGCCCTGCCCTTGATGCCAATGACCTGACCCCGGAGTGCCGGTTGCTGTTTGGGATCGATGGGGGAGCGGAGGTAAAGCGCCCTGTTCACGTCAGCGAGGGGATGATCCGGAGGGGACTTGGCATCGCCGATGCATGCCGGAAACTGCAGGAGACTCCGGTAGTCACCTGCGAGGAGTTCGGGCAGCGCATCAGGCTGACGGCTCTCGAACCTGCGGCCCGGTGGTTCCTCAAAAAGGGGGGACTCCCCCTGATCGGGAAGAACCCGGCCCTTGCGTATTTTTTCCGCGATTTTGAATCGACCGCTGTATCCTACGAGGATGTCCGGGGGAGAAATCCTCCTGCCGAGGACACGCGGGCATTCCTCCAGTCGCGCATCGCAAAGCTGCTCGCGGCTGACGAGCGCCTGAAGGGGGCTCTTGACCTTGTCATCATAAGCGCCCCCGAGGAGATCGAGCAGGACTTTGAAGACCTTGTCTGCACACCTTCCCAGGAAATCGTCATCAGGAAGATACAGGTGGCCCGGACGAACACGGAGACACTCCGGAAGTTCCGCATCCACGAGGTTGGAAAACTCCTCTTCGTGGGACCACCGGGCACCGGAAAGACGTCGCTTGCCCTCGCTCTCTCGCGAAGGCTCCACCTCCCGGTCATCGAGGTGCGCCTCTCGATGATAACGTCCCAGTACCTGGGGGAGACCTCGAAGAACATCGATCGAATATTCGAACTGGCAAAGAGCCTTGCCCCCTGCATCCTCTTCATCGACGAATTCGATTTCGTGGCAAAGAGCCGGGTCACCGATGACCATGGCGCCATGAAAAGGGCCGTCAATTCACTGCTCAAGAACATCGACCAGGTAAGCCTCGTCCGCCATGGCGTCCTCCTCATCGGGGCGACGAACCATCCCCAGCTCCTCGATGGTGCGGCGTGGCGCAGGTTCGACGAGGTCGTGGAGTTCGGGCTCCCTGACCGGGAGATGCGCCTTGCTATTCTCCAGAAGATTGCAAACGGTATCAGGTGTGCATGCAACTTCCCGGAACTCGCAGAGAGAACAGACGGTTTCTCCGGGGCAGACCTGCGCATCATGGTGAAGGAAGCACTCCTCTCTGCCCTCATGGACCGGCGTGAAGAGATCTCGGCTGCTGACATCGAGCGCGGCATCATGGCCGTCGAGAACCGGAATGCCATCCGGTCCCAGAACTGGCTCGCATAGGAATGAGACTCGTCCTTCTCGGGACAGGCGATGCCGTCGGGACGCCACGGATCGGGTGCTCCTGTCCCCAGTGTGCATCCGCCCGCGTCACCGGGCGGGAGAGGCTCCGGACGTCGCTGCTCGTCTCCCACTCCGGACGGAACTTCCTCGTGGATACGGGACCTGACCTCCGCCGCCAGCTCCTGAACGCCGGTTCACCCTTCATTGATGCCGTCTTCTGGACACATGGTCACTATGACCATTTCATGGGTTTTGGCGAGTTCTACCGGGTCCAGAAGATACCCGATGTCTACGCGCCGCCACCGGTGATGGACTACTGTGGAAAGATATTCTCCTTTCTCGGCTTTTCCGGACACAGGGTCCGGGAGTACGAACCGGTTCTGCTCCACGGCATCGAGTGGACATTCCTTCCTGTCAGCCACCCCCCGGCGTACACATGCGGCCTCCTCATCTCCACGGGAGATGTGCGTATCGGCTACACGTCCGATTCGAACAGGAACATCCCCCCGCGGACAAGAGAGGCCTTGACCGGGGTCGACCTGCTCCTCGTCGATGCTCTCCTCCCCGGGAGGCTCCACGTTCCCAAGCACATGAACTACGAGGAGGCATGCGAACTCGCACGGGATCTTCGTGCAGCAGACTTCCGGTGCGTCCACGCAAGCCACCTCGTGCCATGGGATCTCCCGCACCTCGGCAGGGATCGCGAGGAGTTCGTCTTCTAAAAAACAATTCCTGCCTGCGACACCCTGGAGACGGGAAAAACACCGGCACATTTCCTTTGGAAAAAAAGGGACCCCGTCCCTGCGCTTGCGGAACGGTCTCTTTCCTTATCCATATCTATATAGGATTTCAGTTCTCATTCATAGGTGGATGAATATAAAGATCCTTGAACTGTCAAAAGACAAGGTGAAGCTTCTCATCCAGGGAGAGGGTCACACGTTCATGAATGTCCTCACCGAGGAGATCCTTGCCGACCCGGACGTCGATGTCGCCAAGTACGTCATCAAGTTCCAGTTCTCCGACCCCGAGCTCCTCGTCACCACGAACGGAAAGAAGGACCCGCTCATGGCAGTATCCGAAGCCTGCCAGCGCATCTCCCGGACATGCGAGGAACTTCTCGAAAGCATCAGTGTACCGGGAAAACAGCAGTCAAAAAAGTGAAAAATTCTTTTTAAAAAATAATTTTCTTCAGAAAATGATCCTCTTTTGAGGTATTCAGAGGCATTTTCCTGTCCTATGCGCCGCTCATCCTCCCGTCAGGAGGGGAGCCTCTCGGTGAAGACGATGGATCCCGAGACCCTCGTGATCCTGACCTTGACCTTCTGGCCGGGTTTTCCACCCGGGATGTAGAGGATATATTTTCCCATCCGGACGACGCCATCGCCTCTCCGGCTCACGGACTGGACCTCCACGTCAAGGACAGATCCCTCGGTGACCTCGTTTGCGACAGGCTCGGTCCGGGCCTTCCGCTTCCTCACCGGTCGGTGTCCCCCGCAGGCATCGCACCTGAGGAGGAGGACGCGATCGTCCTTGACGAGGCGGGTGTCAGGTTTGCCGCACTCCGAGCAGATGACATAGTCCTCGGTATAAGACTTGATGAGAGAGCTGACGAGCGCCGGTTCGAACTTCCCGTTGAATATCGCCCTCGACCCGTCGATCTTTCCGGCGGTTCCCAGTTCGCCGAGGAGAAACTTCATCAGGTGGTCCCGATCGCGGCGGAGGGTATCGGCTATCTCGGCAAAATTCTCAAGGACAGTAGTCTTGCCCTCGATATAGGACCTTGCCTCCGGGACAGAGAACCGTTCCCTCGACTCCGTCGGCTCGGTAACGTGCGAGTAGGCTTTCTTCAGGAGTGCCTCGTAAGGTTCAACCATTGTTCTTCTATAGGTTGCGCACGGGTAAAAATGCCTCTGTCAGAGAATGCCCGCTGGCTTTTTGTCAGTTCAGAATGAAATTTTTCCTGCATGCTATCCGCCCGGGACCTCGAGGAGATAAGGAAAGGACTCGGCCGTGAACCGACCGACGTGGAACTCGCCTGCTTTGAGAACCTCTGGAGCGAACACTGCAGTTACCGCTCGACCCGCGCCCTCCTCCGGACACTCCCGACGACAGGCCCGGATGTCCTCCTCGGTCCCGGGGACGATGCGGCCATCGTCCGTTTCAACGACCGTACGGCACTCGCTGTGGGCATGGAGAGCCATAACCATCCCAGTTACGTGGATCCCCACGACGGTGCGGCCACAGGTGTCGGAGGCATTGTCAGGGACGTGCTCTCCATGGGAGCCCGGCCGATCGCCCTCATGGATCCCCTCTATTTCGGCCCTCTCGAGAGGGAGAAGAACAGGTACCTCCTCGAGCACGTCGTTGCCGGAATCGGGGGATATGGGAACTGCATCGGGGTGCCCGTCGTCCGGGGTGACCTCTGCTTCGACCCGGACTTCTCGGGCAACCCCCTCGTGAACGTCGTCTGCATCGGGACTGTTGCGCCCGACGCCTTCCTGACGGCCCGGGTGAAGCGGCCGGGAACGAGGCTCGTCCTCGTGGGGTCTTCGACCGGCAGGGACGGGCTTGGTGGTGCCTCTTTCGCCTCGCGCGACCTCTCCGAGGATTCCGAGGCCTCCGACAGGCCGAGCGTGCAGATCGGTGACCCCTACACGGAAAAACTCCTCATCGAAGCGATCCTCGAGATGGCTGCCACCGGCAGGGTCCTCTCCTGCCGGGATCTCGGGGCGGCAGGCCTTGCCGGGGCCTCAAGCGAGATGTGCAGCACGTTCGGGGGGCATATCATGGCAGAAAAGGTCCACCAGCGCGAGAAGGATATGCACCCTGTCGAGATCATGCTTGCCGAATCGCAGGAGAGGATGCTCCTCGAGGTGGCGGCAGAGGACGTCCCCCTCATGGGAAAGATTGCAGAGAAGTACGACCTTGCATGGAGCGAGGTCGGCGAGGTCATCGAGGAACCGGTCTACCGGGTCACGTTCCACGGCAGGGTCGTCTGTGAGATCCCTATCGACCTCCTTGTCAGCAGGGCCCCTCCCTGCGTATGGGACATGGAGCCCTACGACGCTGTCGCGCCTTTTTCACGCCCCGCAGGTGACATTGAGGATCTTGCGCGAAAGGTCCTTGCCCACCCCGAGGTGGCAGTCAAAACCTGGGTCTTCGAGCAGTACGACCATGACGTCCAGCTCCGGACGGTCTCTTTCGGCCCCGATGCTGCCGTTCTCCGGCTCGATGGAGAAGCTCTCTCGCTCTCCTGCGGGTGTAACCCCCGTCACATCTTTCTCAACCCATACGAGGGAACTGCAAATGCAGTTCTGGAGAATGCATCGAACCTTGCGTGCGTTGGGACTGCTCCCCTCTGCATCGTCAACTGCCTCAACTTCGCAAGCCCCGTGCACCCGGAAGTCTACTGGCAACTCTTTGAGTGCGTGAGGGGCCTTGGAGATGCCAGCCGGAGACTCGGGATCCCTGTCGTCGGCGGGAATGTCTCGCTCTACAACGAGAGCGACGAACACGGTACAAGAATAAAACCCACCCCGTCCATCGGGATGCTCGGGAAGGGTCCCTTGCGTCCCCCTACCCGGCCAAAGGAGGGGTGGGGTCTTGCCCTCCTCGGCGAGACAGGACCTCACTTCGGGGGATCCGTCCTCGATGCGGTGACAGGGTGCGGGGGAGACCCCCCTCCGCTCGGAACTGACCGGTTCCTCCCCCTCGTCCGGAAACGTCTGCTCGCAACGGAGGGGCTTGCAGCAACCGACCTTTCCCAGGGGGGACTCCTCGGTGCGCTTGTCACATTCTCCCCGGGCTGCACCGTCACCATTGACAGCGATCTCATCACGGGACTCTTCGCAGAGACATACGGGAGGTTCCTCCTCGCGTTTGAAGACGAGCGGGACATTGCCGGGCTTCCCTGCCGGATCATTGGTACCCTTGGCGGGGAGCGGCTCGATGTGACCGGAAATGGAGGGCGGCTCGTGCTGGAGAGAGAGGATGTCGAGGATGCCCTCTCGTCCCTCACCCGCCGGATGCAGCTGTGATCTCCTGCGAGCCGGACGAGGAGTAAAAAAGAGAAGTCCTGAATCAGTTCCCTTCGGTCTTCTGGAACTGGGGCATCAGTGCCCGCACTTCCTTGCCGACCTGCTCGATCAGGTGCTCCTCGTCAGCTCTTGTCAGGGCATTGAAGACCGGCCGGTTCACCATGTTCTCGAGCATCCACTCCTTCGCAAACTCGCCCGTCTGGATCTCGCGGAGGATCTCCTGCATGGCAATGTATGTCTCCGGCCCGATGACCCGGGGACCCCGGGTCAGGTCACCATACTGGGCTGTATTGCTGATGGAGTTGCGCATCCGGGTAAACCCCCCCTCGTAGATGAGGTCGACGATCAGTTTCGTCTCGTGGAGGACCTCGAGGTATGCCATCTCGGGCGCATACCCGGCATCGACGAGCGTCTCGAACCCGGCCTTAATGAGCGACGTTATCCCGCCGCAGAGGACCGCCTGCTCCCCGAAGAGGTCGGTCTCCGTCTCCTCGCGGAAGGTTGTCTCGAGGACGACTGCCCTTGTTGCGCCTATCCCCTTTGCGTATGCCAGTGCAATCTGCTGGGCCTGTCCGGTGTAGTTCTGGTGGACAGCGATCAGGGCGGGAACTCCCTTTCCCTCCTCGTACATCTTCCTGACCATGCGGCCCGGCCCCTTTGGCGCCACCATGACGACATCGACGTCCGGCGGGGGAACGATCTGCCCGAAGTGGATATTGAAACCGTGCGAGAACATCAGGCACTTTTCACGGGAGAGGTGGGGCCTGATCTCGGACTGGTAGAGTGCTCCCTGGAGCTCGTCGGGCACGAGTATCTGGATGATATGGGCAATCTTTACCGCTTCCGGGACGGGCAGAACCTTGAACCCGTCGGCGGTCGCGGCCTGCCAGGAACGGCCGGGCCGCAGGCCTATCACGACGTCAAGGCCACTGTCCCTCAGGTTGAGTGCCTGTCCCCGCCCCTGGGATCCATACCCGATGACCGCGATCTTCTTTCCCGAGAGAACGCCAAGGTCAGCATCGGAATCGTAGTATTTTTCCATCATATCCTGTTCTCACATCTATCAGTACCAGAGCACTTAAATATTATATGAAAAAATTACATTCCACATCAGACCTGGAGAGATGCTCTATTCCCCATGCATTAAAACACATTTCCGGGTGTGAACTCCCCGATATCCAGTCCACGCTGCCGGATGTACGGATCAACCTCACCAGGGTCGGGGTCAAGAACGTCAAGAAGCTCGTCGAGGTCTCCCGGCCGGAGAAGAGACCTGTCATATTCATCTCCAACTTCGATGTCTTCGTCGATCTCCCCGGGAGCCTCAAGGGTGCAAACCTCTCGCGGAACTTCGAGGTCATCGACGAGGTGCTCCAGCAGGCAATCGACGGCGAAGTCAAGGAGATAGAGAACCTCTGCAGCGTTGTTGCCCGCAAGCTCCTCGATCGCCACGAATATGCCGACAGGACAGAGGTTCTCATGAACAGCCAGTTCATGGTCAAGAGGGAGACCCCCATCTCCCGGACACACTGCCACGAGGTGGTGAAGGTCCACGCGCGGGCGGTTGCACGCCGGACATTCCGCGATCCCATCGTCAGGAAGAGCATCGGTGCCGAGGTGATGGGGATGACGGCCTGCCCGTGCGCCCAGGACATCATGAAGGAGAGGGCGATAGCCGTCCTCCAGGGACTCGGTGTCCCGGACGAGAAGATCAGCCTCTTCCTCCAGGAGGTCCCGATGGCAACCCATAACCAGAGGGGACGGGGGTTTCTCTGCATCGAGATCGATGACGACCAGCACGTCAAACTGGAAAAAATCATCGCGATTCTGAAAGACTCCATGAGCTCCTCGATATTCGAGCTCCTCAAGCGGAGCGACGAGAGCTACGTCGTCCTCAATGCCCACAAGAATCCCCGGTTCGTGGAGGACTGTGTCCGGGAGATCGCCAAGAAGGTGCTCCACGAGTTCCATGACCTGCCCGGCGACTCCCTCATCACCATCAAGCAGACAAACGAGGAGAGTATCCACCAGCACGATGCCTATGCCGAGCGGCAGGCAACGATGGCAGAGCTCTTCGTCGAGTTAAACGGTGATTCTTCCGGGGAATAGGAAGCCCCCGGGTACAGGCATGGTTTATATGTCAAGACTCCCCGCTCCCTTTATCAGGGGGTGCCGTCCACCGGGAACACCGCGCGCAGGGAACCACTGAAAGAACCATTTTCGGTGCGATTTTGGGGGCGGATCGGGTGTTTTTCTGATCCATCCCTGTTCACACCCCCGCATGCATTAACCAAAAAAAGGCCAATTGACCGGTAATTATTCCAGAATCTCCTTTTAATTTTGTTTTACAGGAGACTGGACATGAATGCAGAGAAGATAAATATGAGGATGATGTGACATTTTTCGTGAACGTACTCTGTACGGTCAACCATCTCTCTGCCAGAGAGGTGCGTGTGGAACAATCACCTGTATAGCATTGTGAACACCGAAAATACCATGAGGCGATTATATTGTCGAAAATTGTAGAGATCTCTCCAACCACAAGGCACGAGGGGCACTCAAAGCTCGTCCTGAAGGTCGACGATGCCGGTATCGTCGAACGTGGTGACTGGCTCTCGATCACACCCGTGAGGGGTGTGGAGAAGCTGGCCATTGGAAAGACGATGGACCAGGTCCCGAAGATCGCGTCACGCGTGTGCGGTATCTGCCCGATCGCCCACACCCTTGCAGGCATCGAGTCCATGGAAGGATCCATCCGCTGCGAGATCCCAAAGGACGCAAAGCTCCTCCGCATCATCCTGCAGGCCGCAAACAGGCTGCACAGTCACGCTCTCCACAACATCCTGATCCTGCCTGACTTCTATCTCCCGGGAACCGACACGAAGATCAACCCGTTCTCCCCGCAGGAACCGGTCCGAACGGTTGCAAAGAGGATCCAGAGGCTCCGCGAGATCGGCCAGACGATCGGCGAGATCGCAGGCGGCGAAGCGGTGCACCCGAGCAATCCCCGCGTCGGAGGGATGTACAAGGCCTGCACGAAGCAGGCGGTCACCAAGATGTACGACCTTGCCAAGGAGGGGCTCGTGCTCGCACGTGAACAGATGGAGTTCATGGTAGCCGTCATCGAGAACATGAAAAAGAGAGACTGGGTTGAGGTCGGCGGAAAACAGATCCCGCTCCCGAAGACCCTCGGGTACCACAACCAGGGATACATGGCTGCCCATCCCATGTACGGCAGTTCCAACCTCGACGAGAATCCCGGCTGGGATCCCAACCGCTGGACCGATGTCAGGCCATGGGACTGGTACATGGGTGAGGGAGAGGTCAGCCTCGCAGACCCAAGCTACCCCATCGGCGGGACATCCCCTGTCGGGACCAAGGTCAACCCCCAGATGGAGGCCTGCACGGGCGTTCCACTCTACGATGGAGCCCCTGTCGAGGTCGGCCCGCGGGCCCGGCTCGTCCGGTTCAAGAACTTCGATGACAAGGGCACCTGGGGCCAGCACATTGCCCGGCAGCTGGAATACACCGACTGTCTCTATTCGATCATCAACGCCCTCGACGATTACAACCCCAGTGGAAAGGTCGTGGCAGACAACATCCCGCAGGGTGACGGATCGCTCGGCTGGGCTGCAAACGAGGCCCCGCGCGGTACCGATGTCCACCTGGCGAAGGTCAAGGACGGCCGTGTCCTCTACTACGAGATGCTGGTTCCGACCACATGGAACTTCCCGACCTGCAGCCGCGCCCTGACCGGTGCACCCTGGCAGGTTGCGGAGATGGTTGTCCGCGGATACGACCCGTGTGTCTCGTGTGCGACCCACATGATCGTCATCGACGAGGACAGGAAAGTCATCGCCCAGAAACTCATCCAGTGAGAATTCCGGCATGCTGTATCCCGAGATTGTAATCGCAGGGTGTGGCAACCCCCTGTTTGCCGATGACGGGTTCGGACCCGCAGTCATTGAGGAGCTCCGGCGCCTCGATCTCCCCGACAATGTAAAAGCCGTGGATGCTGGCCTTGGAGGCCCGCATTTTATTTTTACCCTGCTTGATCCTGCAGTGACACGGAAGCTGATCATTGTTGATATCGCGGATTTCGGGGGAAAACCCGGTGATCTCACACGTATTCCTGTCGAGGACCTGCCGCCGGGCAGTTACCGCGATATCCATTCGTGGGATCTCACCGAACCTTTGCAGCGGTTGAAGGACAGGATCGATATCACGGTCATCGGTTGCCAGCCCGGACGCGTGAGCGCACCGGAATTCGAGATCGGACTCTCGGATGAAGTTATGGCAGCGGTTCCCCGGGCAGTACGCGAAGTACTCGCCATGATAGGGGTGGAATATGGGACTACTCTCGAGAATCTTCGGAAAGAAGAGCGCCAGCGAACAGCCGGAGAGAAAGCCTTCGGAGAGAGCTGACGTGGAGAAAAAGGCTGAAACGAAAGTAAAGGAGGAAAAGCCTGTGGCAGACAAGATTACAGTTGGCCACGTGCACATGAGCGGGTGCACGGGCTGTCTGGTATCCCTAGCAGACAACTATGGTGGATTGTTAACCATTCTTGACAAATACGCCGACCTTGTCTATGGCCTGACCCTCGCCGACGTGCGGCACATCCCCAAGATGGACGTGGCACTCGTCGAGGGGTCGGTGTGTATCCAGGACAAAATATCAGTACAGGAGATCAAGGAGACCCGCGAGAAGGCAGCGATCGTCGTGGCAGTGGGCGGATGTGCCTGTTATGGCAACATCACACGGTTCGCCCGTGGCGGCCAGCCCAACCAGCCGCAGCACGAATCCTACCTGCCGATCGGAGACCTTATCAAGGTGGATGTCTACATCCCCGGGTGTGCTCCCTGCCCGCAGCTCATCAGGAACGTCTGCGTCATGGCATACCTGCTCCTCAAGGGGAACAAGGACCAGCAGGAACTTGCAAAGAAGTACCTTGCTCCCCTGATGCAGCTTGCCGAGCGGGGAACCGAGGCCTGCGGTTGCGACCTGATGTACGATGTCGTCAACCAGGGCCTCTGCATGGGATGCGGATCCTGCGCAGCAGCATGCCCGGTCCGGGCGATCACCCACGAGTACGGGAAGCCCAACGTGAACAGGGAGATGTGCATCAAGTGCGGTGCATGTTACGCCCAGTGCCCGAGGAGCTTCTTCAACTTCGATGTGGTGCCTGAATTCGAGGCCATCATGGATGCCATTGGTGCGGCACTCAAGTGAGGTGAGAGACATGGCAGGAGAACTCGGAAAATACAAACTCTGTGTATCGGCACGCAGCACTGACAAGGCCATCCTCAAGAAGGCACAGGACGGGGGCATTGTCACCCAGCTCTTCAAGTTCGCCCTCGAAGAGGGTATCATCGACGGCGCGATCGTTGCCGGGCCCGGCGACGAGCCCTGGAGGCCCCGCCCATTCATCGCAACCACCGTCGAAGAGCTGATGACATCGAGCGGCACCAAGTACAACATCAGCCCCCAGGTCTCATGGATCAAGGAGGCCACGAGGAGCTTTGGTCTCGACAAGATTGGCATCGTCGGCACACCGTGCCAGATGCAGGCTGTCCGCAAGGGCCAGCTGTATCCTGTCGGGTTAAGAGACGTCGACGACAAGATCAAGCTCGCGATCGGCATCTTCTGCATGGAGAACTTCTCGTACCAGAGCATCAAGCAGCTCGTCGAGGACCATGCGGCAATGAAGATGGAGGCCGTCAAGAAGATGGAGATCGGAAAGGGCAAGTTCTGGGTGTACGGCCAGCGCGGACAGGTCGTCCAGCTTCCCCTCAAGGTGACCCACAAGTACGAGCAGCCCGGCTGCCACGTCTGCCTCGACTACGTGGCAAACCTCGCTGATGTCTCGACCGGTTCGGTCGGGAGTCCCGACGGGTGGAGCACGGTCTTTGTCCGGACCCGCAACGGCGACGACATCTGGAACCGGGCAGTGGCTGCCGGGTGCTTCGAGACAAAGCCCATCGAGCAGGTGAAACCCGGACTCGAACTCGTCACGAAGCTTGCAACCGAGAAGATCACGAAGAACCAGAAGACCGTCGAGGAGAGGGCAAAGTTCGGCGTGAACAAGGCCCTCCGGAACCCCTACCTGGGTCCGAAATAATTATTTTTCATTTTTAATGAATTTTTAATTTAATAGAAGTGATTGTATAATTTCCGCCCCTAACCTTTCGTTAGGAAGGGAATAGGGATCTTATGAATTTCCGGGAGATCGGCAAGCTCGTCTCTGAAGACTGATTATCCCCCGGGTAACTTTGGAAGAAACGAAGGAATACCCTTTATCCATCATATTCATCCTATGGGTCCTATTATCACCAGAGGTGGGGAGTACGATGTAAAAGATGGGAAAAAAGATTCCTGGCCTCTTTAGGGAAGCAGATGAGGCCTGCTTGGGCGGGAAGAGGAAAGGAAACCGAAGAAGAGGTGCAGGCTGAAATACTGAATGGTGTGACTGCAACTTTTTTCGCAATCAGGGGAAAGCGTATATCCCAAAGAGTCCTCTTTGTGATCACGTATTTCAGGTGGATCAGACCATGAAACGCTCATTGTTTATCTTTGGCACCCTTGGCCTCCTGTGCATCTGTCTCTTCCTTGCAGCCGGGTGCCTCAGGGAACCGGAAACCGGAAAAGAGCCCGTTACACCGCCTGCGACTCCGGCAACAACAGGTCCCGTCTTTGGCCCTGAGGACAATGGAAAGAACGCCACCGTGGCTGCAGGAACTGTCTTCTCCCTGCGCCTCCCGGAGAACCCCACGACCGGGTACATATGGAACATGACCACACCGGAGGGGCTCTCGATTGTCAGGAACGAGTTCATCGCTCCTGATACGAGGCTCGTCGGGGCAGGTGGGATTCGGGAATGGACATTTTGGGCAGAGCAGAAAGGCACCTATCCATTCCACGCAGAGTACAGGCGGCCCTGGCTCCCCTCCGGGACGATCGTCTTTTTGCCCCTTGAAGGAGGGTTCTTCGGCATATCCGGCGACGACGGCACAAAGTACCTCCCTCTCAACCTCGGAGAGGAATTCCGGGTCGATGGTCTCCGGGTAGTATTCGAGGCAGAGGAGGCCCGTGACACAGCGACCATCCAGATGTGGGGGACTCCCGTCAACCTGACGTTCATCGAGGCCACGGAGACCTACGACCTCCACGTCACCGCAACCTAAGAGGAGAGCCTCTCCACTCCGGAAAAATCGATTGCGGGAGGATTCTTCCTCCTTTTCCTTCCCCAGTAAAAAAACCCTCTCCTCTTTTGACCCGTCCCTGCCGTGATCATGATGGGAAAGATGGTTGAGATTTCCCTTTTTCCGGGATGGTTTCTGTCCCCAAACCTCGCAGTTTTCTTCCTGCCGTTTCCCGGATGGCCTCCTGCATGGCAGGGCTGATTCCGCTGCCCGGCATCCTCACAGACCAAGAATCCCGGGCAGGCGCCGGGCATACGAGCGGACGAGCCCATCGTCACGGAAATCGCCCGGGATCACCTTTGCAAGGGCGAGGATGGCCCGGTCCGCAGGGCTCACCCGTGAAGGATCCACCCTGCCGGGGAAGAATGCCATGTCCCTGACAGGGATAAGGGCACGTACCTCGGAGAGTGCCTCGCACCCTGCCTGCAGTGACGCCGGGGACTGATCCCGGAACGAGTACCCGACGCAAAAGACGGCAACAGGTATCCTTGATAGACACACCCGCTCCCGGGATACATATTCCCGTGCCTCGGCCAGCCACTTTCCCATGTACAGCGGGCTTCCAAGGACGGCTGCATCGTACCCGCACGGTCGTATTCCCCCTCCTTTGAGGGATTTGCACTCGATGGAATACCCGGCCGCGCGCAGTTCGTCGGCGATGAGTCCTGCTATCTCTCCCGTTGAACCGTACCTGGTCGCATACCCGACGAGGATATTCCGCGTACCCTCCTGAACCCTCCCGCCTGCCACGGCCGAATTTTCAGCCTGCCTGACCAGCACCGTCATCCGGTCATTGACCTCCTCCGTCACGAATACCTATACCTTGATATAAGACGTTGAAGTTATTCTTACCCATAGGAGCATAAATGAAATGGCAGAGAGAGAAGTCTTCCAGGGCGTGCCGGGAATGCTCCGGCCTTTCCGGGAGTTCATCGAGAAGAAGGGCTTTAAAAACGGAGCCCAGGTCGTGTACTATGGCTGCCCGGGCACATGCACGCCATTCGTGGAACTGCTGGGGTTTGCCATCCGGAGCCTCGACCTCGAACAGGTCTTTGTCCCCTACGTCGACGAGTCAAAGGCAAGAAAGGTGACGCTCGTTTCCGACGTCGGTATGCAGGCATCAGGCGCTGCGACGATCCGGAACCCTGCGGCAGTCGTCGTGATGGGCGGGCTCTCGATGCCCAACGTGCCCGTGACTCTGGAACAGGTTGCAGGTGCGATCGGGAGATACCCGGATGCAACAAAGATTGGCGTCTGCTTCATGAACATGTTCGAGAAAGCCGGGTGGACGAAGGAGATTCCGTTCGACCTCCTCATCGATGCGACAATCAACCCTGTCACCGTCTGGAGATGAGGGGAAAAATCCCACCTCATCCCCCTAGAGATCCCTGATAAAAGACTCGACGAACCGTGTCAGCGCAGTGCTGACGGACACCCTGTCCTTTGCGCATACGCAGAATACCATAGCATTCCCAAACTTCTTTTCGAGATCCCGGGGGCATGCTCCCGGAAGGTCACACTTGTTCAGCATGACGGCAAACGGGACTTTCTGTTCAAGGAGTGCAGAGTAGAGGTGGCACGTGAACTCGTCGGGCGGGACACTTGCATCGACGACGAGGACTGCCGCATCCATCCCGCGAGCGATGATCTGGCGGACGAACTCGAAGCGATCCTGCCCGGGAGTCCCAAAGAGGTATACCTGAAGGGCATGAATACCGATGCGCCCGTAGTCCAGGGCAACAGTCGTGTCCCCGTCTCCGGTATGCGCCTCGACGTGCCGGGAAGACGGGTCGAGGGTCTGGATCATCGTAGACTTCCCTGCATTATATGCCCCGAAAACAACGATCTTGATCTTTCCGCCTGCCATCATCAGGAATAGACATTCGCTTTTTTTTACCGTTTCGCTATTGATCGAGGGGTAAACGTTGACCTCTTCATCCCCTCCGGCTGGGAACCATTCATAAAATCCATGTGGATGCAGGGCGAAACTCATCCATGACCGGAACAGGAACCCCGAAAGAGACGCCCCCGGCCCGAAAAGTCGTGATCGAAACAGACCTCGGGAAGATCCAGATCGAGCTCTTCCCGGATATGCCCCAGACTGCCGGAAACTTTGCCTCCCTTGTCCAGAAGGGCTTTTACAACGGGACGATCTTCCACAGGGTCATCGATGGCTTCATGATCCAGGGAGGGGATCCCACCGGGACAGGACGGGGGGGCCCCGGATACACCATCCCGGACGAGTTCGCCCCCGGCAGAAAGAATGACCGCGGTACGATTGCCATGGCCAACGCCGGCCCGAACACGGGGGGGAGCCAGTTCTTCATCAACCTTGTGAATAACAACTACCTCGACGGCCGCCACCCTGTCTTTGGAAGGGTGATCTCCGGGATGGATGTCGTGGACGCTATTGGAAAGCAGAGGACGGACAGGTTCGATCGCCCTCTCAAGCCGGTCAGGATCGTCAGGGCAGAGATCGCGCCTGAATAAACCTCCCGTCCCTCTCTCCTGCCCGGGGAAGAGAGAAAGATGCGGATCCCCCTGCAGGGAGATCACGAATAGACTGAATTATCGCTGAATGAAAGATTTTTCAAGGGAAAAAATGGTTTTTCAGGCCAGGTAATCCGCAGGGGTCGGGATCTGCTCCTTCAATCCTTTCCTCTTCCGGATCCCGGCAACGACCTCTTTCAGCATGTTTGCCGGCACGAGTTCGAACCCTGCAAACTCCGTGCTCCACATTGCCCGTCCCTCGGTCGCAGACCTGATGTCACCGGCAAAGCCGAAGAGCTCGGCGACAGGGGCCTTGCCGACGACCGTCACCGTGTCTCCCTCGCTCTGGATGTCAAATACCTGCCCCCTGCGGCCCTGGATCTGCGATGTCGCGTTCCCCATCTGTTCTGTCGGGACCGTGATCTGGATCTTCTGGATTGGTTCGAGGAGCGTGTCGCCCGCCATCAGCATCGCAGCCTTGACGGCCGCGCGGACGGCCGGGATGACCTGTGCCGGGCCGCGGTGGATCGCATCCTCGTGGAGCTTCACGTCCACCAGCCGGATCTTGAGGTTCTGCACCTTCTCATCGGCAAGGGGGCCGCCATCGAGCGCCTCGTGGATACCCTCGATGATCAGTTCCATCGTCTCGTTCAGGTACTGGATACCCTTGGTCATGTCGATGAACATGTTGTTGCCATAGATGTCCTTGACGTTTTTGGCTTCTTCCTTGTCCATTCCTGCTGCAATCAGGGCATCGCGGCGCTCGAGTGCCATCTGGTTCATCGAGACCTTCCCCTCACGGATCAGGTCAACGATCTCCGGGGGGAGCGGTTCCACCTCGATATAGAACCGGTTGTGCCGGTTCGGGGACTTCCCTTCGACGGGGCCGGCCTTCTGGGTCACTGTCTCCCTGTAAACGACGATCGGCTCGGATGTGACGATCTCGACTCCCTTGTCCCTCTTGATACGCCCCGTGATAATCTCGAGGTGGAGCTCTCCCATCCCCGAGATGAGGTGTTCCCCGGTCTCCTCGTTGATGGTGACCTGGAGGGTCGGGTCCTCCTTTGCGACCTGCCGGAGTACCTCGACGAGCTTCGGGAGATCCTTCATGTTCTTGGCCTCGACTGCAACGGTCATGACCGGTTCGGAGTAGTGCTTGAGAGACTCAAACGGCGTCATCTCCTGGAGGGTGGTCACCGTGGAGCCGACGATTGCATCCTTCAGACCCGTCACGGCCGCGATGTTGCCTGCCGTGATCTCCTCCACCTCGACCCGTGTCGGGCCCATGAAGATCCCGACCTGCTGGAGCCGGTTGACTTTCTTCGCGGTCCCCATCACGTACATCTCGGTTCCGCGACGAATTTTCCCGGAAAACAGCCTGCCAGTCGCGACCTCACCTGCGTGGGGATCGAAGGAGATGTCCGTTATCATCAGGGTCGCAGGCCCGTTCGGATCGCAGCCAAGCATCGCCTTCCCCTCGGGAGACTCGGGGTCCCCGTGCCAGATGACTTTTATCCGGCGTTTCTGGGCCTCGAGCGGGTTCGGGAGGTGCCTGACGACCATGTCGAGAACCACGTCGCAGAGGGGGCTCCTCTTTGCAAGCTCCTTCATGTTCCCGCTGCGGCACTTCTCGTACACCTCCTTGAACGAGACCCCGCTCTTCTTCATGAAGGGGACCGAGACTGCCCAGTTGTAGAGCGCCGATCCGAATGCGACCGTGCCCTGCGCTGCATCGAGTTTCCAGCCGGCCTTGTATGCCTCCTCGTTCATCCCCTTGATCAGCTTGTTGACCTTGTCGATGACCCGTCCGAGCCGTATCTGCATCTCCATCTCGTCGACCTTGAGCTCGTTGATGAGCCGGTCGACCTTGTTGATGAAGAGGACGGGACGTACCCCTTCCTTGAGGGCCTGCCGGAGGACCGTCTCTGTCTGGGGCATGGTACCCTCGACGGCATCGACGAGGACGACCGCCCCGTCGACTGCCCGCATGGCCCTTGTCACGTCACCACCAAAGTCCACGTGCCCGGGCGTATCGATCATGTTAATAAGGTATTCCTGCCCCTCGTACTCGTGGACCATGGAGACGTTGCTTGCATCGATCGTGATCCCGCGGGCCTGCTCCTCCTCATCGGAGTCCATGAAGAGCTGCTTGCCTGCGAGTTCCTCCGAGATGATCCCGGCGCCTGCCAGCAGGTTGTCAGAGAGCGTGGTCTTGCCATGGTCGATATGGGCAACGATGCCGATGTTTCGTATGTGAGCAGGGTTGCTCATCAGTTCGGTGACTTTCTCGATTGATTTTCTGCCTCGGGCCATAAAACACCACAAAAAAGTAAATGATCTTTTATCGCGCGGATTTTGCAATCCGCTCGCGTTCTTCCTTCTTGTTCACGGAGTATGCCTTTGCATCCCCCTTGGAGGCTGCGATCAGCTCGTCGGCGAGGCATGCAGCAACCGGTTTCCTGCTCTTGTGCGCTGCCTTGTAGACTGCCTCGGAGATGAAGAAGAGGGCCGTGTTTACCCTCCGCAGCGGGGCTGTGTCCACCGACTTGGGGACGTTGATTCCACCGTATTTCAGGCGGACGATCTCCTCCCGGGGGCCGGTGTTTGCAATGGCCTCCACGAGGACCTGGACAGGGTTCTTCTTTGTCTTCTTGTGGATGATCTCGAAGGCTTCACGCACGATCCGGGTGGCAAGCTGCTTGTTGCCGGTATTCATCTCGGACTGCATCAGCCTGTTGATGAGCCGCTCCACGATGAGCATGTTGGCCTTGTTGAACTCCTGACGGGTGAATTTTCCTGTCGTATGAGGGACGATGACAGGGTTGAGGCTGATGTACTTGACGAGACTCGGGTCCGTAATCTGGACTTCCCCGAGATCCCATTTATTGAAGAGGAGGCGTGTTGCAGGTTCCGTCTCTGTCATCTATCCTCACCTGCGTGGCTTCTCCTTGCGCCCGATGACCATCTCATGGAGCGAGACGTTGTTGACCTTCGTGACCACATACCGGACACCCGGGATATCCCCCATCGACCTTCCGAGGCGCCCCCCGATCCCCTCGATCTCGACCTCGTCGTGCTCGTCGATGAAGTTGATTGCACCATCACCGACAGCAAAGGCAGTGACCTGCCGCCCGTTCTTGATGAGCTGGACCCTCACGCACTTGCGTATGGCCGAGTTCGGCTGCTTCGCCTCGACACCTATCTTCTCGAGCACGATCCCCCTTGCCTGTGGTGCTCCCTCGAGAGGGTCTGACTTGATCTTGACCTCTCCATGGCTGCGCACGAACTTGGGGTCGCTCCACCGGAACTTCTTGGCGTCCTTGATGAGTTTCCTCGCTGCAAATTTGCCCTTACCCATGAAATACCCTCATTCCTGTTCTTTTTGAGAGTGGACAGAATTCACCCGTTGTGGTATATATAAACGCGCGGTGGCGATTTATACATTTGCACATGTCCACGATTGCCTCAACCTGTTGGACTCCATTACTAATAATATTATATCCCGTTCCTGCCAATATTTCCCCGATGATCTTCCGCATTTTCAAGGAAGTCCAGTTCGACGCAAGCCACAGGCTCCTCCACTACCGGGGAAAGTGTAACCGCCTGCACGGGCACCGCTGGAAGGTGGAGGTCTGGATGGAAGGGCAGGTCAGCGAGGAGACCGGTATCGTTGTCGATTTCAATACGATAAAGGATATCATCTGCAGGTTCGATCACCAGGTCATCCTCAACGGCGAGGACCCGATGGCAGGTGCAATAAGGGCGTTCCACCCCGTCATCACCACGCAGGGAGAGCCCTCGAGTGAGAACCTGTCTTCCCTCATTGCAGGAATGATTCGCGATGAATGCACGCGGCAGGGCCTTGACGCCCGGGTCGTCCGCGTCCGGGTCTGGGAGTCCCCTGCGTGCTATGCCGAAGTGACCTATGAAGGTGACTGAAATATTCAGGAGCATCCAGGGAGAGGGTATCTCCCAGGGGAGGCCCTGCACGTTCGTCAGGTTTGCCGGCTGCAACCTCGACTGTGCATGGTGCGACACGCGGAGGGCACGCTCCGGGGGCGAGGAGATGGATTCAGCGGGTATCATCAGGCGGATCCGCGAGCTTGGCGGGAGATACGTCTGCATCACCGGGGGCGAACCTCTCCTGCAGGGGGCGCCTCTTGTCTCCCTTGTCAGGGAACTCTCCTCGCTTGGTTACTCGATCGATATCGAGACCAACGGCACCCTCGACTTCTCCCCCTTCCAGCCCTACGCGAGAATCTGCATGGACGTCAAGTGTCCCTCGTCGGGAGAGGAGAGCGACCTCTCCCTCCTCTCCCTCATATCGGACCGGGATGCAGTCAAGTTCGTCGTCAGGGACAGGACGGACTGCGAGTACGCTGCACGGGTAATGAGGACGTATCCCCTCGAGGGACAGGTCTTCTTCTCCCCTGTCGAGGGATCAGACCCGCGGGAGATCGCCCGTTTTCTCATCTCTGAAGACCTGCCTGCCCGCCTGCAGCTCCAGCTCCACAAGGTCATCGGGGTGAACTAGGGACGTGAAAGCCGTCTGCCTCCTCTCGGGCGGGATGGACTCCTCGACGCTTGCCTACCTTGCAAGGGACATGGGATTCCGGATCCTTGCACTCCACCTCAACTACGGTCAGAGGACCGAGGAGAAGGAACGTAAATGTGCAGAGACCATCGCCCGGCTCCTCTGCGCCGAGGAGTTCCTGGAGATCGATCTCTCGTACCTCACCCTCTTCGGGGGGAGCAGCCTCACGGACCATACCATCCCTGTCGAGCCATACGGCACCGCGGGGGAGGAGATCCCCAACACCTATGTCCCGTTCAGGAACGCAAACCTCCTCTCCATCGCAACGAGTTACGCAGAATCAAGAGGCGCAGACGCCATTTTCATCGGTGTCCAGGCGCAGGACTACAGCGGGTACCCTGACTGCAGGCCGGCTTTCATCGAGGCCTTCCAGAGGGTGATAGAGACAGGCACACGGTGCGGTAACCGCATCCGCCTGATGACACCCTTCATATCCATGTCAAAGAGGGAGATCCTTGCACTCGGAGTCTCGCTTTGTGTCCCGTACGAGCACACGTGGTCCTGCTACCAGTCCGGAGACGTGGCATGCGGAGTCTGCGGTGCGTGCCATTTCCGGCTCGAGGCATTCGGTGCACTCGGCATCGATGACCCCCTGCCCTACAGGAGCAGACAATGACCGAGCTCTACCGGGGCAGGAGGCTCTCCGTCGAGAAGAGGGAGTACCTGCTCCCGAGCGGGAAGCTGGTCGAGAGGGTCTCTGTCCACCCCGGGAATGCCGTTGCCATGCTCCCCTTCTTCGATGATGGATCCTGCTGCCTCATCAGGCAGTTCCGGTTCGTGATCGGAGAGTACATCCTCGAGGCCCCGGCGGGAACCCTTGAGCCCGGGGAAGAGCCCCTTGCCGCCGCCCGGCGCGAGCTGATCGAGGAGACCGGTCTTGACGCTGAGACGTTTCTCTCCCGTGGCTGGATATACACGACACCCGGTTTCTCGGACGAGGTGATCTTCCTCTACGAGGCCCGCGGGCTCTCTCCCTCATCCCTCCACGAAAAGGACGAGGACGAGGTGATCGAGACTGTCAGGGTGGGAAAGTCCGACCTCCTCGCAATGGTGCGGGACGGTCGCATCAGCGATGCAAAGACGATCAGCCTCGTCTGCCGGTGCATGGGAGGGGAATGATCCGCACTGCATCCGCCCTCTTCTGCATCCTCCTTGCCTTCCTCGTCATCGGGGGGTGCAGCGGGCCCGCGTCATCCCGCGAGGGCGGCTACAGCGTCGATGAATCCGGCAGGCTCTCTCTGCGGTGCCCTCCCTGCACGGTCACCGAGACCGTCCTCGAACGCGGGGGAAACGTCACCCTCTCCCGCCTGGTCTTCCAGGGCGGCGGGGGCGCCGTGTATGCCATCCTTGCCGCCCCTCCCGAACCGGAAGCTGGGTTCGTGCTCGCACCCGGCGCAGGAGTGAAGAAAGAGGGTTACGCACCGGTTGCCCGCATGTACGCTGAGAGGGGGTACGCATTCCTCGTCCTCGATATCCGGGGGAACGGGGGAGAGACGCCGGGGTACCCGCTCGATCTCCCGAGGGACTTTGAAGCCTTCAGGGCAGGAGAGTGGCCCGAGTATTACCTGTCGGTCTGTGACATATCCTCTGCCCGCAGATACCTCGGGGAGAGATATTCCGTTCCCGTGTACGCCATGGGGGAGAGCAACGGCGGGAGGTATGCCGCAATCGCGGCCGAGACGGATCCTGCGTTTGCCGGGTTTATCGGTATCTCGACGAGCGGGTTCTCGCGTGCAGGAGAATCGTATTCCGGCGATGCACGCCGTTTCCTCCTATCGGTCGACCCCCAAACCCAGGCAGAGATGCTCTCCCAGCGCCCGTCGTGGATCTTCCATGCGCCTGATGACCCGGTCATCCCCTTCTCCCTCGGGCAGGAGTTGTTCGGTCTCCTCCCGGAGCCAAAGGAGTTCTTCCCTTTCAACGGTACCCATGGCTCGAATGCCGAGGTGCATGGGGTGATACTCCGGAAATGTGCGCAAATTTATGGTTCTGCGGGTTGAAATGTATTGAAGCTTTGAAACCGGGGAGATAAGGGATATGCCTGAGATTCAGGAGATGGACGAGGGGCGCAGGAAGTACGAGTTCAAAAAGACTCTGGAGAAGCTCCAGTCCAAGCAGGGGAGCGGCACCGAGCTGATATCCCTTTACATCCCCCCTGACAAGCAGATCCACGACGTCGTTGCCCAGCTCCGCGACGAGTTCGGGCAGTGTGCAAACATCAAGAGCAAGCAGACACGGACGAACGTCCAGAGTGCCATCTCGTCCATCCTCTCCCGGCTCCGGTATTACAAAACACCCCCTCCCAACGGGATGGCGATATTCTGCGGCACGATCCAGCTGCAGGGTGACCGGACGGACCTCGAGTGCACCATCATCGAACCCCCCGAGCCGCTCAACCTCTACATGTACCGCTGCAGCTCGGTCTTCGAGCTGGAGCCGCTCCAGCAGATGCTCGAGGAGAAGAACGTGTACGGGCTCCTCGTTCTGGACCGGCGAGAGGCTTACTGGGGTTTCTTGAGGGGAAACCGCATCGAGCCCGTCGGAGGAGTCACCTCCACCGTTCCCGGGAAACAGAGGAAAGGGGGCCAGTCCAGTGTCCGGTTCCAGCGTCTCCGCGAGATCGCCATCCACGATTTCTACCAGAAGATCGGGGAGCGGGCAAGTGCGATATTCCTCGCCGAGAAGGATTTCTTCGAGCGCTTCCGGGGTGTCCTGATTGGCGGCCCGAGCCCGACGAAGGAAGAATTCGAGGCTGGCCAGTACCTCCACCACGAGATCCAGAAGCGCATCATAGGACTCTTTGACGTGGCCTATACAAACGAGAGTGGCCTTGCAGAACTGGTGGACGCTGCCCGCGATGCTCTCAAGGGAGTCGAGGTGATCAAGGAGAAGGAACTCATGAACCGGTTCCTCAAGGAACTCGTGAAGGAGGAGGGACTTGCCGCCTACGGCGAGGAGAGCGTCAGGAAGAACCTCGCCATGGGATCGGTCGACATCCTCCTCCTCTCCTCCTCGCTCCGGAAGTCACGCGTGAAGATACGCTGCCAGGCCTGTGGTCACTCCGAGGAGCGGACGGTTCAGCTCGAGCCGGGGAAGACGGTTACAGATATCCTCGCGTCCCAGACCTGCAGGGCGTGCAGCGGGCCGCTCGTCGTGGACGAGGAGACCGATATCATCGAGGAACTGACGCGGCTCGCGGACCAGACCAGCACGAGGGTCGAGATCATCTCGGACGACTTCGAGGAGGGGTCGATGCTCCACTCCGCGTTCGGGGGCATCGCTGCCATCCTCAGGTACAGGACGGGGTACTGACATGCTCCTCTCCCGGCTTTATTCCACGATCGAGACCGCACTTAAGGAGGTCTGCGGCCAGGACGACGTCTTCCTTGCAGACGGGGGCACCCATGCAGACCTTGCAAGCACGGTCTCCTTTTCCCTTGCAAAAAAGCTCCGCAGACCCCCGGCAGGCATTGCAGGGGATATCGCGGCGGCACTCTCCTCGAGGGATGACCTTGCCGGTGTGAGGGTCGAGGCAGTCGGTCCCTACATCAACTTCCACGTCGGGCAGGAACTCCTCGAGGAGGCACTCCTCGAGGCCACGAAGCCCGGATTCGGGTCTTTCCCGCCCCGTGAAGAACGTGTCGTTCTCGAGCATACGAGCGCGAACCCAAACGGCCCCCTCCACGTGGGCCACATTCGCAATACCATCATCGGGGATACCCTCGCCCGGTGCCTCAGAAAGGCCGGTTTTCCCCTGGAGGTCCAGTACTACATCAATGACATGGGCCGCCAGATCGCGATCGTGGTCTGGGGATTCCAAAACATCCCCGACACACCCGTCCCGGGGGAGAAGGGGGACCACCATGTTGCGCGGATCTACATAGCCGCCAACAGGGAACTCGAGAAGAATCCCGGACGCGTCGCCGAGGTGGACCGCCTGATGCAGTCTGTCGAGGCCGGCGACCCCGACACCGTGCGGGCGTTCCGGTCGGCTGTCACGGAGTGCCTGGAAGGGTTCCGCGTGACCCTTTCCCGGCTCGGGGCAAAGCATGACAGGTTCGTCTGGGAGAGCGATTTCATCCGGAACGGGGACACGGAGAGGGTTCTCTCCCGGCTCTCACACATGGACGAGTGCCACGAGGACGGCAGGATATGGCTTGACCTCTCGGCATTTGGCTTCGAGAAGGAGTACGTCCTCCGCCGGAGCGATGGGACATCTGTTTACGCGGCAAGAGACATTGCATACCACACCTGGAAGGCACGCAACTTCGATCGCGTCATCGATGTCCTCGGGGCGGACCACAAGCTGATCGGCGCCCAGCTCTCAGCGACCCTCCGCCTCCTCGGAGAACGTCCCCCCGAGATAGTCTTCTTCGAGTTCGTCTCCCTCCCGGAAGGTTCGATGAGCACCCGGGCAGGCAAGTTCGTTTCTGCCGATGAACTCCTCGACGAGGTCACGCGCAGGGCTTACGAAGAGGTGACGGCACGCAGACCCGAGCTCCCGGGGGAGGAGCGGGAGAAGATTGCCCGATCCGTCGCTCTTGCTGCGATCCGGTACGATATCGTGAAGATATCTCCCGACAAGAGCACGGTCTTTGACTGGAAGGAAGCCCTCGATTTCGAGCGGCAGGGCGGTCCCTACATCCAGTATGCCCATGCCCGGGCGTGCAGTATCCTTGAGAAGGCCGGCGGGTTCGAGACAGCGTTTGCGCCGGATGACCCGCACGAACTCGCGCTTATCCGGCAGATCATCCGGTTCCCGCTCGTGATGGAGAACGTCGTCCGGGATTTGAAACCCCACCTCCTTGCTGCATACGCACGGGAACTCGCAGACCTCTTCAACACCTTCTACCACTTCGTCCCTGTGTTAAAGAGCGAAGGGAGGCTGCGTGACTCCCGCCTCACGCTCGTCCTCGCGACCCGGAACACACTTGCGGAGGCGTTGCAGGCCCTTGGCATCGACCCACTCGCAACCATGTGAGGCGCTTCGCCGGCAGGGATACCAGTTCTTCGGGGAAGGGTGTTCCGCGGCCCTCAAGCCCTGTCTCTGGTGCAAAAAGGCCCTGCGGGGCGGGGAGAAGTGTTACAAGCACCAGTTCTACGGTATCGAGAGCCACCGCTGTGTCCAGATGACCCCCACCCTGCGGTGCAACCAGCGCTGCCTCTTCTGCTGGAGGTCATTTGAGCACGTGTATCCCGGGGAGAGGGAGTGCACGCCTGCCGAGATCTGCGAGCGGCTCCTCTTCCTCCAGAAGAAGGCTCTCTCCGGGTACAAGCCATCGCCTTACGTCACACCGGAACGGTTCGCCGAGGCACTGCACCCCCGCCACGTCGCAATATCCCTGTCGGGCGAACCCACCCTCTACCCCCGTCTCCCCGAGCTCATCGACCTTTTTGGGCAAAAAGGTCTCACCACATTCCTCGTGAGCAACGGGACGAATCCGGAAATCCTCTCGCGGTGCAGGCCGTTCCAGACCTATGTCTCCCTCACCGCTCCGGACAGGGAGACCTACCTTGCACTCTGCAGACCGGAAGATGATTACTGGGACTGCATCCAGGAGAGCCTCGGCCTCCTTGGAAAACGGAGGTCGGCAGTCAGAATCACGCTTGTCAAGGGGTACAACGATTTCAATCCGCTCTCCTATGCCCGGATGATAGAGGACTCGGGAGCAAGCTACGTCGAGGTGAAGGGATATATGTTTCTTGGATACAGTAGAAAAAGATTGGAAAGGGAGAACATGCCGAGCTTTGCCCACGTGAAGAAGTTTGCAGGAGAGATCGCCCGCGGTTGCTCCTACAGGATCAGGGACGAGAACCCGGCAAGCCGCGTCGTCTGCCTGGAGCGTGAGGGATGAGGTTCGATCCCGAGGACTGGAAGGCGCGCTCCCGCGAGCACTTCGAGAAAGCATGGCACGAGGGGCCCTCTGTGCTGACTCCCCCGCGGGCGGATGCCCGATATCCAAGGCTGAAGTACCCGTCATCTTTCCCGCATCCCGTCTTCGAGACGATCCACCGCCTCCGCGAGACCTATCTCCGCCTCGGCTTTGTCGAGACCTGCAACCCCATCATCGTCGAGGAGCAGGAGGTGTACAGGCAGTTCGGGCCTGAAGCAAGTGCAGTGCTCGACCGTGTCTTCTACCTCGGGGGGCTCGAGCGTCCCAACCAGGGGATCGGGCGGGAGGAACTGGAAGGGATCGCTTCCATCACGGGAAAACCCGTCTCCCCGGAAGAAGAGGAAAGGCTCCGCCAGATCCTGCAGGACTACAAGAGGTCTGCACTTGACGGGGACGATCTCATCCATGCGACCTCGCAGGCCCTCGGTATCGATGATGGTATCACGGTCGAGATCTACGAGAAGGTCTTCTCAGCCTTCCGGGATCTCGTCCCGAGGTCCTCCCGCTCCACGCTGCGCAGTCACATGACGAGCGGGTGGTTCCTCACCCTTGCCTCCATCTGGGAGAAGAGCCCACTCCCCCTCCGTCTCTTCTCTGTCGACCGCTGCTTCCGGCGCGAGCAGGAGGAGGGGCCGACACGCCTGATGAGCTACCATTCAGCCTCCTGCGTGGTCGCCGGCGAGGACATCACCAACGAGGAGGGGAAAGCCGTTGCCGAGGCTCTCCTCTCCGCGTTTGGTTTTTCTGATTTCCGGTTCCAGCCGGACGAAAAAAGGTCAAAGTACTACATGCCTGACACGCAGACAGAGGTCTATGCCCGCCACCCCGTCCACGACTGGGTCGAGGTGGCGACATTTGGCATGTACTCCCCGTCTGCCCTTGCCGGGTACGGGATCGGCATTCCCGTGATGAACCTCGGGCTCGGCGTGGAACGCCTCGCCATGATCCTCACCGGTGCAGAGGACGTCCGCGAAATGGTCTATCCCCAGTTCCATCCCTCTCCGCTGTCTGACAGGGAGATTGCCCGGGGAGTGACACTGCGGAGCGAGCCTGCAACGGTGGAGGGCAGGATCCTTGCGGACGCGATTGCCCGCGTTGCACGGGAGAACGCAGCCATGATCGGGCCCTGTTCCTTCGTTGCGTTCGAGGGGCCGCTGCACGGTGTGCAGGTCCGCGTTCTCGTGGAGGAACAGGAGGCGGGGGCAAGGCTCCTCGGACCGGCGTGCGGAAACGAGGTCTTTGCCTACCAGGGTTCAGTCCTCGGTGTGCCGGACACCCCGCAGTGGGCACACGTGCGCAACGAGGGCGTCTCCTGTGGCATATCGTTCCTCTATGCCGTGAGCATGCTTGCTGCGGCCCGCATCGAGGAGGGCGCCCTCTGCAGGAAGCCTGTCCAGGTCCAGGTGAAGATGGCAAGGCTCCCAAGCGACGTGAACCTCCGCATCGCCGATTACGTGATGCGGGATATCACCGGCCGGAAGAAGAAGGTTGACGTCCGCGGGCCTGTCTTTTTCGCTGTGCGGTCTGAAGTGGATAAAACGGCAGAATTCTCCTCCGATTCCCTCACGGTCCACGAACGGGAACCCTGAGGGGCTACTGCCCCCCTCCCCGGGTCGCGATCCCATGGGCTGGTCTTTATCTGGTTCCGCCATTTTTCTGGAGTTGCAATCCTGTCCGCGGTGATGATCGAGTACCTTTACGCAAGGGGGAATGGGGAGGATAAAAGGGAGTTTTTCTCTCCATGGAGATGTTGTGCTCCGCGATGAGAAGTGAGGACCCGGGAAAAAAAGGGGGGGAGTTTGCGGGTCCTTCCCAATCAGGGTGGCGTTTTTTTGGAGGGTTGCAGGGGGAGGCCTTCATTCTTTTGGGCCTCCTCACTCCAGGTATCGGACAGTGTCACGGATAAACTCCCGCCGTGGAGGGTGAAAGTGTTCACCTATCTCCGGCCAACTGATCCCAGGTCCTGGTATTCAATGCCATCCCGGTAGGGAAGGGCTCATGTTAATGCTGTTTGGCCCCCAACGAGGGGTGATGCAGATCCGCATCATCGGTGTTGGGCGGGTGAGAGAGTCCTACCTCCAGGAGGGGATCTGCGACTACTGTGCACGGATCAAACCCTACCTGAGGGTCGAGATCCATGAGGTCTCCGACGAGAGGATCCCGGAGAGATTGAGTGACGGGGAACGCGGGATCCTCCTTGCCCGCGAAGCTGCACGGATACGTGCCGCCTGGGAGGGTGCGGCAGTCCGGATCGCCTGTGCGGTCGAGGGGGAGGAATGGAGCAGCGAGGAGCTTGCAGGAAGAATGAAGGGCTGGGAGTTGTCCGGTTCGGCCCGGGTTGCCTTCGTCGTGGGAGGTCCCCTTGGCGTGGCAGAATCCGTGAAATCAGAAGCGACGCATATATTATCGCTCTCTCGTATGACGTTTCCCCACCAGCTTGCCCGTCTCATCCTCCTCGAACAGATCTACCGGGCATGCCGGATCAACCGGGGCGAGGCCTACCACAGGTAATGCAGAGATACCTCACGGGATGATCTCGCAGCCGTTGTACCGGGTGTGGGCGAAGTCGCTCTCCTCTATCAGTCCTTCCCGGATGGCCTTCCTCACCCGGGGCAGTGCTCCCTGCAGGCAGTCGTGCAGGTTCTCAACCGTTCCGCACACGACCCTTCTCATCGCATCGGGCCACGGCCTCATGACCTGTGCGTAGAGGCACCTCCCGCCGCAGAAGTCACGGAGGTGACACGCCTGGCACCCGGACTCGACCCTGACCTCCGGCAGGCCCCGGGGATCTGCCGTCGTGATGTGCCCGACATAGAAATCCTTCATCCCGACCATGACAGGGCAGGGACCGATGTGGCCATCTGTCATGATGGTGTAGTTCGCATGGCCGGAACCACACCGGAGGGGACTTTTCTGTCCTTTGAGGAGATCCTGTGTGGGCTGCAGGAAAGGGTACCACATCCGGACACCGCCGCCTTCTTCCATGCAGGATACCCAGTCATCCACCAGTCTCCGGATACCCGGGTTGTAGCTCGTCCGGGCCCACTCGCAGAATGTCTGCATCGATGGATCTCCCGAAAAATCCGCATCGAGCTGCCAGTGGATGGACCGGAACGGATAAAGTGAGTTCCCGGCAAGGAAGCTGACCGCCTCGTGGACATCCGTGTCCTGTCCGATGGTCATGCGGGCGATGATCTCCCCGGAAAAACCACCATCGACGAGATCTCGCACGTTTTCCATGACACGGTGATACGTTCCCTCCCCCCTGTGCCGGTCGGTTACCTCTTCTGTCCCGTCGAGCGAGACCAGGATGGTCTCGAACCGGTTGCGGTACCTAGCAGGAAGGCGGGAGAGGAGGAGACCGTTTGTCTGGATCATGAATCTTTGAACAGGGGCATTGTCCATGATCTCCATGATGAGGGGGATCCTGAGCAATGGCTCTCCACCATAGAATGTCAGGCAGGCAGAAGGATCTTTCGAGAGGAACGAGTAGAGATCCTGCAGGGGGAACGCGAGATCCGGGGGGAGATCCCAGTCGATTGAAACGTCCCGTTCTTTTCCCGGCAGGACATCTCCGGAATGAACCCTGCCCCTGCAGTAACTGCAGCAGAGATTGCAGTCATCGGTGAGAATGAGGTGAAAAAAGACCATCTCTATCCAGCTCTTTCTTTGTTTACAGCGGTTTTAGGACTTTTTCTGCGACCCCCTTCCTGCGAGAACGAGTGTCGCAATCAGGAGAGGCAGGGTGAGGTGCATGGGATCAAGAGGCGCTGCTGTCTTCCTCGTTACTGTTGTCTCCGGCAGGACTGCTGTCTGGAGGATCTCCGGCGAGCTCCGGGCCCGAAGGAGGGTCTCGTTGACACTCTGCATTCCCGCGATGGCTCTCTCCATCTTCGGGTTTATCTGTATTGCTTCCTGGTAGGCATCGAGCGCCTCCTGGTACCTGCCAAGGTGGGCAAGGGCATCGCCCTTGGTCGTCCAGAGCTGGGCATTGAACCTTGCCTCGTTGGGGTTCCGCCTCATCTCTCTCTCTGCGAGCCGGACCACCTCGGTATAGATCTCCATGGCTTTATCTGGTCGTCCCATCTTCTGGAGGCAGACCCCCTTCTCGTAGAGGGTGTAGAGATCGGTTGCATAGATGGCGAGGGCCCTGTCATAGGAATCGATGGCAGCCTGGAACTTCTCCATGGCCTGGAGGGCATCTCCCTTGTTCTTCCATGCGGCTGTATAGTAAGGGTCGATGGTGAGTGCTTTTTCAAACGACTCCACCGCATCCGGAAATCTGCCGACCTTCATCTGGGCGATCCCGAGCCTGTTCCAGACCTGGCTGCTGTAGGGGTCAAGCTCGATTGCTTCATGGTAGAGATCGATTGCTGCGGTGTATTGTCCCTGTAAAACGAGATCGTCTGCCCTCCGCATGAGACCCTGGGCCATCTCGGCAGGAGTGTCTGCAAGGACGGTGCCGGCCGGTGCAAGGAGTAAGGTGAGTGCTGCAAGCACGAGTACAGCCCTGCCATATCCCCGGGCGGATTGTCCCCTCCTCATACCACTGCAGTATTCATTGACGCTCTGCGTTATATAGTATCTGATTGTCCCGATCGGCGCCTCCGGCTCCCCCTTTCTTCCGGGGAATGACACCTTCCATGAATTCTGTCACGCCCCGAAAAACTCTTTGCATTCCCGGTTCAAGGAGACAATAAATTGGAAAGATGAGTTCGATGCAACGGGTCGAACCCGGTATTTCTGGCCTCTTCCCGGTCATCCTGTTCATCGTTATCCTTGCCTGCGTACCGGTTTTCATGGCCTTCCCGTCTCTTGATCGTGACGATTTCACGCAGCCCGGAGGTATTGTCATCCGGTCGGTGCAGCAGAGCGGGGAGTCCATCCGTGTTACAGGAACCCCGGTGGGTTATCCAGGCACATCCCGGGAGATTGAGGGAATTGCAGCAGTCCCGGTCATGGAAAACCAGAATGCCATTGGTTTTGTCATCCTCTCCATCACTCCCCTTGTTGGGGATCTCGCAATCGATACCGATTCCATGGGTCTTGCGCTCGTCACGAAGGACTCCGTTTTACTTCTGCAAAAGACACGGGAAAAGAAGGTCGGGCCGGGTGAATGGGCGATCGTCCGAAAGTACAACCTCCTGCCAGGGAAAAGTGCCGATGCCGATGATATCCTCGAGGCGCACGAGGTATTCGAAATCCTTGTTTCACTGCCCGTGCCGCTCCTGCCCGGCCAGAAAGGTACTCTGGTCTTCTCACCCCGCCATGGAATGCAGTACTCCCAGAAACTCGCGGTTCCCCCGGTCATCAGACCTGTCACCCTGCTTTCATGAAGAGGACACAGCCGGGGCATACCCGGATGTTCGGGCGGACCGATCCCTGAGATGAACAATATCTGTAAATCCGGCCATTTCAGGTAAGAAATGCCAAAATAATGATGAATTTGAACGAGAAACAAACGTCCCGGGCATAGACAGGAGAGTGCACCTTCACGTTATCGAAGACTCATCCGGTTTCCTTTACGAATCTGTCACGAATGCGTCTCGATTCAGTGATTCCCTCATCCTGGATGCGAAAAACAAGGTTAAACCTGTTACCTTGCCGATTTCATCAAAAGGAGATGGGCTCGAGGAGATTCGAACTCCTGACCTCCGCCGTGTGAAGGCGACGTCATAGCCAGCTAGACCACGAGCCCGAAGTGCATCGACCGGGAATTGAACCCGGGCTATAGGCTTGGAAGGCCTAAGTCATGCCACTAGACCATCGATGCAGTGCGTCTCTTTATTTTGGAAATGAAGGATATTATGCTTTGTGTTCCCTGACCCTCCCTGCCCGGAAGAGACCAGAATCAGCCTCTTTTGATAAATTGGGGGAGATCGAACAGGGTAAGAGGGAGAGTCCGCTCCTGCGGTTTGATATCCTGAAAAGGGAGAGGGAGAGGTAAATCCTTTTTTAGTAGCCCCTCATCTCGAGCTCGACCTTCTCGAGAGCCGCAATCCTCTTCTCGAGGGGTGGATGGGTGGAGAAGAGCTCCATCAGGGTTGCTCCCGAGAGTGCCGGGATGATGAAGAAGGCGTTCGCACTCTCGACCATCCGTTTCTGCTCGGGCGGGATATAGTCCATCCGGCCGCTGATCTTCTCGAGGGCCGTGATCAGGTCTCTTGGCCGCCCCGTGATGTATGCACTTCCGCGATCCGCTGAAAACTCCCTGTACCGGGAGAGAGCCATGATCAGGAGCTGGGAGACGAAGTAGACGACGATGGCCACAATGCCTGCGATGATCCAGGGGTTATCCTCCCTGCGCGAGAACATGCTCGCAAACAGGAAGTTATTCATGATCAGCGCAGCGATCATGGCCACGAAACTCGCAACCGTCATGGTCAGGACATCCCTGTTCTTGACGTGGGAGAGCTCGTGGGCGATGACAGCCTCGAGCTCCCGCGGCGAGAGCAGTCGCATGATCGAGTCGGTGACTGCTACCACGGCATGGCGCGGGCTCCTCCCGGTGGCAAACGCATTCGGTACAGGTGACTGCATGATCGCGACACGGGGCATGGGTAAGCTGGCCTCAGCTGCCAGTTTCTCGACCATCCCGTAGAGCTGGGGATACTCGTCCCTCTCCACCACCCGTGCCCTCGTGCTCCAGAGGACGAGCCTGTCCGAGAAGAAATACTGGATGAACGCCATCCCGAATACGAGTACGACAAGGATGGGGAGTCCCACGCCGAGCATGGAGAGGACTGCAAGGAAGACCAGGTACACGAGGAAGAGGAGGAACATGGTCAGCCATATCCTCAGCGTGAGTCCGAGATCGCGCTTCCACACTTTCATAAGTTACTTATTTGCCCTACAAAATCTATAAATATTCCTCCAATGGCATTCTGACCCGGAAATAGGATGTTTCGTCTGCGGAGGAGTGCCACATCCGTTCACGGAGATCACACCATGGGTCTTGACGAAATAACTATCAGCAGGGCAATTGTTGCGTCCCATCTCGAGAGATTCCTCGATTTCATGGAGATGGACGTTGCTGTCGTCGGTGGCGGGCCATCGGGTCTTTCTGCAGCTGCCCTCCTCGCAGAGAGGGGACACCGCGTCGGCCTCATCGAGAAGAAGCTATCGGTCGGGGGCGGGATGTGGGGAGGCGGGATGATGTTTCCCCGGATCGTCGTCCAGGAGGAGGCCAGAAGGCTTCTCGACCGGTTCTCGATCAGGTATACACCTTTCCGGGAAGGATACTATGTCTCCTCGTCCGTTGAGGCAGTTGCAAAACTCACCTGTGCTGCCTGCGATGCGGGTGTCGAGTTCTTCACGCTCTTTTCCGTCGAGGACGTGATGATCCGCGGCGACCGGAGGCTCTCGGGTCTCGTCCTGAACTGGACCCCGGTGGAGATGGCGGGACTCCACATCGACCCTTTGACCCTGGGTTGCCGGGTTGCCATTGACGCGACCGGCCACGACGCCGTGCTCGCACGCCTCGTCGAGAAGAAGGGAGGTAACATCCGGGTGAAGGGAGAAGGAACCATGTGGGCTGACCGTGCAGAGAACGCAATCCTCTCCCATACGCGGGAGATCTTCCCCGGGCTCGTGGTCTGTGGGATGGCTGCCAACGCCGTTGCCGGCGAACACCGGATGGGCCCGATCTTCGGTGGCATGCTCCTCTCCGGCGAGCACGCGGCAACACTCGCAGACTCTCTCCTCCGGGCGTGATGCATCCCCATACCCTTTTTTAGTCGTTCCCGCAACCTTCATGTATGAGTGAGATCGATCCGGATTCGCTCTCAGACCTTGCCTGCGGGCTCTTCCTGCACCTGCTGAACCGGGAGCTCCATGACCGTGGTCTTGTCCTCTTCTCCCTGGTCGAGAACCGGATCGACTTCTGGGACACTTTTTCCGGGGTATTCAGTCGGTTCTGCTCGGACTACCCGGCACTCGGGGAGGTGCTGGAGAGGAGGTATGGCGGGCGAGAGGGGGTCTACCAGCTCATCTTCCAGGGGGAGGGAGTGATCCCCGGGAAGACGACAACCATGCACTGGATCGTCCAGGACGCCCCCGGAGTCCCCCCCGACGCGATCGAGGACGAACTGGCCGGAAAATGGCTCATCTTCGTCCCGCCGGACGAGGTCGACGAAGCATGGGCACGGGTGAGGGACGCGACCTGCCGGGGGGAGCTGGGGATATCCTCGAAGGTGAGCACGGCACGTCCCGACCCTGACTCGCGGGACGACCGGAAGGTGATCTACGTGTACACCCGTGACTGGAGGGACGAGGCTGATGTGATGCGGGTGCGCCAGAGACTGCGCGAGCTGGGATTTGCAGAGAGGATAGGGTACAAGAGGAATATAGAGACTTTCCGCGGAGAATACAGCGAGCGGGGAAAAAAGGTGACCTATTATTCGGCCTGAGAGATCAGGCCTTGCGTTCCTTGTTCTTCGGCCGGAGGTTCTGGTATCCGCACTTGCGGCATCTCGTCGCGCGGATGGCGTTTCTCGCGTTGCATTTCATGCATATCTTCACGTTGAGTAACCGTGCTTCAGCTTCCGGGAACCGTGCCATGATCAAACACCGAAATTATGTCTTAAAATAAAGGACTTTTGAAGAGATAATATTTTGTATATCACGGCGGGGAGACGCTCTTTTCCTCTCCGCGGGAGACGAGAAAGTCACGGAGCCGCCGGAGGGCACGGGCACGGTGCGAGATCCTGTTCTTCTCTTCGGGTGACATCTCGGCAAGTGTCCGCCCCCGCCACTCGAAGATCGGGTCATACCCAAACCCCCCCTGCCCCCGCGGACGGACTATCCTGCCCTGTATCCTCCCGGGAAAGACCCGTATTCTCTTCCCGTCGGCGTATGCAACAGCAGTCTCGAAATGGGCTTTCCGGTCGGAAACTCCTTCCATCAGCCGCAGGATGCCCTCGTTTCCGATTGTCTTGTGCACGAACGCTGCATAGGGTCCGGGGAACCCGTTGAGTGCATGGATGTAAAAACCCGTATCGTCACATATCAGGGGAGTCCGGAGAACCTGGAACGCAAACTCGGCCTTTTTTGTCGCGATCCTCCCGACACTCTCGTCCCGGATCTCCGGGCAGTCGAGGGCGACGTGCGTCACCTCTGCCACGTCCCTGAAGAAGAGGGCGATCTCCTCTGCCTTGTGGGGGTTGTTCGTGACGACCGTTAACTTCACAAGTACCTTCCCCGCCGCTCGATCTCCTGTTCCCGCACGATGACTTCGTCTGCACCCGGAAATTCCGCGCGGTACCCCTGCAGGAATGCCTCCTTCAGGGTGGGATAATTGTTGGTTGTGCTCTCGAGGGTCTGGAACAGGACGTGGAGGTCGACACCGCGTGCCTCGAGCTCTCCTGAAACCTGTGCCAGCCCGAAATCGATGAGGAAGATCCTATTTCCCCTGCAGATCATGTTGCTCGTCGTCAGGTCGCCGTGGACGATTCCCGCCGCGTGGAGCCTGCCGACAGTCTCTCCTGCCAGGTAGAGGTTCTCCCCCGAGATCTCGTCTCGCAGGAGGGATCCTGCAATTCTCTCCATCACAATCGTGTCAGCCGTCACGTCCCTGACAATGGGAGTGGGGACACCGTTCCTCCGTGCCATGGAGATCAGCCGGGCCTCTGCCCGCGTCCGTTCTGCAATGAGGCGTGTATCGAGTCCGGGCTGCCTGTAGGCTTTTCTCTGGCGCTGCTTTGTCACCACTTCGGTGCCCACCCTGACGACTGCTTCAGCGCCCCGGGCGACACCCGGATCCCGGTTCTTTGCCTTCCGTTCGCCCCGTGCCGATCCTCCATCCCACCATGTCACCTCGACCTGGTCTGCCCGGAACACGGGGTTTGCCCGCGTCTCTTCCGGAGCCATCGCAATGCCTCTCTCGAGCATCAGTCTCCCGGTATAGGCAATCATTGCGCCATTGTCTCCCATATACTTCCTCTCGGGGACATGGAGTGTTGCACCCCTCTCCGCGCACATCGTGGATAGCATCTCCTGGAGCCGGCGGTTGACCCCCACGCCTCCCACGAGGAGGACTTCGTCCTTTCCTGCATGGGCAAGCGCCCGCTCGGTCACCTCCACGCACATGGCAAATGCGGTCTCCTGGAGACCGCAGCAGACGTCCTCGAGGGCTCCGGGATGGTCTTTTGCCGCGCTCACGAGGCCCGAGAATGCGAGATCCATCCCCTTGACAGTGTACGGGAGCTCGATGTACTGGCCCTTCCCGGCGAGCCTTTCGACCTCGGGGCCGCCGGGGTGGGGAAGCCCCCGGCTCCGTGCAAACTTGTCGAGGGCATTCCCAAGGCCTATGTCCAGTGTCTCACCAAAGATCCGGTACCGCCGGTTGAGGTACCCGATGACCTGCGTGTTTGCCCCGCTCGCATAGAGGACGATCGGGTCCGCCGCTCCCGTTGCGAAGCGACCGATCTCGACATGGGCAACACAGTGGTTGACACCCACCAGCGGGACATCAAGGGCGATTGCAAGTGCCCGGGCTGCAGTCGCAACGGTCCGGAGGCATGGCCCGAGCCCCGGACCCATGGAGAATGCGACACCGCCAATCCGCCCTGACGGAGGCATGACCCGGGCGATGACCTCTTTCATGTGGGCTGCATGGTGCTGGGCAGCCTCCCGGGGATGGATTCCTCCCTGGGGGGGCATGTAGGGTTTCTGGAAAAGCGCGACGAGATCACGTTCAAAAAGGGCTGCAGAGAGGTTCCATGCTGTCCCCTCGATTCCAAGAACCGGGCCGATATCTGGCATAGAGAGGTTTTAGGGTCGGCCGTTTTCCATGGTAATGCAGGTTCAGGCCGCAGCTGTCCCGTTCAGGCGGTCTTCTTGAACTCAGTGTAACCACATTTGCCGCATGCTGCGCGGTCAGGATGGTTGGCAAGGATGATCCCGGGGCCGCAGCGGGGACAGAACTTCGCCGAGAACGTGACCTTGCCGCCGGAGACAGTGTAATATGTCGCTCTGCCGGGTTTTTTCCCCTTTGCCTTCTTCTTTGCTGCCATTGGTTTTACGCTCCCTCTTCCTTGGGCTTCGGGATACCACGCTTCAGGAGGAACTGCCTCTCGGTCATGTTCCTCCTCTCCTCGGTATCGTATATCCTTGCCTTCCCGGTACAGGAGGTCATCCCGAAGCTCGTCCTGAGCGTGTCCAGTGCAACCTGGTTCTCCTTTGCGTTCAGCATTGCCGCAAGCTTTGCCTGAACCTGCATGCGCGATGGTGTCGGGCCGTCAAAGCGGAGGACGAAATCAACCTCCCTGCGCCCGAGCAGTTCATTCCGGGCATCCCTGGTAACCACGATCTCCATGAATATCCACTCGGTATCCTCTTATTATAGACGCCTGAGTTATTTATATCCTGTGCCCCAGGCCGGACGCATGCCGGCCGACCCGGATCTCCACCCGGGATATACTCTCCCCCGATTCCCCTCCCTGCCCCGTAATCAGGGATCGGCCCCTTCTCCAGGTTCCGGGACAAAACATGCAAGGAGCCTACGGGCATCTTCCCGTGCTGCTTCATCGATCCTCCGGATGACAACCCCCTCGCCCGGCTGGCCGTAGAGGATGATGCTTCCGGACGGCACGAGAAGTGCCAGGGGGATGACGGCGAGATCCTCCTCGCCCTCGACGACGACGAGCGCGGGGGGCGATGCAACGGCTCTCTCCAGTGCGCTGACCAGTTCACGGGTGATCGTTCCTGCAGGGTTTGCCGCATGAAAGACTCTTGGGAAAACCGCCGGAGTTCGGTTGCAGGGCTTTCGCATCGTGTGACCATCGATGACTGCAACGGATGGAACGAACCCGTGCCTGACGGCATTACAGGTGACGATGTCTCCCACTGTGGAGAGAAAAGAGCCTGCAATCTCCTTGACAACGGAGCCAAAATCAGGTTCGAGCCTCCCGAACGGAACCCTGAAGAGGTGGCGGTGGTGATCCGGGAGGTGCAGCATCAGCGGACCTTCAGGGCGTACCTGCCGGGAAGGGTGATGTTCATCTTCCTGGCGATCTCGGAGTTCTTCGGGTCGATGACGACCAGGTATCCCGCCCAGTCTGTGGAGAGGTTGGATGTCCCGCAGACAGGACAGGCCTCTCCCTCGACGACCCTGTGGCACTCCCTGCAGACCGAGACGAGTTTCTTCCTAACGGCTGCCACGTTCGCCACCGCCTTTTGCCTTCTCCTTCTCCCTTGCCATCTCCTCCTCGAGCCAGCGTGCTGTCCCGAGTCCTGCCTGGCGCATCGTCAGGCCGATCTTGCTGTCACGGGGCTCCCTCTCGTTCAGGGAGAGGGTGACGATCCGCACCCTGACCGCTTCCCCGACGCTGATGAACCTCTTTGATTCCTGGCAGATGAGCCGTGCATTCTTCTCGTCGTAGTTGATGTACTCGTCGGATATCTGGCTCACGTGGAGCATGGCATCGATGGGGCCGAGGCTCACGAACGCACCGAAACTCGTGGTCTCCACCACGAGTCCCTCCATGACTTCCTGGAGGGAGAGCCGGAGCACGACAGCCTCGAAGTCGACATCATAGTAAATGGCGCCGTCCCCGGGGACGATCTCGCCTTCGCCTATCGAGATGACCCGGGTTATGGCGATAAAAATACCTATCTCCTTGTCGATGCTCCCCTCGAGGTGCTCCTGGAGGACGTCCAGGATAACCCGCGACAGTTCCTCACCCATGCGGTGCGGCGGGACCCGCACCTTGTCAGACATCTCCATCCTGTAGTACATGCTCCACTCTCCCTCGTGCTAACTCCTCAATAAACCAAGTTTCTTCTTCTGCATAAGTGTGATGACAGGGACTCCCGCGGAGAGGAGGAGATCCCGCAGAACTTTATCGTTTGTGAACACCATGCAACCGTGCTCCCGGGCATACCAGAGAATCTTTTCATCCACGCTCCCGCTCGAGTACCCGCTTGGTACCTCGTGGCACCTCCCGGCAAGCGCCAGAGCAAGGCGGGCAGCACTCCCCTCCTGCCCATGGCTTCGGGAGAGCCCGAAAAGCTCGCGGAGTGCTTCTGTCAGGATCAATGGTTCATATGCCCCAATAATATTTCCGAGCTCCGCAAAGATGTCCACCCTGAACCTGTAGGGAATCATCAGGGCGTTTGCATCAAAGAGGACCTTCACTCGGTCAGGACACCCATCCCGATCAGTCGCCATCTCCCTCCCACCTGGCGGCTGATGGCAATCCGTGCACCGGGCTCCGCGCACACCGGTCTCTTCAGCGTGGTCTCGACAACGTCTTTCCGGGTATTGACCACGATCCCTACCGTGACTGCGGTCCCGACCGAGAGCATCAGGGGTTCGTTGTGCTTGAGGGGCTCGATCTGTGTCTCGCTGGTAACCCCGACGACGCGCTCCATGAGGGTGACACGGAACCGGATCCTGTCCCATACGGGAGGCAGTTTTCCGGGATGGCCAACCACCTGCCCTGCAAGCGCATCGCTTTTTGTCAGTGCCGGATCAAGTTTCGTCCCGATGCCAAGCAGCCCACCGGGAGTTGCCTCGGTCACCTTTTTCGAGCCCGCGTTGATGGTCGTGATCTTCGTCCCGATAGGCTCCCACCGGATCCTGTTCTCCGCCTGGACCTGTCTCCCCGGTCGGATCTCGATATCATCGTTCTCATGGAGGATTCCCCTGATCAGTGACCCGCCGACAACACCTCCCTTCAGGTCACGCCAGTTCGAGCCGGGCTTGTTGATATCAAAGGACCGCGCAAGCAGCATCAGCGGTTCGGCATTCGGGTCACGCTCGGGAACGGGAATGGTCTGGTCAAGGGCCTCGACGAGGGGTCCGATGTTGATTGTTTTCTGGGCTGAAACCGGGATTATAGGAGCATTTTCAGCAATTGTACCCTTTACAAACGCCTTTATCTGTTCGTAATGCCTGATCGCCTCCTTCTGCGGGACGACATCAATCTTGTTCTGCACGATCACGATATTGCGGATCCCGACAAGCTGGAGAGCCATCAGGTGTTCCTTTGTCTGGGGCTGGGGACATGCCTCATTTGCAGCGATAACGAGCATCGCGCCGTCCATGAGTGCAGACCCCGAGAGCATTGTTGCCATGAGGGTCTCGTGACCCGGGGCATCCACGAACGATACGGAACGGAACGGTACTGCCCTGCCTCCGCAGGCCGGGCAGGTGGGCTGTGTTCCAAAAGAATCCGGGCCCTCGCAGCGCTCGCACCTGTAAAAAGTGGCATCGGCATATCCCAGGCGTATTGAAATACCTCTCTTTATCTCCTCGCTGTGGCGGTCTGTCCATGTCCCTGTCAGACCGTAGACGAGTGTCGTCTTTCCGTGGTCAACGTGTCCCACCACACCGATATTCACGCTGGGAATCGTCACGTCATGCAATGCCAATCGAACCTCCTTATTCTATATAAAAACACACCTACTTAATACCCATTGAACAGGGGCTTTTCCCTCGTGACTCGCCTTATTGCGGGCCGGCTAGACCTTGCCATCCGACCCATCCCGGAGCATGACCCGGGTGTGCTGTGGCGGATAGAATACGTATCCGTCTTCCCTGAGGGGGTCACGGAGGATTCTCTGCCCATCCCTCATCTCGGAGACGACAATATACGAATTGTACATAAACCTCCGGATCTCCGGATTCTGGCTGTTTTCTGACCATTCTTGAGGCAGGTCCCCTGTACACTTCGGATACACCCGTTTTTCTGCCGGGCGGGAGAGGAGGGACGAGAAGAAAACATGGTACGCATCCCCCGTGTCCAAAACGACCAGCCATTTGAGGGGGTTGAATGTCGGGATCGCTACCCTCCCGAACCGGAAAACTGCGATCACCCGGAGCCCTGCATGGGCAACGATCACTCCCATGATAAAAAGGGAGTAAACGGGCAGCCATTGCATGGCCGCGGGATTGCTGATGATAAGAACAAGAAAAAGAGTACTTGTGAAAAAGAGCAGGAGACTTGGCCCGGGAAAGATCCCAACAGAGACTTTCTTTACGCTGAACGGATACAGCAGGGGGATTCCGGGAAACGCGAGGAGATCGAGAACACTATGGGTCAGGCCCCCCACGA